>CAWHPT010000019.1:0-69377 GCA_963831225.1 uncultured Alphaproteobacteria bacterium
CAGCTCTCTTCCGAGAGGTTCGGTATCGATCGCGCCGAGACGCGCGAGAGATTGTTCTGGCGCGACTTGTTCTCAGTCCATGCTGTGGCAGAACAATGCTGCGAGAGTGTGACCGCGAACTGTGCTAGGTCCGCGCGCTCGGCCCTCGGATGCACTTGGGAGCCATTGCCGAGATGAAGCTCGGCATTTTCGATTACGTCGAATGATCGCGGGCGAAATGCTGGAGAAGACTCAGAATCGTCCAGCCGAGTCGAGGAGAGGTTCAGCTGCCTTTGTTCGACTTCACTCCCTCGCTGCCCAGCGGCTCCCTGGTGCCGCTCCGCGATGAACAGGTCTTCCGGGAACAAACTTTGCGGGCTGGTCATAACGATGCGCAGCAGTTGCCCGTCGACTACGTCGTTGCTGCGGCGGTCGCGGTGCTCGAGCGGGAAGGCGTGACGCTCGCGACCGACGGCCTGGAAAGAGGGTCCGTCCATACCGTCCGCTGCGCGAGTTTCTTGCTGCCAGCTGCAGCGTTCCCTGCCATCCGCTGCGACGAGGACGGGTACCTGGTCACTTCCGGCTCGTTGCAGGCAATCGATCTCGTCAACGGCGTGCTCCTTACCGCGGCGACACCGTTCTCGTCGAGCAGGACACCACGGTGGGGCGTTGCCGCGCTGGCCTGGCTCGGCGTCGACACCGTCGGCGTCCCGCTCGATGCGCAAGGCTCGCGGGTCGATGCCCTGGCGGCGGCGCTCGACGGCCTCACGCGCCGGCGTGCGTCCGAAATACATCTACACGATCCCGACCGTGCAGAATCCGACTGGCACGATCATGGGGGAGGAGCGACGGTCCGAGCTTTCGCGATTGTCCGAACGATACGGCGTGCCGATCTTCGAGGACGAGTGCTGATTCTGACCTGATCTGGGATGGCCGGCGGCCGCCCGCTCTGTATGCGATGAGCAAGCGCGCCGGCGTCATCCATATCGGTTCCTTCTCCAAGTCGATCGCGCCGGCGCTGCGCGTCGGCTCATCGTCGCCGGGTGGGACATGCTCTCGCGCATGCTCGCGCTCAAGACCGATGCCGGTTCCGGTGCCTTGGAGCAGATGGTCGTGGCCGAGTTCTGTGCCGCTCACTTCGACGCGCATGTGCCGAGGCTGCGACGCGGCCTGCGCAGAAAGCTCGAAACGCTGATGGAAGCGCTGGCCGAGCAGTTCGGCACCGCAGCCGAGTTCGAAGATCCGAAAGGCGGGATCTTTCTGTGGGTCAAGCTGCCCGATGAAGTCGACATCCAGTTGCTGGCGCAGGCTGCCCTTGCCAGCGGCGTCGCCATCAATCCCGGCCCGGAATGGTCGACCGACAAGGCCCATGGCAAGAGCCGGATGCGGCTGTGCTTCGCCAAGCCGTCGCACGATGCGATCCGCCAGGGCGTCGCGGTGCTGGCACAGGTCTGCCGGCGCGAGTTCGGCGTTCCGAGCAGGATCGCCAATGTCGAGCGGGCGCGTGCGTGATCTCGGTGCTATTGCGTCCTGCGTCGGCTGTTCGCTTTTATGAACCGGGCGACGGTCCCGACGGCCTCTGCCTCGATGCCGAGAAAACCGTGCTGCGACTTTGCCTCGCAAGGGTCCGAGACCGGCGGATCACCGCCGTCGAGCAGTGCGATGTCCGCCTTTGCGGCTCTCGTCAGTCGCTTGCGCAGCTTCGGTGCGTCTGAGGCGGGCGTGAGGCTGCATCCGTCCATCTTGTGGGAAAGGATGAGCGTGGGGACAGGGATTTCTTGCAGCACCATGCTGGCTACGCCATCCCGGTGACTCTGCGCGATCTTCCAGTCGGGCTTGGCCCGGGTGATCGTCGACGACAGCACCAGGCCATCGATGCTCCTGAGCGCAATGGCGCCGGCGGCGGCGGAGAAGGTCCCCATGCTGGTCCCGACCAGCCAGACCGGAATGTCCGACTGCTTCCTCAGGTAGGCCGCGACCGCGCCGATATCGCCGGTATGCGCGTTGCTCATGCGGAAAATTGCGTTCATGCCCTGCGGCCGATCGGAAGGAGCATCGACGACCGCGACCATGAAGTCGTGCGCGGCGAACGTGTCGCGGCTGCGCACCAGAAAATTGCCCGCACCCCACGTCATCGACGAGGCACTCTGCAGGCCGAGCCGCCCGTGACCGCCCGCGAACAGGATCACGGAAGCCACCGCCGAACGGCCGGTGGCTTCCGTGATCCTGTTCGCGGGCGGTCACGGGCGGCTCGGCCTGCAGAGTGCCTCGTCGATGACGTGGGGTGCGGGCAATTTTCTGGTGCGCAGCCGCGACACGTTCGCCGCGCACGACTTCATGGTCGCGGTCGTCGATGCTCCTTCCGATCGGCCGCAGGGCATGAACGCAATTTTCCGCATGAGCAATGCGCATACCGGCGATATCGGCGCGGTCGCGGCCTACCTGAGGAAGCAGTCGGACATTCCGGTCTGGCTGGTTGGGACCAGCATGGGGACCTTCTCCGCCGCCGCCGGCGCCATTGCGCTCAGGAGCATCGATGGCCTGGTGCTGTCGTCGACGATCACCCGGGCCAAGCCCGACTGGAAGATCGCGCAGAGTCACCGGGATGGCGTAGCCAGCATGGTGCTGCAAGAAATCCCTGTCCCCACGCTCATCCTTTCCCACAAGATGGACGGATGCAGCCTCACGCCCGCCTCAGACGCACCGAAGCTGCGCAAGCGACTGACGAGAGCCGCAAAGGCGGACATCGCACTGCTCGACGGCGGTGATCCGCCGGTCTCGGACCCTTGCGAGGCAAAGTCGCAGCACGGTTTTCTCGGCATCGAGGCAGAGGCCGTCGGGACCGTCGCCCGGTTCATAAAAGCGAACAGCCGACGCAGGACGCAATAGCACCGAGATCACGCACGCGCCCGCTCGACATTGGCGATCCTGCTCGGAACGCCGAACTCGCGCCGGCAGACCTGTGCCAGCACCGCGACGCCCTGGCGGATCGCATCGTGCGACGGCTTGGCGAAGCACAGCCGCATCCGGCTCTTGCCATGGGCCTTGTCGGTCGACCATTCCGGGCCGGGATTGATGGCGACGCCGCTGGCAAGGGCAGCCTGCGCCAGCAACTGGATGTCGACTTCATCGGGCAGCTTGACCCACAGAAAGATCCCGCCTTTCGGATCTTCGAACTCGGCTGCGGTGCCGAACTGCTCGGCCAGCGCTTCCATCAGCGTTTCGAGCTTTCTGCGCAGGCCGCGTCGCAGCCTCGGCACATGCGCGTCGAAGTGAGCGGCACAAAACTCGGCCACGACCATCTGCTCCAAGGCACCGGAACCGGCATCGGTCTTGAGCGCGAGCATGCGCGAGAGCATGTCCCACCCGGCGACGATGTAGCCGACGCGCAGCGCCGGCGCGATCGACTTGGAGAAGGAGCCGATATGGATGACGCCGGCGCGCTTGCTCATCGCATACAGCGCGGCGGCCGCCGGCCATCCCAGACCAGGTCGGAATAGCACTCGTCCTCGAAGATCGGCACGCCGTATCGTTCGGAAAGTTGCAAGAAGCTCGGACCGTCGCTCCTCCCCCATGATCGTGCCGGTCGGATTCTGCACGGTCGGGATCGTGTAGATGTATTTGGGACGCACGCCCCGGCGCGTGAGGCCGTCGAGCGCAGCCGTCAGTGCATCGACCCGCAAGCCTTGCGCATCGAGCGGGATACCGACGGTGTCGACGCCGAGCCGGGCCAGGCGCGTCAACGCGCCGCCGTAGGTGTCCTGCTCGACGAGAACGGTGTCGCCGCGGTCGAGAAGCACGCCGTTGACGAGATCGATTGCCTGCAACGAGCCGGAAGTGACCAGGATCTCGTCCTGGTCGCAGCGGATGCCAGCGGAACGCTGCAGCTTGGCAGCAAGAAACTGGCGCAGCGGCCGGTATCCGAGCGGACCGCTTTCCAGGCCGTAGGTCGCGAGCGTCGCGCCTTCCCGCTCGAGCACCGCGACCGCCGCAGCAACGACGTCATCGACGGGCAACTGCTCGGCATCGTTGTGGCCGCCGGCGAAGTTGTATTCCGGGAAGCCTGTCCATCGCGGAGCCGGCGCTGGCAAGCCGCTGGCCAGCAAGGGAGTGAAGTCGAACGAAGGCATGAACGCTGCTCTATCGAGCTCGGGCTGGGGGCGGGATCAGTGTAACGTAATGGCGCCTCTCGCGCGCCGTTGCTCACCTTACGGAACGGGGGGCTCGCCGCATTCGCATTCTAACAAGAAACCTCGAGCCTCTCGGCCTGGGCGGCGGCCCAACTCCGTGCCGACGGCCGCCCAGCATAGCACCGGTTTCATGCGCAGTGGGCCGGCGCGGCCGGTGGGAAACTCACGATGTCAAACAGCAATGCTCGTTCCCGCGGCGCCGCGGCGCCCGGGTCTTGAAGCTTCCTTGCAGCCACCCGAATGAGGGGCGGCGGAGCGCCGAAAGGCGCAAACAACTGCCGCGCTGGCGAGGCGCGGCGCGCACCCTGCCGGGGTGCGCTCGCCTTCCGGCGCTCCACCTTGGCGCTTTCTGATCCGGGTACGCTTGCTTTCCCGCTTCGGCATTTGCGCCGAAGGCTGTAGCGAGAGCTCCTCGCGGCCGGGCCATAGTGCCCGACAGTCGGTTTCCACGGACCTCCCGAGTCCACGGTTGCGAGCCGCGGCCGCAGGACGCCAAGCCTCGCTCCGCTTCAGGATCGCCTCTAGAACACGGCCCCTCATGAGCGAGACGAAGGCTTTCTAGTATACCCTCATTAAGAAGTCAACAGCTATTTGCAGTCAATGTATATGTTCAGTATGTAGCCAAGCGATGGACGGTGTTACCCGCCCGAGCCTTCCAAGGCAACGAGAATTGCCTGGGCACCGGGAAGAGAACAGCGCGCGGATGGGGTTGTCGGTCGGGATGCGATTCAGATGCGATCCATGCCGACCTTAAATCAGAAATCCCAATCCGGGAACATCCGCCACGCAGCGGCTTCGCCAATGCCGACTGCTGCCGTTCGGATTCTCGACCCAGCGAGCAGCCAACTCAACCGCCGCCCTCAGATCAATCAGCCAAAATGAGAGCTGCTGTTGGTTCTGCCAGCTCGGCTCGGGCTCATCATTGGAGAGAAACGATGGATACCGAAGACCTCTACGAGAAGGGACTGCAGCTGCGCAAAGACATGTTCGGGAACGAGGCGGTCGAGCAGCGGATGACGGCATTCGGCGCATTCGGCGAGCCGTTGCAGAACATCGTCAATGCCTATGCCTACGGGGATGTCTGGAGCCGGCCAGCGCTGCCGATGGCAACCAAGTCCCTCGTCATGGTCGCGATGATGGCCGGGGCCGGTCGCCCGAACGAGCTCCGCGTCCACGTCAAAGGGGCGCTGGGCAACGGCTGCACCGCCGAAGAAATCCAGGAGATTCTCCTGCTGGTCGCAATGTACTGCGGAATTCCGCTGGCGAACGAGGCGCATCGCGTCGCGGCCGACGTGTTGCGGGAATCGGGCAAGATGGATTGAGCATCGCGAAACCGATCGCCGCTTGCGAGCAGCGCTCGGATCGAAAACGATGGAAATTGCAGTTGGCATCCGTCAAGATCGCGCGCGTCCGGTGTGTCGGAAATCCTCCGTGAAGTCTAGTCAACTCGGACTTGGCACATGTCTGAAAACCGCAGAAGAATCATAGAAATTGTCGAGGAGATCCGCGAGGAGCAGGAGCGGATGAAGGAAAGAGCGGAGGTTCGAACCGGGTTCGAAACGGCGACCTCGGAGCCGGACGCGGCGCGAGAGGAGGAGGCGCTAGAAGCGCGTGAGAATGCCGAGCGGTATTGGCGTGAACGGGCAGAGGAACTGCTCGACGCGCTCAACCCCCAAGAGCGGCGCAACGAGGCATCCGACGTGGCGACAATGGAGCGGGCTGGTCCTCATCAAGATGGCCTGGCCGTGGTCGTGGGGCATTCCCGCCGCAGCCTCGGAACCTCTGCCCTCAGCCCGCCGTTCCCTCCAGGGCTCGGAGCCGAGGAGTATCACTGGAATTCCGAGCTTGCGCTGCAAATCAAGGCCCTCGCCGACAAGAAAGGCATCCGCTGCCGCATCTTTTACCGGGACGGCTTCGACATTCCCGGCGCCTATGTGCCAGTGCGGGAGTGGGCTCCTCGCGCAACTGTCGAGCTGCATTTCAACGCCGCCGCCAGTCCGGAGGTGCAGGGAACCGAGACCTGGTACGGGCATGAGTCGTCGATCTCCTGGGCTGCAAAGCTCCAGGCGAGGATGGTGAAGCTGTATGGCCGCAAAGGCCGTTCTGATCGTCGCACCAAAGATGCACGCGACATCGACCCCGGCACCGGCGTCCCCCACCGCGCTCACACGAGCACAACGCAGATCCACCCTTCGGCACTCATCGAACCGTTTTTCGACAAGAATCCAGACGATTGCCGGATGGCCGTGGAGCTCAAGCCCGGCCTGGCACGGGCGGTCATCGAAGCCTACGCGGAATTCGCCGGGGTAAGCCTGGCCGGCGACGGCGCCATCGTCGCACCCATCGACCCCGCGCCTCGCCCCACCCCAATTACGCCGGGTTCCGGCGGCCAGCCGACCGGCTCCGGATCGCCCGTCTCGAACCCCTCGACTCCGCTCTCCGGGGTTCCCGAAAGCGATCTGTTCGCGAGCCTGCGGCAGCTCTACCTGCGCTCCGAAACGAGCATTGCTCACCCGGACTTGAAGATCGTCACGCTCGCTCAATGGGCGCTGGAGTTCGAGCTGGGGCACTTCGGGCCTGGCAACCGAGCACTACAATTTCGCGGGCATGAAAGGCATCTCAGAGATCGGTCATCTGTCCGACGTAGCAACAACCGTGAATTACCAAGCGCATGATGGATGGGACCGATATCTTCGGTTCGGGTCGCTGCAGAATTTCATCACGGGCTATTGGCGGTTTCTGGAGCGTTCCCCTTACCGGGGATGGAAGCAGCACACTGCCGCCGAAGCAGATTTCATTTCCTTCATCGCGTCGAAATGGGCGCCGCACGACCGTCAGTATGTGACCAAAGTGATCGAGATAGCGGGACGGCTTCGCCGCGCGCTGACGCAGGGGGTTGTAGGCCAGGCAGACGGCGGACCTTCGCCAGACATAAGCCCCGGCACACCTCGAGGTCCCGCGCCGCAGCTTTCAGCCTCGGCTATTCCGGCCGACGCCGTCGAGTTCCGCAAGCTCTTCGATCTCGTCACGAGCACCGCGCTCGAAAATCCGGCGCTGCAGGGTACGATTCTCGCTCAATGCGCCATCGAGTCCAACTGGGGACGCTCCGAGCTCGCGCGTGCGCACTATAATTTTGCCGGCATCGAGTGGAGCGATGTCCTCGCCGATTTTTCTGCTCCAGTCGACTATCGGCGGGGTGATGGCACGGTCGGCAAATATTGCCGTTTCCTCGACCACGCATCCTTCATCAAGGGGTATTTCGCTCGGCTCGACCGCGACCCGCGCTTCGCCGGCTGGAAGGCTAAAGCTGCCGACGCCAAGGCGTTCATCGAGCATATCGGACCGATCTGGCGTCCCAACGACGCGAATTACGCGAAGACCGTGCTCGCTGTGCTGGCACGATTGACCCAGCAAGCCGCGACGGCGCCGGCTACGCCCTCGGGTCCGTCGCCAAGTCCACAACCCGGCGGCGTCACGGTCCCTCCCGGTCAGCTGCCGGACGGATATGTCATTCGCGTGAAGCGCCGCCGGGTCGAGCACCGGGCCGGCAGGGGCACCCGTACCGTTGGCGACTATTCAGCTTTCTTCCGTGGCCAAAAGGTTCCTGGGCTCGAAGGAATGGTGTTCGAAGCGCACGGGCCCGGCGACAACACCGCGACCGGCACGGCCCACCATCGTCGGCTCGAAGCGAGGATCTATCCGCTCGGAACGCACATCTCGGCGGGGCTGTTCCCCAAATACGCGACGCATGGCTATACCGGAAGCACAATTGCCGGGGCACAAGCACGGCCCTCGATCCGTCTCGATAATACGGGCTATCGATCCGGCGTTCTCTTTCATCCAGGCATGGGATTCCTCTGGAGCATCGGCTGCCTGAATTTTTCCAAGCCGCTATCAGGCCCCGACAAGGACATCGACTACACCGACAGCCGCGCGCGCGTCATCGCGGTGATCGAAGACATGAAGGCGAGACTCGGCGACGCATTCCCCTCGCGCAGCTGGAAGACCATCCCGAACGCCTGGATGATGATCGAGGGCGAACCGGGACAGGAAAGCGGGCGAGAAGCGCCGTCCGACCGTTTCAATTCGATCTTCGCGGCGGGGCTCACGCCGGAGCAAAGAGTGGACGCGGCGCGGCGGATCATGGCGACGCCAAACGCCATCTCCGATGCGGATCCGGGCCGCCTCTACGACTTGGCGGCCGCTGCAATGAACGGCATTGCTCTGCCGGAAATGACGAATCCCCGGCTCCTGCAAGCTCTCGTTTCCGCCGGAGCCGACCTCGAGTCCTTGCGCAGCGACGCCGGGGATAATTTGTGGGGTGCCTGGGCGGACGGCATCGCCGCGGCCGCTGGCATCGAGAACGCGGCCGAGCAGACACGGGTCAGGCGTGAGCTCGGCGAAATTGCTCCGCTCTTGAAGCAGTCAGGCGTGGCGATCGACGACGGCGGTGGCGTGCATACCCCTCTTGTTCGCGCGGCTATCGGAAATCAGGGCGCGGCGATCGAGGCACTCATCGCGCAAGGGGCGCAAGTCGATGCACGCGATCGTCTCGGTCTTACGCCTCTCATCGCGGCTGCGTTCTTTGGCGCCGCCGATTCCGTCGATCTGCTCTTGGGCAAGGGGGCTGACCTCGGCTCGAAAGTGGCGGCGCCTGCAGTATCGGCGGACCCAGGACAAGAGGTATATTCAGAGCTTCCAGCCGAGGGAAAGACCGCGCTGGAAGCCGCCGAATACGGTCGATCGCTCGTGCTCTACGCTCCGGCTCGCGATTCGAGCTACGAGCGGATCGTTTCCGCATTGACCCGCCAGTAAGACGATTGCGCGGGAGGATCACCCCGTTGGAGCTGTCGGGTTGCCACCAGTCACTGCAGAGCATGCCAATAACGGTCGGGCAAATGGTCCGCAATTCCGGGCGGCAGGAGTCGCGACGCCTGGCCCAGTGGATCGGGACGAATCTCAGGCGGAAGCGAGCCGGCCAGCAGTTGGAGCAGTCCACTCTTCACTCCGTTGATCAAGCTGGGAGCGAATGGGGGATCGTCGGATGTTTCCGTCGGTAGCTCGGGGTCGAACTTGGCGTGGCGTGCGCACCTGATCATCCGGCCCACATGCCTGAACCCGAGCTCCGATGGCGGCACAGTTGGAACGATATCTTCGCCGTGGACGAAACGGTACGTCCTGTCGCCTAGAGCCTTGTTGTACTCCCGCGCGAACGACGCGTTTCCGGCCCGCGGCATGCCGAACGTATAAACTCCGGCCGCTGCGATCCCTTTGTCCCTCTTGATACGCCGCGCGCACAGAACGGCTAACGCCCCGCCCAGACTGTGTCCGACGATAAAAAGGCTGGACTGCGGGGTCCGTCCGGTCAGCATGCTTGCTATATCCCGCCAGCCTGCGGCCAATGCAGCGCTGAAGCCCTGGTGAATTCCCCCTGTATCAGGGAGGAAGCTGAAGTTCGTCACCCAATTGGCCAGCACCAGCGGATCTGTCCCCTCGAATGCAATAACAAGGGCTCCCCGCCCTTCGGCGATGAAGCCCCTGGTGCTCACGAGCGGCAACCGCGTGCTCACCGGATGGGTAAATGACAGCGCGCGCCGAAGCTGCCAAGTCTCCAGGACTTCTGTCTATTTTCTCCGCCTCATCCTCGTATGCCAGTTGCGACAGCCAAGCCGCGGCTCGTGCCGTCGCCAAGCTGAAATCTTCAGGTACAAAGCCATCAAGAGCGTCGGGCGGGTATTGGTTTTCGGGAAGTCTGACCAGGAAGCTCATTCGCTGCCGATCGCTGAAGCGGAGGCTGAAACGCGCGTTCCGCGTATCATTGAAATCTCGTTCATGAAGATCTCGGCCCCGTTCGCCGAGAACACGCGCTCGGTCATCGTCGGCCCGTTGAGCTCGAGCGTCATGTAGCCATGCGGCACGAACTTGATCTCTTCGCCCTTCACATGCGGATTTGGCCCATCCAGCACCAGGCATGACGGGCTGTCGTCGGTCGCCGACATGCGCTTCCACGTCACTTCACCTTTGGTCAACTCGGTCGGCGCCTGCTTTACTTCCTTCTTCCGCACCTCCGGGACACCGCCGTTGCCGAGGCAACGGCCGCGAAGCCCGTATCGCGGATGGGCGTCATAGATTACGCACTGGTGCTCGTGACCCCAATACCACGCGGTGATGGCTTTCGCGTCCAGCAGATGCCTCAGCGCCCTGTGCAATTTCGGGCCTTGATTGTCGAGCCGCGAGAACAACTGCTGATGCGAGAACAGCACCAGTTTTTTCGGCACGCCTCCGTTGGCCCCACGCACCTCCTTGATGACGAGGTTCAACCACGCGACCTGCTCGTTGTCGATGTCATGATCGACGTAGGCGGTGTCGAGTCCGATGAGCAGCCAGTGCGAGCTCTCGAACGCGAAGTAGCTGGATTTCTGGCCAATGGCTGGGAGCGCGAGCCTGAAGTAGCCGAAACCTCCCGAGTACATCTCGTGATTGGAATTGATTGCGAGCGTCCGCTTGCCGGCATTGCGCGGCCACACGTCCAGGAACCGCTCCTGCACTTCCTGTTCGGTCCCGGAATAGTAGATGTCGCCCAGATGCATCAGCAGCTCGAAGCCACCTTGCTTGTCGATCTGCTGTGCAATCTCCGGTGCACCGTAGAGTCCGGTGCCCCAGTCAGCTGTCATTGCAATCCGCGCACGGTCGGGAAGCGGCTCCCGTTGCGTCGTCGTCGGCCGCACCATCGGGTGTGCGTCCCTGCGGCTGACGTGATCCATCAGGCTCACGATCCAACCGAACCAGTCACCTCCCCCGAAGCCAGTCCCGAACTTGACCTCCTGGCCGCCGGCGGCCAGCCGTTTGTCCGCCGTGCCTTGGCGCGCCATCTCGCTCTGAAGCAGCGAAACCTCGCGGTCCGGAACGGTTATCAGCAGATCGGAACCCGTATTTGCCGTTTCCTGGCGCAGCCGTTCCATGATCTGGTAGTAGCGCTCGATGCTCAACCGTGCATCGGGCAGCGCCAGCTCCGGTCGCATCGAGGTCGATTCGAGCGACTCGCTGATTGGCGGCTGCAGGCTTTCCAGCGTCACGATCTTTTCACGCACGCCGCGATTTCCTGTACCACCGTCGGACTCCGCTGCCATGTTACCTCCGCAAGGGGCCGCCTGTGGCGCCGCCCTTCAGAATGGTGCTTACTGGAAGTTGAGGCGTGCGCGTTTGACGAGGTCGTCGTTCTGCAATGTCCAAAGCGGGACAGCGTGGTTTTTCTCCAGAAACCGGCCGCCGAAGTGCAGGCCCAACACACGGTGCCTTTCCAGATCAAGTACCGGCGATCCAGAATTGCCGCCGAGGGTCGAGCAGTCGTGGAAGACCTCGAATGCCTCGAGCGCGTGGCCTGAAACTTCGCCCGGCTGCAGCCGTTTCACGTTGTAGATTTCTGCAAAGACGCGTTTCATGGGCTCAGGATCGTTCCTTCGGCCGTCCCACGCAGGGTAACCGATAACGTACACCTTGTTGCCTTTCAGCGTCGCGGGAGGTGTCGTGGCAATTGGCAGCGGCTCGGGCAATCTATCGGTACCGGACGCCCGCTCCACCCTGAGCATCGCCATGTCGTGGTCCTCGTGGATGCCGATGATGCTGGTCACCTTGAATGACAGCACCGATTCCGAGCCGAGCTCGGCACGCAGGTTGACGCTGGCGCTCATGGGCGCGCGGAACGTCCAGTTCCCGTCATTCATCCGTTTCGAGAACTCGAGCGCTACATGACGATTGGTAATGATGACGTCCATGCCCGCGAGGAAGCCGGTGCCCAGCCATTCGAAGTTCGGATTGTTGGAAACCTCGATCCTGCCGACCCGCCGGATGGCATCCTTGATCTGCTCGCGAACGTTCTTGAGATCGGCCCAGAGCTTCGGCGGCTCCATGAAGTCGCCTTCCTGGATGAGGATTGCGGGGCGCCCGGCCAACAGGATGATGGCTTCGAGACCAGCCTGCTCTCGAGGGGTGATCCGATCGTCTTGGCCGAGCTCGAGCTTCTTCATCCCATCAAGACCGTCGGTGACCTCACGTTCAGCTTCCTCCGCCATCGCGCGGCCGACGGTCGTTCCTGAGGGCAGCTCGAGCAATTCCAGGCCCAACTCGGCGTTGTCACGCGGTGCGAACGGCGAAGTCGAAATGGCTTCCGCGGCGGCATCGTAGCTGCCGAGTATCCGTTTCGCCTCCTCGATGACCAGTTGTTTTCTCGACATCACTCCTCCTCTCGAGTTACTCACCGAAGTAATCAGAGGTCGGGAAGGCCGCGCATATAACTGCTGGCATGGGCAGCAAGCTTTGCTGCGACAGCATCGCGCACACTTTCCAACACCGCCGTGTTGATCGTTACCCGTCCCGAGGAATGCTTCAGCTCCACGTCACTGCCATGAAATTTGAAGAACAGGACTTGCGTCAACGTGGATTTCGCGGTCAGGCCGAATGCCATCAGAGCCACCAGGAACTGACCCTCTTGCGCTTGATCGGCGAGCGTGACCTGGAAGCGGGCCGTCTCGGCGTGCTGGCTCTCCCGGTTGAACAGGGTGATGAAAGGGCTGTTCTGCTTCATCGCCTGCATCGCGCCGAGCGTGGACTTGACGATTTGCAAGGCTGCCGTTCCCGGGCCGAGCAGGCTCGCCGCAACCGTCAGCACCGCTTCGTGCGCTTCGAAGTTCTGACTGGATTCCGTGTGTTGGACGAACTGCCGATCCTGAATGACCCAGCCGATGCTCGACAACGTATCGAAATAGGCATCGTACCATTCAAAAATCTTGCTGCCGTCGGGGACACGCTTCTTCGCGACGAGTTGCGCGAGCAGCGCCGAGTTGACGATGTCGCCGCGCCGCGCCTCGGTCACGCCCTGGACGAACGAGACGATATCGGAGCCCACGACCATCGCCTGGTTCTTCGCCTTGTCGAAATCGAACGTGGCCGCGGTCTCGAGCTCGGGACCCTCCGGCGGCGGCGGGAGCTCGATGTTGCTGACGAACTCCAGCGCTTCGGATGAGGAAATACCGCGCATCTGAGCCTCCCGCTTGCGGTGTCGACCAGCATGAGTCGAGATGAGCACATCGCGACCTCAGCATATCTCACAAAGGCTGTACCCGGAATGAGCAGCGCACTCGATGTGGTCCGCACATGCCCGGCCTAGGCATCCCCTCGCATGTTGGGGCCGATGCGTCACGCTGCGTGTGAGCGACTTCACATAGTTCAAGGGACATGCGGGCTATGCTTGCACAGCAGCCCGGAAGATCCGGGCACTTCAACTCGAGGCTTTGAGGGCCAGCGGGGCCGAATAGCATGAGGTCCGCTTGCGGAAAGGGTGCTCGACGCTTGAAGGCATCGCCGGGCACCCACGCCAGCGCTGCCGGTCGATCCAAGCTATCGGTGCTTAAGCATAGTCGCGCAGCTGTATTCACAATCGGATTTGGTTGGCTCATAATCGATCAGCTTCCACGCTACGCCGAGGCTGTGCAGCACCCGGCAGCGCTTCGGGATGCCGAGCATTACCGCCAGTGTCGTCGTTGCTAGCGGGTCGGCAGATGCGTCCTTTTGAACACGTTGATTGCTCGGGCCGAGCGGCGAGTGAGCCCTCTCGCTTGCCATCTCGTTGTGCAGGAGGGTCGCCGTACGTGAGTACCTATAGAAAAATCAACGGCCTGCAGAGAAGGATTCTGCGAGAGACAATTCTGGAGACCTTCAGCCGCGAAGAATTCGACATCCTGCTGTCCGATGAGTTCGATACGCGGCTTTCCGGCGTTGCAGGGTCGGGCACGCTCGTCGCGCAGGTATTCGAGGTGATCAATTGGGCGCAGCGTGAAGCCAAGATCGATCCATTGATCAGTGCAGTCATAGACAGGCGGCCGCATGCCGGCCGCAGTCTCACCTTTGCGGCTCCTGCCGCTGCTCCCGTTTTCGTGGGCGCACAGCCGCAACCACGCCCAACAGGACTTGATGCCAGCAGTCTCGAACGACTTGTCCGAGGTGGCGAGGGAATTGACCGCTACGGGCCTATGCTCGACCGTTTTCTGGCGCTTCAAGGGCAAGTCTGCCGAATTGAGTGTGCTACGCTGGGAACGGGGTTTCTGGTCGCGCCCGATCTGGTGCTGACCAATTTCCATGTCGTCGAACAGGAACTCAGGGCGGGTGCTCCTGGTGAGGATATTCTTTGCCGGTTCGACTTCCTCTCGGAGTCTTCACGCGGCGTTCCCGTGCGGCTTGCGAGCTCGCAATGGTGCATCGCACACGCACCCTACGCGCCTGGAGATGCAAGAATTGGCGGACGCTCGCCGACGACCAGTGAGCTCGATTACGCACTGCTCAGATTGGGCAATCCGGTAGAGAATGACGCCAAGGGTCGGCCTCGCGGAAGCATAGCGGTTTCTGCCTCCGCCAAGGTTCCCGAAGCGCAGCGTATTCTTTTCATCGCACAGCACCCCGAATCCGCTCCGCTTTCTTCGAGTTGGGGTCTTTCTTGCGGGTTGGCCAATGACGACCTTCGCTTCAGGTATACAGCTGAAACGCTGGGCGGCTCCTCGGGCTCGCCGGTTTTCGACGGGGATTTGTCGCTTGTTGCCCTTCATCATGCCGGCGAGCCAGGCTCGAAGCTTGCACCCGGCGACTACAATCAAGGCGTGCCGATTGCTCTTATCGTCGCCGACCTGGCGCGGAAATCGATTCAGCGGTTTTGGGAGTAGGCCGTCATGTCGTGGAGCATCAGCAGCCGGCAAAGGATAAAGGCGCAAAGACTCGTCTCTGAGCGCTTCAGCCGCATCGATATGGCCATGATCGTCGCCGAGCTCGAGCTCGACGATCCGAGGCTGGACGAAGGTCTGCCCGATCGGACATGGTTCTTCGAGCTTCTCAATCATCTGAATAAAATGCGACAGCTCCCGACATTGTTCGGCGAGCTCGCGACAAAGCTCGATCAGAAAAACCCCGGCGACGAAGATGCCATGGAGCTGCGAACAATTGTCGAAAGTGCAAAACCCCCGCCAAAAGTCGACACCTCGACGGAAACACTCGATCGGAAAACGTCCGCCGTCGATAAGTCTCCCGCCTCGGCAATGAACGGCGGCCGAGGCGCACCTCGCCCCAGGCCACTCTCTCGCATCATTCTTCTCGGAGAGCCGACGGCAATCAGTGCAGAGGATGTGACGGCAGCTCGTAAGAAGCTTGTTCAGCAACTCACCGCGATTTTTCAGGACAAGAACATAGCCGTGACGGACTGGAGCGATGGCTGGAACAGCAGCCGAGGTCCCAAGGTCCAGAGCGATGACGCCAACTCTCTTTTCATCCGTGTCGTCAATAACGACATCGTAATCGGCGACAGTGACTCCCTCACCTCGCTCCCGGGCAAGATCGGGCGGAAGTTTGGTCTGGCGGAACCCATTGCGGTATCTCAAATCGTAACCTGGATTTGCGATGGTGCGGTAACGGTCCAGCAGAACCGCGATCTCAGCGGTCTCGCTCTGCGATCAGACCCACCGGAAAAGTTTGCGGCGCTTCTGAAGTCGCGGTTCGGACTTGGGAGATCGCCGCCGACGATCAGCCTCGAGAATCCTGGCGATAACACCGCACTCGTGAGCAAGTTGATCTCCGTCGTATCAGCCAGGACGACCGAATGTCAGCCGCCTGATCCCTTCCTCGTCTATATGGAGCCTATGTCCGGTGAGCGGACGGCGCAAACCATCGACGAGCTCAAGCGGCTCCTCGATGCCAAGGCATCCCGCGGCGGAGTGATCATCGCCATACACGATCTGAACCTGCAGATGACGGACGATCCCTACACGGCGATCTGGGAATTTACGAACAGACTTGCTGAGTATGACAAGATGCTGGACCCGGTCATCAAGGAGAAAGGGTTTCCAAGCAACAAAATCGTGAAGATCGCAGTCATCATGAATTTAGGCGAGTCCCTTCCACTTGGACAGTTTCCGTTTCGGCACAAGACCAAGGATTGGGTCGTCATAGGCATGCGGCGGGAAAGAGAGGCCGCCGTCCTCACCAGTGCTTCCGATGAGGGTATCATCTCGAGGCATATCGACGAGTTGTTGGGACAATGACGATGGCGGCCCAAGACAACCCGGATCACAGCGAACCGTTGAGAAAGTTTTGCGCTGCTTTTTTCACCGAGCGTGACATAGAGAGCGGCAAGAGCTCGGACCATATTCTTCCGTTGAAGGACGAGAGCGGGTTTCCGCGCCCTCCGACGCATCCCTATCCGGGACTTAGAAGCTTTACGCCGCGCGAAGCGCGCTTGTTTTTCGGCCGGCGCAAGGAAGCCGAGGAGCTCCGAGAACGCCTCGCCAAAAGCAACGTTGTTGTTGTCCTCGGCGGATCCGGTTCGGGGAAATCATCGCTCGTGCTCGCCGGAGTTTTGCCGCGCCTCAACGACGTTGGGCGAATTCCGGGGCGGACGGGGCGCTGGTATACGGCAACCTTTCGCCCAGGTGACAGCCCTTGCGAGAGGATCGTCGAGGCGTTTTGGAACGACGTGTGCCAGCCACTGCTCGCGCTGAAGAAGGGACCGCAGGCTTTTGCGGAAATTTGCTTCGAGAACCCGTCCATTGGAGAAACTGATGACCTGGAGATCCGCAGGCGATTCGACGAGATTTTGAAACCTGAAGGCACTTTCACGCTCGATGGTCTCAACGCGTTCCTGGCGACCCTCGAGGCAATTGACGAGCGGCTTGCGACATTGCGAGGCAGTTTCCGCTCCGGCAAGATCAACTTTCTTCTGCTCGCCGATCAATTCGAGGAGCTATTTCGCGATGTGGTCATAAAAGAGAAGAAGAACGATATCGACACCGTAGTCGACCTGTTCGAGTTCGCCAGAAGAAACCCAAAGGGGCCGCTCGTCGTCGTCGCTACGCTACGCTCGGAAGAACTGCATCGCTGCGCAGAGATCGACGGGCTTGCGCCCATAGTCAACGACGGCTTTTATCTCATCGACCATCCCAAGCTCGATGCTCTCATCGAGGCAACGGTCAATCCTGGCCGCCAGACGCTGCTGGATTGGGACGTGACGGTCAGCGATGATGAGAGTGCGGACGCCGCGAGAATGCAGAGCGATGGCGAACAGCACGCGCCATTTTCGGGGGCGTTCATCAGAAAGTTGCAATACTGGGTGGAGGCGTTTCAAAGCGAGGAACGCCCGGAGGGTGTGGAGGGGGACCGGCGCAGACGCCATCAGGCCGACCTGCTGCCTCTGTTCCAGCACCTGCTACGCGTCACCTGGGGTACGGCGGTTGGACGTTGGGAGCGTGACCGCGCCGAGAGGCCCTCGATCGAACCCTCGGACATCGAAAACTGGATCCGCAGAAGGAAGCAGCGTGTCGGAGAGCTGAGGACCTCGCTTCGAGCGATAAGCGCTCCGATCAGGGTATCCGACACAAGGCACGATTCTCACAACGTGCTCGAGGCATGTTTCGATACCGGTTTCGCGATCGCCCTCAGCGAGGCTATCACCGGCAAACCATGGGACGAGCTCGAGCAATGGCCGGTGCTGGACGAGAGCATGAAAAAACGGCTCCGTCTGCTTCAGGCCGCCTTCGTCTCCCTCGCCACCCGCGATGACAAGGGCAATGACGCACGCAGTCCGGCGAGCATGAAGGACATCTTCGCCGCATCGAACGCGCCACCGGATCCGGAAACTCTCGAGAGTGCGCTCTCTTTTTTCAAAGCCCGGAATTATTTGCGGGGCGGGGAAAACGGAGAGCGATACGATGTCAACCATGAAGCACTCATTCGCAATTCCACCGAATATCAGACGTGGCTGATCGACGCAAAACGGTTGGCCGATATATTCTACGAAGCGAACGCCGCGCTGCTCGCTGGCGGCGCAAATGGCAAGTGGGAATGGGAGCCGTCGGGGAAAACGGGCTGGCTGAACTGGATCCTGTACCCAGTTGTCAAATTGTACCGCAAGTTCGCGCTGCGCCGGTTCTATGAGGCCGCGCAGCGATTTTCCATCGACAAGTGCCGCGATCTGGAACGCATCTTCGGCGCGAATGCTGTTTTCAGACCATCATGGATAGCTGAACGCGCGGAGTTGCCCGGCACGAGGGATGAACAAACGAGAGCAGCAGAGAATATCAGGGCGGCGTGGGAGGCGGCCAAACGCTGGCACATCGATTTCAGCGCCGGGCAGGAGGAGAAGCCTTCCTTGACACAACGTACCGCCGCTTCGCTGAACAAACTATGGAGCTCGGTCGTATGGCGCGTGAAGCTCGGCTCTGGCAAAGCGCCGGATCGCAAGGATATCCCGCTCTCCGGGCGAAGTCTGTTCTATTTCAAGCTTCGCCTGTCTTTGACGGTCTTCAGCTTTGCTCTTGTTCTTGCTGCTCTCGCTGTTCCCCTTGCATTTGCGACTATCCAACTTACAGCGAATCAACAACTCCTTACGGAGAATCAAGATGCCCTTCGCGCCCTCGCCGTCATCGCCGAAGTAACGTCTCCGAGAGATGGCCCCGGAAACGAGTCCGCTCAAAAGCAGATACTGAAAAGCGGCCAGCGTATCGAAAAGCTTCGCCAGACATCCCTCTGGGGCATCGAGTCACAACGCGGTCTCACGATGGCAGCCGCCACCTTCGACACCGCTGCCCGCTCGTACCTGAAGCAATTGTTCTTCAGCGACGCAGCAGAGGACACCTCGAATAAAGGCGAGTTGCTATCCTGCATCCAATTCGATGGAAAGGATGCGGTCGGAAATTTCCGTACGGTTCAATCACAGGATGGGAGCCGGAGTTTCTCGGTTGAAGGCGAAGGCAATGCGAGGCTGGTCCCCAAGCATGGCGGCAAGGTCGCTGAGTTGATCCCGCTGGAGACGGTGAATGTGCTCGCCGGTCCTACCCTGGTTTGTGGCGTTTCTGATCTGGACTATTTGGTGGTGTGGACTCAATTGCGGGATGTTTCGAACCCGCTGGTGTATCCGGTCATCTGGTACAAGCTCGATAGGCTGAACTACGCCCGAATCGACCAGCCGCTTCAGCCGCGGAATTTCGGCCGGGAGTTGTCGACGAGGATCACGAAGATCGGCACCGATATCGCGGCGTTGTTGAGCAGCCGAAGAGTCACGATCTGGGCGCAAGAGGACAAGCGACAACATTGGGTCGTCGTCACGATCACGGCTGAAGGGAGTGGGAGTTTCGAAATGCGCTTCGCACGGGGAGTGCAATCACCGCAGATCGTTTCTGCGCCGGAACCATTGCCTGAGCTCGGGAAATGCGTGCAGCCCAGACCGGCTGCGCCCAACGAGACGGCAAAAAGGTTTCCCTGCAGCGTTGCCGGCGGCACATCGGTCCAGGAGTTGGCGATGCTTTCCCAGGCTTTCGATAGGCAAAGCAAGACCGGAGAGTCGGGGCGGCAATGCGGAGAGAATGACGATCTCTGCGTCCACAACATCTCGATCAGCTATGCCAATCGTGCGGACGATGGAACAACGGTTCAGGTTGATGGAGCGGAATTCAACTATGTTGTCGCGCCACCGATCAGGGGCGCCGCGGTATGGAGGGATTATTTGGTCCTTCGAGACAAGGAAGGAAAATACCGTTCAGTCCCGATCGGCATAGCGACGCTTTCGAATATCATCCGCGGTGTGCCCGCTCCGGCCGAAGAGCCCCCACAAAGCAAAATCTGTAAATTGGTCGAATGCGATAAATGGTGATGCGATTTCCTTCGTGCATTTCCGCTGGTTTTCGAGGGTTCGTCGTGATAACCGTCATGCAAGGAGGTCGACATGGCTGGTGAAGACCGGTTCTTGTCGCTCGCGGCTATTACCGCCGTGCTTGCCGTGGCATCTCAGGCGCCGGCCGAAGCCGCCCTGGTGGAACCCACCCTCCGTCCAATCGCCCGTATCGACCAGATCCGGACGAAGCTGCTCGAGATACCGGATTTGAAAGTGGTCGATACGACGGGCGCAGTGGTTGCCCAATGGTCGAACTGGCGCAAATTTTGACGCCTCCGTCCGCTTGCGGCCCGGCGCGTCTACTGATCCTTCAATCCACCGCGTTCTGCAACATCGATTGCGCTTACTGCTATCTGCCCGCCCGATCCGATCGGCGGCGCATGTCGCTCGGAACGCTGGCGGCAGCCGTGGATTTCATTGCGCGAGAAGGCCTCGCTGGACCCGGTACGACGGTGGTGTGGCATGCAGGCGAGCCACTCACGGTGCCTGTGTCATGGTACCGTGACGCCGCCGCCGTGCTGGCCGCTGGCTGGCCGCACGGACGACCGCGCCAGTCGCTTCAAACCAATGCCACACTCATCAATGACGAATGGTGCCGGTTTTTCCGCGACCATTCCGTCAGCGTCGGCGTCAGCCTCGACGGTCCGGCAATAATCCATGATGCACGGCGCCGTACCCGTGCAGGAAGGGGCACCCATGCGGCCGCCATGCGCGGCATCGCCGCGCTTCGCCGCGCCGGCCTGGATTGCCACGTGATCTGTGTCGTCGGCGGAGAAAGCCTCGATGCGGCTGACGCGATCATGGACTTCTTCATCGACGAAGGCTTTACGCGGCTCGGCTTCAATATCGAAGAGATCGAGGGGCTCAACACGCATTCAACTCTGCAGCGTGAAGACGCGGCTGGCCGTTTTGCGGCGTTCTTCGACCGGGTGCTCGAGCGCGCGGATAGCAGCTCCATTTCGCATCAGCGTACGCGAGGCCGACGCACTGAAAGCGGCGCTTGTCGATCCGCGCTTCGGCACCTGTCCAACGAGCTCGGAAGCCCATCCGTTCGAAATAATCTCTGTCTCTGCCGAGGGCCACCTTTCCACTTTTTCTCCGGAGCTGGCCGGCCTTTCGGGCCGCGTGGGCGACCCGCCCGGCTTTTTCTTCGGCAACGTCTTGCGGGATCGTCTGGCCGACATTCTGGCTCGCCCGTCGTATAGTCTGGTCGCCGGCGAGATCGAGCGGGGCGTGGCTGCCTGCCGAGCCGGTTGCCCTTATTTCAACGTTTGCGGCGGAGGCGCGCCAGCAAACAAGCTCGCAGAGCACGGCAGTTTCGACGTCACCGAAACCCTGTTCTGTCGACTCACGCGCCAGATCGTCACCGATGTGGTGCTCTCGCGCATCGAGCGCGATCTCGTGCTGCGAGGTTAGTTTCGTCCCCTTGGGCGAGAACGAGGCGCAGCCTGTTCGGTTCCGGTGCGGGGGGGCACCGCCGGCGTGACAGCGGGCGCCGAGCCTTCCCACAACGTCGGCAGCTTGAGCTTGTCATAAATGATGTTGCGTTCCACGGACGTGAAGCATTCCCGAGCCATTTCCCTATTCTTGAACTGCGCTTCTCTGGCGGCAAACAATGCCCAGGAAATTGCATATGTATCAAATCCGCCGAAATATCGTCTCACATCTTCTTTGATGGCATTGCAGGCGTCTATCAGGTCTTCCCTGCTGGCCTGCCGTCCGAGCTGGCTCAGATAGGTACGCCGCAGATTATCCTCTTTGTAAAAGGTCTCCACGGTTACGTTGCTCGGAGTCACCGCAGCCCTCAAAATGGAATTCGGATCTGCACTGTATCTCGGGTATTGACAGGCATCGTCCAGTCGATTTGCCACAATCGACGGGATCACTGCGGCATAGGTCTTGATCTCATATAGTTCGATTTGATTTCCAGCCGGCACTTCCGCAGAATAAGAGACTACGTTATTGAAGCTGACGGTAACGTTCGGGATGAAACCAACCGACTTTATACGGGTGAGGCTTTCAATTGGCTCGAAATTATCCGACAAGATTTGACCGAGATCCTGGATCGGCTTGGTAACGGAATCGAGCACAGCCGACGCTGCCTGTTGCGCAGGGAATGTGACGACTCCGGATAGGCCCAACACGGAGGATACCCCGGACAAGATCGTTTTGAAGATGCCCGTGTCGACTCGCGCTTGTTTTGATTTGAAGAACTGAAATTCGATTTCGACGATATTGGTCGGCTCGATGATTTCGTACCGCGGAGTCAACGTAAAGAGACCCTCTCTCTGGGTAACCGTGATGGCTTTCCTGGCTCCGCTCTGGATGTTGTTGCCGAGCAGCTGGATGTTTCCGTCTCGGCCTGATCTGAATCGATACATAATTTGCTTGCCGAGCTCAACTCGCCAATTCACATTCGCAGCGCGGTCGAATAAATTGCCGTAAGCTGTCACCATCAACACATATTCTCGATCCTCGGAGAACAAGCCAGTGCTTACGAGCGCGCGCCGGAATCCAGCAAACCAATTTTCCGGTGTTTGCGATGCTCCTTTTCGTCTGAAGTCGAAGTAGATTTGCCCGTATACCTCGCCGTAGTTGTATTGATCGGCAGGAGCCAGATTGATCTGGATTTGACGCTGCCCTTGCTCCCCGAAAACAGTATTGGCAAAATTACAGTTCGATGCTGAAACTCCCTCCAGCGATTGGGCGAGCGCACCTGTTACGCCCCCTATGACACACGCCGCTAATACGCCACCTGCCAGTGTTGCCGTTCTCATGAGCGCCTCCATGAGATTTCTGCTATCCTTGCACCAACCGCAAGCGCCCACAACAGCAATACGAGCTCGGTGGAACCGACCCTTCGTCTCCTGGATTTCTGACCCATCTGAAATGGGCCGGCGAGCGGGTGTGGATGCGCCGAGTTGCAGTTCAACCGCTCGCCGCATCCACTCTACTGCTGCGGTATGCCGGCGTTCTCACGCACCGCGCTCCAGCGCTTGAATTCGGCCGCCATGTGCGTGCCGAAAGCTTCCGCAGTGGAGCCCTGCACCACCACGCCGGCCTTGGTAAGGCGCTCGCGCACCACGTCTTCCGTGAGGATCTCGTTGAGGGTCTTGTTGAGCTTTGCAATGACGGCAGGCGGGGTGCCGTGCGGCGCAAAGAAACCGTACCAGGTGGTGACGTCGTAGCCGGGAAGCAGGCCGGATTCGATCGCGGCCGGCACGTTGGGGACCGCCGGAAACCGGTCCTTGCCGGTGACCGCGAGCGCCTTGAGCTGGCCGGACTGCACCTGGCCCAGCACGGCAGACACGGTGTCGAACAGCACGTCCACCTGTTTGCCGAGCAGCGCCGACATGGCCTCCGGCGAGGTGCGGAACGGCACGTGCAGGATATTGATCCCGGCGGTCTGCCGAAACAGCTCGCCGGTGAAATGCTGGGTGGCGCCGAAGCCCGGACTTGCGAACGAGAGCTTGCCGGGATCGGTCTTCGCGGCCGCGATCAGCTCGTTGACATTGTTGGCCGGGAAATCCGGGCGCGTGACGATGATCAGCCCGGCGGTCGCGACCATCGATACCGGATCGAACGCGGTCAGGGTATCGTAGCGCAGCGACTTGTTCATCACCGCCGCGATGATCTGGCCGGCGGTCATGATGCCGAGCGTATGGCCGTCCTTGTCGGCGCGCGCGACGGCTTCGTTGCCGAGCGTGCCGGCGGCACCCGGCCGGTTCTCGATCACGACCGGTTGACCGAGCTTTTCCGACATCGACTGCCCGATGATGCGGCCGACGATGTCGGTGCCGCCGCCGGGTCCGAACGCGACGATCACGCGGATAGGCCGCTGCGGCCATTCCTGACCCAAGGCTGGCCCGGCAAGGCCGATTGCCACGACGCATGCGGCGGCAATGGTGAGCATCGGCTTGTTCATGGTGATTCTCCTATCCGAGCTTCTGCCGCAATCGCCACTCCAGCATGTCGAGACGATCCTGCCCCCAGAACAATTCGCCGTCGAGCACATAGGTGGGAGCTCCAAACACGCCGATGGCCATGGCCTCGTCGGTATTGGCTTGATACTCCGCCTGAACATCGGCAGTTTCGGTTGCTGCCATCAGCACCTTTCCGTCCATGCCGTTCTCGTCGGCAATCGCCGTCAGCGTGGAATGATCGGCGATGTTGCGCTCCTCGACCCATACAGCGCGCAGGAGCGCGTAGCTCAATCTCTGCCAGTCCAGCCCCTGTCGCATGGCCGCGATCGCGAGATAGCATGCGCGCCGGTCGGCGACCGGATGATAGGCCGGCTCCAGGTTGCAGGGCACGCTGAGAAATTCGCGCCATCGTCCGCAGCTCCTGGTGCCGATAGGCCTGCCGCTGCTGCGCGCGCTGCTTCAACGGCAATCCGCCCGACACCGACCAGACCTTCAGGAGGTCCATCGGCTTGTGATCGACGGTGAGACCGTAGCGGCGCGCCAGATCGAGGAACCGCTGATGACCGAGATAGGTCCAAGGCGAAGACATGGAATCGTAATAGTCGATGTGCTGTTCGCTCATGAGCACGCTCCCGGCCACGGCCGCGGGCGCAACCCCCAGATAGGCTTCCTGGACGAAGGGATCATTGGCGAGGCTCTTCGACGGGACCGTGGCGCGTGATCCGTCCGGATCCATGACGAAGGCCTGATGCGAGAGATCGAGCGCGGTCATCACGTCCTGCTCGACCAGCAGGATGGACAGTCCGGTCGCGTTGATCTTCAGAAGCGCCGCACTGAGCTCCTCGACGATTCGCGGCGCCAAGCCGAGCGAGAGCTCGTCGATCATCAGGAGGCGCGGCGCCGCCATCAGTCCGCGCGCAATCGCGCACATCTGCTGCTCGCCGCCCGACAGGGTCGATGCGTCCTGCAGGCGCCGCTCGTAGCAGCCGGGCGAACAAGCCGAACACGAAATCGAGATCGCGCCGGATCGCGGCGGCGCTCGTCGCGCCGGTGATAGGCGCCCATGAGCAGATTGTCGCGGACGTTCATGCCGGCGAACAGGCGGCGTCCTTCCGGCACGTGGATGATCCCGGCTTCGACGATCCGGTCGGGGGGCAAAGCCGAGATGTCGGCGTCGGCGAATGTCGATGCGGCCCGCGGTCGGCGATCAGCAGGCCGGAGATGGTGCGCAAGAGCGTGGTCTTGCCGGCGCCGTTGGAGCCGATGAGCGACACGATCTGTCCCTGCTCGACCGTGAGATCGACGCCCCACAGGACCTGCACGTCGCCGTAGCCGCCGGCGAGGTTCTCGACGCGGAGCAGGCTCATGACGTCGCGGCCTTGTATTGCGCAGCGAACTTCGAGCCGAGATAGGCTTCGATCACCCGCGGATCGCGCATGACGGCGTCGGGCCGATCGTCGGCGATCAGCTCGCCGTGATGCAGCACGATCACGCGCGTCGTCGCTTTGAGCACGACCTTCATCACGTGCTCGATCAGCAGGATGGTGATGCCGCGCGCGGCGATCGCCTTGATCAATTCCAGCGCCGCATCGATCTCGGTGGTGTTGAGGCCGGCATTGACCTCGTCGAGCAGCAGCAGCCGCGGGTTGGTCGCAAGGCTCTTGGCCAATTCCAGCCGCTTGCGATTGGCCAGCGTCAGCGCCGCTGCGGGGCGATCGGCGAGCGCGGCAAGGCCGGTGAAATCGAAGGTGCTGCATGGCGCTTTCCCGCGCCGCACCGATCGTCGCAACGCCGCCGGCGAACAGCGCACCGCCGGCGACGTTGTCCAGCACGCTCATGCGCGGGAACGGCTGCACGACCTGGAATGTGCGCGCAATGCCGCGGCAGGCGATCTGGTTGGCGGGCAGCCGGTCGATGCGCTCGTCGCGATACCGGATTTCACCGGCGCTCAGGCGATGCACGCCGGTGATCAGGTTGACCAGCGTGGTCTTGCCGGCGCCGTTCGGGTCCGATCAGCCCGACGATCTCGCCGGCGTGGAGCTCGAACGACACGTTGTTGACGGCGATCAGGCCGCCGAAGCGCCGCGACACGCTCCTGAGCGACAGCATGGCGGTCATCGCGCGGCTCCTCCGGCGCGCTTGCTCCAGCCGCGAAACAGCGCCGGCCAATCGATGCCGCGCAGCCCCATCGGGAAGAAACAGGACCAGGACGCACGACAATGATGCCGAGCAGCCCGGCATGGAACTGGAGCAGATTGCGCCAGACCAGTTCCTCCAGAAGCAGAAAGAGGAAGGCTCCGTAGACCGCGCCCCAGTACCGTGCCGGCGCCGCCGAGCAGCACCATGACGATCGGCTTGACCGACAGCAGCACGTCGTAGACGTCGATCGGATCGATGTAATTCACCCAGGAAGCATAGATCCCCCCGCACAGCCCCGGAAAGACCGCCGACAGGACGAAGGCCAGGACCTTGTAGCGCCGGACATTGACGCCGAGCACGATCGCGGCATCCTCGTTCTGCTGAATGCAGCGCAGGCCGAAACCCAGCCGATTGCGATCGACGAATGCCGCGGTCGCCAGCGCCGCGGCCGCAACGACGAACATGGCGTAGTAGAACAGCCGCGTCTGGCTGGTTACGTCCATGCTCAGCACCGGCAGGTTCAATCCCATGCCGCCGCCGGTCAGATCGGTCGCCGAATTGGTGATCTCGCGCAGCACCTCGGCCACCACCAGGCTGGCGATCGCGAAATAGTGCCCGCGCAGATGCAGGATCGCACGACCGAGCGCGGCCGCAAACAGCGCGACAATGACGCCGGCCGAGATCCATGCCGCCAGCATGGGCACGCCCTTGCTCTGAAGCACGCCGCCGGCATAGGCGCCGAGCCCGAAGAATGCGGCGGTGGCAAAGGATGGATAGCCGGCGAAGCCGCCGATGAAATTCCAGCCCAGCGCCAGCGCGCTGTACATCAGCATCGTGGTCGCGACCCGCAGCACGTAATTGTCGGCGAACGCCGGCAACGCCACCAGCAGGACCGCAGCCGCGATCAGCAGAAGCCGGGTCATTCGAAACCCCTCCGGCCCATGATTCCGCTCGGCCGAAACATCAACAGCAGGATCAGCAGCGAGAACGAGATCGTGATCGAATGCTCGGGTCCGAAGAACAGCGCCGCATAGCTCTCGATGACGCCGAGCGTCAGTCCGCCGGCGACCACGCCCGGCACGCTGCCCAATCCGCCGAGCACGCAGATCACGAAAGCCTTGCCCAGGAGTGCGTTCGCCGATTCCGGCGAGATCGGGAAGATGACGCTGAACAGGCTGCCGGCGGCGCCGGCCATGGCCGCGCCGAGCCCGAAGGTAATGGCATAGATGCGGCTGACTTTCACGCCCATCAGCAGGGACGCCTCACGATCCATGCGCACGGCGACGATCGCGCGGCCGATCCGCGACGCCCGCAGCAGGACGTACAAGAGCCCCACGATAGCAAGCGCGAAGGCGGTGCTGATCAGCCGGTCGACCGGCACGATGACGCCGCCGATGTTCACGGATCCGAGCGGCGGCGACAGGATGACTTTGCGGAAGTCGGCCTTGAACGCCAGGATCATCAGATTGTAGAGCACCAGGTTGAGGCCGAAGGTCAGCGTCAGCGTGATCAGCACCGGGCTGCCCATGACGCGGTTGATGATGGCGAGTTGGGTCGCATAGCCGAGGCAGAACAGCAGCGCCGCTGCGGCGGGCACGAACACGAACGGATCGATGTGCAGATATTGGTGGGCGAAGAACGCAGCATAGGATCCGAGAATGATCAAGGAGCCATGCAGGATGTTGATGATGTTGAGAACGCCCCACACCAGCGAGAACCCGACCGCGATGGCGCTGTAGAGGCCGCCCAGCACCAGCCCGTTCACCAGCACCTGGATGTAGAGCACGTCCGCCCCCGCTCCCCCAACGATCGCACGACAATGCGATCGTCGACCGGAAATTTCCCGATCAGCAAGCAGAATTGCGGCCGCCTACTCTAGTTTCCGGTGATGAGTTGCAGATCCGACTGCTTGATCGTCTCCGGATAGATCACCACCACCTTCCTGTTCTGGATTTGGAAGATCGGCGGCGTATAGGAATTGGCCTCGCCGTCGGCGCCGAACTTGATCGGCGCAAAGAAGGTCTTGAACTCGGAATTGGCGAGAATGCTGCGCACCTTGTCGCGGTCGAGCGCTCCGGCCCGCTCGATCGCCATCTGCAGGATCACGCCGATGGCGGTGCCGGATGCCTGGGTGAAATCGGGATCGGTGCGGTACTTGGCCTGGAACGCCTTGACGAAGGTCTCGGTGTCGCCGAACAGGTCATCGGACTTGTAGCGGACCGAGGAATGAAACCAGCTCGCGGTGGTGACCCCGTTGCCCAGCGCTCCGACTGCGTCGATCCATTCCTGGTACTGCGGGCCGTTGATGCCGGTGACGACCTTGGCGCTGATCTTTTGATCGGCCATCTGCTGACGGATCAGGATGAGGTCGTTGATGTAGCCGGTGGCGATGATCCAGTCCGGCCTGACGGCGCCGATCTGGGTGATGGCGGCTGCATGGTCGAGCGTGCCGATGGCGTACTTCTCGAAGTAGACGACTTGCAGGCCGCGCGATTCCGCGGATTTCTTGAACTCGTTTCCCAGCGCGAGCGGATAGAGATCGTTGCGCGCGAGAATTGCCACCCGCTTGATGTCGGGAAATTTGGCCTTGATGAGCTCGGATATCGGCTCGCTGAGCGTGTCGTTGGGCGTATAGAGGCCGAACAGGTTCTTGTAGTTCTGGTCGTAGACCTCCTTCGAGGAGGCCGTCGAAGCCATCATCGGCACGCCATACTTCTCGGCCACCGAGCTCGCCGCCTTGATCGCGCCGGAGCCGAACGGCGAGAACATGAAATGAACCTTGTCGCTGCTGATCAGCTTCTCGACCAGTTGCACCGCGCGCGGGGTGGTCGATTGGTAATCGGAATAGATGAGCTTGACCTTGTGCTTGACGCCGCCGACGTCGATGCCGCCGCGCTTGTCGATCTCCTGCAGCCACAGCTCGTACCCGGCCCTGAGCTTCTCACCCTCCGGTGAGAGCGCGCCGGTCAGCGGCAAAGGGGCGCCGATGAGGATTTCCCTTTGAGCCGAAGCCGATGCCGTGGCGAGACTCAGCAAGACGCCCGCCAATATCGTGGCCTTGAACCCTCGAAGACCGCGGCTGCGATCCCTGCTCATGTCAATCTCCCATGCCGACAGAACAACCATGTATCGAGCGAACGCCGAGCTTCGTCATTCCGCCACCGAATCCGTTTCGTCCCGGCGCTTTCTTTTGAGCTCGAACCCTAGCCGCATCGGCGCACTCCAGCAAGGCGCGCTGCCGATTGCAAGCCATGACCACAGTGATCACGGAGGAACATGGACGTCCAACGAATTGCGTTTCGTTGGAATGCAGAATCTCCACCATCGCAAAAAGCGTTATAGTCGTGCTCGATGTCAAACACAGCAATCCAAACAGAAGGAGTGAAGCATTCATGGGTGCCATCATTCACCACATGCTCGATGCGGCCCCGGCGCCGGTTGCGCCATTCAGCCACGCGGTCGAGGTGGATGGCTGGGTATTCGTCACCGGCCAAATCCCCGAGAATCCCGACAACGAGGACGAGCCGCTGCCGGTCGGCATCGAGGCGCAGACCCGGCGGGTGATGGAGAACCTGAAGCTCGTGCTGGCCGGGATCGGAATGGGGCTCGAGCACGTCGTTTCCGCACGCGTGTTCGTCATCGACATGCGCGAATTCGAGACCATGAACAAAATCTATGCGTCCTATTTTCCGGCCAACAAGCGGCCGGCACGCACCTGCATCGGCGTGACTGGTCTCGCCAAGGGCGCCCGGGTCGAGATCGACTTCATCGCACGGCGGCCATAGACCTTATGTCCGTGTCGGATCACCACCATCGCTGTCGCCCCCGCGCAGGCGGGGGCCCATTGCGCCACCAGGTGTGCGGCCCGATGGGTCCCCGCTTGCGCGGGGACGACGGTTGAGGTTGCGGATTGGCATGTGCCATGTTCACCGATCGCATCGAAGGCAAGTGGATCGACACGTTCTGCGAGGTGTTCGAGCGTTGTGCCGTCAAGCGCGGCGACACCGCGGCGATCCTGTCGGAAACGCAATCGCGCCAGCTCAACGTGCATCTGGCCGAGCTCGCCTTGCTGCGGCTGGGCGCACGGCCGTTCCACGTGGTGGTTCCGACGCCGCGCAATACCCATCCCGTGCCGGTACGTTCCACTGGCGCCAGCGAGGCGATCGGGCACCTGGAGCCGGTCGTCAGCGCGCTCGGGCAGGCCGGCTTCGTCGTCGATTGCACGATCGAAGGCTTGATGCATGCGCCGGAGACACCCGCCATTCTCAACGGCCGGTGCGCGCATACTCGCGATCTCGAATGAGCATCCCGAGGCGCTGGAACGCATGGCGCCCGACAGCGCGCTTGAAAAGAGCGTGCGCGCCGCGGCCAGGATGCTGCGCGCAGCAACGCGCATGGTCGTGACTTCCGCGGCCGGCACCAGCCTCGACGTCGATCTTGCCGGCGCTGCAACGGTCGGGGTCTGGGGCTGGACCGACCGTCCCGGAACGCTTGCTCACTGGCCGGGCGGGCTCGTCGTCAGCTTTCCGAAAAATGGCACGGTGAACGGAACGCTCGTGCTCGATCGCGGCGACATCAATCTCACCTTCAAGCGCTATCTCGAAGCACCGGTGCGGCTCACCCTGGAGGCCGATTACGTCACGAGCATCGAGGGCGAGGGAGCAGACGCCGAAATGATGCGCCGCTATCTCGCCGCCTGGGGTGACCGGGAAGCCTACGCGGTATCCCATGTCGGTTTCGGCATGAACCGGAAAGCGCGCTACGAGGCGCTCACCATGTACGACCGGCGCGATACCAACGGCACGGAGTTGCGTGCGGTCGCCGGAAACTTCCTGTTCTCGACCGGCGCCAACGAGTTCGCGGGGCGATACACCGCCGGCCATTTCGATATTCCGGTGATGCGGACCACCATCGCCATAGACGGAACCGAGGTGGTGCGCGCCGGCGTCCTGCAGGACGTGTTCGGGTGAGCGTTTACCCCGCGGCGACGCGTCAAGGCGCTTCCACGGGCGATGACAGCGATCAGGACTTGCCTCGTCAATCTGCTCCGGCTGCGATCCGCTCCTTGAGCCGGAAATGCTGCACCTTGCCCATGGCGTTGCGCGGCAAGCTGTCGAGGAACACGTATTCGCGCGGCACTTTGTAGCGCGCGAGCTGCTCGAGGCAAGAAGCCTTCGATCTCCGTGGGGCTCGCTTGCGCCCGCCGCACGATGCAGGCGACCGGCACCTCCTGCCATTTTGCATCCGGCCGGCCGACGACCGCGGCTTCGGCAACAGCCGGATGCCCGAGCGAGCACGCGTTCGACCTCGGCCGGATAGATGTTCTCGCCGCCGGAGATGATCACATTCTTCTTGCGGTCGTGAATGAAGAAATGACCATCAGAATCGCGGGTGCCGATGTCGCCGGTATGGTACCAGCCCTCGCGCAAGGCCTCGGCGGTGGCTTTCGCATCGCCCCAATACTCGACGAAGACATTCGGGCCGCGCACCACGGACCTCGCCGGGTTCCCCGATTGCCGCCTCGCGTCCGCCGTCATCGACGATATGCGCATCGCACACCAGGCCCGGCAGGCCGGTCGAGCCCGGCCGCCGCCAGTCCCCCGACAGGCGCGTATAGACCGCAATCGGACAGGTCTCGGTCGAGCCGTAGACCTGCAGGACCGGCACGCCGCGCTTGCGCAAGGCATCGACCAGATGCTGCGGCACCTGGGTCGAGCCGGTGGTGACGGCGCGCAGGCTGTCGAGGCGTGTCTCCTCCCAGCGCGGATGCTCGATCATGGCCTCGATGGTCGCCGGCACCAGCACGCACAAGGTCGGCCGATCGCGCTCGATCGCTTCGAGCGCCGGCTCCGGCGCAAACCGCGGATGCAGCGTGACGGTGGCGCCCAGCTGGAGCGCAGGCGTGGTTTGAATGTTGAGGCCGCCGACGTGGAACAAGGGCAGGACCGTGAGCACGTGGTCCTGCGCGGTCATGTCGTGCATGTGCTGGCTCATGACCGCGTTCCAAATGAGCGCGTCCTGGCGCAGCACCGCACCTTTCGGATGGCCGGTGGTGCCGGAGGTGTAGACGATGAGCAGCGGGACACGACGTATCGACGTGCGGAACGCGCCCGTCGCCGCTCGCGGCTTGCAAGAGGTCGGCCAGCGACGTGCCCTTCGTGCCGGGGTGAAATCGAGCCCGAGGATGCGCACGTCGGGAAGCGCACTTCTCAGCGGCGCGACCACCGCGCGCGAGCGCCTGCTCGATCACCAGCGCCTTCACCGATGCGTCGGACAGGATGTAGATCTGCTCCGGGACGGCAAGCCGCCAGTTGAGCGGAACCAGCATCGCGCCGAGTCGCGCGCAGGCATAAAGCAGCACGAGGTAGTCGGGATGATTGGCGGCGAGGATCGCAACGCGGTCGCCGCGGCCGATGCCTGCTTGCGATTTCAGCGCCCGCGCCGTCGCTGCGATGCGCCGGGCAAGGCCGGCATAGGTGAGCGTCGAGCCCATGAAGCGGATCGCCGGCTTGTCCGGCGCGAACGCGGCATTGCGGTCGATGAGATCGGAAAGGTCCATGGAGCCTTGCGCGCAATCAGATCGAGGACCCAGGCCGTCACTCGTCCTTTTCGCCCGGCTCGGTAGAGCGCTCTCGCGGCCGAGCCGGTCGAGGCAGATTTCCGCGGTCCACGGCAGCATCAGCGAGCCGCAGCGGCTGTCGCGATAGATGCGCTCGAGCGGCAGGTTCTTGAGCATGGCCTGGCCGCCGCAGGTGCGGATCGCCTTGGCGGCGAGCGCATTGGAATTCTCCATCACGGTGAACTGGGCGGCATAGGCGCGCAGCACCTGCTCCGAGGTGGGGTTCGCGCATGCCTCGCTGATCGCCTGGAACCAGAGCGCCTTGGTCTGCTCGAGCGTGATGCGCATTTCGGCGACTGCGATCTGCTTGGTCGGAAACATGCGGCGCTTGACCGGCGGGATGCCGGCAACCTCGCCGCGCAGATAGGCGACCGTGAAGTCGTAGGCGGCCTGCGCGAGCCCCATATAGGTCGGCGACAGGGTCAGGAACATGTGCGGCCAGGAGGTCGCGGCGCGGAAATAGACGCCGCGCGGCATCAGCATCTCGTCCTCGGCCACGAACACGTCCTTGATCAGCAGCGTGCGCGAGACCGTGCCGCGCATGCCGAGCGGATCCCAGTCGCCGACCACCGAGACGCCCGGCGCATTGGCGGGAACGGCAAGATAAAGCGTGTTGCGGCGCGTGGCCGCCTCGCCTTCGCCGCGTTCGGTGCACAGCACGCCGTAATAGTCGGCCGCGCCCGAAAGCGAGGCGAAAATCTTCTTGCCGTTGACCAGAAAGCCGCCGTCGACCGGCTTTGCCTCGGTGCCGAAGGCGACCACGCCGGCGGCGGCCGCACCGCCTTCGGAGAACGGCTGCGAGTAGATCGCGCCGTCGCCGACGATCCGCCGGTAGTGCAATCGCGCGGCGCCGATTGTGCTCGGCGCGCTCCTCGGCCGTCATGTCGAGATCGTCGGCGAGCGCGCCGGTCCACAGCGTCGAGCACACATGCATGTTCCAGGACAGGGCGGTCGCGCCGCAATAGCGGCCGAGCTCGGCGGCCGCCAGGCAGTAGGTCGGGAAGCTCGCGCCCGCGCCGCCCTCCTCGCTCGGCACGCAGATGGCGAGAAGGCCCTCCTCATGCATGTCGCGGAAGTTCTCGATCGGGAAGGTGGCGTCGCGATCGTGCTGCGCGGCGCGCGGCGCCACGACACGGGCTCCGAACCGGCGCGTCTTTTCGATCAGGTCGGCTTGCATGATCCGCCAGGCGGAAGGCGGCGCGATCGAAGATCGGCGCATCGGCGTCATGCGGTCGAGGGCAAGGGCGGTCATGGGTTGTGCACTCGGTCAGGTTCGAGCGATGGCCAGAGCATGGCGCAGGAAATCGAGAACGGCCGCATCGAACGCCGCCGGGCGCCTCCAGGTTCGGCAAATGTCCGACGCCGGGCAGGCAAACGTAACGGGCGCCGGGGATCTTGCTCGCCATGCGTTCCATCATCTGCGGCGGCGCATTGCGATCATGCTCGCCGGAAAGGCAAAGCACGGGGACGCGGATTCGTGCAAGGTTGGCGCGCTCGTCGAAGGCGACGAGGCAGCGCACCGCCGCGCGGTAGGTGTCGGCCGGCACCGCTGCCATGATTGCGATCGCAAGCGCGCGCCCGGCCGGATCCGGCGCGGGCCCCAGAATGTCGTCGATGATGTCCGGCCGCGAGATCGGCCATGGTCTTGCCGGCATCGAGCGGCCCCAGCCGATCGGCCACGAACTTGCGCTGGAACTCGCCGCCGGGATTGCCGAAGGCCGGGCTCGTGCAGCACAGCACCACCGCGCTGTATCCGTCCGGCCGGCGGCGCAGCGCGGTCTGCGCAACCATTCCGCCGAGCGAATGACCAACCAGCACCGGGCGCGGCAAATCGCCGCTCGGCGATGGACGTTTCGAGATCGGATGCAAGCCCCTCGAAATCCAGTGTCGTGACCGGCGCGCGCGATCCGTAGCCGGGCAAGTCGAGCGCGACCGGAGCAAAGCCGGCGGCAGAAAAGCTCGTCAGTTGCGGCGCCCAAGCCCCCGCCGCCCCGCCGATGCCGTGCAGGAATACGACCGCAAGGCGAATGGCCTTCACTTGCGTGCATGCAGGCTCCCCTGCGCCGATTGCGCCGGTCGAAATGCCGGTCCGACCGTATTTCTCCCGCACCGGCGCGGCCCGTTGTCGCGGCAGAGGTAGCAGCAGCTTCACCGGCGTGATAGAGGTAAGGCCAAGCGCCGGAAGGTCGCCTTGATCCTGGGCTGCGACCGAACGGCGATGCCTCGCACCAGAGCGACGGACGCCAACCTAAGCGGAGGAACGCATGAGATCCCCCACGCTCGCGGTCGGCGTGCTCGCAAGCATTTCGGTACTGCCTGCAATGCCTGCGAGCGCGCAGGTGACGCTCAACGTGAACACGTGGGTGCCGGCGAGCCACCTGCTGGTGGCCGACGTCGTCATGCCGTTCTGCGCGGACATGCAGCAGGCGACGCAGGGCCGGGTGAAATGCAACCTGTTGCCCAAAGCCGTGGTGGCGGCGCCACAGACGTTCGATGCCGTCAGGGACGGTCTCGCCGATCTGTCGTTCTCCGTGCACGGCTACACCCCGGGCCGGTTCGCGCTGACCGACGCCATCGAATTCCCGTTCATGGGTGACACCGCGGAAGCCGTGTCGGTTGCGTACCAGCGCGTCCACGACAAGATGCTGGCAAAGCACGACGAGCACAAGGGCGTGCAGGTGCTGGCGGTGTTCAGCCACGGTCCCGGGCAGATCTACAATACCAAGCGCCCGATCAATTCGCTCAAGGACCTGGAAGGCCTCAAGATTCGTGTCGGCGGCGGCGTGGTGAACGATGTCGCCAAGGCGCTCGGCACCGTGCCGATGCTCAAGCCGGCACCGGAAAGCTACGAGCTGTTGAGCCAGGGGGTCGCCGACGGATTGTTCTTTCCCAAGGAGTCGGCCCTATCGTTCAAGCTGATTCCGCTGATCAAGCACGTCACCTTCGTTCCGGAAGGGCTCTACAATGTCAGTTTCGTGATGCTCATGAACCCGGCGAAGTGGAGCCAGATCTCGGAGGCAGATCGCGCCGCGATCAACAAGCTGTCAGGCGAGGCGCTGGCCCGGCGCGCCGGCAAAGCCTGGGACGCAACGGACGCGAAAAGCCTGAAAGCGATGCAGGAAGCCAATATTCCGATCGTGACCGCGAGCCCGCAATTCGTCGCCGAGATCAAGAGCAAGACCGAGGGGCTCGAAAAGGCCTGGATCGACAAGGTCAAGGCCAAGGGCGTCGATGGCGCCGCAGTCCTCGCAGCGTTGCGGAGCGAGATTGCCGCTGCCGCCAAGAAATAGGCCAAGCAAAACCGCCATCGCGGCGGGATTCACGCAGGAGCACCGCGATGGCTCGGCTTCGGGGATCGGAGCGGCCCAGGCATGGATTCTGAGCAGCAGCCGCTCGGTGTCTTCGATCGCGTAATCACGCCGACGCTCGGGCTCATCGCTGCGGCGCTGCTCTTCTGTCTCATGGCGATCACATGTGCGGATGTGATCGGCCGTTATTTCTTCGGCGCGCCGGTCTATGGCGCCTTCGAGATCACCGAGATGCTGCTGGCATCGCTCATCTTCGCGGGCCTGCCGCTGGTGACGCTGAGAGATGACCACATCACGGTAGACCTGCTCGATGCGGTCGTGCCGGACTGGCTGTTGCGAATCCAGCATGTGGTGATCTGCCTGATCTGCTTCGGGGCGACCAGCTATCTGGCATGGCGGCTGTGGCTGCGCGCGGTCGCCATGGACCGCGCCGGCGAGACGACGGCGCAACTGAAATTCAAGCTGGCCTATCTGACTTACGGGATGAGCATTCTGATGGCACTGACCGCGCTGGCGCTGCTTGTGCTGGCGTTGCGCCGGCCGAGACGCCATCAGCCGTCACTGGTCTAGCTGATGATCGAGGCACTGATCGGGTTTGCGGCCTTCCTGGCGCTCGCCTTTCTGCGCGTGCCGATGGCGTTCGCAATGGGGATCGTCGGCTTCGTCGGCGTTGCCCACATGATCAACTTCAACGTCGCGTCGGCGATGATCGCGCAAGTGACCTACGAGACCGGCCTGGCCTATACCTTGTCGGTCATTCCGCTGTTCATCCTGATGGGCAACTTCGTGGCGCATGCGAAGATGTCGGAACAGCTCTACCATGCTGCCTACTGTTTTCTCGGGCACCGGCGCGGCGGACTGGCCATGTCCACGGTCGTCGCCAGCGCCGGCTTCGGCGCCATCTGCGGCTCCTCGATCGCGACTGCGGCGACTTTCACGAAGGTAGCCTATCCGTCGATGCGCAAGTACCGCTACAAGAACGCCCTCGCCGCCGGCTCGATCGCGGCGGGAGGCACGCTCGGCATCCTGATCCCGCCGTCGGTCATCATGGTCATCTACGGGATCATGACCGAGACCAGCATCGGCAAGCTGTTCGTTGCCGGCATCATTCCGGGAGTGATCGCCACCGTGCTGCTATGTCTCGCGGTGAGCTGGATCTGCTGGCGCGACCCCGAAGCCGGACCTCCGGCCGAGCCGCATTCATGGTCGGAGCGCCTTACGGCGCTCAATCATGTCTGGGGGGTGATAGCGCTGTTCCTGCTGGTCATCGGCGGCATTTATGTCGGCGCGTTCACGGCTACGGAAGGCGCCGGCATCGGTGCAGGCGGGGCATTCCTGTTCGCGCTGGCACGCCGGGCGCTGACCTGGCGGGTGCTGTTCGACGTCCTGACCGAGAGCGCGCGCACGACCTCGATGCTGTTCATGATCCTGATCGGCGCGCTCCTGTTCGCCAACTTCGTGAACTACACGACCATGCCGTCCGACCTGAAGAACTTCGTTACCCAGTTCAATCTGCACCCGGCGCTGGTGATAGCCGCGATCTGCGTCATCTATATCGTGCTCGGCACCGCCATGGAGGAACTGTCCATGATCCTCCTGACGGTGCCGCTGTTCTTTCCCGTTGTCACCGGGCTAGGCTACGATGCGATCTGGTTCGGAATCCTGGTGGTGATCGTCGTGCAGATCGGCATGATCAGCCCGCCGGTCGGAATGAACATCTTCGTGGTGAAGAACCTCATTCGACAGGTTTCGATCGCCGAGATTTTCCGCGGGGTCACTCCGTTCACATTTGCCCTCGTTGCGATGCTGGCGCTGATCGTCGCATGGCCCGGTCTGGCCACCTGGCTTCCCAGCCTCATGCGGGGGCGCTGACGCAACGCGTCGGTTCGGGGCGGGGAGCTCAACCGTGACCTGCTCCGGCCCACGGCATCAGCACGCGTTCGGCGAGGGCAACGGCTCCGAACAGCAGCACCCCCAGGACGCTGAGCCAGACCAGGGCGGCCCAGGCCAACGGGCCGTCGAGCTGGGAATTGGCTGTGAGCAGCAGGTTGCCCAGTCCACTGTTCGAGCCGACGAATTCACCGATCACCGCTCCGATCACGGCGAGCGTGACGGCAACCTTGGCGCCGGAGAAGATGAACGGCAGCGCCGCCGGGAATTGCACCTTCGCGAACACCTGCCACGGAGACGCGCGCAGCGAGCGCGCAAGCTCGAGCAGCCCCGAGGGCGTGGAGTGCAATCCGGTCGCAGTGTCGACGACGATCGGAAAGAACGCGACCAGAAATGCGATCGCCAGCTTCGATTCGATGCCAAGCCCGAACCACACCAGGATGATCGGCGCGATGGCCACCTTCGGAACCGACTGCATCGCCACCAGAATCGGGTAGAGCGTGAGATTGAGGGTACGCGAGCTGGCGACGCAGACCGCAAGCGGAATGCCGATCAGGAGGGCGAGCCCGAAACCCAGGACGCTCTCCAGAAAGGTGGGCCAAGTCTCCAGCAGCAGCAGATCGTAGCGGGCGACGGATGCCCAGGCGATATCGGATGGGCTGGGCAATACGATGCGGCTCACCCCGAAAATCTGGGTATAGGCCTGCCAGAGCGCCAGGATCGCCGCCAATCCGGCCAGCGGGAAGATCGCCTGCTGGAGCTTGTTCCAGTTCATCGCGTTATTCCGAGTGCCCGCCCGGCACGATGCTCGAGCTGCGTGAACTGCGCCGAGTATCGGATTTCCGGCGTGCGCGGATAGGGCAAGCCGACCTCGATGTAATCGGCGATCACGGCCGGGCGCTTGCTGAAAACGACGACGGCGTCCGACAGATAGATGGCTTCGCTGATGCTGTGAGTGACGAACATGACCGTGGCACTGGTCTTGCTCCGGATGTCGAGCAGCAGGTCCTGCATTTCCATGCGTGTAAGCTCGTCGAGCGCCCCGAAATGGTTCATCCATCAGGAGGAGCTTCGGACGATGGATGAGGGCACGGCAGAGCGCCACCCTTTGCTGCATGCCGCCGGACAATTGCGATGGATAATACTGCTCGAAGCCGCGCGAGATCGACCAGGGCAAGCAACTCCATGGCGCGGTCCAAGGCTGCCCGATCGTTCTCGTGCCGGATTTCCATCGGGAACAGCACGTTCTTGAGCACCGACCGCCACGGCATCAGGTTGCTTTGCTGGAAAGCGATGCCGAAATCAGGCTGCGGCTCGGTCACGTCCCTGCCGTTGATGCGGACGACGCCGCCGCTGGCGCGGATGAGGCCGCCGACGATTTTCAGGAAGGTCGTCTTGCCGCAGCCGCTCGGCCCGAGCAACGTGACGAGCGTGCCGGCATCCTGATCGAAGGAAACCGTGGCGATCGCGACGAGCGGGTCTTGTCCGGCGCGCGGGAATTCCTGCCGGACGTCCTGGAAGTGACCGAAAGGTTCGGGCGCGGATCGCGACGAAAGCCGCGCCGGCCCATCGGCTGGCGCGGGCGGTTCGGCTCCTGTCGCTTGCGAGCTCAAGAAGGTCACCGCCATCGATGAGAGGGGTGCCCACCGCCGGCGCCCCGAGCGCCCGTTGCGTCGATGCTGCCACCGGATAATCGACACATCAACGGGTTTTCGATAATCCTAGGCTGCTTGCCCTTTATCCACCATCTCCCTCCGAACGACCAACCGAGCCTGCAAGTGCTTCCCTCATGACCGCTGCCGAGGCGATCACGGTTTCCGCCGAAGCGCTCCGCGCGCTGATCGGGCGCATGTTCACGGCGTGCGGGCTTGCCAACGACGCAGCCGAGCGTCTCGCGCAGGGGCTGGTCGATGCCGATCTCGAAGGCGTGCCTTCGCACGGCGTGATGCTGGTCGACATGTATATCGAGCGAATTCGCCGCGGCTCGGTATCGACCGAGAACAAGGCCGAGATCGTCTCGGACCGGGATAGCGCCCTGGTGCTCGACGCCGGCCATGCGCTCGGCCAATTGACCGGCGAGCAGGCGATGGCGCTGGCGGTCGAGCGCGCGGCAAGGTTCGGCGCCGCCGTCGTCGCCGTTCGCCACGGCTTCCATTTCGGGACCGCGCGCCGTTACGCGCTCCGCGCTGCCGACGCCGGCTGCATCGGCGTCGCGATGTGCAATACCCGGCCGCTGATGCCGGCGCCCGGCGGCGCCGAGCGCCTCGTCGGCAACAATCCGATCGCAATCGCGCTGCCCAGCGCGGGGCCTATCCCCCTCGTGCTGGACATGGCGACCAGCGAGGCGGCGATGGGCAAGATCCGGATGGCGGAGAAGGCAAAGGAACCGATCCCGGACAATTGGGCGGTCACCTCCGATGGCGCTGCGACCACCGATGCCACGCAAGCGATCGCCGGCATGCTGCTGCCCTCGGGCGGTCCGAAGGGCTTCGGCCTCGCATTCGTCATCGATCTCATGTGCGGGCTGCTTGCCGGCGGCGCGACCGGCGGCGAGGTGCAGCCGCTCTATGGCGACCTTTCGGTGCCGTATGATTGCTCGCATCTCTTCATTGCGATCGATGTCGCGCATTTCTGCGACCTCGACGGCTTCCGCAAGCAGGCCGCCGCGGCAGCCGAACGCGTCAGGTCGAGCCGGCGCGCGCATGGTGTCGAAGCGCTGTTCGCGCCGGGCGAGCCGGAATGGCGCAGGCGCGAGCGCTCCGCCGGCGCGGTCGTGCTCGCTCCCGCGGTTGCCGCCATGCTGGTACGGTTCGCGCGTCGAGCTCGGAGTTTCGGCGCACCCATTGGACTTGTCGATGCAATCAACCAAAGGAAGCAGGCCATGCCCAAGCGTGAAGTATCGTCGGACGCGATCCGAAAGCCGAGCGGGGTGTTCTCCCAGGCCACGGTGGTGGAGGCGAAAGGCCGGCTGGTGTTCATTTCGGGAATGACTGCGCGTCGTTCCGACGGATCGATTGCCGGGATCGGCGACATCACCGAGCAGACGCGGCAGGTGTGCGAAAACATCAAGGCGGCGGTCGAGGCCGCAGGCGGCACGCTCGACGACGTCTGCCGCGTCGATGTCTATGTCCGCAACATGGAGCACTTCGACGCCATCCACAAGGTGCGCAGGCAATACTTCAAGCCGCCGCTGCCGGCGTCGACCATGGTCGAGATCACCAAGATGACCTCTCCGGAATACCTGATCGAGATCAATGCAATCGCGGTGGTGGCGGATTGAGCGCGTCGATCTCCTGAGCCGATCGAGGATGGAGCAGATGTCGGATCGCTATGGAGTGAAGAAGGCGGCCGAGCGCGGCATCGCGCTCGGCCAGATCGGCCACCGCATCGTCCTGGAGAACGAGCACGTCCGGGTCTGGGAAGTGCGCCTCGACCCGGGCGAGACCATCGACTTTCATATCCATTATCATCCCTATCTCATCATCTCGCTGGGCGGCGGCGACAACGAGATCGAGACCATTTTCGGCGAGAAGATCCCGGTGCACGAGCCGTTGGGGTCGACCGTTTTCATGAACGAGATGCGGCCCGGTGCACCGGCTCACCAACCGCTCGAACGTCGGTTATCTCTCGCGATTGGTCGAGCTCAAGCATATCACCTGGCCGGCGAATGCGCCGGGTGACGCCTGAAACACTCGAAACCATGCGAGGTCCCCATGCTTCCTGCAGACGCGCCGAAACTGGAAGAGATCCTCATCGCATCTGAATCGATGCCGTGGCGCGAGAAGTCGCTCAAGGGCGTGCATGAGAAAATGCTGTGGCGCAACGAGGAGACCGGCGCTTCGATTGCGCTGATCAAGTTCGACAAGGGCGCCGGCATTCCGCAGCCGCACTACCATGCCTCGAATCAGTTCATGTTCTGCCTGCAAGGGCGATACGAGTATACCGCGACCGGCGTCACGCTCACCGCCGGGTCGTTCTATTGCAATCCCAAGGGCAACGTTCATGGCCCGGCGATCGCCCACGAACAAACCGTGGTGGTCGAGATCTATGATGGGCCGCACTATCCGGAGAAGCCGTCCTGGTATGCCGACGAGCAGGATGCGCGTTAGCTTTGTCCAGGCGTGCCGAGATCGAGAGCGCGTTGCGAGAGCTGGCTCCCCATATTCCAGCGCATGAATTCGGCGCAGTGGTTGATCACGCGCTCGACAGCCGCGGGCTGATCTCAGCCTCGCCGGGTACGGCGGCCTGGCTGTCGCTGGTGGCTTATGTACGCCATGCCCTCACCGACTACGATGAGCTGCTGGAGGAGGGTTATGACCGGGACAGCGCGCGCCACTTCGTTGCCGGCGAGATCGGCGAGATCCTCAGCCGCTGGGGCGTACGACGGCGACTGTCGGCTGACGACTGAGCACGTGGCCCGGTTCTGTGTGCGAGTATCCACACAAGTGCGGTGTCATCGTCCGCGCAGGCGGACGATCCAGTAATCACTGACGGAATGGGTGAGACTCTTGTCTCGCATCGCTTACACGTGGGGGCTACTGGATCCCCGCTTACGCGGGGATGACAACCGCAAGCATCATTTCTTGCCGGATGTCATCACCCAACCCTTGTGGTTGATGTCGAAAATGATCCCGTCGGGATCGTGAAATTTTCTCTCGAACCCTTCATCCTGCTCCTCGCCCAGGTCGAAGAAAAACTTGCCCCCGGCCGCTTCGATTGCCGCCTGCTGTTTCTTTAGATCATCGACTTGAAAGCCGAAGTGATGAATGCCGACGAAGGACTCCGGATTCTTCAGGCCGGACCCGACTTCGCTCTTGTACTGCAGAAGCGCCAGATTGACCTCGCCGTCGCTCATGTAGATGCGGCGTGCAGTGGGTCCTTCGGAGATTTCTGATCGGCTCAGCCCGAGCGCCTTCTGGTAGAACGTCGCGGTTTTTTCCAAGTCCTTGACCACGAGCGCAATGTGACGAATGCGTGCCATGAATTCTTTGCTCCTTTTTTCGCGGCGCCATTGTCCAGGATATGCGATCCTAGCATGATGTGCGCATGCGCGCAGCCGCGCCGGCGCTCCGTCGAGGCGATGGACGTTTCCGCGGAGGTGCGAAACGCCATTCTGGCAGGAAACGCACGTCGGATCATGCGGATCGCGTAGTTCCCCTCGATAATGCTTCCAATCTACGGCGTTACCGGCGTGCCCATGAAATCACGCTTGCCCAGCTCGAGCCCGCAATGGCGCAGGATGTCGTAGGCGGTGGTGCAATGGAAATAGAAGTTCGGCAGTGAATTGTTGAGCAGCAGCGACTGGCCCGTGAACTCGCGCGTGGCACCGCTCGGGAAGGTGATCTTGATCTCCGCGTCCTCGCTGCCGTCGATCTGCCCCGGCTCGAGCGTCCTGAGGAAATCGATGGTCCTGGCGATGCGCTCCTTGAGCTCGGGAATGGTCGCTTCGGTATTGGCAAACGACGGCAGCTCGGCGCCGGCGAGCCGGCCGCAGGCATTGATGGCATGGTCGGTCGCGGCGCGCACCTGCCGGACCAGCGGAAACATGTCGGGCGCCAAGCCGCGTGTTGAGAAGCACCGATGGATCGATCTTCTTGGCCTCCGCATGAGCCGCCGCCTTGTCCAGGACCGCGGACAGGCTGGTGAGAAACTGCACGAAGATCGGCACCGACGCCTGGTACATGGAGATGGTCATTGCACGTGGTCCTTCGATTGCGGGAAGCGGATGGGCGAGCTTAACGAGCTTCGCAGGCGAAAGCATCGGTCCGAGCGAGGTGTGCTGTCATGCCGAGCCAGAAATCATATTGGGACGCGCGTCGTTCCCACGCAAGCGGAGGCTGAACGCGTCATGCGAGCGCACCGCGCAACAGCGCAGCATAGACCTTCTCCGTCAGGCTCGATTGCCGTTCGAGGCCCATGCGGACCAGACACTCCTCGATTTGTGGCGAGGCATCGCCGAGAAAAGTCCGCGCGCCAGCAAGCCCGCTAGCCCGAATGGCGAGGCCGACCGCAACCGCTGCAGCGCCGGTATCAGGCGCTGCTCGGTCTCGGAAAAATCGGTGCCGAAGGGAAATTGCGGCAGCAGCCCCTGCTCGCGCGCCGGCGCCAGCATTCGTTCGATGTGCTCAGGGGTGTTGTTGCGGCATTCCGCAGGCAGCTCGAACCCGCGCTCGATCTTGCCGGCCTCCTTGGCGCGGCGGAGCAGATCGTCCTGGAATCGGGAATCTGCCACCGCGAGCATCGCTGCGATCACGTTGCGGTCGCTCTTGCCGCGCAGGTCGGCAACCCCGTACTCGGTCACGACGATATCGCGCAGATGGCGCGGAATGGTGGTGTGGCCATAGTTCCAGCGGATGTTCGAGGTGGTGCGCCTGCCTGCTCTCGCGGGTCGCGCGCAGCATGATGATGGAGCGCGCGTCCTCGAGCGCGAAGCTTTGCGCGACGAAGTTGAACTGGCCGCCGACGCCGCTCACGACCTGGCCGTCTTCCAGCCCGTCCGACACCACGGCGCCGAGCAAGGTCGCCAGCATGGCATTGTTGATGAAGCGCGCCTTCGACTCGCGCCCGCCGCTTGGCGGCCTCGTCGCCGTAAAGCTGGTTGACGTATGAGACCGAGGTCATGCGCAGCTTCGCCAATTCCGCTTGCGGCATCTCGCGCAGCGTCCGGTAGAACGCGCGCGAGCCGACGAAGAAAGCAGCGTTGAGCAATGCGCCATCGACCTCCCGCTTGAGGATGCCGGCCTGCATCAGATCGAGGAAACCCTCGACGAACATCTCGCTCACGCCGTGCAGGCCGGCCTCGAACGGCGCCTCCTGCCGCAAGCCGGCCGGCGCGCGGCCGGCGGGATCGAGCCGTGCCAGAATGGTGCGGAAGTCGTGGCTGTAGCGGTGGCGCACGATGAGCGACTGCGCCACCGCGTCTCCGAACGATCCGATCCCGAGCTGAAGCGTGCCGCCGTCGGCGACCGTGCGCGCCACATGCAGGCCGGCGGCGTAGTCGGCGAGATCGACAGGCTGGCGCGGCGGCGCGAACAGGGGAAAGTCCGTCTGCGGCCCTTCAAGCATCATGTCGAGCTGCTCGGCCGAAATGTCGGCGTCGCCCGGCATGAACGGCAGCTCGGAATTGAGCTGCCCGGCGAACAGGAAATCGCACTGTCCGCGCTCGCGGCAGGCGAGCAGATCGAGCGTGAGATCCGGATTGCAGCTCAGGCTGTAGCGGGTTTGGTCGACCGGCGCGCTTGGCGACGAGTTGCGCCACCACGTTGACGCCCCGTTCGATGACATAGCGCAGGGCCTGCGTGTAATTGGCCGAGATGTAGCTCATTTGCGCGGCGGCAACGCGCAGCCGCGTGCCGGCCTGGAAGAAGAACTCGTCGACCTCGACATTGGGCGGCAGCCTGTCGGCGCGCTGGGCGATGGCGTAAGCCAGCTCGGGATAGCCGCCGAACAAGCGCGCGGAGAGCGGCGTCCATGAAACGACGTTCCAAGCCGGACTTCGCATGCGGCTTCTCCAGCGTCAGCGCGGTGAAGATGCGCAGATGGATCGACTGGTCGGCCGCGGCACGTGCAAACATGGCATTGGCAATGTGGTTGGCCTTGCCCAGTCCGAGCGGCAGCGCCAGCACGATCTTCTTGCCGACGCGCTCGATGATCGCGTCGTGCGGCCTGATTTGCGTCCTGGAATTGAGCGGGGCCGCCGCCCCGCATCATGTCCAGCGGTCCCAGCCCGGATCGGGCCGGAAGCGATCGCCATGAAGTTGCGCCAGCCGCTCGAGCTCCCGGCGGATGTTGCCCCGCCTCGGGCCTTGGCATAGTGCATGGGTCCGCCGCGGAACGGCGCGAAGCCGGTGGCGAAAATCATCGCAGCCGTCGACCGTGTCCTCGTCCGCCACCACCCCTTCGCGCAGGCAGGCAACGCAGATATCGAGCATCGGCAGAATGAGCCGGTCGGTCATTTCGTGGGTGGGCTGTCGGCGCGTCGCGCTCCTTGCGCGGCTCGCCATTCTTCCAGGCATAGAAGCCCTTTGCCGGTCTTGCGGCCGAGCTCTCCCATTGCGACCTTGCTGCGCAACAGGTGCGACGGGTCGGGCATGGGGCGGTCGAGCGTCGGCTTTGAGCGTGTCGGCGACGTGCAGGCAGATATCCAGCCCAACGGTGTCGGCGAGCTCGATCGGACCCATCGGCATGCCGAACCGTTCGGCGGCGGCGTCGATGGTCTCGCGCTTGACGCCCTCGTCCAGCATCACCAAGGCTTCCAGCATGTAGGGGGTGAGCGCCCGGTTGACCAGAAAACCGGGCGCGCTCTTCACCGGCGCCGGCAGCCGATCGATCCGACCGAGGAAAGCGCGCGCCTTCGACAGGACATCGGCCGACGCCTCGTCGTGGCTGACCACCTCGACGAGCTGCATACGCGACACCGGATTGAAGAAATGCAAGCCGACGAGCTGGCCGGGGCGCTGCAAGCCGGTGCGCAACTGCTCCAGCGGGATGCTGGACGTGTTGGTGGCGAGAATCGCGTCCGGCCGCATCTTCGGCTCGGTCGCGGCATAGACCTTGCGCTTGAGCTCGAGCGTTTCCGGCACCGCCTCGATCACCAGGTCGGCGGAGCGCACGCCCTCGCCCTCGAGATCGGGGATCAGCCGGTCGAGCGCGTCACGCGTCTCGATCGCGCTTGTGGCCGAGCTTGCCGAACAGCTCGGCCGCGCGGGCGACCGCTTTGCCGAGCGGCTCGGCCTGCATGTCGGCGAGCGTCACGGTGAACCCATGCCAGGCGCACCAGGCCGCGATATCGCCGCCCATCGCGCCGGCACCGATGACGTGCACGCGCCGGCCGGAGAAGTGTCCATCGGCCAAGCCCTTGAGCTTCTCGCGCAGGAAGAACACCCGCACCAGGTTGCGCGAGGTATCGGTGACCATGCAGCCGCGCGAACGATGCGATCTCCGCCTTCTGCATGGTGCGCGCATCGCCGCCGTGGGTCTCCCAAAGGTCGATCAGCGCGTGCGGCGCGGGGTAATGCTCGACGGGCGCCTTCTTCGCGGCCTCGCGCTCGCATGCGCTTGGCGGCGAGCTTGCGGCCGAGGTCGGTGTTGACGATCTGGATGAGGAGGCCGCCACGCCTCGTCTTCAACTTGCCCGCGACCGCCGCCGTCGCAGCCGCCTCCACGTGGCGTTCCGGCACCACCGCATCGATGAGGCCGACCGCCTTGGCGCGGCTTGCGCGCAACGTTCGTCCGGTCAGCATCAGAGGTCATGGCCTCGAGCGGATTGATCAGCCGCGGCAAGCGCACGGTGCCGCCGAGGCCGGGATGCAGGCCGAGCATCACCTCCGGAAAGCCGAGCCGCGCATCCTCGATTGCGATCCGGAAATCGCAGGCGAGCGCGACTTCGAGTCCGCCGCCCAGGCAATAGCCATGGATGACCGCGACCGTCGGTACGGCAAGCCGATCGAGCCGGTCCAAAATCTCATTGGCCTGGGTAAGTCTGCGTCTCGACCGTTGCGGCATCGGTCATGCCACCGAACTCGCCGATGTCGGCACCGGCGATGAAGCCCGCCGGCTTGGCGGAGCGCAGAATGAGGCCTTTCGGCAAGTCGCGCTCGATCTTCGCCAGCACCTCGTCGAGCTCGGCGAGCACGTCCGAGGACAGGGTGTTGGCGCTCGCTCCTGCCTTGTCGAGCACCAGCCAAGCCATGGCATCGTCGTCGCGTGCGAGCCGCCAATGCCGCCAAGGCCCAGGCGCGAGCGCAGCCGCAGGACCAAGCTCCAGGTTGCGCGGTGCGAGAACGTCCCAGACTTTCCCCATGAAATGCCCCTACACCGCCTCGATCAGCATGGCGCCACCCTGGCCTCCGCCGATGCATTCGGTGGCGATGCCCTGCTTGATGCCCAACCGCTTCATTGCGTTCACGAGATGAAGGACGATCCGGTTGCCGCTCGCGCCCACGGGATGGCCGAGCCCGATGGCGCCGCCATCGACGTTGAGCTTGTCGCGCGCAATCGAGCCGGCTGCATCGTCGAGACCGAGCACATCGCGGCAGAAGGTCGGGTCTTGCCAGGCCGCGAGACAGGCGAGCACCTGCGCCGCGAACGCCTCGTTGAGCTCCCAAAGCCCGACATCACCGAGCGCCATGCCGTGCCGGCGCAGCAGCGCCGTCGAGCACAGCACCGGGCCGAGCCCCATGATGGAGGGATCGAGCGCCGACCATTGCGTGTCCACGATCATCGCACGCGGTGTCAGGCCGTGCTGCTTCACCGCGTGCTCGGACGCGAGAATAACCCATGAAGCGCCGTCGGTGATCTGCGAGCTGTTGCCGGCTGTGACCTTGCCCCAGGGCCGCTCGAAGGCGGGCTTGAGCTCGGCGAGCTTCTCGACCGTGCTGTCCGGCCGCACGCCGTCGTCATGATCGTAGACCTTGCCGTCGCGGCCCATGGAGGGCTCGAGCTCGCCGTCGAACCAGCGCTCCTTCTGGGCGCGCGCGAGCCGCTGCTGGCTCTCGACCGCGTATTGGTCGGCCGCGCGCCGGGAGATTTGCAGGACATGCGCGAGAATTTCCGCAGTCTGGCCCATGTTGAGCTCGACCACGGGATCGGTCAGCCCGCGCTCGAGGCCGAGCGACCGGCTCGAGGAACGACGGACGAAAACCGGCGACGGCCTTTACCCGCGACCACAGATCGCGGGCGCCGAACAGCCGTGCATACCAGTCGACCGCGCTTCGGCGAAACATCAGCGGCGCGTGGCTGAGCGCCTCGGCGCCGCCTGCGAGAATGAGATCGGCGCTGCCCTGGCGGATGTACCGGTAGGCGGTGTCGATCGACTGCATGCCGGAGCCGCAGTTGATCTGCACCGTGAACGCGGTCATCGCCTCGCCCATGCCGAGGCGCAGCGCGGCGATGCGCGCGGGGTTCATCTCGTCGGCCATGACATTGACGCAGCCGAGAATGACCTGGTCGAACGCATTGCGCGCAAACGGCTGGCGCATGAGCAGCGGCCGCCCGCAGGCGACGGCGAGATCGACCGGCGTGAACGGACCCGGCCGGCCGCGCGCGCGGATGAACGGCGTGCGGCTGCCGTCGACGATGAAGACCGGGCGCGGCGTCACTCCGCTGCCGTCGGTCGTGATAGCGCTTGCGATGGCACGTCTCCCGATGCTGGTCCCAGGGCTTGTTGCGTGGTTTCTCGAGGGGCTTGTCCGGCGATTTGGCGCGGCGCCAGCTCCTCGGGCGCAAAATCATCGACCGCAATCGCGGCGGTGACTGCTTGCGCCGCCGCGTGCAGCTGCGCCGCCTCGGGCTCGGTGATCAGGCCCTGCGCGCGCGCCTGATCGATGTCGTGAGCACGCGCCTTGCGCAGACGATCGCGCACCGCCTGCGTCGCGACGGTGAGCTCGAACGCGCGCTCGAGGCGCGCGAGCCCGTTGTCGCCGGTGCCATGGAAAATGTCCGCCGTGAGTGCGGTCGCGCGTCGCCGATGGCTCCAGCAGGAAATTGGCGCAGATCTGCGTCAATCGGATCGGAGGGACCGCGGCGGCGCGGCCCGAGCGGCAGCAGCAGAAAGCGCAGCAGCCACGCCGCCGGCCGGTTGGGAAAATTGGAGAATATCTCGTCGAAGCGCGCCTCGATGGTGGCGAAGCCGGTTTCCATGCACCATTCGACCAGCGGCAGATCGGCTTCCTGGCGGCCCTCGTCCTCCCAGCGCTTGAGCACCGCCGACGACAAGTAGAGCTCGGAGAGGATGTCGCCGAAGCGCGCCGTGATCATCTCCTTGCGCTTGAGCGCGCCGCCGAAGCTCAGCAAGGCAATGTCGGTCGCAAGCGCAAAGGCAGACGCGTAGCGTCCGAGCGGCTGGTAGAAACGCCGGACGCTGCCCGCCGCCGGCACCGGCGCAAAGATGCCGCCGGTCCAGGCCCGCCCCCAGGCGCGGAACGCGTTCGTGACGCTGTGCCCGACATGACTCCAGAACGCGCGGTCGAACGCATCGAGCCCGCGCGCGGGGTCGCGGTCTTCGAGCGCCGTCATTTCGCGCAGCAGATAGGGATGGCTGCGGATCGACGCCCTGCCCGAACTGGATGAGGGCGCGCGTCACGATGTTGGCGCCCTCGACCGTGATGCCGATCGGGATCCGCGCGATAGAGGTTGCCCAGATAATTGAGCGGGCCTTCCTGGATCGCCTTGCCGCCGTGGACGTCCATGGCGTCGTTGGCGGCGACGCGCATGCGCTCGGTCGCCTGCGCCTTCATGATGGCGGTGATCACCGCGGGCCTGCTCGCCGCGATCGATGGCCGCGCAGGTCAGCCGGCGCGCGGCGTCGAGCAGATAAGCGGTGGCGGCCATGCGGCCGAGCCGCTCCTGGATCGCCTCGAAGCGGCCGATCGGAACATGGAATTGCTCGCGCACGCGCGCATAGGCACCCGTGGTGTGGGCGGCGAATGCGCTGCGCCGCCGCCGACAGCGAGGGCAACGAGATGCCGCGCCCCGCCGCCAGCGCGCTCATCAGCATCTTCCAGCCTTCACCGACCTGCTCGACGCCGCCGATGACGTGGTCCATGGGAATGAACACGTCGCGGCCCCAGGTTCGGACCGTTCTGGAACGCGAGCAAGGACGGCAGGTGCCGGCGGCCGACCGTCACGCCCGGCAGGTTCGGTGGCACCAGCGCGAGCGTGATGCCGATCTCGTCGCGATCGCCGATCAGATGATCGGGATCGTAGAGCTTGAAGGCAAGACCAAGCACGGTCGCGATCGGCGCAAGCGTGATGTAGCGCTTGTGCCAGTTGAGCTTGATGCCGAGCACCTCGCGACCTTCCCAGCGGCCGCGGCAGACCACGCCGGAATCGACCATGGCCGCGGCGTCGGAGCCGGCCTCCGGGCTGGTGAGCCCGAAGCAGGGAATTTCCTTCGCCTCGCGCCAGCCGCGGCAGCCAATAATCCTGTTGCGCCTTGGTGCCGAACTGGAGCAACAGCTCGCCCGGTCCGAGCGAGTTCGGCACCATGGCGGTGACCGCGCCCGACAGCGAGCGGGTCGAGAGCTTGCGGATGACCTCCGAATGGGCACAGGCGGAAAAGCCGAGCCCGCCGTAGCTCTTCGGAATGATCATGGCGAAGAACTTGTGAGCCTTGAGGTAGTCCCAGACGTCAGCCGGCAGATCGCGCAGTTCCCACGTGATCTGCCATTCGTCGAGCATGCGGCAGAGCTCGTCGACGGGGCCGTCGAGGAACGCCTGTTCCTCCGCTGAAAGCCGAGCCGGCGGAAAGGCCAGGAGCTTGGCCCAATCGGGATTGCCGCCGAACAGGTCGGCGTCCCACCAGGTATCGCCGGCTTCGATCGCGTCGCGTTCGGTGTCGGACAGGCTCGGCAGCGCGTGCCGCGCCCAGCGGTAGATCGGCTTGGTCAACAGGTTGCGGCGAAGCGAGGAAAGATTCATCGAGGTCCCGGCTCGGTGATGGCAGGGCGGAAAGCGCGCGCCGAATCAAGCTGCATCTGCATGCGACTGTGTAGCACTCATCCCCGATCCGTTATTATTCTACCCAACGGTCATGCTCCGCGTAAGGGGAGTTCGGCCGCTCCGATTGTGAGGGGCGGCGGAGCGCCGAAAGGCGCAACGGCTGGCCGCCTCCGTTCGAGCCACAGCGCGAGTTTGCGGAACCACTCGCGAAACACCGACAATCATGCCAGTAAGAGAGCAGAGCCGCGCTCATCCGCGCTCCTTTTTTTACGCCGCCCGACCGAGGAGAAGATCGCATGTCCGATGAAATTCTCACCGCCCGCAAAGGTCCGGTGCTGGAAATCACGCTCAATCGGCCGCAAATCGGCAACGCTGCCTCCGACGCGATGGCGGTCGAGCTGACCAGGCTGCTGCTCGGCGCGGGAGAGGCCTCCGAGATCGTGGTTCTGCGCGGCGCCGGTGAGGATTTCTGCGTCGGCCGCGAGACCATGGGCAAGCGTCCGCCCGGCGCCCAGCCCGAGGCGCTCGAGCTTCGACGTCGCAACGATGTGGTGTTCAATTGCTACGGTGCCTTCCGGCGTTGCGAGGTGCCGGTGATCGGCGTCGTCAAGGGACGCGCGTTCGGCTTCGGCTGCGCCATCGCTGCGGTCTGCGACATCACGCTCGCTGCCGACACCGCAACGTTTCAAGTGCCCGAAATGGCCCACAACATCATGCCGACCATGGTGATGTCGGCGCTGGTCGACCGGGTGCCGCGCAAGGCGCTGACCTATCTGGTCTGGTCGACCGCGATCGTGAGCCCGGAGCGTGCGCGCGAGGCCGGCATCGTGAGCGAGGTGCATCCGGCGGCCGGGCTCGATGCCGCGGTCGAGGGGCTGTGCGCACAGATCATGCGGGCACCGCGGCCGGCGCGCGTGGGCTGCAAGGACTATGCCCGCGCTGCGCTCGACATGGACGTCACCGGTGCAATCGAGTTCGCCCGCAGCATCCATGCCGTGATCAACTCGTCGAGCGAGATGGTGCCGGCGCCGAAGCAGTAAGTGGAATGGCAAGGCCGCGCTTACCGAGCCTGCGCTGACGCGTGAACCGAGCCCTCGCGGCTGCCAAGCCCTCGACCGTTGGCTTCGTTCCGCTAAAGTGCCCGACGAACCCGTCGTAGGGTGCGCAACGTCGGCTTCGACGTTGCGCACGCGGCTCGTATCGATCGCTGACCGCATCGATATGAATGTCGTCTTTCCTGAACGGTAGGGGTCATTGGGCATAACGGCGGGCTTGCAAGACGCGCGGGCAACGTCGAAGCCGCCGTTGCCCACCCTACTGCGCACCCTTTTCCTCGAGGAGTGCGCGGCCAAGCTGGGTGTTCGCTCGGCCGCGGCGTGAGTGCGAGCCCTGACCCTTCTCGCCCGTTGGCTTCGTTCCGGCAAATTGCCCGACGAACCCGTCGTAGAGTGCGCAACATCGGCTTCGACGTTGCGCACGCGGCTCGGCATCTCCCGAGCGCGCCTTTCCTGTCCGCAATATCGCCTTTCCAATCCCGCGGCCGGCGCCGGCGTGCGTTGGCCGATCATGGTCTGGCGAATGAGCGAGCGGATCAATGCGGTCTCCGGACCCTGCCACGGGTAGATCGACAGAGCCGTGAGCTTGCACGACGCGATGCGCAATTTCGCGCACTGGCTTCGTTTGGTCGAAATGCTCGCCGGCGTCCCCTGGCAGCACGCATCGTCGAAGTCGCGCATCGCGCGCTTGCGCAGCGACAGCGCGCGCCCCTCGTAGCGGTCGATGGCCGCGAGCCGCGTGATCGCGTCGCGCTCGCGCAGCGCCTGCGGATAGATGTCGAGGCGCGCGCGCCGCGCCCGCTCGACGTCGATCTGCGCGGCGGCGATCCGCGATGCGAGCTCGAGCCGTTCCGCCCCGGAGTCGGCGCCGGCAATCGCGCGCGCCAGCGCGACGATCTCGCCCGACCGGGAGGGATCATAACGCGCCGGCAGGTTCAAGCCGTGGCGGCGCGCATTCTGCGCCGCGCGCGTCTTGCCTGCGACGGTTCTCGGCCCGGTGCTGGCGCGCGCGTTGCGGCGGTTGGCTTCGACCTTGCGCGCGCTGGTCGCGCGCTCGGCACCTCGAGTCATCGTAACTCTCGTGTGTTCAGTAAGCATCCAAGGTAAGCTCCGGCCGGATTGCGCATGCGCACTCGTATTGCACGCGCGCAAATAGTAGTCAAGTAACACATTCGTGATGTGCTTGCTATCGATAAGTGGGCATGTACGATGCCCCCTCACGATGGCGATTTGCGGCTGAAGGAACCCACGGCGGGATGCGACAACGGAAAACTGTCGCTCGATCCTCGTCCCGGTCACCGCATCCCGGCGGCGATGAACTTCTCCAGGCTGTTGGGATCGCCCTTCTTTCCCGGTTCGTGCGGCTCGACCTGCGCGCCGTGGCGACCCTATTTCTGTATGGCAATCGTCACGCTACGGATCGTGCCGCTGAACGCGAACGGCGCTTTGTAGTCCGGACTGACGGCGGAGATATTGTCCATCCCGATGTCGAGGCCCTCTGCGCTGTATCCCAGCGGCACCGTCCTTTCCACGCGACCGGCGCCGACCTCTCTTCCGGCGATGAGCAGTTTCACCGTCGCGGGCTTTCCGTGGCCGGATTCTTCAGGCGTCATTTCGACGCGCACGGTGCTCTTTCCGGTCGGAAGCGGTACGGATGACTGCACGCGGTATGCCGCGACGCCGAAGAAGTTGTAGTAGAAGGTCGGCCTGCCGTCCTTGACGTAGAGCGACAAGCCGGCCGTGCCTCCACCGTTTGCGGCGATGACCCCATCGGCCGCACCGGTATCGGATTCGATCTCCGCCGTGACCGAGAACGGCACGTTGTGCGTGTTCAGCTGCGCGCTCGGGTTGACGTATTTGACGCCCGGACCGTAGGTGAAGCTCGTAAGTCCGGTCAGCGGGTTCGGCCGCAGCGACTGGTCGAAGCGTTGGGCAAAGCGGTCGTCGAGCGGATACACGTTGTACTTGCGCGCCTCGACATCGAACGCGGCCTGCAGCTCCTCTAATTTTTCCCGGTTCTGCGCGGCCAGATCGTTCGCCTGGGAGAAGTCATTGTCGAGGTGGTAAAGCTCCCACACGTCGGCGTCGAAGCTCTTGCGCTGGCCGGCGGTGTCCCACGGGATGCTGTGGCGGGTCGCAGCCATCCAGCCGTCCTTGTAGATCGCCCGGTTGCCCAGCAGCTCGAAGTACTGCACCGCGCGCCGCTCGCCGGCAGCCGCAGAATCGAACGTGTAGCTCATGCTCACGCCTTCGATCGGCTTCTGAGCCACGCCATTCACCACCTGTGGCTCCGGAATTCCCGCCGCTTCGAGGATAGTCGGCGCAATGTCGATGACGTGATGAAACTGCGGGCGCAGGCCGCCCTTGTCGATGATGCGCGACGGCCAGCAGATCACCATCGGGTTGCGCGTACCGCCGAGATGCGAGGCGACTTGCTTGGTCCATTGGAACGGCGTGTTGACCGCCAGGGCCCACCCGACCGGGATGTGCGGCTCGGTCTCAGGTCCGCCGATCTCGTCGAACTTCGCGAGCAGGCCCGGCAGGTCGAGCTGGATCCCGTTGCAGGCTCGCGATCTCGTTGAACGTCCCCTCCAGGCCGCCTTCGGCCGATGCGCCGTTGTCGCCGACGATGTAGATGATGAGCGTGTTGTCCAGCTCGCCGCTGGCGGCCACCGCATCGACCACGCGGCCGATCTGCGCGTCGGTGTACTCCATGTAGGCGGCGTAGTTTTCCATGAGGCGGGCATAGACCTTCTTCGCCTCGGCGGACTGGTCGTCCCACGCTGGGATCTCCTTCGGCCGCGGCGTCAGCTTCGCGTCGGCGGGAATGACGCCGAGCTCTTTCTGCCGGGCGAACGTCTCCTCGCGGTACCTGTCCCAGCCTGCGTCGAACCTGCCCCTTGTACTTGTCGCGATACTCCTTCGGAGCGTGGTGCGGCGCATGCACGCCGGCGGTGCGAAAAATAGAGGAACCACGGCTTGTTCGGGTTCGGTCGCGTTGACGCTGTTGATCCACGCGATGGCCTCGTCGGCCATGTCCTCGGTGAGGTGGTAGCCCTGTTCGGGCGTCCGCGGCGGCGGAGACCGGCGACGTGTTGCGGTAGAGCATCGGATAGTACTGGTGCGTCTCGCCCTGGTTGAAGCCGTAGAAGTAGTCGAAGCCCCAGGTGCTCCCGGTCGGCCAGCGGTCGAACGGACCGGCCGGGCTGATTTCGGTCGCGGGCGTGTTGTGCCACTTGCCGAAGGCCGCCGTCGCGTAGCCGTTCAGCCGCAGCATCTTCGGCAAGCCCGACGGTGCGTCTTTGGCACGATGCCCGTGTAGCCGGGATAGCCGGTGCCCATTTCGATGATCACGCCGGTGCCGACCGAGTGGTGATTGCGGCCGGTCGAGCAGCGCCGCGCGCGTCGGGCGAGCACAGCGCCGTGGTGTGGAAGCGGTTGTAGCGCAGCCCGTTCGCGGCAAGCCGGTCGAGCGTCGGGCGTGGCGGCGGCGCCGCCGAAAGTGGACGCATGTCCGAAGCCGATGTCGTCGGAGCAGGATCGAGCAGCACATTCGGCGCGCCGCGCGGGAGCCGCAACCGGCCTGGGGAAATCCGGCGTCAATTCCTTGCAGGTAGGTGCCGATTTTGCCCGCGAACGGCGCCGTCGGCTTGGGGCAACACCGCCGCTCGCCGCTTCGCTCCGGACGGCGATTGAGCATGCGCCAAAAACGGCATCGTCAGGGTCAACGCAGTCGCTGCGAGATAGTGGATACAAGATCATTTGTGCCTCCCTCGAAATCTCCCTGGTAGTCACTTCGGCGGGGAGTACGGATCGGGCGTGCCCATCGCGATCAGCGGATACTCTTTCACGCTCGCTTCGAATTCGCCGACCATCTTCAGCACCGGGCCGAATGACCCAGCTGTCGGTGATCACCTTGTCCTCATCCTCGCGCGGGTTCGTGTAGAGATTGAACAGCAGCGGTATGCCGAGCTTGACGGCGGCGAGAACATCGTCTCCTGCCGATAGAAGTGCACTTTGAAATTGCGCCACTTCACCGCCTGCAGGCGGTCCGCGCACCAGATCAGAATCCCTTCGCGGCTCGACTTCTCGGTCTTGCCCAGAAAGAAGTTCGACTGATCGACGCCGTCGATCGGGCGATCCTTCGGCACGTCGGCGCCGGCGATGCTTCGCGAGCGTCGGGAACAGGTCGACGCCGTGAACGATCTCGTCGCTGACGCGGCCGGCGGGCATCTTGCCCGGCCAGCGGATCATGAACGGCACGCGGATGCCGCCTTCCCACGCGGTGAAGTACTGGCCGCGCCACGGTCCCGCCCAGCCGTCCCACGGCTTGATGAATTCCGGCCCGTTGTCGCTCGCGAAGATCACGATGGTGTTGTCGCGAATGCCCAGTCGGTCCACCGCGTCGAGCATCTGCCCGACGTTGTGATCCATCTCGGCCAGCATGTCGGCCCAGTCGCCGTTGCCGGTCTTGCCCGCGAACGCCGGATTCGGCAGCGTCGGCAGATGCGGCTGCGTGAGCGTTCGCATAGGCGAAGAAGGGCTTGCGCGCCTGCGACTGGCGTTCCATGAACGCGATCGAGCGCCGCGTGATCTCGGCGTCGATCAGCCGGCGCTGCTCGACATCGTATACTTTCACGTCGCGGCTCTTCTCGCCTTTGCGCCCCTCCATGATCTGTTCCGGCGGCATGATGCTCGGCGAGTACCCGACCGAGCCGGGCCACAGCGCCTCGTCGGTGGTGCGCGGGATGCCGTACCACTCGTCGAATCCCTGGTCGTTGGGCAGGCGGCCGTCATGGCTGCCGAGGTGCCATTTGCCGTAGAGCGCGGTCGCATAGCCGGCGGCCGACAGCGACTCCGCCATCGTCACTTCCCATTGCGTGAGGCCGTCCGCTACGCCGCCGAACGGCACCGAGTGGGTGCCCGAGCGGATCGCATAACGCCCGGTCAGGATGCTGGATCGGCTGGGCGTGCACTGCGCCTCCATGTTCATGTTGGTGAGGCGCAGGCCCTCGCTTGCGAGTTTGTCGATGCGCGGCGTCGGCGCGCCGCGCGTCGCGCCGCCGCCGTAGATGCCCGAGTTCGCCGTAGCCCAGGTTGTCGGCGAGGATGAAGAGGATGTTCGGCTTCGCTTCCTGAGCCTGGGCAGTACTTGGTGTGCCGGCAGCGGAGAGCATGCCGAGCACAGCAGGGGCAGCGCCCGCCAACAGGGAGATGGTTTCTCTGCGATTAGCGTTCATGCTTCCTCATGCTGGCGGCGCGATAGCGGCGGCGACCGTTGGTCGCGCGCAGCAAGCCGCTACTTCAGCTCCACGGTGACCCGGCCGAGCTTGCCGGTGAACTTGAACGGCGGCGTGTAGCTGAACTCGATCGGAGAGCCGGTATCCTCGCCGATGTCCTGGCCCTCGGCGAGGGCATATTTGAACGGAGTTGTCTTCTCGACGCGGCCTTCGCCAATCTTCCTGCCGTTGGCGGAGAGCGTAATCGTGCCGCCCTTCGCCATGCCGCCGCCGTCGGACTTGAAGTCCATCGCCAACGTGACCTTGCCGCTCGGCACCGGCTCGGTGGAGACCACGCGATAGCGTTCGAGGGCGACGTAGTTGTGCAGACCGACGAGCTTGCCCTGCTGAAGGTAGAAGCCCCAGCCGCCGGTGAAGCCGCCTTGGGTGAAGATCATGCCTTCGGCCCCGCCGGCAGGAATTTCCGCCTCGGCTGTGATTGTGAACGATTTATTCTTCAGGTCGGGAGCGACCGCTTCCGGGAGCGCGGTCAGCGGCGTCTCATGGACGAACTTGTTGCGGCCGACGGCCAGGCTTGGCTTCCCGGTCAGTTCGATCGAGAAACGCTCCGGCCCGCGCCAGTCGAGCGGTAGGATGTCGTTGCGCGCCGCTTCGGCCCACCACAGATCCTGCAGCGCCCGCAGCTTGTCGGGATTCGCCGACGCAAGGTCGTCGGCCTGCGAGAAGTCCTGATCGATATGGTAAAGCTCCCATTTCGCCTTATCGATGTTGAAATCTCTGCGCTCCGGCTGCCACGGAACAAAGGAGAGCGAAGAAGCAAACCAGCCGTTCTGGTAGATGCCGCGGTTGATGCCCATCTCGAAGACCTGGGCCTTGCGTCGCTCCGCTGCCATGGCATCGCCGAAGGTGTAAGCCAGGCTCACGCCTTTTACCGGCTTCTGCGGGATGCCGTTGAGGACATCCGGAGACTGGACACCCGCCACGTCCAGCAGCGTCGGCATGATGTCGATGACGTGGTGGAACTGACTGCGCAGTCCGCCCTTGTCGGTGATCTTCGCCGGCCAAGACGACGATCATCGGATTGCGCGTGCCGCCGAAATGCGAAGCCACCTGCTTGGTCCACTGGAATGGCGTGTTCATCGCCCAGGCCCAGGCCGACGGGAAGTGATTGAAGTGCCTGGGGCCGCCGAGTTCGTCGATGACCTTGAGGTTGTCCTGCCAGGTCTCCACGACGTAGTTGAAAAAGGCGTTCTCATTGGTCGAGCCCTCAATGCCGCCTTCCGCCGACGCCCCGTTGTCGCCAACGATGTAGATGATCAGCGTGTTGTCGGCGTCGGGAAGCTTCGCCACCGCGTCGAGCACGCGTCCCACTTCGTAGTCGACATGCGCGCCGTATCCGGCGAAGACTTCCATCATGCGCGCGTAAAGCCGCTTCTGGTCGGCGGTGAGCAACTCCCAGGCCGGCAGGCCGGCGGGACGCGGCGTGAGTTTCGCATTCTGCGGCACGACACCGCGGCCGGCGCGCTGTCTCAACGGGCGTGCGAGGCCTGGAGACTCCGCCGCATTTTGTCGACGATCTGATCGACGCTGAAGCTCGCCGCGTGCTGACTTGGCGGGTACTCCTTGAACGTCGCCAGGAACTTGCCCACCACGGATTGGGCAGCCAAGAGCACGTATCCCTGGGAGAGGGTCCAGTCCCAATAGGTGTTCGACGTGACCTCGGCTCGCTCGTAGGGGTCGGCCCGCAGGTCGAACAGTTTGGGCAGACGCAGCCTCGTGAACGGCTCACCCCATACCCGCAGGGTGCCTTGCGCCCGCTGTTCCTCGAACACGATTTTCCAGTTCTGGTAGCGCAGGGCGACGAGATCGCCGTCGTCATTGAAGTAGAAGAACTCCTTGCGCGCGCCGCGCTCCTGCTGGCCGGTGAGGTGGGGGAGTTGATCGTAGCCGTCGAGATGCACCTTGAAGGTCTTGCCGGCGGCGTTGTGCCCCCTCAGCAGCTTGTCCTTGTCCTGCTGGGCTGCTGGCTCAGGGATTGTCGCACCCGAGCTTGCCTGTTTGCAACAGTTCCGCCGCGCCGCGAGCGGTATTTTGGTGAGCAATGGGGATGCCAGTACGATACGACTCACCCGAAGCCTCGTTCGTTGTACGCCGTCCTATGACGTCACTTGTCGGGTGCAGTCGAGCATCGTTGCATCATTGCGCGCCGGCAACGTTGCTGCGTGAGCGCTGGTGCCCCTCTGTTCAGGTGACTACCAAACCGCGGTCGGTCCATCGTTAGACTTGGCGATCATCTCGCGGACAGACGGCACGTCTGGGCATCTCTTAAGAGACTGCGATGAGCACCGGGAAACCCGGGTAGCCATTCAGTCACACTCAGCGAGATTCTCGCCTATCATGCGAGGAAAACTGATGCCGCCCCACGCTCGCCCTAATGGTTGTCCGGAGTCTCGGGCTACGTCGAGCCAGCTCTATAGGGGTTCGTGAAATATCGAGGGCAAAGTTCCGGCGTCATTTCACCGTCGGCTTCGGTGCGTGGGCGGCGACCTCCCACGTCATCCTTTCATGTTGCCTGGCCGGCTTGCTGGCAACAGTGCTCGCATTGATTTCTCGAGATGCCAGAGCGGACGAAGGCGGCGTGGGCTTCTGGCTTCCCGGCACGTTCGGAAGCTTGGCGGCGGTCCCGCAGCAGCCGGGATGGACGCTCGGGCTCGTGTATTACCACACCTCGCTGGAGGCCGGAGGCGAGGTCGCTGCCGCGCGCCTGGCCACAATCAACGGATTGCCTCGGAACGTGAACATAGATTTGAATTTGAGTTTGGCTGCGCGCGCGAATATCGTATTCGCTTTTCCGACCTATGTGTTCGCAACGCCAGTGCTTGGCGGACAATTGGCTGTCGGTATGGGAGCAGCAGTCGGCCACAACCAAGCCACCATAAATGGAACGCTGACGCTGGCGGTGGATTCCTTGATCATCACGCGGTCGGGCAGCATCAGCGACGAACGTTTCGGTTTCTCCGATCTGTATCCGCAGTTTGCGCTGCGCTGGAACAGCGGCGTGCATAACTTCATGATCTACGGGATGGGCGACATCCCGGTCGGCACCTACGATCCGACCCGCTTGTCCAACTTCGGCATCGGGCACGGAGCGATGGATGCAGGGATGGGGTACACTTACTTCGATCCCCACGCGGGAAATGAATTCTCCGTGGTCAGCGGCATGACCTACAATTTGAAGAATCCACATACCGATTACCAGAACGGCATCGACTGGCATGCCGATTGGGCCATTTCGAAGTTCCTCACGAAGCAACTGCACATCGGCCTGGTAGGCTATTTCTATAATCAGATCACGGCCGACGACGGCGCTCCTTTGATACTCGGCGCGAACAAGTCGCGCGTCTCCGCAATCGGCCCGCAGATCGGGCACCTGTTTCCGCTCGGAGACAAGCAGGGCTACCTGAACCTGAAGGGTTACTGGGAATTCGATGCCTCGCGCCGGGCCGAAGGCTGGAACGTGTGGCTCTCGTTTGCGATCTCGCCGGCCGCACCGCACTCCCCATCATCGCGGCCCAGGATGGCCAGGTAATCCTCCCACTGTGACCATGCACTGGGTCGTGAAGTAGCCGCGGACGACGTATCCCAGCCATTTTGGTGAATCGGCTGGTGCATGCGCCTCCTCTTTGATCCGCACTACCGACCGCGATTTCGTGCCTTGTGCGCTTTTCGGACGCCGGCCCCGTCGGAGCGGGTGGATCGTCTCGTCATCCCGGCGTCCGAAAACCTGCACAGAAGCTGCCGTCGGCAACCTCACCCTCGTCGGCGCGGGCTGCGTGAAGTTGCCTATTTCGCGCAACAAGACGTCAGGTCATACCACGTGGCTGGATGTCGAACGCCCACAACTACCTGCCGGATTGCTTCGATCACCAGCTCTGGTTGATCTTGGTGGATGTCATGGCCGCTGTCTTTGGCTACGAAGAAGCGTGCGTTAGGGACGAGCGTCGCCAGGTTCTCGTTCGCCGCACGCAGGACCGATTCCAATGCATCGGACGAAAACCCCTCCGCCTCCTTCGGCAGGTCGAACGGACGCGCATGGGCGAGAACTGCGAGTGGCAATGGGCCAAGCGGCGTGGTTGCCACCGCCTGGCGCATCACGACGTTGTCTTTGCCGTATCCGATCGTCTCGAGATCGCCGTAGCTCGGGATGGGCTTTACCGTGTCGCTGCCGGAACGCACGTTGAGCCGAACTAGGGCCGCCCACCGCTCGGGCGTCAACAGCGTTTCGAGCGTCTCAGAATAGGCGTCAACGAGGATGAGCCCGACGACGTCACGGGGATAGGTGCTGGCGTAGAGCCGGACGAAGAGGCCGCCCAGCGAGTGGCCTGCAAAGACGTATGAACCGGGAACGCCTGCGGCGCGGAGCAGTGCGTGGAGGTCAGCGACGACGTCCAGGGCGGTCCGCGGCATGAGGACCGGGTCGCTGCGGCTGTGGCGGACGTTGTCGTTGAGGAGCGCCACGGTCCCTGGCCGATCATAGGCGCAAACACGGGTGAAAGCGGCCACGCCCGCGAGAACCATCGGCCGCGGTGCCGCCGACTGGTGGAGGTCCTCGCTCCAGAACCTGGCGGAGCTGCGGTAGCCAGCTTCCAGGACGACCGCTGGACTGCCCGAGCCTCGGCACTCTAGGTACAGCCGGCGGCCACCCCCAATGTCAACGAGACCCGCGAAGTCACCCTGCGCGGCGTCCGCCGCTGGCGGGGTGTCGAGGGCGAAGGCAGACAGGAGGACGGCGACGGCCAGGGCAGGAGCCGCATGACGAAGCTGCAGAGGACGCATGATCGACTCCCTTCCAGCCACGCCGAATTGCAGGATATCGAAACGGCGTGGAGGAGTCAGGAACCCACAGCGGGATGCGACAACGGAAAACTGTCGCTCGATCCTCGTCCCGGTCACCGCATCCCGGCGGCGATGAACTTCTCCAGGCTGTTGGGATCGCCCTTCTTTCCCGGTTCGCGCGGCTCGACCTGCGCGAAGCGGCTCGCCTCGACGAACCATTGCCGGCGTGCCGGCAGTTGCCAGCGCCGCTGCATCGCGTAGCTGGCATCCCAACGTACCGGCTCGTTCTCGATGTCCATCACCTGGTAATGGGTGTTGAAAAGCTCGATGCGGTGTCCATCCGGGTCGCGCAGGTAGACGAACAGCGCATGGCCGGGACCGTGTCGGCCCGGCCCATATTCGATATTGGCGGCGAAGCCCATGTCGGAGGCGAGATCGCAGACATGGAAGAAGTGATAGGATTCCGGGATGCCGAAAGCGGCGTGATGCAGCCGCGGTCCGGCGCCGGGGGCGAACACGATGTCGTGCGGATTGCCCTTGCGCTGCAGGAAAACGAACAGCAGGTCCTCGGTGCCGTCCGGCGAGATGTATTCCGACAGCCGGAATCCCATGCTCATCCAGAACTCGCATGCTTTCTGCACGTCGGGCACCAGCAGCTGGAAATGATCGAGCCGCTGCGGGACTGCGCCGCGGTGGTGCTCGAAGGAGACGACCAGGCGCGGCTTTTGATCCATGGTTGCGCAGAATTCGACCGGCGTGCCGATCGCATCCGACACGTGCAGGGTGCGGCCCTGGTGCGGGATCTCGACCCATTGCGCCGGCAGGCCGGCCTTCTCGAAGAAGGACTTCGCCTTTTCCAGATCCTCCTCGGAGAAAACGCGCATGCCGACGCGCTCGGCTCGAGGCTCGCCGCGTGCGCGCTTGAGCACGAGGCTGTGGTGGCATGCCTCGGCAACGCCGCGGAGATAGAGCGTGTCGCTATCCTCGTCGCTGACGATGAAGCCGATGAGATCGACATAGAAGCTGCGGCTGCGCGGGAGGTCCTTCACCGTGATGACGCAATGGCTGGCGCGCGTGACGTTGAACGGTGGATCGTAGACCGGCTTCGGAATGCTCATCGGGTGCTCCCTCACGACGCGTCGCCCTAGGTCCCGGCTCTTTGCGCGCGCCCCAAGCAGGGCACGCGCTCGGCCGGGACACGAGGTTACTCGCTCAGTACGACTTCGGCAGACCGAGGACCTTCTCGGCGATGAAGTTGAGGATCATGTGCGGCGTGATCGGCGCGATGCGCGCGATCATGATCTCGCGCAGGTAGCGCTCGACGTGAAATTCCTTGGAATAGCCCATGCCGCCGTGGGTCATCACCGCGGTCTCGCAGGCCCGGAACGCGGCCTCGCCGGCGAGATACTTGGCGGCATTGGCCTCGGCGCCGCACTCCATGCCGCGATCGTAGAGCGCCGCCGCCTTCATCACCATCAGGTCGGCTGCTTCCAGGTTCATCCAGCATTGCGCCAGCGGATGCGCGATGCCCTGGTTCTGCCCGATCGGCCGGCGAAACACCACGCGCTCGCGCGCATATCTGGCCGCCCGCTGCAAGGCGGCGCGGCCGATGCCCACCGCCTCGGCGGCAATCAATATGCGTTCGGGGTTCATGCCGTGGAGAATGGCGCGAAAGCCCTCGCCCTCGGCGCCGATGAGATCGGCGGCCGGCACCGGCATGGCGTCGAAGAACATCTCGTTCGAATCGACGGCGTGGCGGCCCATCTTGTCGATCAGGCGCACCGCGACGCGGGAGCGATCGAGATCGGTATAGAACAGGCTCAGGCCCTCGGTCTTGCGCTTGACCTGATCGAGCGGCGTCGTGCTGGCAAGGATCAGTATCTTGTTGGCGACCTGCGCGGTGGAAATCCAGATCTTCTGGCCCGACAGAACGTAATGGTCGCCGCGGCGGTCTGCCCGCACCTTGATGGCCGTGGTGTCGAGACCGGCATCGGGCTCGGTGACGGCGAAGCATGCCTTGTCCTTGCCCGCGATCAGCGGCGGCAGCATGCGCCGCTTCTGCTCGCCGGTACCGAACACGACGACCGGCTGGAGGCCGAAAATGTTGATGTGGACGGCCGAAGCTCCGCTCATGGCGGCCCCGGATTCGGCGATCGCCTGCATCATGATCGCGGCCTCGGTGACGCCGAGACCGGCGCCGCCGTATTGCTCCGGCATGGCAATGCCGAGCCAGCCGGCCGCGGCCAGCGCCGCATGCAATTCGTGCGGGAACTCGCCGCTCCTGTCCTTGCCGAGCCAATAGGTGTCGTCGAACGGGGCACAGAGCTTGAAGATCGCATCCCGGATCTGCTGCTGCTCCAAGCTCAACGTGAAATCCATCGTGCTGCCCTGCCTGCGTTAGACCCCCCAGAACCTAAGAGCTGCAGAAGTTGCACCATGAACGATACCACACACCGGGTGTTGGAACGCCGCCAGACCCGACTTCCATTCGCCTCTGCGACTACACGTGAGACGAACGAAAAATTGCAAAATATTAATTCAGCCGAAATCTCGCGGCAATGCGTCGTGCACTATGTAGCTAGCAACCCCAAACGTGCCGCTTGCTGGCAAGCGCACGAAGTGAGACGACGCGACGGAATTTCGTAGCCATCCCCAATGGCCCGCGCCTGGCAAGCATGGCGCATGCAACCTCCAAATCAGAGGTGGAGCCTCATGACCAAGATGGACAAGCGCTGTGCAAACTGCGGGGGGAAGTTTGGTCTTGTCTGCCACCATCATTGGGGCCTGCGCTTCTGCCGCAAGGCCTGCAAGGACAAATTTCTTGCGAAAACGGCGAAGGACCATGCTTGCATGAGAAAGTGGTTTGGCTTCGGATGAAACGTCCGAAGCGGACCCGATCAGCTGGGACCGGCCAAAGTTGGTGCCGCCAGCGTGCAACCCCTCACCGGAGCCGACCTTCGTGCCCTGCGACAGCAGCAACGTGAGCAAGGCGCGGGAAGCTACGTGGTCCGGTCCGAGCTCGGCGCACAAAAGTGAAACCGCCGGCGGCACGATCGCGTTCGAAGTCGAGGATCTCGATCGCCTCATGACCGACCTCGAGGGCAAGGGCGTCACCTTCAAGAGCGATATCATCCACAGTCCCGTCTGCAGGATGGCGGTGTGCCTGGACAGCGAGGGTAACTCCGTTGCGACGTCCCTCTTCGCGCCTTTACAGTAATTCTTAGAATCTGATGCACGCTTGACACGCCCAGGAGCAGTGGCGCTATCTGCATCCCTTTAGAGCGCGTTTCGATTAGATTGAATCGGAAACGCGCTCCAGCTTCTTTAGTTGGTCGCATTTTCTGCGGAAAACCGGTGTCCACTTTTCCGGAAAATGCTCTAATGGTGCTGTGATATGACTCTGTCACCCGAAATCGACGAGCGGTAAAGTCATGACACTGCCGCGTCGCCGATTCCTTCAGCTTGCCGCGCCTGCTGCGGTGCTGCCTGCGCTCGTGCGGGTTGCGGCCGCGCAAGGCTATCCCTCTCGCCCAATCACCCTGGTGGTGCCGTTCGCGGCTGGTGGGCCGGTGGATGTGCTCGCGCGCATCATGGCCGAGCGGATGAAGGTTTCGCTCGGCCAGCCGGTCATCATCGAGAATGTAGCCGGCGCGGCGGGAAGCCTCGGCGTGGGACGTGTCGCCCGCGCATCGCCCAACGGCTACACGCTCAGCATCGGCCCCGGCTCTGCCACGCACGTTGCCAATGGCGCGATCTACGCGTTGCCGTATGACGTGGTCAACGACTTCGAACCGGTCGGGTCTGATCGGGACCATGTCGCAGTTGATCGTCGCCAGGAAAACGTTCCCGGCGAACGATCTGAATGAGCTCATCGCATGGTTGCGCGCGAACCCGGACAAAGCGTTGCAGGGGACCAGCGGAGTGGGTAGCTCCGGGCACATAGCCGGCGCTTATTTCCAGAAGGCGACCGGCACCCGCTATACGTTCGTGCCCTATCGCGGTCTTGCGCCGGCAATGCAGGACCTGCTGGCCGGGCAGGTCGACATGATGATCGACGTGCCGACGAGCTCGCTGCCGCAGGTGCGTGCAGGCGCCATCAAGGCGTTTGCGGTGGCGGCGAAGAGCAGGCTTGCAGGTGCGCCGGAGATCCCGACTGTGGACGAAGCAGGACTGCCCGGGTTCTATGCGCCGGTGTGGTACGCGCTCTGGGCCCCCAAGGCGACGCCGCGCGAGGTGATCGCCAGGCTCAACGCTGCATTGGTGGAAGCCTTGGCGGACACCACGGTGCGGACGCGGCTCGCGGAGATCGGGCAGGAAGTCGTGCCGCGCGAGCAGCAGACACCCGAGGCACTCCGCGCGCTGCAGAAAGCCGACATCGAGAAGTGGTGGCCGATCATCAAGTCCGCCAATATCAAGGGGGAGTGAGAGCCGATGAAGCACGGCACGGATGCCGTGGCGCGCGATGCGCGGGTCGTGCGCCTCGACCGCGCGTTTCGCTGGCCGGGTGGGCGCCACGTCGCGGTGGTGCTCAATGTTGCTTACGAAGGCTGGTCGGACGGCAAGGCGCCGGGCATCGGCCCCATGGGCAACCCACTGCCGGCCGGCGCCTTCGACACCAATGCGCTCTCATGGGGCAGCTACGGTGCGACGCGCGGGATCGAGCGGTTGCTGCGCGCGCTCGAGCGGACCAAGCGGCGCGCAAGCGTGATGGTGAGCGGCGTCTTCGGCGAACGCACGCCGGCAACGGTGCGCGCCATTGTGCAGGCGGGGCACGAGCTCGTCGCGCATTGTTATGCGCAGGATGTGATCCCGGCGCAGCTCGCACCCGATGCGGTTCGCATCGACATCGAGCGGACCACGGCGGCGCTGGAAGCTGCCTCCGGCGAGCGCCCGCGCGGCTGGATCAGCCCGCGCGGCACGCCCTCGGCGGAGAGCGCGCGGCTCCTGGTGGACGCGAACTATGCCTGGCAGGGCGACGTATTCGACGACGACCGCCCCTATCTGCAGATCTTCGAAGGGCGCGCACCCGGTGCCGATCGCATCGTTGCCATACCGCTCACCATGGAAATCAACGATCTGCCGCACGCCATGCGCTTTGGCCGCTCGCCCGGCCAGTATGTCGAGCTGTTCGATGAAGCGCTCGCGCAAATGCGCAAGGACAGCGACGAAGCGGTGATGCTCGACGTTACCGCTCATGCCCACGTCTACGGGCGGCCGGCCGGGACCTGGGCGTTCGAGGCGATCGCCGCCAAAGCCGGCGACCACGACGACGTTTGGCTTGCCACCAGGGCGGAGATTGCGGCCCACGTGCGGCAGGCGCTGAGTTGACCATCGGCCGGCGAAAAAGGATCCCGAAGGAAATCCTCCGATCTGGCCGCGTTGGTCTCTAATCGGCGCCAAGAATGGCCGGCTGCGAACCTGCTGCGGAAAAGACTTCTGCGAGACGCCGGGCTTGCAGCGTCGTCGCCTGAGCGTGCGGCCTGTTCGAGCTCGTACCTCACAACGCTCGCGCTCCGCCCCTGCGAGGCCACGCCGCTGACCAGCAGGTCGGCGCCGGTGGTCGTGCTCGTGGTGGCGACGCGCGTGCCGGATGTCCCGTCGAACGGATTGAAGCTCGCGATCTCGCGGAAGGTGGGCGCGTGGCCATGCTCGTTCGGGCTATGAAGGTAGAGCGCAGGACCGTCGTCCAGGGCCGAGCCGCTGGAGAATACTTTCACCGTGCCGGCATCCGCGAGCTGGCTGACGACTATCCGTTCGGCGCCGCCGAGCGATCCTGCGAGCCAGCCCGTCGCGAGCGAAACGCCGCCTTGGTAGGCGTCGCCGAACGGCTTGAACGAGGCGGTGTTGGCCGGCTGGCTCGGCCCGGCCGCATGCATGCCAGTGTGGCCGACGGCGTGGCCGCTGCTGTTGCTCATCGGCTTCAGCAGCGAAAAGGCGAACACCTTCACCTCGGCCGGGACCCCGGGCCCTGGCGCGGTGACGATGCTGTAGCGTCCGGTCGCATAATCCACGAAGCCGGTGGTAAGGCTTACGCCCGACCGGTCGTCGGCATAGGGGCTGAACGTAGAGAAGAGAACCGGCGCGGCGCCCGGCGATGAAGGCAGCTTCGAGCTGTAAACCCTGACCTCGCTCGGAATGCCGGGACCCGAGCCGACGATGATGTTGTCGGCGCTCGTCCCGTCGATTTGCGCGGCGGTCACGCTGATGCCGCCGCGCGCTTCGGCGCGCGAAGGGCCGGAAGCGCGCCAGCTCTGTCACGAAGGCATTTTTTCCGTTCTCGGCCTTGCCTGAATAGACCACGACTTCGGGAGCATGATCCTTGCCGGCGCCGACGAGCAGATCGTACACGCCATCGCCGTCGACGTCGCCCATGGCCACGCTGACGCCGCCTTCATGACCAGGAAATGGGGTGACCGTCGCGAGAAGCCGGTCGCCGTTGCCGTCATAGACGCGCACCTCCGCGGCTTTCCCTGGAGCGCCCGGCACGGCCACAGCATAGCTGGAAATCGCAGGGATGACGTTGATGAGCATCATGAGCCCATTGTCTTCGTGGTTCAGCCGGTGACAATGCATCACGAAAAGACCGATGTAGTCGTCGAACCTCGTGCGGATCGAAAGAATGCCGGGCTCGATGACGCTCTCGTCGATCTGCATGGTCGGGGCCGGTGCGTTGGCATTGTCGACGCCGAACTTGTCCGGGCCGGTGCGCAGTCCGGTCGTCGGATCGTAGTATTCGGTCACCTGGAAATCGTTGACGTGGACGTGGATGGGATGCTCGTCATTGTTGTGATTGACGAACCTCCACTCTTCGACCGAATTGAGCCGCGGCTGGATCAGCGGCACGTTTGGAAATGCACCGCCGTCGAAGGCATAGACGAATGATTTCGGGTCGTCCTTGCTTGCCAGATTGTTGAGGAATCCTCCGGAGATCCTGATCTCGCGCTTGAAATCCGGAGTCTTGTCGGAAAGCTCGACGAAGGACGTATAGGCGCCGAGCGCCTGTCCTTCGGCAAACTCGGTCGTCCGGCCTGGACCTTGCGAAGGCACGGCCTTTG
>CAWHPT010000020.1:0-11428 GCA_963831225.1 uncultured Alphaproteobacteria bacterium
TCGAATCGAGGACACGTTCGCGATCGACCTGCCTCGGCCGCGCACCCCACGAATCATCGGTCACCCGAATTTCGCCGGGCTCGTGCTCCGGATACAAAGATCGCTCGGCCTGGATGGCAACAACTGAAAGAGACGCTGCGATGGACTGGTACACGGCCGACAAGGTCTTCCAGCAAGGCGAGTATCGTTCCGGGCTTTTTCTCGCGGTCGAGGACGGCTCGATCGCGGCCGTGAGCGAGGACGCTCCGGAAGACGTTCCGGTCAAGGCATTTCCCGGCTGCGCCATCTTTCCCGGAACGGTCAACACCCACACGCATTCGTTCCATTCCCTGCTGCGCGGCCAGGGCGACGACCTGCCGCTGATGGCCTGGCTCAACGATGTCGTCTACCGGCACGCTGCCAACCTGACCGTCGAGCAGGCCTATTGGGGCGCTGCCCTGGCCTTTGCCGAGATGCTCAAGAACGGCATCACGACGGTCGTGGATTTTTTCTACGTCAATGGTCGCGGCAACGATTATGCCGTCGCCACCATAAAGGCTGCGGAGGATGTCGGCATCCGGCTGACGTTTGCCCGAACCTTCATGGATTGGGAGCTGGCGCCCGACACGATCCGCGAAACCGTCGCGCAGGCGCGCAGCCGGTACGAAGAGCTCGCGCGCGGTTTTCGCTCGCACCGCGACCGTGCGGATCTGCCCCGCTGCGCACAGCCTGTACGCGGCCAGCGCAGAGATGGTGATGGCCGCCAGAGAATGTGCCGCGCATGGCGGCACGCAATGGCACATGCACGTGGCCGACAGCGCCGGATCGGAGAAGCGGGTGCACGCGGCCTGCGGCTGCACGACGATTGCGCGCATGAACGAGCTGTCGCTGCTCGATGAAAGCCTCGTTGCCGTCCATGCCGTCTATGTCAGCGACGAGGAAGCCGCGTTGCTCGGGCGCAACCAGGTCAGGATCTCCCACAATCCGGCGGCCAACATGTTTCTCGGCGACAAGGCCGCCCCGGTTCGCCCGCTCCGGCGCAACGGCGCGATCATCGGGCTGGGGACCGACAGTGGTCTCGACAACAACAGCCTGAGCATTTTCCACGAGATGAAGCTGGCGGCGCTCACGCAGAAATCGCTGGCAGCCGACCCGGAGGCCATCACCGCGGCCGACCTGATCGAGATGGCGACCGTGAACGGAGGCGTCTTGTCGGAATGGCCCGTCGGCAGGCTTGCCCCGGCTCACAAGGCCGACTTCGTCGTCATCGATCGCACCGATCTGGCCTTGATACCGGACGACCGGCTCGCTTCGCACATGGTCTATTCGATGAGCGACCGCGCCATCCGGCACGTGTTCGTCGAAGGCCGTTGCGTCGTCGAGGACGGGCGGCTTGTCGGAATCGACGAGCGGGAACTGGTCGAGAAGATTCGGCGCGTGACCCGACCGTTCTTCTGCGACTGAGCGGATCATCGTAGTTTGCGGCCATCACCGCGAAGCAGCGCGATCAGAAATCCAATGGCGAGGCCAAAACCAGCAGCGATCGCCAACACAAGAGATCTTCTCGGTTGACTCCTTTCGGCGGGCGTCCAGGCTTCCGACAAGATACGGGCGTCGAGCGGCGAGAAATACTGTTCCTGTGAGGTTTCGAGGAATTGCTTGTGAAAGCTCTCGCTTATCCTACGATAAGTCTGCGCAGTAGATTCGAGGTCCCGTAAGGCGCTCCGGCTGCTGCCGATCGCGGCGTTGCTGTTTCGGAACTCGTCGAGCGCTGTTTCGGCGGCCTGCGTCTGTCGCCGCAGATCGAGAGCTCTCTGCTGCAGCCAGGTGCTCGCCGTTCGGATCGCCTCTTCCCGCGCGCTCAGGCGATCGTTCAAATAGGCCTGCGCGATCGCATTGGCGATGTCAGCTGCCACCTGCGGGTCCGTAAAAGTGAAACTGATATCGATGATGTAGGTCGACTGACTTCGCTTGACGACCATTCGCCGCCAAAATTCTTCAACCGCTCGTGCGGGCACGAGCTCGAGCGTCAACTGCGCACCGGCCGCTCCCTGAACGCCAGCCGATCCTTGTGCCGAAGCCTGTGGGAGAAAGCTCGGTCTTTCCTTGAATTCAGGGCGTTCATGCAATCGATGTGCGGAAATCACCAAGCGTGCGACCCGTTCTGACTTCAGAACCCCAACCTGCGTTTCGACATAGGCCGATTCGCCGTTGGCGTCCGTCCCCCGCAGCTGGGACGCAGGAAGAACATTGCTGCGAGAATCGATCAATAGCAGAGCCGTCGCCGTGTACTGCGCGGGCGTAATCAACAGATACGCCGATGCAACCACCAACGACGAAAGTACGCACCCTGCGACGACGCCCCGATTGCACTTCAAAAGAGTGAGCACTTCGCTGAAACCGAATTCAAAGGGCTCGGCCGGCTTCACGCCGGAGATCGAGACTATTTCCTGTTGAGGTCGCACGTCGTCCTCCTTCAATCAATCAATCAACCAGCCCGCGGGCGGCAACGCGTCCGCGCGTTATTGCCTGTGTGATGCGCTCGTGTCGTCATCACGCGCCAGCGCTGCGAGCGCCCGACCAACTGGTCGCGCCGGCGCTCAGGGCTGTCGTTCGGTGGTGCCCGCCTTCAGCAAACCGAGCGCCTGCAGCATTGGAGCGTGCAAAGCCTTCTTGTCCATGGCGCGTGTGATGCCGAAGCCGCCCGCATAATCCCACACGGCCCAACCCCATCCGCGAGCCTCGAACGCCTGTCGCGCTTCTCGATGCCAGCGAAGGCTGGCCGCTTCCGGTGCAATCCTGCGGTACACGCCGAACTCGCCGATATAAATCTGCGGGTTGCCGTTCCGCCGCTGCCATTGCGCAAGGCGATCGAAGCGATCGTGCAACCAGCGTACCTGAAACTGGCCGTCGGAAATCTGATACCGCAGTTGGTTTACCGCTTCTTCGGTGGCACCGCTACGCGTTGCTTGCTGCCTCGCCGAATCTTGGAGACAGCGGCCACCAGACATCCTTGACCTGACCAGCGACGTCCCACGCCCATGTCGTGCCTTGATGGGTGAACAAGAGCGGCTCATAAACGTGGGCTGTGTACACCACATTCGCGTCTGGGTAGGGCCTGAACTCGGCATAGTCTTCGATCCCGCTCCACCCGCCGGGATTGGCGATCAATGTGTTTCGCGGAGCTACTGTTCGGATCGCTTCGATCGTTCTTTCTTGAAGCGCGCGCCATTGAGCTCCGACCATCGGGGTCGGCTCATTCATCAGCTCGAGCACGACGAGCTCGTGTTTCAAGTGTGCCAGCGCGCGCGCCAAGCTCCGCCATCCTTCGACGAAGTATGATCCGTTGCCCGAGTCGATGAGCGCTTGCTTCTCATCCTGGCTTGGATGCAGATCAACGACGACGGCCAGTCCCGCTCGATGGATATCGGCGATTTTCTTCACCAGCGTCGCCACATACGGGTCTGCGGCCGCCCCCGAGCGGAAGGACTGCTCCATCGAAACCGGCAATCGGACATGCGTGAAGCCGGCTTTGCGCACGAGCTCGATATCGTGATTCACAATGAATAAGGAGAGGTGCGGCTCGCCGTATCCATGCTGACTCTGAGCGAACCAGTGCGAAAAATTCACTCCGCGGCGAAGGCGCTGGTCCGGCTGGGCTGCCCCTGGACGATGATCGACGCTGTTCGCCGATTGTTGTGAAACCGCCGAACCGGCGAGCGCCAGCGACAAGGCCAGGCCGCAGGCCACCGCAGCTAGAGCATTTTCCGGAAAAGTGGACACCGCCTTCGCGTCATCGAGAAAACCGCCTGGATGCTGCGCTTCGCAGTCCTGTGAATCCGATCGTTCCCAATCCATCGCAATATCCGTCGAGCTTTCGCGGGCGATTAGGCGCTTGATCTCGAAGCTGCCGGTCTGCGAGCAAGGCGGCGTGCGCAGACACCGCTCCTTGCCGCCCAAGACCTCCTACAGCCCTGCGCGTGCTCCTGATTTGATGGCCGTCAACTCGCTCGCCTTCCAAAGACGCTTGTTGGACAACCCCGGCACACGGGGCGCTCTGTAAGAGCGCACGCACATCGTAAACCGCTTGCAGGGAATTCGGATGAGAGATGATCTCAAGGAGCGGGCGGTTCGCGGCGGCCTCGCCAAACTGTGCGCGCAAGCAACGAACTTCACTCTCCGCGTCACGTTCATTGCAGCGCTCGCCCGGCTCCTGTCGCCGGAGGATTTCGGGCTGGTCGGAATGGTGACCGTCGTCATCGGGCTCATCAACATCCTCACCCATGCGTGGCTTTCCTCCGGTTCGGTGCAGCAGGTGACGATCGACGAGCGTCAGCTGTCCACGCTGTTCTGGGTCTATGCCTCGTTTGGCGTGATCCTGTTTGCTCTTTGCTTGGCCGCGGCGCCGGCGGTCGCCGCCTTCTACAGTGAGCCCCGGTTATCGTCCGTTACCGGGGTCCTCGGGATCGCCTGCATATTCACCACTGCCGGGGTGCAACACCATGCGATTCTGCAACGCCAACTGCGATATGTCGCCATCGCGGTCACAGAAGCGGTTTCGCTCTTCGTCAGCATCGTCGTCGGCATTGCCATGGCCTCGAGAGGCTACGGATATTGGGCCCTGGTCGGCGCTACTGTCGTCTTGCCAGCCTGTAACACCGTCGGCCTGTGGCTTGCGACGCGATGGATTCCAGGCTTGCCACATCGTGACGCCGATATCGGGCCGACATTGCGTTTTGGCGGACTAATCACATTCAACATTTTGTTCGTCTACATCGCGTACAATTTGGACAAAGTGTTGATCGGCCGGTTCTTGGGGGCGGAGGCGCTCGGCATTTACGGGCGCGCCTATCAACTCGCGACCATCCCGTCTGAAAACATCAATGCGGCGATCGGTGCCGTCGCGTTCTCCGCACTTTCGCGATTGCAGGACGATCCTATTCGCTTCAAGGCGTTTTTCCTCAATGGTTATGCGCTCGTAATGTCGATAACCGTTCCTATCACCATCCTATGTGCCTTGTACGCCCCTGACATAGTCCATATCGTGCTCGGGCCACAATGGAGCGAGACCGCCGATCTCTGGCGCCTGCTGACCCCGGCCGTCTTGGTGTTCGGGATCATCAATCCTTTGGGGTGGCTGATGTTCTCGGCGGGCTTGGTCGGGCGCAGCACGCGAACATCGCTTGTGATCGCGCCGCTCGTCATTACGGCCTATGTGATCGGGATTCCCTTTGGACCGAGCGGTGTCGCGCTCGCCTTTTCGACCGCCATGACCTTGTGGTTCGTTCCACACGTGATTTGGTGTCTACGCAACACGACAATAACGCTGAACGATCTCATCCAAGCGGCCATGTGCCCCTTCCTCGCGGCCACCGGAGCCGGCGTCCTTGCATACGCCGCTCAGCTGTATTGGCCCGGGCCATCCTCGCCTCTTGCGAGGTTATTGCTCGGCACGGCCATCATGGTGACCGCTTATGTTGGACTTCTCACGGTCGTACCCGGCAAGAAGAACTTTTATGGGAAACTTCTGTCTGGATCGAGAAGGCGGTCTCAGGCCATCACCAAAGGTTGACTGCGTGTGCTGTTCAACGAACCGTGGCTCTGCGGTCCGATGTGAAAACGGTTACTTTCGTCGGCGTTGCAGCTAGGCGGCAACGGTCCCAATGGCCCGGACTAACAACCACAGCAGAAAACCAATCCAAGCTGCGGTACAGCCGAACGCCACGCTCACAGTCGCTACTGGCCGATCGAACAGTCGCCGATTGTGAGGTCGGTGTTCAGACGATCCAGGAGTTATCGCCGCGTCTTTGGATGAAGAATCACTCATCTGTGCCGCCCGGGTAACGATGAGAAGTCAGCGGACTATAATTGGGGCGAGTGAGCGCAATTCTGACGTCGGTCAATATTTCAATGAGCGCCCATGCGCGCGCCTCGATCCCCCTGGATGTCAAAAGCGATGCACCGGCCAAACGCGGCCGAGACGTGAGCACGCCAGAATTGAAGGCGCGCTCCATGCAAACGCCGCCTCAGGCACGCGTCTCCAGCTTAGATAGGGCAGCCGGTTCTACGGCAGGAAGAGCTAGGCCCGAGCTAGGCCGGCTAACTTGAATGCCTAGTTCATCAGCTTGAATTGGTCTGCGCAGGATCGAGTGCCAGTATCGTCCGCGGGGCTCAAACTATTCAGGTAACCCATGCGTGCACAATCCGTTGAACAGCTTGGAGCTTACGAGGGCCCACCACTGATCGCCAAGTTTCCGGTCAATGGCGGAGAGGCCACGCGGAGAAACTCCGGAGCCGCCACCCTCGTACCACGCGGGCGCGCACTGTTTTGGCAGGGGGAGCAGCAAGGGCAGAACATCCAGATAGAGCAAGGGGTCGTCCGCGCGGTTCGACTGATCGAGAACGGCAACAGGCAAGTCCTCGCGTTTTTTTGGCCCGGCGACGTCGTGCGTCCTGCTCGGGCGTCGTGCCAGCACTACACGGCGGAGGCCGTGACCTCGTGTCGCGTGATCAAGTACAACGCGACGAACGGCGTGTGCACGCGGAGCGATCAATGTGGCGCCCACCAAGTGCTCGAGGAAACGCTGTCTCTGGTGCTGATGATGGGACAGAAGAACAGCGTGGCGCGCGTCGCTTCGCTCCTTCTGCGCATCCGTCGTCACTTGCCGAGCGATCCGAAACGCCCGGACGCCGTGCAGCTCCTGCTGCCAAGGGCCGACATGGCGGACCATGTCGGGACGTCGATTGAAACCGTGTGTCGAGCTCTAGCCGAGTTCAAAGCAAGAAAGCTGATCGAGCTTCCCACGCGAAAGACCATTCGGTTCATCGATGTCAGGGGCCTAGCCGCGGTCGCCGAGGCTTGAGGCCCGGGCGGGTCCGCGGAGGCCGAGAGCTCTTCATCCGTTTCGCTTGCTGCATGACGCAGCCGCGTTGGATGGCGCGATTGCAATGTCTTCGGTCAGCGAAGTAGGTTTTACTCCCGCGCGGAATCCGAGCGCAGCGTTGCGCTCATGGATTGCGGTTCCGATTTCTTACGGTGCGATACCCTCGCTCGTCGCTGTTTTCGACGTGGTTTGGGTGCTGCTGCTCGGCATCGGAGTTGGTTTCGCCTACAATACGATCGTTCATGCTGGACATGGCGATCTCCGGACCTATCTTGGTTCGGCGATCGCCGTCGCCGTGCTCTTTTCCGCCTTCGCGCGAGCCGCCGAGCTGTATCGGCGGTCGAACCTGCTGCAAATCCGCCGCCAGATCGGACGGTCGCTGGTGATCTGGATGATGGTTTTCGCGTGCTCGGCGACGATCGCCTTCGTGCTGAAGATCGGCATGATGTTCTCCCGCGGCGCGATGCTCGCCTTCTTTTCGGGAGGGATTTTCGTCATCGCCGCCTCGCGCGTCCTTCTTGCGCGGGCGCTGGCGTCCGCCGTTGCCGTGGACGCCCTTGCCCGCCGGCGCATCGCGCTCGTGGGCGCGCCGGATCAATTGGCCGAGAACGATCTTCTGCCGAACATCGAGCGGTACGGCTATTCCATTTCACACGTATTCGCGCTCCCCGAACGGATCGGGTCGGGCGATATGGCCGACGAAGCAGTCGCGGCGCGGATGGGTGAGGTTGTCGCCTATGCGCGCTCCGGCGACGTGGACGAAATCATGCTGGCGATTCCCTGGTCGGACGTGGACCTCGTCGACGAGGTTGTCGCGGCCCTCGAAGTGCTACCGATGCCGGTGAAACTGGTGCCTGATGCGGCGATCGGCCGGTTCCTGACACGACCGCTCTCGGAGCTCGGCTCAGCCAAGGCGGTGGAGATCCAGCGCGCTCCGCTCAGCCCCGCTCAGCACGGCTTCAAGCAGGCCGTGGATCGATGTTTGGCGGGGACTGCCCTGTTCCTGCTGATCCCGCTGTTTGGCTTGACGGCGCTTGCGATACGCCTGGAGTCGCCGGGACCTGCGTTTTTCCTCCAGGTCCGAGTCGGCTTCAACGGACGAGGTTTCCGGATCTTCAAGTTCCGCACGATGTCTACAATGGACGATGGGCCGGTCATCCGTCAGGCGCAACGAAACGATCTGCGCGTTACGCGGCTTGGGCGGTTGCTGCGAAAGCTCAGCATCGACGAGTTGCCGCAGCTCCTGAACGTGCTGCGCGGCGAGATGTCCCTCGTCGGCCCCCGCCCCCATGCGCTGGCGCATGACGACGAGTACAATCGGCTGATCGCGAGTTACGCCATGCGCCGCAAGATGAAGCCCGGCATCACAGGCTGGGCCCAGGTCAATGGTTGTCGCGGCGAGACGCCGGACCTAGGGACGATGCAGCGCCGGGTCGATCATGATCTCTGGTACATCGAGTACTGGTCGTTCTGGCTGGATATTCGCATCCTGCTGATGACGATCGTCCAAGTCTTGCGGCCACGCGGCGTTTACTGACCGCCTGCTTCGGGGCCGAGTGCTCCAAACCCCCAGCGTGACGACCTGCCCCCCTGTACTGCGGTGTACTGCGGGTCAACCATTTGACAATGCTTTGCAATCCAGTAGATACATTTCCATCTGGGGTCAACGTTAAGGCGTGGCGGGGCAGCCTTGAACGTTCCATCGGACACTCGCGATTTCAAGGCCGCGCATGCGTCTCAGCGATCATTTTGAGAACAGCCGATCGACAGACCTATCGCGACTGTTCTTCACGAACTATCAGCGTTGCCGGACCAGACGGTGCTCGTTTCGGGTTGCCGAACATTGATCCAGTCGAGCCGTTCCCACGTTCTGGAAGGGATGCAATTGGTCTTGTTTCAGCCCCGGGGGATGTTCGCCCTCATGATGGAATCCCGGAATGGCCGGGACGCATCGAGCGTGGCTCGGACCCAGGCATTCGGCGCTGATGCCGACTGACGACGCGGCAGCGGACTGCTCGCTGGGGTTGGCTGATCCAGGCGGTCGCGACCCGGCAGGATCGTGCGGCCTTCATCAAGTTGTTCGAGCATTTCGCACCCCGGATAAAGGCATTCATGCTGCGTTCCGGAGCGCGCGAGGCGGCGGCGGAGGAAATCGCTCAGGAAACCATGCTGTCCGTCTGGCGCAAAGCCGATTCGTTCGTCGCGGGGAGCACCGGTGCGGCAGCCTGGATATTCACGATTGCCCGTAATCTACGCATTGACGCAGTCCGGCGCGAGAAGCGCGAAAGTCCGGGCAGGCTCGATATCGACAAGGACGATGCCGTTGAACCTCAGATCGACGAGCGTCTGACCCCGGAATTGCAGGTCGCGGCGGTCCAGTTGGAACAATGCGTACGCAGGGCGATGGCGCAGCTGTCGAATGAGCAGTTGCGCGTTATCGAACTGTCCTTTTTCGAGGATAAGCCGCACAGCGAGATCGCTGAGCTGCTCCAGATCCCGCTGGGCACCGTGAAATCGCGTCTGCGGCTGGCAGTAGCCCGGCTGCGCACCCTTATTGGCGATATGTCATGACGGCCCAGCATCATCCCCCCGACATCGCGCTCTCGGCGTTCGCGGCCGGCACGCTCGACGAAGGTCAGCACATCGGGATTGCTGCGCATGTCAGCGGCTGCGCGCGCTGCCGTGTTTTCGTGCGCGCGATGGAGCATGTCGGCGGTGTTGTGCTCGAGGGTTTGCCGCCGGAGCCGTTGGCCAGCGGATCATTGACTGAGGTGTTGGCGCGGCTTCACGAGCCTGCTCCTCCCTCCGCCCAGTCCGAAGGCGCCGGTCTATCCAGTCGTGCTGCCATCTCCGGCCCGGCCCGCGCTGTGCCCCGCCGTTGGTTGGCCGACTGGAGACGGATCACCACGTATGGGCAACCCAAGACCGGATGGGCGAGCGCTGCGCTCGTCATCCTCCTGCTGGGCATTACCTATCTAGGCGCTGAGTATGCGTTTTTCCGGCACGCCGACGACTATGCGGCTTCGACGGCGACGACCGGAGCGGTCGTAATCGGGGGGTCTACGGAAGGGAACATCGAAACGGCCGGCGATGCCGACTGGTTCAGGGTCCTTTTGACGCACGGCACGAGCTACCGCTTCCATTTGGAGGGGAGCGATAGTGCGCAAGGTACTTTGCAATATCCGGTGTTGCGGCTTCTCGACAGCACGGGGCGTGTGCTGCACACGGATTCCGGCAGCGTCGATGGCCCGGGGCCTGGCTGGACCTCCGTGCTGAGCTACACCCCCCCTTCGACCGGGACATACTACATTTCAAGTGAGGCCAGCGGCAACGACAGCGGCACCTACAAGATCAGCGCCGCCACGTACTGATGCCCTTCGCCGCGCGCTGCATCCAGACGACCGGCAGGCAAAATGCGCCGGTGATGAAATGGCGCAGTACGACCGCGGAGAAAAAATAGCTCTTCCATGATCCGAAAGCCGATCTGATCCGTTCCTCTCGCGCAGGGATGGTTACGTCTACGACACCAGTGATCTGGCGAGGTTCGAGAGCTGGCGATTTCTCACTGTGTGCCGGATAGGCTGGACCAGATGAGCATCCGAACAGCGAAAGAGGATTTAAGTGCCGCGTATCCTAGAGCATTTTACGATAAGGTTGACCATATCCGGCGTTGACGAGATATGCGGCACACTCGCTTGGTGAGAAATCCTTGAGACAGGAGCCTATGACCGTCCATAGGTGCTTGATCGAACTTGGCGGCCGCCTTTCGGAGGATCGCCTTGAGTTTGGAGAAGAATTGCTCGATTGGGTTGAGGTCGGGACTGTAAGGCGGGAGGTAGAAAAGGAATCGCACCGCGCGCCTCGATAGCCTCGCGGACGCCCGCAACCTTGTGAACACTGACATTGTCCATGATGACGATGTCGCCGTGCTTGAGCGTTGGAGCAAGGATCTGTTCGACATAGGCCAAGAAGCTCTGGCCATTCATCGCCCCATCCAGCAGCAGAGGGCGCGGTGACGCGATTGTGGCGCAGCGCCGCAATGAAGGTCGAGGTTTTCCAATGGCCATACGGTATCTTGCAGACGAGCCGTTCGACCGCGCGTTCCGCGACCGTAGCGGCGGGTCATGTTTGTGGATGCACTGGTTTCATCGATGAACACGAGCTTTCTCGGATCAAGCCCCATCTGCATCTTGCGCCATGCCTTGCGCGCCGCCGCGACGTCCGGCCGGTCTTGTTCGGCCGCGTGCAGGCTTTTTTTTAAAGGTGAAATCCAGATGGCGAAGGAACCGGAAGATCGCGGTTTGGCTAACGACCACCTTCTCCTTCGCCAATCGAGCTTGAAGTTCGGACAGCGTGATGTCCGGTCGCGCAGCAATCCATTGCGTGATCCGCCTCTCATGCCGCTCCAAGAGCATATCCTTTATATCCGCCAAACTTCGCGGGACTGACACTTCCACTTCTTCTCCAACGCGTCAGAAACCGGCTTACCGAACTTACGCTCACGCCATAAAGACCGGCAACCTCTTCATAGGTATGGCCCGCCTCGATCGCTTGAACTACACCTT
>CAWHPT010000021.1:0-15212 GCA_963831225.1 uncultured Alphaproteobacteria bacterium
GCACGAAATGGGTCTGCACATCGAAGATGAACTGTCCGGAAAGACCTTGCGCGCGCGCCAATGTCAGCTCCGGCTCGCGCGCCTCCGCGGCCGCGACCTGGAAAACGCCCGAGCCATAGACCTCGTTCATGGCCAGGAACGCAGCGGCCATGCCGGAGCCAGTCTGCAGGAATTGCCGCCGGCTCAGGCCGAGCCGCTTGCCGTTGTCATCCGCCAACTCGAAGATGCGCCGCTCGACGCGCTTTTGTATCTCGCTCTGCGGCGGCGGCAGATATTCGCCGTTCGATACGATCTGAGTGGGAACTGGCGTTGCAGCCGACGCCGTTTCGGCCCCTGCCACGAGCCGTTGTTCGCGCTCGCTGAGCCAGCTACCCATCGTCGCCTCCCTGGGTTGTTGGATGCTCGAAGCTTAGAGTCTGTCCGAAAACATCAAGCAGGATTACAAAGTTTTCGCAGCATGAGGCGGATTGAGGCGAGGCGCAAGAATGCGAGCCCCTTGCGGTTGAGGTTTTCCCAATCTTTGGCAAGCCTTCGACAGCGATTGAGCCAAGCAATCGTGCGCTCGACGATCCAGCGCTTGGGCAGCACCACAAATCCTTTGACGTGATCGGAGCGCTTGACGATTTCGGTTTCGAGATGGGGCAGGATTTTGGTCAGTGCGCCGTGAAAGCCCGGCCCTTGATAGGCGGCGTCGGCGAACAGCTTCGTCAAGAAAGGCTGCGTCCCGAACAGGGTCGCAAGCAGCAGGATGCCGCCATCGCGATCCTGGATGTCGGCAGGATGGACGATCGCGTGGAGCAACAGACCCATCGTATCTACGAGAATGTGGCGCTTCTTGCCCTTGATCTTCTTGCCCGCATCATAGCCATGCGGATCGATGCAGGCCCCCCTTTTTCGGCGCTCTTCACGCTTTGGCTATCGATGATGGCGGCGGTCGGGCTGGCTTCCCGTTCATCCTGCTCCCGGCACTCCACATAGAGCGCGTGATGAATGCGATCAATCGTGCCGTCCCAGCTCCACAAGTCGAAATAGTCGAACAGCGTGCTGCGCGCCGGAAGGTCTTTCGGGACCGCTCGCCACTGGCATCCCGTGCTCAAAACATACATGATCCCGTTCATCACTTCGCGAACGTCGACGTGGCGCCGGTTGCCGCCGCGCTTGGCCGGCGGGATCAACGGCTTAACATGCGCCCATTCTTCGTCGGTCAGATCGCTCGGGTATCGCAATCGGCTGCGGTCGTAACGCCCGCGGTTCTTCGTCGTCCACATCGGGTGAGCCTCCTCGAATCAGGCCACCCCCTATCGAATCACAAGTGACTCACTCGATTCAAATTCTTTTCGGACAGACACTTAGACCCGCTCCTTGCGCGAAACAACGTGCTGCCGGGCGGGTATCGGGCGGGTAGGTCCGTGCTTGACAATACCCCGCGCTATCCTCATATGAACGCTGTTGGTTCTCAATAAGTCCGCGTGTAGTCGGCTGGTGCCGCCACGACGATTGAACCGATCAGCTCCCATAAATGTGAGCATTCCTCGGGGCCTTAATCTCCCACCGTACCTATAAGAAGTTCGTTGTTGGGGCGGTCCGACCGCCAGTGAGGGACCGCCTCTGTCTCGCGGATAACGACCGCAGCGGATGGGCAGGCCGCCGCATTTACCTGCTCTTATAAGGAGTGAGCCATGCACAATGGCCCAAATACAAACATAAAGGGGCGCCAGCCCAGACCGGCAGCTTCATTTGCTGGCCGCTCGAAGCGGTGGACATCGAGTGCCGCTCGCCCAGAAACTAACGGCTCTCACAACGCGCAGAGAAATTATGAGCGGTATCTCGCGCTGGCCCAAGCTGAATCCCAGGCCGGTGATAGAGTTGCGGCGGAGAATTACTACCAGCACGCCGAACATTATTTCAGGTCGATGGCCGCGGCCAAAGGAACGCCATAGGAGACTTCCATCGCGGTGCCCGCTTGGGTCCCCTCGTCTCCGCGGCCTTGTATTTGTCTATGCTCAAAACTCCAAGCACTAGGAAGCTTTTGCTGCACCAGCACGTAGGTCTGCGAAAGTCGACCGTGGTAGCGCGCGAGGGCTCGTACGCGGCACAGCGTCGTGGGGGTGGCCAAATCTCGAATGAGCCCGACCTCGAGCCCGCCCATACGACTTACATGTCGCTGTAATGCTCCTGTTGTTTGTCTGTCTCTACTTGCATCAAGTTCACCATTGCACTCAGTGATGCAGCCATAGCAACGTAAAAGACGATCCACATAACCTGCCCTCCCTCCGATCCGATCAAGTGCATGTCCACGCCCGAACCGTTCGCTCTAAGGAGGGTAAAATTGGGGCTGGCCCGCAAGTACAAATAGAATTGCTCGAGTGCGACTTTTCGGCAACAGAGCAGCGCGGTCTTGGCGCCACTTTAGGCGTTTAGGTGGGATCGGTCACCTCATCAACGCGAACGAGGTTCTCGGTACACACAGCCAGTTCACCGCCACCAAAAGAGGCGATCAAAAGTTGATGCCGAGCCAGCCCTTGACCTGCTCGTGCAGATCGCCGGCGAACGCCGCTGGACTGCCCTCCGCCGCGATCTCGCCGAGGCTGAGCACATAAATGTAGCTCGACATCCGCACCACGCGGCGCACGTTATGATCGACGAGCAGGATCGCCGTGCGTTTCTCGACGAAGAGCTGGATCCACTGATACACCTCCTCGGCAACTTTTGGAGCAAGCCCGATCGACGGCTCGTCGATGAGGCAGAGACGCGGCTGTACGAGATAAGCTTTCGCGAATTCGATCATCTTCTGCTGACCCCCGGACAGCTCGCCCGCCTTGGCGCGACGTCGCTCCCGCAAAACCGGAAATTTCGTGAACATGTCCTCGAAGCGCTCCTTGATGTCTGCACGCGTCGGCCCGTCCGGCTGGCGCGAGAGATGTTCGAGTGGAAGCGACAAATTGCTCTCCACGCTCATGTATACGAATAGGCTCAATTCCTGCGGGATGTAGAAAATGCCCTGGTCGATAACAGTATGCGGCGCAATGCCGCTGATGTCCGATCCATCGAACGTGATGGTTCCCGACTTGGGACTCAAGAAGCCGCAGATCGTTTTCATGATCGTCGATTTGCCGGCCCCGTTCAGTCCGATCAGGCCGGTGATCGCGCCGGGCTCTACGGAGACGTTGACCTTCCGCAGGATGTCGATGTCGCCGACATAGCCGGCGGTCACATCCTTGAGCTGAAGCATCGCCGTCATGCTGCAGCCTCTCCGAGATAGGCCTCGATCACCACCGGATCCGTGAGCACGGCACGTGTGCTTTCGTCGGCGATGACGGCTCCGGCATTCATGCAGACGGTGCGCCGGCAGAGCTCGACGATGACCGGCATGTCGTGACTGACGATCAAGAAGGTCTGGCCTTCCGCATGGCGGCGTCGAATGAAGCCCGCCATGATCTCCTTCATCGTCGGGTGAATCGCTGCGAACGGCTCGTCCAGCATCGCGACGCGCGGCGGCACCATGAAGCACGAGCCGAATTCGAGGAGCTTGAGCTGGCCGCCCGAGAGGTGACCGGCGTCGAGATCCTGCGCGCGCGTGAGCGAAAGATCGTCGACCAGCGCGCACGCGCGTCGCTCCGCATCGTTCTGCGCAAGTCCGAGCGCGCAGCCGGCGACCATCAAGTTGTCGATCACGCTCATGCGTGGAAAAACACGCGTAAGCTGGAACGTGCGGATGATGCCTTGCCGCGCAAGTTGTTCAGGGCGGCGCCCCGCGATGGCAAGGCCGTCGAGGGTGACCCGGCCGGAATCCGGAGCCAGGTTCCCGCTCAAGACATTGATCAGCGTCGTCTTTCCCGAACCGTTCGGGCCGATCAGGCCGACGAGCTCGCTGTCGTCGATCGTGAAGCTCACGCGGTCAAGGGCCTTGAGGCCGCCGAAGCTCTTGGAGATCATTTCGATGCTGAGACAAGGCATGGTCGGCTCACTGTGCGGCCGGTGTCGATGTCGAGCGGCCGGCGGCGCGCTCGACGGCGCGATAAAGCAATCCCCAGAGCCCCTCGCGGAAAAAACGGCCGAAGATGATGACAAGCAGCGCGAAGATAATGAGCTGAATGCCGCCGAAATCGCGCAGATGTTCGGACGCCATATAAACCAGGAAAGCGCCGATGATCGGGCCGACCAGCGTGCCCAGGCCGCCGATGACCGCCATGCTGATGATGATGCCGGTCTGCCCGAGGAGGCCGAGCTCGGGACTGACGAAGTGGGCGAAGTGCGCCATAGAGCGCACCGGCGAGTCCGCTGATGGCAGCGCTGATCGTGAACGCATTGGTCTTCCACAGCACGATCTTCACGCCACGGCTCGCGGCCGCGATCTCGTCGTCCCGGATCGCACGCAGATAAAGCCCGGCGGGCGCGCGCAACAGCAGGTAGAGGCCGACCTGCATGGCGACGACAACCACGACCATCAGGTAATAGTAGATGATCCGATTTTCGAACAGGCCGGGTACGTTGAGGCCGAGGTCGCCACGCGTGATCTCGATCGAGTTGGAGATGACGAGGCGCGCAATCTCGGCAAACGATAGCGTCGTGAGTGCGAGGTAGGGTCCGGTGAGGCGCAGGACAATGTGGCCGAGCGCGAGCCCGATCGAGCCGGCGACGATGATTGCGGCGGCAATGCCGATCAGCGGCGAGGTACCGAAATAATACGACAGCATGCCGGTGGAGTAGGCGCCCAACATCCCGAAAGCAGCCGGCGCGAGCGAGAACTGACCAGTATAGCCCGCGAGCAGATTCCATCCCGCTGCGAGCATCGCGAAATACATCGAGACGATCACAACCCCACGCCAATAATCGTTCACCATGACCAGCGGAAGCGCCGCGATCACCGTCAGGATTGCGAGTGAGACGATGAATTCGGTCCGAGTTCGGACGCGCGGGCCGATCCAGTGTTGCATGATCGTCAAACCTCGCGCCGACGCTCGCCGAACAGACCTTGTGGACGGAACAATAGAACCAGAATGAGAATTATGAGCCCGAAGGTGTCGCGGTATTGGTAGGAGATATAGACGCCGCCGAAGCTCTCCAGCACACCCAGCGTGAGGCTGGCGACGATGGCGCCGGGCACCGATCCCATGCCGCCCAGCACAACGATGACATAGGATTTGATGGCGGGAAAAACGCCGACGTCGGGTGTTGGATTGAAGATGTTGGCCAAGAGCGCGCCGGAAAGCGCAGCCAGCCCTCCCGCCAGCGCAAACACGATGGCGCTTGCCTTCGCCGTATCGACACCCGCGAGAGAGGCGCCGAGCCGGTTCTGCGCCACCGCCTGGATCTGCCGGCCCCAATAGGAATAGCGCACCGCGAGCGTAACCGCCGTCAATATGACTATCGCGATGATCACCGCGACCAGCCGATGCCCGCTAATGAGGATCGGCCCAAGCGAGAGGCGGCTGACACTGGTGAGCGCCGGACCCTTGTAGGCGTAGGGACCAACGATCTTGTCGACGAGATTGATGAGCAGAAGCGAGAGGCCGAACGTAACGATGACGGCGTACTCGTCTTTCATCGCGCCCCAGCTGAGGTACCCGGAATAGAGCGGCCGCATCAGCAGCCGCTCGACGACAAGACCGAGAATGACGCCCGTCACGAAGGCCAACGGCAGCGCCAGCCATGGGGGGATGCCGAGCATCAATGCGACGAGCGTATAGGCGTAAGCGCCTACCATGTAGAACTCGCCGTGAGCGAAATTCACGACCTTCAGGATGCCGAAAATCAGCGCCAGGCCGATCGCCATCAGCGCGTAAAACGTCCCGATGATCAGGCCGTTGATCGTGAGATCGATGGCGAGCATGCGGCCGCCACGACAGAAGAGGAAGGGAGAAGGGCCGGAGCCGTCCGGCCCATTCGCAGGTTCAGGTTTTCGTTAGTATTCTCCGTTCACTTGGACCGTTCGATCTTCGACACGTCGAGCGCCTGTCCTGCCTCCTGGACAAGCTTTGCGTCTGCAACCGGCTGCTTCACGGCCGTAATCTGGAACGTTACATAGGGGACGTCGAGCCACTGGTGGTACTTGTAGCCGCTCTTCTCGGTCGAAAACGTGATGGGGCCGCGTGTGCCCGTCCACTTGATGCCCTCGAGCGCCTTGATCATGGCTTCCGGCTCGGTGCTGTTGGCGGTCTTGATCGCCTCGGCGATGAGGAACACGCTGTCGGCCGCCTGGAACAGCAGACGGTTCGGCTCGTTCTTGGTCTTGGCCGTGTAGGCGGCCGCGACCTGCTTGCCGAGATCGGGCAATTGCATCTTCGGATGAAACAGCCCGAACACCAGCATGCCCTTCGCAGCGTCGCTCACGTTCTGCCAGAAGTCCGGATAGTCGGCGATACCGGAGGCGTCGTAGATCAGCGTCTTCGCCGTCGGTGCGATGCCCTGCTCGTTGAGCTGATTGAACAGGATGTAGGCCGCCGGCGGCAGCATGATCTCCACAATCACGTCGGGCGGGTTCGCCTTGAGCGGCAACAAGGCAGGCAAAAAGTCCTTTGCTGCGCGGTCGAGTGTTTCGTACTTGTATTCGATGCCCGGCGCCTTTTCTTTGAGCTGCTCGCCGATCAGCTTGGCGAGCCCGACGCCGTAATCGGTGTTTTCCGGAAAAGCCAGCACCCGCTTCGCACCGAGCGCCTTGATCGTTTCAGCGGCGGCGATGGCGACGCGGCTGTTGAAATTGCCGGGATTGAAAACCTCCGGATAGCCTTTCTCGCGAATGACGTCCGACCAGGCATTCGTGTTGACGTAGGGAATGCGATAGCGGTGGGCAACTTCGATGCCGGCCAACGCCGCCGAGCTTTGATGCTCGCCCGTGACTGCGACGACCTTGTCACGGGTGATGAGCTTCTCGACCGCCGCACGCGCCTTCTCGGGAACTCCCTGCGTGTCCTCGAAAAGGAGCTCGATCGGCCGCCCAAGCACGCCACCCGCGTCGTTGATCATCTTGGCGGCGACTTCGGCGCCGTCCTTGACCTGGGTTCCTTGGGATACCGACCCAGGCGGCGACTGGGCTATGGTCACGCCCACCTTGATCGGATCGGCGGCGAATGCACCAGTGGCGGACAGGCCTGCCGCAAGCGCTAGCAGACCAGTGCGGCGCGTGATGAGAGCCTTCTTACTCACAGCGTTCCTCCGGGGGATGGCCGCTTTTCGCAGCTCAGCGAGGATTGGACTGCGAAACGTTAACTGAACGACGTTCCGAGGTCGAGATCAAATAACGGGATGTGCCAGTCGGAAACTCGATGTCACACCTCATCCGACCGCGGAATGGGTCGCGCGTTAGATCACCGGGGCATTCCCTTTGGAATGAGGGCGCCGCTTACCTGATCCGTGATCGGGATCGGGTGTACGGCGCCGCCGTCATGCACCGATGCGAGCCATGGGCATCCGTGACAAGCCCATCGCCCCGAGCTCGCCTTGGCAGAACGGCTTCGCCGAAAGGATGATCGGATCGATCCGACGCGAGTGCGTCGACCATGCGGTTGTTTTGGGAGAAGCCCGCCTGCGTCGATTTTGACGAAACAGTCTGCTGCGAACGAGTCTCGACTCTCAATTCCTTGATAACAGGGAAAATTACAGGGAAATTCGCAGATTGGGGCCCCCTCTATCGCGCAGGAGGGTTGCTTTTGCACGCGAAGTCAGTGACTTGCGGCCGAATTCCCTGAGCATGGTAACAGGGAATTTCTTGGACCTTATCAGGCAATGTGATCACAACGAACAGGGAATATCGTCGCCAATTCAGGCCACCTTCCGACATCGCGGTTGTGGCCATGATCTGGTGGCCAGTTACAATGTGCAACCCTGGTTTACGTGCTCAGTGTCGCGCGGCAGCTCAGCCCGCGACGTCGGTTTCGGGTCGATCATCGCCTGCCGACACTTCGTCGTGCCAACGACCATCTTTGTCCTCGTACGAGATGCCTGTCGTCTCTCCCGGGACGACTTGCTCTTTTGCTGCGAGCTCCGCCGCTCTGCGGGCCATGTCGTGGGACGGGAAGGTCTCAGAGAACGCACCATCGACCCGATAGGCCCAACCGCCGTCATGTTCGACGACCTCATAGGTGATTTTGGTCATGGATCCCTCCTGACGCTGTGGATAGTCTCATCATTCGCGAAGCCAACCTTGGTGGCGTGGCCAGAACACCGGTCTGTGAGAAACACATGCCGCGCCTCGGCGGCGCGCCGCCAGGCTCGCCCTACGACGCGCTCGCGCCGGGCGTCACCGGCGCGAGCAGCGTAGATGTAGCGGCAACGGTGGTCCAGTGGCATCGCAAGGGCTTCCGGCTCTACTGGCAGCGGCGATCACGCCGCCTGGGACGACCCAAGATGAGCACCGAGATCTGTGATCTGATCCGCCGGATGAGCCTAGCCAACCCGCTCTGGGGCACCCCCCCCGCATCCATGGCGAACTGCTCAAGCTCGGCATCGAAGTCAGCCAGGCCACCGTCGGACGATACATGCCGTGGCGGCCCAAGGTCCCCTCCCCGACCTGGCGTAGTTTCCTGCACAACCACCTGACCGACATTGTTGCGATCGAGATGTTCGTCGTTACAACCACGACGTTTCGGCTTCTTTACATACTGATCGTCCTCGGCCACGACCGAAGGAGAATCATCCATTTCGATGTCACCCAAAATCCCACGCAAGTCTGGCTCTCGCGCCAAATCACGGAGACCTTTCCCTTGGGACACCGCGCCCCGCTATCTGCTGCGGGACCGGGACGCATCGTATGGTCCGGCCTTTCGCGATCGTGTTCAGGTGATGGACATCAAAGAGGTCATTACCGCGCCGCGGTCACCCTGGCAGAACCCGTATGTCGAGCAATTCATCGGATCCCACTGCGCACCGGCACGCTGCAGTCCATTTTGAATGGCCAAAGCCAGCAGAGCAAATCCGACGATAGTCATCATAGTCTTAGTGTATCGATCCATCAGTTCTAATCTCCAAGCTTATAACTCAACGCGGTTGACGCGTTTTGGGCGTTCGCGTCGAGCCGCCTGGAAAAACATCACATCCGGGCGCCGGGCATTTCATACCCAATGCAACGGCCCCCACCAAGCGCAATCCAGTCGCACACCTGGTGACCTGGCGAGAAGTGGGAGTACGCACGCATACCATTGACGCGGTGCATACCCGCGCCGCATGCTTCCCGGAGCGGGGTGATCATGCCGTCCTGCTGATGAGGCTGCGGTTCTTGCTCAGCCGCCGTCATTGACCTAGATCAACCACGGGACAATCTCTCGACGGCAAGCTACCGTACTGCGGCTGGCACATCCTCGAGCCGTTTGATGCCGGAGAACTTGGCGTCATAGGCAGTCCACCCGCCTTCGGAATCTCGATCACGGGAAAGACATGGGGCCGATGTCGGGAGTAAAGAACATGCCAAGCACCGATCAAGATCCATCAAGCCGCGATCAGTTCACGGCAACTTGGGTCGAGCTGACGGTCCGGCTCGGTGTCCTCGGTCTTCTACTGTACTTGTCTTTTCTCCTCGTCCGTCCATTCATCAGTATCGCGATCTGGAGCGTAGTGCTAACGGTCGCACTCTATCCGGTTTACGAGTGGATGGTTCACCTGCTTGGGGGGCGTCGCCGACTGGCGGCAGCCCTGCTTACTCTTCTCAGCCTTTTGATTGTGATCGGACCCGCGACGTGGCTCGCGTTTGGCCTGATCGATAGTCTTCGAATCTTGTCCGAGCGCCTCGATCCGTCGGCCCTGGCGCTGCCGCCACCACGTGAGACGGTGAAAAGCTGGCCGCTGATCGGCGAACAAATCTACCAGTTCTGGGATCTCGCTTCGAACAATCTCCAGGCGGCACTAGCCAAGATCGCTCCGTACCTCAAACCGATCGGCAGCAGCCTGCTAACGATAGCGGCGGATGCTGGTACCGGCGCCATCAAGTTCTTTATCGCCATTATCATTGCGGGATTTCTGTATTCGCCAGCACCGTCGCTGGTGGATGCCCTCAGAAAGTTCTCGCGCAGGCTCGCATCGGGGCGCGGCGAGGAATTCGTCCAACTCGCTGGGGCCACCATTCGAGCCGTGTCACGTGGCGTGATCGGCATTTCGGCTCTGCAGGCGTTCTTTGCTGGATTGGGCCTCATGGTTGCCGGAATTCCCGGCGCCAGCCTGATCACCTCCGCCGTCCTTATTCTCGGAATCATTCAGATCGGCCCGTCGATCGTTCTGATCCCGCTGATAATTTGGAGCTGGACGGTGATGGAAACGACAACGGCCTTGCTGTTCACCGCCTACATGATCCCGGTCAGTCTACTGGATAACGTTTTGCGGCCGCTTGTCATGGGACGGGGACTGCAAACGCCGACTCTGGTCATTCTGATCGGAGTGATCGGGGGCACCATTTCCTACGGCATCACCGGTCTGTTTCTGGGCCCCATCATTCTAGCCGTGATCTGGGAGCTGCTTGTTGCCTGGATTAGGGAGCGCGAAAGCGCATAGGCGACTCTCGAAGCCATCTCTGCTGATGGTACGCAGGTTACCAGGATGACGATTGGATGATCCCTCGGCGCTTGCATGGGCCGCGCGCCAGGTCATCGGCCAAGCGACAATTAATTTCTTTTGATTTTTATCAAAGCGATTTTTCTGCATATCGGCCACGTCAGTTCGCAAAGCGGAGGCTGTATCATGGGTGATCCGTTTCTGAATTTCGCGCTTGGTCTGCTGATTTAGTTGGTAATCAACACAGGCTTGCGCTGCAAACTAAACGAACCTAAGATTTTGATGGCCTTCGGCCCCTTGTCATAGATCTCGATTTGGGAGCGCATGTCAGACCAGCCACAAGACGTGACCGATAGCGCATCGCACAAGGGGCGCATGGAAATTTACGCATTTCTCATCGTCACCGCCGTCCTGATGCCGGCGCTGGCGGTCGCGACCGTCGGCACCTACGGCCTTTCGGTATGGATCTATCAGGCAATTTACGGACCGCCCGGTCCGCCGTCACATTGAGGTGTGCCGTTGGTCGATACTCCGTTCATACGCAACGTCGACCGTCGCGAATTTCTCAACGGTGAATGGACGATGCGGGGTGCGAACCAGGCAAACGCTGCGGCCGAAATCGCCAGCATCCTGGTTCAGGCACGGCCGGAACGGCTCGACGAGGCCGCGTGCGCCATCGAAGCGCTGCCCGGCGCGCAAATCTACAGCCGCGATCCGAAGGGCAAGCTCGTCGTGGTGATCGAGGCGTCTGACGTCGGAAGCATCGGCGCCACGCTCAACATCATTTCGCTTATGCCCTACGTCCTGACCGCGGCACTGGTGTTCCACGGAACCGACGACGGTTGAATTCGACGGCGACAGGAGACCGGCGATGAACAAGAATAGACTGGACCGTCGCGAATTCCTGAAACTGGAGGCTGCCGCGATGGCGGCGGCAGCCGGCGGGATGCCAGCGCCCCTCGCCGCGCAGAACCTCGTCACCGACCGGTCCATCACCGAGTTGAAGTGGGACAAGGCGCCCTGCCGGTTTTGCGGCACCGGCTGCGGCGTCATGGTCGCGACCAAGGCGGGCCGCGTCGTCGCCACCCATGGCGACATGAAAGCCGAGGTCAACCGCGGCCTCAACTGCGTCAAAGGATATTTCCTCTCCAAGGTGATGTACGGCCACGATCGTCTCACGCATCCGCTGCTGCGCAAGCGGGACGGCCGGTACGACAAGAACGGCGAATTCACGCAAAGTGTCGTGGGACGAAGCCTTCGACGTGATGGCCGAGAAGTTCAAGGACGCGCTCAGGCGGCGCGGACCCAGCGGCGTCGGCATGTTCGGATCGGGCCAATGGACGATCTGGGAAGGTTATGCCGCCAACAAGTTGTTCAAGGCCGGCTTCCGGTCCAACAACCTCGACCCGAACGCGCGCCATTGCATGGCGTCGGCAGCGATGGGCTTCATGCGGACGTTCGGCATGGACGAGCCAATGGGCTGCTACGACGATTTCGAGGTCGCCGACGCCTTCGTGCTGTGGGGCTCGAACATGGCGGAGATGCACCCGATCCTGTGGAGCCGGGTCACCGACCGCAGGCTCAGCGCGCCGCACGTCCGAGTCGCGGTGCTCTCGACCTTCGATCACCGCTCCTTCGAGCTCGCTGACATCTCGATCGTGTTCAAGCCGCAGAGCGATCTCGCGATCCTCAACGCGATCGCCAACCACATCATCACGACCAATCGCGTCAACAAGGACTTCGTCAGCAAGCACACGATCTTCAAACGCGGCCAGACCGACATCGGCTACGGACTGCGGCCGGACAATCCGCTGGAGCAGAAGGCGTCGGGCCGCTCGAAGGCGGGCGACGCGACCGACATCACCTTCGAGGACTACGCCAAGTTCGTCTCGGAATACACGCTGGAGAAGGCCTCCGGCATGTCCGGCGTGCCGGTGAACCGGCTGCGCGAACTCGCCGAACTCTATGCCGATCCGAAGACCAAGGTCGTGAGCTTCTGGACCATGGGCTTCAACCAGCACACCCGCGGCGTCTGGTGCAACAACCTCGTCTACAACATCCATCTGCTGACCGGAAAGATCTCCGAGCCCGGCAACAGTCCGTTCTCGCTCACCGGCCAGCCGTCGGCCTGCGGCACCGCGCGCGAGGTCGGCACGTTCTCGCACCGGCTGCCCGCGGACATGCTGGTGGCCAACAAGGATCACCGCGACATCGCGGAGAAGATCTGGAAGCTGCCGGAAGGCACCATCACGCCGCAGCCCGGCTACCACGCGGTGCTGCAGAACCGCATGCTGCGCGACGGGCTGCTCAACGCCTATTGGGTGCAGGTCAACAACAACCTCCAGGCCGCCGCCAACACCAACGAGGAGGCTTATCTCGGCTATCGCAATCCGGAGAACTTCATCGTCGTCTCCGACGCCTACCCGACCGTGACCGGCGCAGGCCGCCGACCTGGTGCTGCCGAGCGCGATGTGGGTGGAGAAGGAAGGCGCCTACGGCAACGCCGAGCGGCGCACCCAGTTCTGGCACCAGCTCGTGCAACGCGCCCGGCGAGGCGCGCTCGGATCTCTGGCAAGCTGATGGAGTTCTCCAAGCGCTTCAAGATCGAGGAGGTCTGGCCGGCCGATCTGATCGCCAAGAAGCCGGAGTACCGCGGCAAGACGCTGTTCGACGTGCTGTTCAGGAACGGCGAGGTCGACAAGTTTCCGCTCTCGGAGATCAGCGTCAGGCTACGAGAACGACGAGTCGAAGGCGTTCGGCTTCTACGTGCAGAAGGGACTGTTCGAGGAATACGCCGCGTTCGGCCGCGGCCACGGCCACGATCTCGCGCCGTTCGACACCTATCACGAGACCCGCGGGCTGCGCTGGCCGGTCGTCAACGGCAAGGAGACCCTCTGGCGGTTCCGCGAGGGCTACGACCCGTACGTCAAGGCGGGCAAGGGCGTGCGAGTTTTACGGCTTCCCGGACGGCAAGGCGCGCATTTTCGCCCTGCCCTACGAGCCGCCGCCCGAAATGCCGGACAGCGCCTATCCCGTACTGGCTGGTGACCGGCCGCGTGCTCGAGCACTGGCACTCCGGCTCGATGACGCGGCGCGTGCCGGAGCTGTACCGCGCGTTTCCGGACGCGGTCTGCTTCATGCATCCCGACGACGCGGCCGAACTCAAGATGCGCCGCGGCGACGAGGTGAAGGTGCAATCGCGGCGCGGCTTCATCCGCACCCGGCTTGAAACGCGCGGGCGCAACCGCATGCCGCGCGGCGTGGTGTTCGTGCCGTGGTTCGACGAGAGCCAGCTCATCAACAAGGTGACGCTCGACGCCACCGATCCGATCTCGTTCCAGACCGACTTCAAGAAATGCGCCGTTCGCATCGAGCGCGCCTGAGGAGCGGAGCCATGAAGAACCATCTCGGACTGCTCGCGGCGTCGGCTCTGGTGGCGCTGGCGTCGACGCGTCGCCATGGCGCAGACATTCTCGGCGCTGCGCGGATCGACGCCGCTCGACCAGGAGGGGCCGGCGGCGACCCATGACGCCGGAGCAGAACACCTCGGTGCGAGAGCCCCGGAACTATCCCGAGCAGCCTCCGCTCATTCCGCATTCGACCGAAGGCTACGAGGTCAGCATCCACGGCAACAAATGCCTGTCCTGCCACGCGCGGACCCGCGTTCGCGAGTTGCAGGCGCCGATGGTCAGCATCACGCATTTCTCCGACCGCGACGGACAATTCCTGGCCTCGATTTCTCCGCGCCGCTATTTCTGCACGCAGTGCCATGTTCCCCAGCACAACGTGCGGGCGCCGGTCGAAAACGACTTCGTCGACATCGACACGCTGCTTGACGCTCACCGCGCCTGGAGGGCGGCGATGACGACGACGGACGTGCCGCGGCCGTCGTTCTGGACGGCGGGTACGCGCGTTCGCAGTCGAAATATGGCGCGTACTGCGCCGGCCAAGCTCGGTGTTCAGCCTGGGCACCCTGGTGCTGGCGGGCTTTTTCGCCGGAATCATGTTCTGGGGCGCCTTCAACACAGCTCTGGAGCTCACCAACACTGAGCCGTTCTGCACCTCGTGCCACGAGATGCGCACGAACGTGTTCGAGGAGTTGAAGACGACCGTGCACTACACCAATCGATCGGGCGTGCGCGCGCACTGCCCCGATTGCCATGTGCCGCACAACTGGACGGACAAGATCGCGCGCAAGATGCAGGCGTCCAAGGAAGTCTGGGGCAAGATCTTCGGCACCATCAACACGCGGGAGAAGTTCCTCGACCACCGGCTGGAGCTCGCGATGCACGAATGGGCGCGGATGAAGGCCAACGATTTGCTCGAATGCCGCAACTGCCACAGCGCCGATTCGATGGACATCACCCGCCAGAGCCCGCGCGCAGTGGATTCGCACCAGCGCTTCCTGTTCACCGGGCGAGAAAACCTGCATCGACTGCCACAAGGGCATCGCGCACCGTCTGCCCGACATGCGCAACGTCCCGGGGTGGCAATAGCAGCCAGCTTCATCACTGCGCCGTCTTGGAATGCAATCAGTATTTCAGACCGAGCCGGTGCCATACGCGGTTTCAGCGGCGAGGCGGTTATTGGTCACGAACAGCCCAAGCACGTCTCGTTGTGTTGAGTTCGCTCGACCGCGATCTGCGGACATTCGGTGGTGGGTGCTGGACGCCTGAAAATACAAGCGGGGAATAGGGCGAGGGATTCCAACTCGCTGGCTCTAGCGCAATTTC
>CAWHPT010000022.1:0-139693 GCA_963831225.1 uncultured Alphaproteobacteria bacterium
CGGGATCGACGTGATGTGCCAAAGGCAGACATCTCCTGCGATTGTATTTCTTGCATGTCCGCGTCTTGCCGATAACCTTTCTGCCAGCGGCTTCGCGAGGGCCCGCAATTCCTTGATGAAGAGCGTCGCAATCGGGTTCGGTGTGCGGTTTTTGACGGTGATGATGTCCACCGGCCGTGTCTTCGTCCGCGTCGGCAAGATCTTCAGCCGCCGCCCCGCCGCGCCGAAACGCAGCATCGTTGGCGCCACCATGGTGAGGAAGCGGCCGGTTTCGGCCAGACCAATGCGCACCGACATCGAGTTGGAGATCACCTGCGGCTTGGGCGTCGTCACGCCGACGGAGCGGAAGGCCTCGTCGATCCAGAACCAGCCCACGCTGTTCGCTTCGGGCAGCACCCAGGCCTCGCCGGCGAGATCGGCGAGGTCAATCCGGCGTCGGCGCGCCCAGCGATTATCCCGACCGGCCACGACCGACATGCAGTCCTCGTAGAGCGGCTCCGAATTGAGGTCGCCGGCCACCGAACTCCCGAGGCGGCCGATCCCGATATCGATCTTGCGCTCGCGCAGCATGCGGCAGCAGATCGGCGTGTCGCCCTCGGCGACGTACCATTCGATCCGCGGATAACGCGCGGCCACGCGGGCGACGGCGGCGGTGACGAAATCGACGTAAGGCGAGGCGGCGCCGATCCGCACCTCCCCGGCCGTGGGATCGGCGAGGAATTCGATGTCCTGCACGCCGCGGCGCATTTCGTCGAACACGGCCGTGCCGCAATGGATGAAGGAGCGGCCATAGGCGGTCGGCTCGACGCCCTGCGACGTGCGGTCGAGGAGACGCACGCCGAGCGCATGCTCGAGGTCGGCGATGGTCTTCGACACGACCGGCTGCGAGATGGCGAGCCGCTCCGCCGCCTTGGCCATGCTCCTCGTCTCGGCGACGGCGAGAAGGACGTGCAGGTCGCGCAGCTTGACGCGCCGACCGATCCGGTCGCTCCACAGCATGGGGCTCCTCCCTATAGCCGAACGGCTATAATGATATCGAAAGATCGAACTTCCGCCTATAGGACGGAAGCGTACCGTCGCCGCTGTCAGCGGTCGCGTCCGGCATCCTCATTCCGGCGCGACGACCACGGCGGAGGCATCGCCATGCTGAGCCGCAGAGTCTTCCTCGCCTCGATCGCGCTCTCCGTGCTGGCCGGACCGGCCGCAGCGGCAGACTGGCCGCAGAGACCGGTGCGCGTGATTGTCGGCTTTACCCCCGGCAGTGCGCCCGACATCGTCGCGCGCCAAATGGGTCAATGGCTGTCGGAAAGGCTGGGCCAACAATTCCTTGTCGAAAACCGGCCTGGTGCGGGCGGCAACATCGGCACCGAAGTGGTGGTGCGGGCACCCGCGGATGGCTACACGCTCCTCCTGGTGGGTGCGCCGAACGCGATCAGTACCACGCTCTATGATAAGCTCAGCTTCAATTTCCTTCGCGATATCACGCCGGTCGCGGGAATCAGTCGCGCAAGCCTCGTGATGGTGGTGCATCCATCATTTCCGGCCAAGACGGTCCCCGAGTTCATCGCCTACGCCAAGGCCAACCCGGGCAAAGTCACGATGGCGTCGCCGGGCAACGGAAGTTCCCCCCATGTATCCGGCGAGTTGTTCAAGATGATGGTGGGTATCGACATGATTCACGTGCCCTATCGTGGCGGAGGTCAGGTGATGACTGATCTGATCGCCGGACAGGTGCAGGTCAGTTTCATTGGGCTGGCTGTGGCAATCGAGCACATCAGAAGCGGGAAGGTGCGGGCGCTCGCGGTAACCACTGCGACCCGCTCGGAGGAGCTGCCGGACATCCCGACCGTGGGCGATTTCGTGCCGGGCTATGAGGCAAGCGCCTTTTGGGGCGTCGGCGCGCCTCGCAATACGCCTGCCGAAATCATCGAGAAGCTCAACAAGGAGATCAATGCAGGCCTCTCCGATCCCAAGCTAAGGACGCGTCTCGCTGAGGGTGCCAATACGGTGCTTGCGGGCTCGCCCGCCGATTTTGGTAAGTTCATCGGCGACGAGACCGAGAAGTGGGCCAAGGTGATCAAGTCTGCCGGCATCAGGCCGGAGTGATCCTCGCGATCCCGCAGAATTCGACGGCGTCTGGCGCCGATAGCGTATTCCGAAGTGGCGCACCGGAGAGGATGAAACTGGGCACCGTTATGTGATTGTGGGGCCTTTGTATTTCTGAAGTACCGTCTGCTTTGCGTCTGAAGCAGTCGTTCGGCCGGACCGCTGGTTATTCGTCACACTGGCGAAGCGGCGCGCAACTGCCCAACCTCACTTCCGCGTAACGGCGGCTCAAGCTATTCTGAAGAACCTGGCGTGGAGATTTTGTTGCATGGCGAAGCTCGTCTTCGGAATGAACCAGTCCCTGGACGGCTATGTCGACCACCAGGAATTTGCGCCAGGTCCCGCGCTCTTTCGTCACTGGATAGAGCAAGTGCGCGACCTGACCGGCAGTGTGTACGGTCGCCGCATGTACGAGGTAATGCGCTATTGGGACGAAGACCGTCCGGAGTGGGGTGCGGAGGAACACGAGTTCGCGGCGGCGTGGCGGCGCCAACCGAAGTGGGTCGTGTCGCGCTCGTTGAAGTCGGTCGGCCCCAACGCCACACTTGTCGAGGATGACATCGAGGCGGTGATACGTGGGCTGAAGGCTCGGCTCGTTGGGGAGATTGCAGTTTCCGGACCAGACTTGGCGCGAAGCCTGACCGACCTTGGTCTTATTGATGAGTATCGACTCTACTTCCACCCCGTCGTGCTTGGTCGCGGCAAGCCATTCTTCGCCGGCCCCCGGCCGCCGCTCCGCCTTGTGGCCAGCGATCTAATCGGCGAGGACGCGATCAGGTTGACGTACGTTCCTGCTTGATCGCGCAACTCTCCGGACGGGCTGCGCCGACCCGTCAGATCCGCATTGGGTCGTTTTCGCGCTTTGCACCGTTGCCAATAAGTGGACGATGCCTCGGGCGCTGACGGCATCGGGAACGACCCCGCGGATCTTTATGCCGACCCATCACAGGGACGAAGCCAGCTGCCGCAGGCGTAGAATTGACGGCCGTTGGCGTTCGCAGTTTTGAATATTTGGCGCGCCCGAAGAGATTCTGAACTCCTGACCCCGAGATCAGTCCTCTCTGGTGTGAGGAACGTGCCGCCATCGGAGAGATGATGCCGACGACGCACCTCGCGATTGGGTCCAAAGGGCTTCCGCAATTTGCGCGGATTGAATGTCGCTCTCGCTTGAATGTGATTGCCGCGGGCATCGCCGTTTCAAGTGGCGAATCGAATAATCTGCAAGCCCGCCATTGGCGTCATCCCCTCGGTTTTGGAGCAGACACCGATTCGCCCGTGCGCGCACGCGCGAGCGCATCCAGCACCCGCTCGGGGGTGAACGGCTGGTGCAGGATCTTGGCGCCGAGCGGTTTCAGGGCGTCGTTGACGGCGACCCATACCGCGCCCATGGCTCCGATCAGCCCGGCTTCGCCGATGCCCTTGGCGCCGAGCCCGGTCGAACTCTCCGGCGTCTCGACATGCATGACATGGATGTCGGGCATCTCGTCGGCCATCGGCACGAGGTAATCGGCCATGGTGCCGTTCAACAGATTGCCCTCGGCGCTGTAGATGCATTCCTCGTACAGCACCGCGCCGATCCCCTGCACGATGCCGCCGCGGACCTGCTCGTCCACCAGCAGCGGGTTGATGATGCGGCCGCAATCGTCGACGGCCCATTGGCCGAGAACCTTGATGAAGCCGGTCTCGCAATCCACCTCGACATGGCTCGCCTGCACGCCGTTGGCCGCGTAGTAGAGCTTGTCGTTGGCGACATGGCTGGCGGTCACCGACAGCTGCACGTCGAAGTCGGGCGGCAGCGTATCCTGCCGGAAATAGCCGATGCGGCCGACCTCGGCCAGGCTGATGACCTGGCCGTCCGGTCTGTGAATGGACGACGCTGCCGCCGACGATGTCGAGCGCGTCGATCGGGGTCTGAGTGACCGCTCCAGCCAGCGCCAGGATGTTGCGCTTGAGCATCGCGCCGGCTTTCAGGGCCGCCTCTCCGCCGATCGCCGTGCCGCGCGAGGCCCAAGCACCCCCGCCATAGGTCGAGATTGCGCTGTCGCCGGCGAGCACTCCGACGTCGTCGACCGACACGCCGACGGTATCGGCTACGATCTGCGCGAGCGCCGTGAGCGTGCCCTGACCCTGATCGGTCAGGCTGGTGACGCAGCGAATCGTGCCCGACGGCTCCAGCCGCAGCGTGCAGCCGTCCTGGGTGGAGATCGGCGCACCGGAAGGGCCGTAATAGAGAGGGCCATAGGCCGTCTGCTCGACGAAGGTCCCGATGCCGATGCCACGGTAGATGCCTTGTCTGCGGAGCTCGACCTGCTCCTTCCTCAATGCGTCATAGTCCATCATGCCGACGAGCTTCTCCAGGCACTCGTGGAACGACACGGTCTCCAGCCGCTGTCCTCCCGGCGAGACGCACGGCAGCGACGCCTTCGGGCGATAGTTGCGACGCTTGAGCTCGACGGTGTCGATGCCGAGCGCGGCGGCGGCAAAGTCGGTCAGCAGCTCCGTGACCACGCAGGCCAACGGCATGCCGACCCCGCGGTACATGCCGATCAGGTTCTTGTTGACGTAGACGCTGCGCGTGCGGGCCTTGTAATTCTCGAACCGATAGGGCGCGCCCGCCACCGTGATCGTCATCATCCCTTCGGCGACACTGAACCGCATCGGCATGCCATAGGCGCCGACCGCGCCGATGTCGTCCACCTCCATGGCAGTGATCTCGCCGCTGTTCTTGAGCGCGATGCGTGCCTTGATCCGGTGGTCGCGGGCCTGCGCGTCGGAAACGAACGATTCGAGCCGGTCGACGGAGAGCTTCACCGGCCTGCCCAGCAGCATGCTGGCGGCGACCACCGCCACCTCGTCGGTATAGAGGTTGAGCTTCATCCCGAAACCACCGCCGATATCCGGCGCGATCACCCGCACCTTGTGCTCGGGTATCTCGAGATGGCGGCTGAATACGTCCTGCATCTGGAATGGCGACTGGTGCGAATGGATCACCGTGAGCGACCCGTCGCTGCGATTGAAGTCGGCAATGAGGCCTCGCGTCTCCAACGTCAACGCCAGCTGCCGCTCGAACCGCAACTCTTCCTCGATGACCAGATCGGCCTCGGCGAAGGCCTTGGCGGGCTCGCCCTTTTCAATCGAGAAATCGAACGCCAGGTTGTCGCCCAGCTCGGGATGGATCGCGGGTGCGGCCGGATCGAGCGCCTGCTCCTGGTCGGCGACCGCAACCAGCTGGTCCCATTCGATGGTGATCAGCTCCGCCGCGTCCTCGGCTTGCGCCCTGCTCTCGGCAATGACGGCTACGACCGGCTGGCCCTGCCAGACCGCTTTCTCCTGGGCCAGCAGCGACTGAGGCGGGGAGCGGTGACCGGGCCGGTGCAGCGCAACGCCGATGAAGGGCTCGCACATCGGGTTGAGCTCGGCCGCGGTAAGCACGGCGACGACACCCGGTGCGACCCGAGCCGATTCGACTTCGATGGCGCGCAGCGCGGCGTGCGCGTGCGGGCTGCGAACGAAGCAGGCGTGCAGCATGCGCGGCAGCTTGATGTCGTCGAGGTAGCGGCCTTGCCCGCTCAGCAGCCGCGCGAGCTCGATTCGGGGAACTCGGGCCCCGATCCCGGTGTGCTGTGCCGAGATGCTCATGGACTACGGCCTCTCTCGCTCGCCGTTCCCCTCGATCACCGCTGCCACGGCATCGACGATGGCATGGTAGCCGGTGCACCGGCACATGTTTCCGGACAGCGCTTGCCGGATTTCCGCGCGCGATGCCGCGTCACCCTGCGACACCAGCTCATAGGCCGTCAGCAGCATGCCGGACGAGCAGAAGCCGCATTGCGCAGCATTTCGCTCGATGAATGCCCGTTGCAGCTCGACGAGCTTCCCGCTTTCGGACATGCCCTCGATCGTATCGACCGTCTTGCCGCCGATCTGGGCTGCGAGCGTCAGGCAGCTGCGAACCGACCGATTGTCGATGAGAACCGTGCAGGCGCCGCAAATGCCGTGCTCGCAACCGAGGTGCGTACCCGTGAGCTCGAGCTCCTGGCGGAGAAAATCAGCGAGATGCTGACGCGCCTTCGCGCGCCGCTTGATCGGTCTGCCATTCACGGTGGCCTCGATCTCGATCTCTTCGAGGCCGAGGAGATCGATGTTGGTCATCTTGCGATCCTGACGGATGTCAATGCGTTGAGCACGCGGCGCGTCAAGACCTTGGCCATGGCAAGCTGCGTGCTCGCCCGCAATCCCGGCATGTCCTGTGGCGTCAGGTCGTCCGCAATCTGCCGATCGAAGGCAGTCCCGTCGGTGATCGGCAATTGCAATCCGGCAACGGCGGCCGAAACGGATTTCGCGATTTTGGCCCGGTCGATACAGCCGAGATAGACGAGCCTCGCATTCTCGATCCGGCCGCGAGCGAGCGCGGCGACCGCCGCAAGGCCGACCATGGCGAAATCGCCGTGGCGCCGTGCCAGCTCGGCGAACGCCATCGATGTGTTGGCGTCCGGAAGCGGAAATTTCACTGCAATGATCAACTCGCCCGGACGCAGGTCGGTCTCGAACAGGCCCTTGTAGAAATGCTCGGCCCGCACTTCCCGCTCGCCGGCAAGACTGCCGAGCACGAGCGTGGCTCCGAGAGCCACGCAGCAGGCCGGAAGCTCGGCGGCGGGATCGGCATAAGCCAGGCTTCCGGCCAGGGTTCCCCGGTTGCGGATCGCAACATGTCCGACATGGGAGGCGGCTTGCGACAACAGCGGAAGCCTGATTCGGATCAAGTCGGAGCGTATGAGCTCGCAATGCCTCGTCAGCGCACCCAGCCGGATTTCACCAGCATCGTTGGAGGATACGGCGAGCTCGTCGAGCTCACCGATGTCGACCAGCAGCTTCGGAGCGGACAGCCGCATGTTCAATGTGGCGAGCAGGCTTTGACCGCCGGCGATCGGCACCGCGTCGCCGTCGCCGTGCTGCAGGATGCGATAGGCGTGCTCGAGCGAAGCCGGCTTGATGTAGCGGAAATTCCTGGCTTTCATGGAACGCTACATGCCCATATAGGCGTCGCGAACCGCGGCATTCTCGAGCAGCTCGCGAGACGGCCCGTGCAGGGTGACGCGTCCGGCATCCAGCACATAGCCGTAATCGGAAATCTCGAACGCCGTGGTCACGTCCTGCTCCACCAGCAGCACCGACATGTTCTGCACGCGGATCTTGGGGAGGCTTTCCGCCAGCGCCTCTACGATCGTCGGGGCAAGGCCCAACGAGAGCTCGTCGATGATCAGCAGCTTGGGACGGGCCATGATACCGCGCCCGATCGCGCACATCTGCTGCTCGCCTCCAGACAATGTGCTCGCATCCTGTGACGATCTCTCCTGCAAGATCGGAAAGATGGAATAAACGAAGTTCAGGTCCTGCAGCGTCCCCGAGCGATCCTGCCGGTGATAGGCTCCCAGCAGCAGATTGTCACGCACGCTCAGCGTCCGGAACAGACGCCTTCCTTCTGGAACGTGTGAAATTCCCTGCGCGACGATCTCGCTGGCGGAGCGGCCGGTCAGATCCTTGCCGGCAAAGTGCCAGCTTCCCCGCGTCGCGCTCACCATGCCGGACAATGTCAGCAGCAAGGTGGTCTTGCCGGCTCCGTTCGATCCCACGATCGAGACGATGGCGTTTCGAGGAACATCGAGATCGATGCCCCAAAGCACCTGAACGTCGCCGTAGCCCGATTCCAGCCCCCGCACGCGCAGCAACGGCTCTTCCATCGCCTGGGATCACTCTGGCCTGCGATGCTTGTAGCCCGGATGGAGCGAAGCGAAATCCGGGACCCTACCTGCGGCACGACAGCCGCCGCATTGCGCTGAGCCTGTCATCGGGCGGCGCTTCGCGCCGGCCCGTTGGCTCCATGCCGGCTACGCTGCTAGCTCGGGTCATAGATGACAATCCGTAATGGCGTCGGATTCCAGGCATTACACGGATTGTGCTCGGACGGGCAATTGGAAACGGCCACGATGATGTCCATGTCGGCGCGCAGATCGAGATAGTCGTTCGGCTTCGATATCGGAGGGCGAATTTCCAGGCGGCCATCCGGTTCGTAGGTGACGTTCATGAAGGCACACCAGCAGCCTTCCTCGATATCGCTGGGCGTCAAATGGTATTGGCCCATGGACGCAACGAGGTTGGCGTGACAGGTATGCGTGCCCTCGATTCCGTAGCGGACACGGTTGAGCCCGGGATTGCAGAAGCCGCCGGTCACCACGTTGGTGCCGACGGTATCCTCGATGATCGTCGCCATGCGGTCGCCGAACTTGGAATAGAATGCGTGACCCTTGGTGATTTTCCAGCACTTGTTGATCAGCACCGTATTGTTCATCGATGACGGGTTCTGCAGATTCTCGGGGTCGTAAAGGATGAGATCCGCAACCTGTTGCCCCTCGACGTCGATGATTCGCATCACCTGGCCCGTTTCGAGCGTCGGCGCGGGAAGAAAGCCGCGCGCCGGGAGCAGGACGTCATCGATGACGCGACCGGGCACGTCGCGGACCTTGCGCGACGCGCACTCCTGCTCGTACGTCAGCAGCTCGCCCGGACCCCATGTCGAATTGGGTGATTGCGTCTTCGTTTGCATTTTCATTTCCATTGGATTTTCCCTCCCGCCTTCAGCGCCGAACCGTGCTCGGCTTCGCCGCGGCAGCGGACTCGCCATGCTGCACATGCGTCAAAAAATCGTTTCCACTCGCGTGTTTGCCGCGGTCCGCCAAATTGACAGGCCGCATCCGCCATGATGATATTCCAATGCATCATCAGTTTGATGTCAACTTACAGGGAGGCTCGCATGTTTCGGCAGTTGACGAAATTCGCGTCGTGCACGCTGGCGGTAGCACTCCTCGCGCTGGGCTCGACTGCGCCGGTTTCCGCCGCCGACCCGGTCCGCCTCGGTGTGCCGCTGCCGCTCACCGGCACTGTTGCCGACGAGGGCATGAAGGAGCAGCAGGGCGTGGACATGTGTGTCGACGCGGTGAACGCCAAGGGCGGCGTCAAGGTCGGGCCGCAGACGCGCAAGCTCGAGCTGGTCAAGTACGACTATCAGGGCGAAACCAGCCGCGCCGTTCAAATCGTCCAGCGACTCGTCACGGTCGACAAGGTCGACTTTTTGATCGCGCCGTATGGATCGGGCGATACCAAGGCGTCGGCGGTTCTGGCGGAGCGGTACAACATCCCGATGATCGCGACGTCGGCGGCTTCCGAGGCCGTGTACGATCAGAAGGGAAAAAATCTGTTCGGCATTCTGTTTCCCAATCGCGCCATGGTCGAAGTCGAGGTGAAGTACTACAAGCAGCGCATGCCGCAGGCGAAAAAGCTCGCCGTGTTCGCGTTGAATTCGCTGTTCCCGAAAGCAATCGCGGCCGCGTTGCGCGATGCCGCCGTAAAGGACGGCTTCGAGGTCCTGTACGACGGACTCTATTCGCCCGGCACGATGGACTTCGCCAACGTGCTGACCCAAATCAAGGCCGGCAATCCCGATTGGATGTACGTTACCGGATATATCCAAGAGCTCATCGTCATCCGTCGCCAGATGGCCAATCTCGGAATGAATGTTCCGATCGTGACGATGACGGCGGGAGCTGCTTATCCCGAGTTCGAGCAAAATCTGGGAACCCTATCCAACAATGTCACAGCCAACGCCTGGTGGCACCCGAGCGCCACCTACAAGGACAGCTACATCTACGGCGGCGCGCCCGAATATACGGCGGCCTTCAGGGCCAAGTACATGAAGGAGCCGACCTACCTCGAGGCCGCGGCGACGGCGGGATGCGAGGTCCTGATGCAGTCGATCGAGCATGCCGGAACGACGGATCCGGAAGCGGTGAGAAAGCAACTCGGCACACGCCGGTTCGAGACGTTCTACGGCCCGATCAAGTTCGGCCCAAACGGACAGAACGAGGTCAACAGCCCGATGATCCTGCAAATTCAAAGCCAAAAGTACGTCGTGCTCGACCCGCAGGACGTCAAGACCGGCGAGCTCAAGCTCGGTGTCCCGCCACGCTGACGGAGCCCGGCATCGATGGGAAGAGTGAGCAGCGGCACCCAGCTGTCGCTGCTCATCTTCACCTTCGTCTGATGGCGAAATGATTGCCCAGTACATTGCCAACGGACTTCTGATCGGCTCGCTATACGCATGCCTTGCCGTCGGCTTCTCCCTGATCTACGGCGTTCTCAACATCATCAACGTGATGCATGGGTCGTTCGTCGTTCTCGGCGCCTATGTGACGATCTATTGCGCCCAATACCTCGGCATCTCCCCGCTGATCTCGGCGCTGATCGGCTGCGCGCTGTTGTTTGCATTCGGCTATCTGGTGCAGCGCTTTCTGATCAATGAGGTCGTGGCTGCACCGATCTTCATCTCCTTCACGCTGACATTCGGCCTCGACCTGCTGCTCAACAATGCGATGATTCAGGTATTCACGGCTACGCCGAGATCGCTCGTGCTCGACTACGGTAGCATCACCGTCGCCGGCGTGAGCCTCTCGGTCGCTCGACTGGGAGCGATGGTGTTGGCCCTTGTTCTCACCGGCCTGCTCTACTGGCTGCTCCGGCACTCGCGGATGGGACGGGCGATCATTGCCGTGCGGATGGACCGCCACGCGGCCGCGCTGCTGGGCATCCGCGTGCCGCGCATTTACGCGATCACCTTCGGCATCGGCGCACTGATGGCCGCCGCGGCGGGAGGCGCTATGGCCGTCGTGTTCCCGATCACGCCGCTGCTCAGCGGCGTTTTCCTCGGCAAATCGTTCGTGATCTGCGTGCTGGGAGGCCTCGGCAGCGTCCCGGGCGCACTCGTCGGCGGACTTGCGCTGGGTCTGCTCGAGAGCTTCGGGGCCATCGCTTTCGGATCCCAATGGAGCATGACGGTCGGCTTTGCGTTGATGATCCTGGTCCTCGTGCTGCGTCCGTCGGGGCTGGCCGGCCGCAGGGGCTTCGAATGATGGGCCGCACCACCCCGCTGACGCTCTTGCGCGCGCTGCTCGCGATCCTCCTGATCGCAGCCGTGGCCGGGTTCGGCGTTTACGCCAACAATTACCTTCTGCAAGCCGGCACCACGCTCGCGACGTCCGCGGTTCTCTGCCTCGCCTGGAACGTGGTCGGCGGCTACATGGGCTACCCTTCCTTTGCCACCGCCGCCTTCTTCGGGCTTGGCGCCTATATCGGCGGCATCCTCCAGAATGCCGGTGCGCCGATGGGGCTGGCATGGATAGCGGCGGCCGGCGGCGGGGCGGCCTTCGCCACATTTTTGGGAAGCATCCTGCTCGGCCTGCGCGGGCATTATTTCGCGATCGGAACGATCGCGGTGGTCGAGGCCATGCGCGAGATCGCCAACAACTGGGAGGGCCTGACCGGGGGCGCCATCGGCATGAACGTGCCGATTCTGCCCGGCTCGCCGCGCGAGGCCGGCTTGTTTTTCTATTTCGCCATGTGGGTTCTGGTCGTCATCTCCTTCGCTGTGTCGGCTCTCATCGCCAATTCGAAATTCGGCTTCGGCTTGCGCTGCATTCGGCAGAACGAGAGCGCTGCCAGCATGGTCGGCATCAATGTGTTCAGGCTCAAGGTCGCGGCCTTCGTCATTTCCGGATTAATGGTGTCGACCGCCGGAGCGGTCTATGGATCGATGGTCGCTTTCATCGAGCCGAAGGACGTGTTCAACGTTCTCGTCTCGATTGAAGTGCCGGTCATGGTGATGCTGGGAGGTGCCGGCACGCTGTTCGGACCGCTGGTCGGAGCCGGCGTGTATGTGCTGCTGAAGGAGCTGGTCTGGGTGAACTTCATCAACTTCCATTCCGCCATCCTCGGCATCATCATCATCGCCGTCATCTATGCGGTGCCCAAAGGCGTGCTGCGCGAATTCCACTCGAAAGTCTGGGCGAAGTTGCCCTTCCGCTCACCCCGGCTTCGGGAGAGGTTGAGGTCGCGATGATCGAGCCGTCGCTGCGCATGCGAAGGATTGACGCGTCGCTTCGGGGGCGTGGTTGCGGTCGACGCTGTGACCCTTTCGATTGCAAAGGGCGAAATCGTCGGCCTCGTAGGTCCGAACGGTGCCGGCAAGACGACACTGGTCAACCTCGTCACCGGCTTCGTTCCCAAGACCGGCGGTCAGGTGTTCTTCGAAGGCGCAGACATCACACGCGTGCCGCCGCACCAGATCGCGCGCATGGGCGTGGCACGCACCTTTCAGATCGTGCAGCCGTTTTCGGAAATGACGGTGCTCGAGAACGTCATGGCCGGAGCATTGTTCGCCGGCCAGCGCAGCAACCTGAAAGAGGCCGCGGACAAAGCACGTCACTACCTGGATTTCGTTGGGCTCGGCCGCTTTGCGAGCTATTCCGCATCGGACCTGTCGCTGGCGAACCGCAAGCAGCTGGAGCTGGCCAAGAGCCTGGCTATGGAGCCGCGTCTGTTGTTTCTCGACGAGGTGCATGCCGGCCTCAACTCGGGCGAGCTCGAGCATGCGCTCGAGCTCATCCACAGGATCGCAGCCACCGGCGTCACGATCATTCTCATCGAGCACCTGCTGCGCGTCGTGCTTTCGCTCGTTGGACGGCTGGTCGTCCTGCACCACGGAGCGATGCTGAGCGACGGCCGCCCGCTCGACGTCATGAACGACCCCGCCGTCATCAAGGCCTATCTCGGCACCAAATTCGCTCAGCGCCACCAGGCGGAGCTCAGGCGTCAGCGCGAGAAGCATCAACAGCAGGTCGAGCGCGGAAGCTGACACATTTGCTGCCGCAGGCGCGGGGTCGCAATGGTGCCCTCTCCCCTTGCGGGCCCACAAGGGGAGAGGGCTCATTCTGCGGCAGGATCACCAGGCGCTTGCGTCCGGCAACTCAGAAGGTTCGATCACATGGCAGGCAAGAGCAAGCTGCTGGTTCGGGGCGGACAAGTCTACGATCATGATGGCGATGTCCATAAGCCGGCGATCGCCGACATCCTGATCGAGGACGGCGAGATCACCACGGTTGGCCCCGATCTCGCCGCCGACGACGGGATCCGGGTGATCGATGCATCCGGGCGGCTGGTGGTGCCCGGCCTGATCAATGCGCACTACCACTCCCACGACACCTTGTGCCGCGGGCTGTTCGAGGAGCTGCCGCTGGAGATGTGGCTGCTCTACACGCTGCCGATGGGACAGAACCGCAGCAAGGAAGAAGTGCGCGCGCGCACCCTGGTCGGCGCCGTGGAATCGCTGCGCTGTGGCATCACCACCGTCCAGGACATGCTGGGCCTCTCGCCGCTGAATGAAGAATACACCGACGTCGTCCTGTCGGCGTACCGCGAGTGCGGAATAAGGGTGGTGTTCTCGCCGATGGTCTCGGATGTTCCACCGATCGCCATGGTCCGTCATAGGGACAGCCTTCCCGCCGACGTTCAGGAGATGCTCGGCACCAGGGCGCTGCCGATGCGCGAGCAGCTCGATTACCTCGAGCACCAGCTCGGGCGGCATCCGGCTGGTGGCACCCAGCACTGGGCCATTGCGCCGTTCGCGCCGCAGCGCTGCACCCCACGGATGCTGGAAGGCTGCGCCGAGCTCGCTGAAAAACACGACCTCGCCGTCTACACCCACGTCTACGAGACCAGGGGTCAGGCCCTGATCGCGCGCGAGTTGTTCACGGAGCACGAAGGATCGCTGATCAGCTATCTCGACCACACCGGCCTGCTCGGACCGCGGCTCAACATCGTCCACAGCGTCTGGATATCTCGCCCGGAAATGGACCGCATGGCGGCGGCAGGCGCGGGCATCGTGCTCAACCATCTCAGCAACCTCAAGCTCAAGAGCGGGATTGCACCGGTTTGCGACTTGCGGGAATCCGGGGTTCGCCTGGGGCTCGGGTGCGACAATTGCAGCGGCAGCGACGTGCAAAGCGTGTTCCAGGCCATGAAGATGTTCTGCCTGCTGGCGGCGGTCAGCGAGCCGGAGCCGGGGCCCGGACTGGCGCATGAGGTTCTCCGTCACGCCACACTGGGCAATGCCCGCACGGCTGGTCTCGACGGCCGCCTGGGCGCGCTGCGGCCGGGCTACAAGGCCGACATGATCCTCATCGACCTCGCTGACGTCGCCTACCTTCCCTACAACAGCGCCGCCCGTCAGCTCGTCTACACGGAAGCGGGCCGCGGCGTTGAGAGCGTGATCGTCGACGGCCGCGTGGTGATCGAGAACCGCCGGCTGACAACCATCGACGAGGATGCGCCTGCGCCGCGAAGTCGCCGGCCTGATGCGGCACTTCATCGCCGACTACGACGCCGTCGTGGAATCGCGCAAGCGGGCGCTGCCCTACATGCTGGAAGCGCACCGGCGCGTCTGGCAGGCGGATATCGGAATGAACCGCTTCGTGAGCCGCACGCGTTGATAACGCCGGCCTCGAGCGCAACGGCGCGCTCGGACCGAGCGCGGGCGGGCAATCGACGTCAACGACAGCCTCGCCGGCGGTGTCAGCGTAGTGACGGCCTTGCTGACCGGTCCGCTGATCGAATGGAACGGTCTGCCGGCGGCTGGAGTGACCGCCATAGTGTTCGCCTTGGTGCCGCTGCTGCTGCTGGCCGCACGCCAATTGAAAGTGTGATCGGATGGTCGCGTTCGCGTCAACGACGTCGCTCAAAAGGCAATGCGTTACCGGCAGCAGCAGCAGACCTTGCTGATTTGTGACTTGAGGCGCTGCACGCATTTTTCCCGCAACGAAACTGCGAAGCTCGCAATCCAATTCTTTGATGGCAAGCAAGATCCCTCGCGAGCCTGACCGCAGAGTCACGTCGCTTGGTTAACGATCTATGCACATACTCTGTGTGATTTTTGCAACGCTCCCGGTTTCTTTCATGACGGCCACAGTCCCGGGCGAATTTTCTGCTCCGATGTCGCTGATTTACTACAACGCAAGGGGGTGCTTCATGTGCAAGGGGGTGTTTTCGTGAGCAACGTGGTTCATGAGCAAGGGGGGTGTATTCATGAGGAAGGCTACGCTGACTATCAGCTACCAGTCGCATGCAAGGGGGAACGCGCGATGAAATCTCCGGTCGTCAAACGCTCTATCGTGGTGGCAGGCCACAAGACGAGCGTGAGCCTCGAAGACGCATTCTGGAAAGGGCTCAAAGAGATCGCCGGAGGGCGTGACATGACCTTGTCGGACATCGTGGCTGCCATCGATTCCGAGCGGCGGCACGGCAATCTGTCATCGGCGATTCGCCTGTTCGTGCTCGACTTCTATCGCAACCAGCTTTCCGATCTGAAAGCCGGGCGCGACGGAACGCACGCGATCATGGCAGGCGCGGTCTCAGCGTTTACGTGAGTGCTTTGCGGGGTTGCTCCCCGCATGCGACGAAAGGTTTTGCGGGTCCGAAAGGTGCGCTTGGGGAAGCCAGCTTTCGACCCGCGATTCCACCGTGAACGTCCTGCTGCCCGGACTGGTGCGGCGTAACGGATCGGCCGCGCCGGTTGCTCCTGCGCGCCCGCGAACGACCTGGTGCCGAGCGCTACGGCAACCGTCGTAACGGGGATCAACGACGTGCGGAATTGATCAGGCGGCGTTCGCCCTCGCCTTTGAGAGGTCGAATTGGGTCAGGGATGATAAACCCACATATCCGCCACGATGTTGCAGCCGGGCACCGGCATCGGCGCCGGGATGCGCACCGCGCCGAACGGGATCGGAGCGCCCGCCAACTTCTCCTGCCACGCGCGCAACGCGGGATGAACGACATCGAACGTGCCGACGAAATGATTGACACGCAGCACGTTCGAGAGCGGGGTACCCGCCGTGCGGCAAATCTCGTCGGCGGCGGTCAGTATCGCCTGCATCTCATGATGCGCCGGCGCTCCGAAATATTTGAGGCCGGCTGTGTTGCGCACCTGCGGCAGCGCTCCGTTCGTGTCGGCAGCATAGAGCCCGGACAAGCACAGCAGGTCCCCTGCCCGCACGGCTGCGGCACCCAGCCGCATGTGCTCCGACGCTTTGTGATCGATGACCTGCTTCTTGGTCACGGCATCGTCGCGCACGCCGAAAATGTTGATCTCGATGATCGATTCGAGAAGGGCGAGCCCCTTGGTCGCGACCACCGTGAGCGCACACGGATGGTCGCCGAAATAGCCGTTCCAGACATCGAGAAATTCCGGCAGGTCATGGATGTTGGTGAGATAGACCTGCGCCTTGATCGCATTGCCGACGGAGCTGCCGCCGGCCTTTAGCGCCGGCGCGAGCCGCGAGCCGATCAGAAACTCGGTCTGCAGCCTGATGTCGGTGCCGTTCCAGACGGCGTTGGGCGCACGATAGGCCGGTTTGGCGATGCCGGTCATTTCCTCGTTGTTCGGCATCTGCCCGGCCACGAACACGTAATCACCCGAGACCAGCGAGGCGATGAAGCCGGAGTGCTGGGGAACGGGCACGCCCTCCGGCTGCGCCGGTTTCGGCTCGCGGCCGCCGCCCGGCAGGATCGCCACCATGGACACGTCCATGCTGGCGCCTTCGACGAGCAGCTCTTCCATGAGCACCGACGTGCTCGGAGGCACGAACTCCTTGAGCGCCGATTTGCGCGCCCGCTGGTACGCATTCACAACCTGCGCATCGGGGTAGTATTGGTCGACGCGCACGATGTGGCGGAGATCACCACCCTCGGCGGCAATCAGCTTGGCGAGCCGGTCGATGATGAAGTCACCCTCCCGGCGAAAGCGCGGCGGCACCCCGAGCGGCCGGCCGGGCTTGCCGGCGACCGGCGGTGCGAGTCCGTTCTCGAAATCGGTGGCCATATGCCCGGTGAAGAACAGCCACGCGCCTGCCCGCACACCCTGGGCGTATGTGATATCGGTGCCGCCTATGCGCGTTGGAGCGATGTGCTTCACCTCGGCCATCCCCACCTCCTGTTTCATTGACACTCGCGCAGGGCAATCTTACGCTTTTGCCGCCCCAACCGTTTCATGGATGGTGCTCCTGCTGCCATTGGAGGCAGAGTTTGTTGCGGGTCTCGAGCCTTCGCAAGACATTCGGTGCCGCGCAACAGTGCTACGTCGCGCTCGATGGTGTCGATCTGGACATCGCCGAAGGGGAGTTCTTCTGTCTTCTCGGTCCTTCAGGCTGCGGGAAATCGACCTTCCTCAACATTCTCGCCGGCTTCGAGCCGCCGACCAGCGGATCGGTGACCTCCGACGGCGCCGCGGTGACCGGCGCCGGCCGCGATCGCGTGATGTTTTTTCAGGACGCCGGTTCGGCACTGTTTCCGTGGCTGACGGTCGAGGAGAACGTCAGGTTCGGCCTGCGCGTGCGCAGGGTGCCCAAGCGTGAATGGCAGCCGATCATCGACAAGTATCTGCGCATGGTCGACCTCGATGAGCATCGCAGCAAGTTTCCGTCCCAGCTTTCCGGCGGCATGCGGCAGCGACTGCAAATCGCGCGGGCGCTCGCGGTCGAGCCGGAGGTCCTGCTGATGGACGAGCCGTTCGGTGCGCTCGATGCGCTCACCCGCCGCAGGATGCATTCCGTGCTGCTCGCCATTTGGCAACGCACGGGCAAGACCGTCGTCTTCGTCACCCACGATATCGCGGAGGCGATCCTGCTGGCGGATCGAATCGGCATGATGTCGGTCGGACCACAATCGACGATCAGCAAGGTGTTCGCGATCGACTTGCCGCGTCCGCGCGATCTCACTCATCCCAGGATCGCACAACTGTTCCATGAGATCGAATCATTGCTGGAGCCCGACATCGCTCGCGCGGAGCAATACACGGCAACCGGTTGAACGAGATCCGCGATGGAGGCCGCGCATCCATGGTGAACGTCGGCGACGGCCGGCCCGCGGCGGCGCGAGCGCCGGCGGTGCCGGAGGCTTCGTTTCGAGCGGCACGGTCATGGATCAGCACCAGCCGTCATCGCGGCATTGTCCTGTCCGCGGCCTCGTTGTTGATCGCGTTCTCGATCTGGCAACTGCTGTCTACCTACATCTTCAACCCGTTCCTGATCCCGCCGCCGGTCGAGGTGGTTCGAACCGCGATTCCGATGCTGTTGAGCGGCGAGATCCTGGCCGACGTATCGATCAGCATGGTGCGCGTGCTGGTCGGCTTCATTTCCGGCTCGCTGGCCGGCATCGTGCTCGGGGTTCTGCTCGGTCGCATCCGCGTTCTTCACGAATTGCTCGATCCGATCATCGAGTTGCTGCGCTATCTCTCGCCCACCGCAATGATTCCGATTGCCGTGATCTGGTTCGGCATCGGGGAAATGTCGAAATACTTTCTGATCTTCTGGGGCACTTTTTTCATCGTGCTGGTCAACACGACAGCGGGAGTCTGGCGCGCGCCGATCGCGCGCCAGCGCGCCGCCGAGTGCCTGGGTGCCAATCGCCTGCAGATCTTCGTGCTGGTGGTGATTCCGTCCGCCGTACCTTACATCGTCACCGGCATGCGGGTCGCAATGGCATCCTCCTTCATGAGCATCATCCCGGCCGAAATTCTCGCCGCCGATTCCGGGATCGGCTACCTGCTGCAGAAATCCTCGCTGCTGTTGCAGACCAACCGCATCTTCGTCGCGCTGCTGACGATCTGCGTTCTGGGCTTTGCCGTGGACCGCATGTTCCGCTTCTTCGTCGACCGCGTCCTCACCCGCTACATGTCCTACATCTCGGTGACCTGACCCCCCTTCACAAGGAGAGACAAAATGTCGAAGCTGAGAACCGCCCTCGCCGCCGTCGCCGGCGTCGGCATCGTGATGAGCGCAACGCCAGCGCTTGCGCAACAGGCGCCGCTCAAGCTGACCTTGTTCGGACAGCCCTCGGTCAACAACAATTCGATCTGGATCGCCCTGGAGAAAGGCTTCTACCAGCAGGAAGGCCTCGACGTCACCTACCGTCTGTTTCCTTCCGGCACGACCGCATTCCAGGCTTTCCAGACCGGCCAGGGCGATATCGTCATGACCGGCGATCTTCCCAGCGTGCAGTACTTCTTTCGCGTCAAGGAAGATTATCGGACCATTGCCGTGATCGAGCGCGACGTCAAAGGTTACGTCGTCGTCGCACGCAAGGAGATCACGAAGCCGGAGGATCTGATCGGCAAGACCGTCGCCACGCGCGTGGGCTCCACCGGCTCGTGGTTCATTTCCGAGTATTTGAGCAAGAATCGGATCGATCCCGCCAAGGTCACGGTGAAGAACCTCGATACCCAGGTGTTGCCCGCGGCATTGTGCGGCGGCGAGATCGCCGCCTTCTTCATCTGGCAGCCGATCGGCTCGCGCACCTTGGAAATTTGCGCCGACAAGGCCCACTACTTGACCGATGCGACCGGTTACATCCAAGGCTACCTGGTCGCGGGCGCCCGGCCGCAATGGCTCGCCAGCCCGCAAGGCAAGGAGGCTGCAACGCGCTGGCTGCGAGCGACCATCAAAGGGCGCGATGTCGCCGAAAAGGACTTCGCCAGCGTCGCGGCCTACGCCAAGAGCAAGCTCGATCTCAGCGAGAAGGCGACGCGCGAGCAGTGGGACACCAACACACGCCCGCTCGCGATCGACAAGATCTACTACGACGACTTCTGCAGCCTCAGCCGCTGGGCACAGAAGGAGAAAATGACCGAGCAGAAGATCGATTTCGGTCGCCTGACCTGGACCGAAGGCCTCAAGTCGATCAACCCGAAACTGGTCGATGACCCTCCGCCGCCTTGCTGATCGCAGTTGTTTCGAGCTCGTTGCCTAAGTCGCGAAAGGACTCAGGCAACGAACCTCTCCACTTCAACGTCTTGCGCTGCCGCAATGTCTTCGCCATCGAACCCGAGCAGGCCGGTTTCCGAGGTGCCCTCGGGCAGAGCTTCAACCGATTTCAGCGTCCGGTTCATGGTGCGTGTTCGCCGCCCTAGCGCGTCGACGGAGTTTACCGCGGCGTTGAGCTGCTTCCCGAGTTGATCTACAACTTTGTTGTATTTCCTGAACTCGGTCTGAACGGCTCCGAGAATGTGCCAGACCTCGCTGGAACGCTGCTCGATTGCGAGCGTACGGAACCCCATTTGCAGCGCATTCAATATCGCGGACAGTGTCGTTGGCCCAGCCAGCGTCACTTTGTGCTCGCGCTGGATCGAATCGAATACCCCAGGCTGCCGCAGCACTTCGGCGTAAAGGCTCTCCGTAGGCAAAAAGAGGATGGCGAAATCCGTCGTGCGGGGCGGGTTTACATATTTTGCGCAAATCTCCTTTGCGCACGACCTGATCTGCACCTCGAGCTGCTTCCTGCAATGATCCACCAGCCTGGAGTCGCTGGACTGCGACGCTTCGACCAGTCTGTCGTAGTTTTCTCGCGGAAATTTCGCGTCAACTGCAAGAAGGACCTCCTCGCCGGCGGCCTTGCCAGGAAGTCGGATTGCAAATTCGACGCGCTCTGACGAACTATCCCGCACCTGCGCGCCCTTGATGTATTGGTCGGGAGCCAGAAATTGCTCGAGGAGAAGCTCGAGCTGCACCTCACCGAAGGTGCCTCGCACCTTCACGTTCGAAAGGACGGTCTTCAAATCGCCGACGTTCGAAGCCAGATTCTTCATCTCGCCGAGCCCCTCGTGCACGCGCGCGAGCTGCTCGACAACCCGGTTGAACGACTCGCCCAGTCGATTTTCCAGCGTGGTCTGGAGCTTTTCGTCGACTGTCTGGCGCATCTCCTCCAGCTTGTTGGCGCTTTCCTGCCGTATCGCATCCAAACGTTGCTCGACAGCCAGCCTGAGAGCATCATGCGATTTCTCGTTTTTCTGGGCCAGAGCATCGAGAGCGAGCGTCGTCTTCTCCAGCCGCTCTTTTTGTTGCTCGCTCAATTGAGTCAACGTTTCCGAGACATTCCCGCCGAGGCGATGGAAGCTTCCATTCAACTCGTCTCGCAAATTAATGGCATCATCTGTTGCCTTGGATGCCGATGCATCCAATTTTGTCTCAATTGTTTGCCTCAGCGAGTTCCTGTTCCTGGCAGCGTCATCACCCATTTTTGCGATGTCGATATTCAATTTATCGGCAATCCCAGCCACCTTCCCGTCGATCACTTTGATGCCCGAATTGAGACGCTCCCCGAACGCGCGGGTCTGCGTGCTCGCGAATTCGACCCAGGTGGAGAATGCCTTGTTCGTGCTGTCTTGAAACCCTTTCAGATTTGAAACCAGCTCTTGCCGAACTCCTCGGGCTTGATCATCACCCGCCTTCTTTATTTGATCGGTTTCTCCTCGCAGCAGTTGCGAAATGGCCTCTGCCGTGAGCGGCTCGAGCCGTAGAAGCCGCATCAAGATAATGGTGGAGATCACGCACGCAAACGCCGCGAGGATGGCGATTCCTACCAGAAGAAGGTCGACCATAGGTTTGCCCCGGACAGTCGTGCGCGAATCACCTCTGAATGCCGCATCAGCTTACACAAATCGCCGGGCGTCGTGAATCGCGCGGGAGCTGATCGGGCACTCGCGCATGCCGTAATCGCGCATCACATGGGCCACTCTGGGCGCAGCAAGGGTCAACCTCCGACCCTTGGCCATCAATAGAAACAGCCGCTACGACGGACGATCTCGATTCGAGCTATATGAGACCACGCTTCACACGCACGAGCCAGGGCGCCTTTTCCGCAAGCGAGACCCGGCCTCGGCCGAGATGACCCTCACATCGAGGAGCCGATGAGCTTTACGCCAAGTCGAACGTTTGCGTTGGCCCTCGCGTCGATAGCGCTGATCGGCCCTCTCGCCGTTCATCTGTTTCTGCCCGTCATTCCGGCAATCAAGGTCGCGTTCGGCCTCTCGGAGGCCTGGGCGCAGCTGACGTTCAGTGCCGCGCTGTTCGGAATGGCGTTCGCCACTCTATTCTACGGCGCGCTCTCGGACCGTTACGGCCGCCGCCCGGTGCTGCTTTCGGGCCTGATTCTGTTTCTCATGGGAAGCGTCGTATCGGCATTGGCCGACAGCATTGGCGCGCTCGTTTTCGGTCGGCTCGTGCAGGCCATCGGCGCGGGCTGCGGCATGACCCTGGTACGCGTCATCGCCCGCGACGCCTACGGTCCGGAGCGCCTGGTCAAGGCGATCGCCTATCTGACCATGTTCTATACTCTGGGCCCGATGATATCGCCGATCGTTGGAGGGATTCTGATCGATACGATAGGCTGGCGCAGCGTGTTCGGTTTCGCCTTGCTGGTCGGCGCAATTATCACCACAGCGGCATATCTGGCGATCCCGGAAACCCATCCGGGCGACCGTGCCGGTGGGAACGGCGTGAGCATCTTGCGCAGCTTCATCCAGCTTTTTGCGAACATGCGCTTTGCGGCGTTTGTTCTGCAAACCGGCTTCAGCACAGGCACCTTCATCGTGGTGGCTGCCGCATCATCGACGCTCATGAATGAGTATCTGCACCGTTCCTCGACCGAGTTCGGCTTCTATTTCCTGCTGTTTCCGGCCGGCTATTTCTTCGGAAATCTGGTGACCGCGCGGGTCGGCACGCGCGCCGCAACCGAAACCATGGTCTTGCTGGGATCCATCGTATCGCTCGTTGCCGTGGCGATTCAGGCGGCCTTGCTGCTGTCGGGCTACCTGACGCCCATGGTGATCTTTCTGCCGGCCTTTTTCATCACGATGGCGCAAGGCATCGCCCTTCCCTACGGGCAAGCAGGAGCGATGGCGACGATACCCAGCCTTTCCGGCACGGCTGCCGGCATCGGCGTGTTCGTCCAGCATTTCTGCGGTGGAGTGTTCGCCCAGATTTACGGCGCGCTGGCGGACGGCACGCCCGGACCGATGATGGCAACGGCAGCACTTTCCGCATGCCTGTGCCTGATCGCCGGCAGCATCCCGTTCTTCCGGCGTAGCCGATCGAGCTAGTGTCGAGTAGGGTGGCCGATATCTCAACGCAGTATCGGCTGGCCTGAAATGAATGGACAATCCGAAGCCCAGGACAAGAAACCGATAGACGCCGGGCGTTTCTGGCACGCGGTTGGACAACGCGCCATCGGCAGCACGGTCGTGACGGCACGCAGTGCGCAGGGCCCCGCCGGCTTCCTCGGTCTCTCGGCAACGCACGTCTGCGCCGATCCGCCCTTGATGCTCGTCTCGATCGGCAAGCGCACCTCGGCGCTATCGACCATCCTCGCTGCGCGCCACTTCGCAATCAACTTCCTGCCGCGGGATGCCGGCGCAATCGCCGATGATTTCGGCGGCAAGAGCGAGAAAAAGGGTGCCGATCGGTTCGAGGCGGGTCATTGGGGACAGCTGACCACCGGGGCCCCGGTGCTGCTGGGCGCAGTCGGCGCCATCGACTGCACGCTCGAGGAAACGATCGAGCGGGCCGGCACCTGCATCGTGATCGGTCGCGTAGTCGATGTGCTGGACGGAGCGGGCAATGAACCGCTGATTCATTTTCGCGGAGGCTATCTGACCCCATGCACAAGCTCGAGCTGACGCTGGCCTGCGGACGTTATGATCGCACCCAACCGCTCATCGACGGCCGGGTGCAGCCTGAAGGCGTAAACCTGACATTCCTCCCTCTGCGCCCGGGCGAGACCTTCTGGCGTATGCTCAACCACGGCGAGTTCGACGTATCCGAGATGTCGCTCTCGTCCTACACGATCCTGCGCTCGGAAGGCGATACGCGTTTCATCGCGATTCCCGTCTTTCCATCCCGGGTCTTCCGCCACTCGGCTCTCTACGTGCGCGCCGACTCCAGCATCGAGAAGCCTGAGGATCTCAGGGGCAAGCGCGTGGGTGTCGGCGACTACCAGATGACCGCGGCGGTCTGGGTACGCGGATTGCTCAGGCACGAGCATGGGGTTGCGCCCGAGGACATCGTCTGGGTCACCGGCAAGCCGATCCGCTCCATCAAGCCGCCCGACGGCATCAGGCTCCAGTCCATTCCAGCGGATACGACGCTCGAGGCGATGCTCGAGCGCGGCGAGATCGAGGCCCTCATGTCGGTGATGATTCCGAACGGGCTCGGCAAGACCGTCCGGCGGCTGTTCCGGGACCCACGCAAGGTCGAGATCGCTTACTACAACAAGACAGGCATCTTCCCGATCATGCATACGCTCGTCCTGAAAACGAGTCTCTATGAAGCGAAGCCCTGGCTGGCCGCGAGTTTCTACCGGGCTTTCTGCCGGGCGCGCGACCTCGCCCATGAATCGATGTACGACACCGACGCATTGACGGTCAGCCTTCCCTGGGTGGTGCACGAGGTGGAGGCAACGCGCGCGATCTTCGGGCCGCAGATTTGGGACTATTCGATCGAGGGCAGCCTGCCGACGCTCAATGCTCTCCTCGCCTACCTCGACGAGCAAAAACTCTCGCGGCGCCGAATGAGCGTCGACGAGCTGTTCGTGCCCAACATCAGTCCCGGTCTCCTCGATTATCTCCGGGCAACCGGAGAGCGCGTGTAGTCTAGAGGGCGGATCAGCGCGCAGCGCGCCATCCGCCTTCCCGTCGGGGCGGCGCGTTACGCCTGCGGGTAATTCCAGTCTTTTGCAATGATCGACGCTCCCACCACGTCATGGCCGGGCTTTGTCCCGGCCATCCACGCCTTCGATTCGACGCGCGATTTAGACGTGGATACCCGCGACAAGCGCGGGCATGACGAGTCGAACAGGCATCAGTGGTTGAGGTTCTCGCGCAATGTCGGACCGGCGTATTTTTTCTTCGAAAGGCCGCGGCGCTGCAACTCGGGGACGACGAAGTCGACGAATTCGCGGATGTTGTCCATTGCCGAGAACCCTCGGCCCAGAATGAATCCGCCATTGGCGCCGGTGCCGAAGTGCAATTCCTCGAACCGGTCGGCGATCGCCTTCGGCGTGCCCGAGGCCACGAGAATCCTGTCCACCAGAAAGCGCCGGCCGAATTCCTCGACTGTTTGCTTGGGATCGACGGTCTTGAGCAACTCCTCGAAGCTGCCGAGGTTGCCCTTTTGGGCATGAACCTCGTCGGCGAAATCGGCGAGCCGCATGCCCGGCCGGGCGGCGGAAAAATCGACGTTGTACTGCGCCGACATCTCCACCAGCCCGGCTTGCGGCGGGATCGCCTCCAGGTAGCGCTTCTCCTTGGCCTGCGCCTCGGCCTCGGACTCCGCCACCTGCACGCGCACCGACCAGAGAATGCCGATGTCGCGCGGCTTGCGCCCGACCGCGGCCAGCTTGGCATCGAGCGCCTCGCGGTGCTGCTTCATGCTGGCGAGCGTGCGACGCGTGCTGAATTGCAGATCGGCATAGGTGGCGGCCAGATTCATGCCCGGGACCCGACAAGCCGGCCTGGATGATGACCGGCCGATGCTGCGGCGACGGTAGCGCCGGCAACGGGCCGCGGACATTGAAATAGCGACCGCGATAGTCGATGCGGTGCACTTTCGAAGGGTCGCAGAAAATCCCCTCCGTCGCGGTCGGCAATCAGCGCATCGGGCTCGACGCTGTCCCAGAGCGCGCAGGCCACCTGCAGGAACTCCTGCGCGCGCTCGTAGCGTTCGTCGTGATCCATCATGACGTCGAAGCCGTAGTTCGCGGCTTCGTTCTTGTAAGCGGACGTCACCGCGTTCCACGCGATGCGTCCGCGCGTGACATGATCCAAGGCATTGAACACGCGCGCGACATGAAACGGATGATGGTAGGTCGTGGACATGGTAAGTGCGAAGCCGACCCCGGAGGCGGCTTTCGCCATCAGCGGGATCATCGGCGCCATGTCGTGGCGCGGCCACTTGGCGCCGTACTTGACGACCGCTTCGTGATTGCCGCCGAAATCCTCCGGCGTGCCGCCGGTGTCGCCGAAGAACAGCATATCCATCACGCCGCGTTGCGCGATGCGCGCGAGATCCTCGTAGAATTCGGACGTGCAGTAATAAGGATAGCCGATCCAGGAGCCGGGCATGCGCCAGAGATAATCGGTATGAAGAAACGAAATGTCGGCGGCAAGATGGATCGTTTCGGATTCCGACAAGGCTTCGACCTTTCTCGTGTTGAGCGTGGGGTGCAGCGCGAGCAGGACTCATTATAACAAGCGGCACCGGACGATCCCGCGCATTTTGTTACCTGACAAGGCGTGCCCGCTCACCGGCGTGGGCATATGTGAGCGCGACTCCCGCAGCGCTTGGCGTGCCGGATTGCCGCATGTGCGCTCCGATATCCGGCGATAAAGGCCGATTGGGATCAGGCAGGCGAACCGTGGCATGACAGGTCCGATGCGTTGCGTGTATGCTGCCGCGCAATTCACATTGGATCACGCGAGGTGATGTGATGAGCCAGAGCTGTTTCCCGCCGCAGTTTGATCTCCCGCCGACAATTCCTCGAGACGTCTGCAGCGGGCCGCGGGGGCGCTCGCCCTGCCGCTGGCCGCCTCCTCGGCGCGCGCGCAAGGACAGGTCAAGCCGGTGACGATGACGCTGGATTGGGTGTTCCAGGGCCCGAATGCAGGCTTCGTCGTGGCGCGGGAGAAGGGATTTTACCGTGAGGCCGGCCTCGACGTGTCGATCAACGCCGGCAAAGGCTCCGCCAGCACCGCTCAATTGGTCGCCAGCAAGGCGACGCAGTTCGGCTTTTCCGACGGGTACGTCGTCGGCCTGAGCGTCTCCAAGGGGCTCAACATCAAGAGCGTCGGCAGCATCTATCGGCGCAATCCCTGTGCCGTGGTGGTGCTTTCGGATTCCGATATCAAGGGCCCGAAGGATCTCGAAGGCAAGAGCATCGCGATCACGGCCGGCAGCGCCCAGTTCCAACAATGGCCCGCCTTCGTCAAGGGCGCCGGCATCGACGCCAGCAAGGTCCGCGTGGTGAATCTCGATCCGGCAGGGGTCGGGCCGGCGCTGATCAACAACCAGGTCCCCGCCATCGCCGGCTTTGCCCAGGGCTATGTTCCCGCCATCGAAATCCGCGGCAACAAGGAGGTTCGCATATTCTGGTATGCCGACCACGGCGTCACCGCGGTGAGCAACGGCATCGTCGTCCACCAGGACCTGCTCAAGAGCGATCCCGAGCTCGTTCGCGCATTCGTCACTCCGTCGATCAAGGGCTTCCTCTATGCCCGGCAGAATCCGGATGAGGCAATCGAGCTGGTCCGCAAATATTCGCCGACGATCGACCCGGCGATCAGCAGGCGCGAAATGAACTATTCGTGGAAGACCTGGGTGACGCCGAATACGAGGGACAAGCCGCTGGGATGGGCCTCGGACGCGGATTGGTTGGAAACCGTGACCGTTCTCAAGCAGTATGGCGGGGTGACCGTTCCGCTCGAGGCGGCACAGCTCTACACCAACGAGTTCGTGCCGACCGGCGCGGAGTTCGTGCCGCCACAGCAGGCGTGACAGGATCGGCCGCGCTGCTGCGTGACCCCTCGCAAGTTGCGAAGGTGACATCGTCCGGCGAAGACGATGCTTCGACCTATCTGCGCGTCCAGGATCTGACCAAGGTCTATGCCACCCGCGACGGCCCGGTGCGCGCACTCGATCAGATCTCGTTCCGGGAGCGCCGCGGCGAGTTCCTCTCGAATCTCGGGCCGAGCGGATGCGGCAAGAGCACGCTCCTGATGATCGCCGCCGGACTGGTTCCGGCGTCGAGCGGGAGCGTGACCGTCGGCGACCGCACGGTCGACCGCCCGCGAACCGACGTCGGCATCGTGTTTCAAAGCCCGGTCCTGCTGGAATGGCGAACGGCGCTCGGCAATGTCATGCTGCAGGCCGAGGCGCGGAAGATGGACCGCAAAGCGGCCGAGAAGCGCGCACGCGGAGCTGCTGGTCTCCGTCGGGCTCGACGGCTTCGAAGACAAGTACCCGCACGAGTTGTCGGGAGGCATGCGCCAGCGGGTTTCGATCTGCCGCGCCTTGATCCACAACCCGGACCATCTGCTGATGGACGAGCCTTTCGGTGCACTCGATGCGCTGACCCGCGATCAACTCGTCCTCGATCTCCAGGCATTATGGATGGAGCGGCAGATGACCGTGCTGTTCATCACCCACAGCGTTGCCGAAGCGGTGTTTTTGTCCGACCGCGTGATCGTGATGACGCCGCGGCCGGGGCGCATCGACCGCATCATCGACATCGATCTGCCCCGCCCGCGCACCCTGGCGATGCGCGAGACCCCGGAATTCGCGGAATACAGCCGGCAGATCCTGGATCTGTTCCTCGCGCGCGGAGTTCTGCGCGAGCGCTGACGCGCTCGCGATAGGATGGAGGGAGCAACGATGACCGAGCCTGCCAAACCGTCCGAGCTCTCCGTCCACCGCAGTCCCGTGAGCATCGACGAGGTCGAGGCCGACCTGCATCTCCGGCGCGAAAAGCGCCTGCGGCGGGACCGGATCTCGGGGCTGCTTTATCCGGTTGCCACCCTCGCCGCCGTTCTCATCCTCTGGGAGGCGGCGACGCGGCTGCTCTCCATTCCGGTCTTCCTGCTGCCCCCTCCCAGCATCATTGCAGTGGCGATGCACACCCACGCTGCAGTCCTTGCCAAGGAAAGCATGGAGACCACCCTCGAGATCGTGCTCGGCTTCGGCCTCAGCATCGCTGTCGGCGTGCCGCTCGCGCTGGCGATTTTTCTGTGGCCGCCATTCGCGCGTACCGTCTATCCGCTGCTGGTGTCGTCGCAGGCCGTGCCGAAGGTGGCGGTGGCACCGCTGTTTCTCGTCTGGTTCGGCTTCGGGTTGCTGCCCAAGGTTCTCATCGCCTTTCTGGTCGCGTTCTTTCCCGTGGTGATCAACACCGCCATGGGGCTCGCTTCGATCGAGCGGGAAAAGATCTACCTCGCGCAATCGATGGGCCTGGGCCGGCTCGCCACGTTCTTCAAGATCCAGCTGCCGAACGCGCTGCCTTCGATCTTTGCCGGGCTCAAGATTTCGATCACGCTTGCCGTCGTCGGCGCTGTTGTCGGCGAGTTCGTCGCCGGTCAGGCGGGCCTCGGCTACCTGCTGCTCCTCGCCAATGGCAACATGGACACTGCGCTCCTGTTCGCAGGTATCGTGGCTCTCACCGTGCTGGGGGTCGTGTTCTTTGCGCTGATCGGCCTGGTGGAGCGGCTGGTTCTGCCTCCGCACACCATCGAGGGGGCGGCGGTCGCGCGCGAGTTGATGTGAGCCCGCGGCCTGAGCAAGCGGGATCAGCGACCGCCGGGACCGCAGGAGTGGGACCGGGCTGGTCACGTGCAGCGTTGCGCGCTGGAAGGACGTGGCGGAGAAGGCCGGGATTCGCAAGCGGTAGCCAACAGGAGAACTGCAATGCCAGATGTGCCCAGCGACGTCGATCCGTCCACCAAGAGCTTCCTGGGCAAGGAGATGTATCTGGTCATTACCAAGCCGGTGCGGTCAGCAGAAATCGCAAAGCGGCTTGCGGACCATCTGGCGCATCAGGTGGAATTGGAGAAGCGCGGCATCATGTTCGCCGCCGGCCCGCTCTATCCCCGCGGCTCCAACATACCGGAGGCCGGGATGTTCATCTTGCGCGCGAGCTCGTTCGAGGAGGCCGAAGCCATCGCCAGGACCGACCCATTGCATGCGGCTGGCCTGCGCACATTCACGCTGCAGAAGTGGCGCGTGAACGAGGGCAGCATCACCGTTACGGTCAATTTTTCCGATCAGACGATGAAGCTGGATTAAATCTGCGCGTCTGGCAGCCGCCACGTGCTGAGCAGTTTACGAAAGGAACGATCGTCGCATGGCTGAAAGTCGGACGCGTGGGGCAGCGGCGAAGTCGTCACCGTTCCTCACCCTGAGAACTACTGTCCGACCCGAGCCGATTGGATGGCGGACCAGACGCGAAACGGCGTGAACGGGGTATCGAGCTCGCGAATGCCAAGGGTCGTGAGCGCATGCGTGACGGCATTGGCAATGGTCGGTACGGAACCGGTCGTTCCTGCCTCGCCGGTTCCCTTGACGCCGAGGGGATTGCTCGGAGACGGGATCGGCCGGTGATGCAGGGAAAGCGCCGGCAAGTCCTCGGCGCGGGGCATGAAATAATCCATGAAGGTGCCGGTCAAGAGCTGGCCCTCGCGATCGTAGACGCACTGCTCCCCCAAGATCTGCCCGATCCCCTGCATGATTCCGCCATGCAGCTGACCCTCCACCAATGTGCGGTTGACGATGCGGCCGCAATCGTCGACCGCCACATAGCGCAGAAGCTCGATCGAACCGGTATCGGGATCGATCTCGATCTCGGCCACGTGGGCGCCGCTCGGAAATGCCGCCGCGGTGCTGACCTTGGCGGTGGTATCGAGCGGATGAGGCTCGCTGCCGACATGCCTGCGGACGAGGTCTGCCAAGCTTATGGCCAGATCCGTGCCCGGCACGGTGTAGCGGCCCTGCTCGAAAACCAGATCGGATGCGGCCACCTCGAGCTCCTTCGCGGCCAGCTCAATTCCCTTGCGCTTGATCTCATGCGCTCCGGCCGACAGTGCGCCGCCGTGGCTGATCAGCGATCGCGAGCCAAAGGATCCCATCCCGGCCAGCGGCGGAGCATCGGGGTCGTTGTATCGTAAGGTGATCGTCTCCGGCGCCAAGCCCAGAATGTCAGCAACCAGGTCGGGGAAGACGGTTTCGTGACCTTGGCCTGATGGTCCGGCGAGGGCGTAGAGTTGCATCGCGCCCGAAGCGTCGAAGCGGATAGCGATCTCCTCCTGGCCGGCACCACCGGACGGCTCGATGAAGACGGCGCATCCGATGCCGCGAATCCTGCCGCGCGCTTGCGCTTCCTTGCGACGCGCTTCGAAGCCGTCCCATCGAGCCGCTTGCAGCGCTTGCCGGAGCAAGCCCGGCGGGTCTCCGCTGTCGTAGGTCGAGCCGGTCGGCGTCTTGTAGGGAAAGGCGTTTTCGGGGAGCAGATTGCGCGTCCTGAGCGCGACGCGGTCAATTCCGGTCGCGCGCGCGGCTTCATCGACCAGCCGTTCGACCAGATAGGCGACATTGGGCCGTCCCGCCCCGCGATAGGCGGTGGTCGGCGTCGTGTTGGTGAAGACCAGCCGGTTCAATCCGTAGAACGCCGGCGTCTTGTAGGCGTTGACCGCCATGGTCGTAGGCGAGGCCGCGGTGTTGATGAAAGGACCGGCGTTCGAGCAATAGGCGCCGAGATTGACCAGCCATGAGAACTCGCATCGCCAGGAAATTCCCGTCCGGATCGAGCGCAAGCTCGCCGGCCAGCAACGCGCCCCGGCCGTGATGATCGCTCACCATCGCTTCGGCACGTGTGCCGACCCATTTCACCGGCCGGCCGAGCGCCCTGGCGGCCAGCAGAACGGCCGCAAACTCCGGATAGATTTCGTTCCGAACGCCGAAGGCGCCGCCGACATCCCGCGTATGCACACGAAAACGTCGTGGGTCCGTACCGGTGATGTAGGCGAGCTCGTCGCGGATCGCGGATGCGCCCTGGCTGGGCAGGTAGATGTCGTAGATCCCCGAGCCAGGATCATAGCCGGCGAGACACGCTTTCGGCTCCATCGGATTGCCGGCGATGCGCTGGGCGCGGAGGTTGGCGCGCACGACGCGATGAGCCTTGGAGAAAGCCGCATCGGCGGCTGCGCGATTGCCATACTCATATTCGAGCGCCAGGTTACCGGCGATCTCGGGATGAAGCTGCGGCGCCGTCGCCGCGATCGCATCCGAAGCTTCGATCACGGCCGCCAGGTCGCGATAGCGCACGGCAATCCGCTCGGCGGCATCCTGCGCCGCCGTCTCTGTTTCGGCGACCACGAGCGCGACCGGCTCACCGACGAAGCGCACGCGGTTGCGGGCGAGCGCAGGGCGCTGCGGGACCTCGAGCGACGAACCGTTCTTGCCCTTGATATGCGTGATCGGCCGCGGCGTTTTGGCGCCGGCGCGCGCGATATCCTCGCCGGTGAGCACGGCCAGCACTCCGGGAGACGACCGCGCCGCGCCCACGTCCAATGCGGCGATCTCCGCGTGCGGACGATCCGAGCGCAGGAAGCATCCATAGACCTGCCCTGGCAGGTTCCAGTCGGCGGTATAGCACCCGCGACCGGTGACCAGGCGAAGGTCCTCGCGTCGGCCGGCGAAAGCGTCGCTCATTGATGTCTCCGAAAAAATTTTCAACGCCGCGGCTTGCCCCGGGGAGAGGGAGCGCACCGAGATCGCAGCAACGGATTGAGGCCGCTGCGGCTGACCCGTGCGTTGAGCTCGCGGCCGAGCGTTTGCTCGCACAAGCGCGAGGTCTCGATCAATCCGTCGAGGTCGATCCCGGTGCGGATGCCGAGCAATTCGAGCAGATTGACGAGATCCTCGGTGCAGACATTGCCGGTATAGCCGCCGCCGTATTGCACCTGCGCGGGATGGCCACCGGCGCCGCCGAACGAGCTGTCGAAGCAGCGCACACCGGATTCGTAAGCCGCCAGCGCATTGACCAGACCCGTTCCGCGGGTGTCATGCAGGTGCGCAATCAGGGTGAGCGCGTGGGTTTCGCGCTGAAGCCGCCGCAAGAGCCCCTTGATGGCTTCGGGTGTCGCCATCCCGGTGGTATCGCCGAGGGCGACGTGATCGACCCCGAGCTCGCGAAACCGAATGGCGTCGGCGACGACCACGCCGTGATCGACGGCGCCTTCGAACGGACAGCCGAACGCGACCGATATGGTGCCGATCAGCCGCAAGCGGCCCTGCGCCGCCGTCACCATGTCGGCGACGTTGTCCCACTGATGCCGGCGCGAGCGACGCAGATTTCTCATCGAATGCGATTCGCTCGCCGACACCAGCAGGCTGATCTCGGTCACGCCGAAGCCGGCTTCGAGGTCGGCGACCGCCCGCTCGACTGCGCGCACATTGGCGCAGGTCGCCTTGTAATGGACGCCCGCGCGCCGCTCGAGCGACGCCAGGAGCGCACTCGCATCGGCGAATTGCGGCACCACCTTCGGATTGGAATAGGAGGTCGCCTCGACCCGCGGAAACCCCAGCGCGGCGAAGCGCTCGATCAGCATGCGCTTGGTCGGCGTCGGCACGAACTGCGCTTCGTGCTGGAGACCGTCGCGTGCGAAGCATTCGCAGAGCACGACATCGGTCATTGCACGGCACCCGCCTCGACACGCGGCGTATCCAACTTGAACTCGCGGATCGCGTGCTCGCGCAACCTGTTCTTCTGCACCTTGCCGCTCGCGGTCATGCCAATGGCGTCGAAGCTTTCGACGATTGCGAGATGGCGCGGCACGCGGAAATTGGCGCAGCGCTGCCGCATGAACTCGCGCAGGTCGGCCTCGGTGGCTGCCGTGCCGGCTTTGAGCGTGACGAATGCCGCGCCGACCTCGCCGAGGCGCGGATCGGGAACACCGACGACCTGCGCGGTTGCGACCGCAGGATGGGCCAGAAGAACTTCCTCGACCTCGGCGGGCGCCACGTTTTCGCCGCCGACCCGGAACACGTCCTTGAGGCGGCCGACCATCCGCAGTCGGCCTTCCGCGGTGAGAACCCCGATATCGCCGGTGCGCAGCCAACCGTCGGGCGTGAATGCCTTGGCAGTTTCCACGGGGTCCTTGTAGTAGCCGCGCATCACGTTCCAGCCGCGAACCTCGATCTCGCCCGGTTCGCCGGGCGCAAGCACAGCGCTCCCTTGCGTGATGCGGACCTCGACGCCGTCGTGAGGCTTCGCCAGCCCGGCGATGCGCAGATCGACCGGATCGCGGTGATCATTGAGCACGACATTGGGAGAGGCTTCCGACAAGCCGTAGGCCACGCAGATATCGCGCGCGCCCATCTTCTCGATGATGTTGCTGACGGTCTCGGGGCCGGCAGCCGCCCAGCCGCCACGCAGCGAGAGCGCCGACGGGTCGAAGGCCGGATGTCCCATCATGAGCTGAAACAAGGTGTCATTGCCCGAGATGAGCGTGACGCGCTCGTCGGCCATCATGCGCAGTGCCGCGCCGGCCTCGAAGGTCGGCAGGGTGACCAGGCATGAACCGGCGATGAGCGCCACGAGCAGCGAGAGCGTGGTGCCGGCGACGTGAAAGAACGGCCGGCAGTTGAAATAGCGGTCATGCGCCCCAATGCCGAGGCGAAGCCCGACCGCCCAGGCGTTGCGCAGCATGTTGTCGTGCGTGAGCATCACTGCCTTGGGATAGGCGGTTGTCCCCGACGTGAACTGGATCAGCAGCAGGTCGGCCGGCTGCACGGCGTGGGCGAGCCGGTCGAGCATGCTGTCCGACACGCCGTTCGCGAGCTGCAAGAACTGGTCGAAGCTTCTGCCCGATCTCGGCACGTCGCTGCCGACCACGATCACGTCTCGCAGCGCAGGCAAGCGTTCGCCGGGGAGCAGCTGGTCGATTGCGGGCTCGGCCGCGCGCAGGAACGTCATGAAATCGATGTCGAGAAAACGGTCGGCCATGAACAGCGCCTTCACGTCGGCCTGCTGCAGGCAGAACGACAGCTCGGCCGCTTTGAAGCGGGTATTGATCGGCACGGTGACGGCGCCGATGGTCGCGGCGGCATAGAACAGCGTGACCCAGGTCTCGCCGTTGCCGAGCAGAATGCCGACGAAATCGCCACGCCGCAGGCCGAGCGCATGCATCGCCTTGGCGGCTCGGCGCACCGCGGCGTGCTGATCGCGATAGTGCAGCCGCGCAGTCGTCGTCACCAGCGCCTCGGCATCGCCGTGCGTCGTTGCGCGTTGCTCCACGAAGCGGTAGAGCGTCTGCGGCATCCAGCTCATGGCGGCCCTCGGAAGCCCGCCATGCGGACGCGCCAGGCGGGTCCTGCGCGAGGTTCTCCTCGATCGCGAGCAGCTCGACGGCGAGCGCCCCGCGCGGATCGAGCTCGCTCCCTTGATCGATGCAGCGCTTGGCCTGGCGCAGTCCAGCCGGCGACGCCTTGCGGATGGTCGGCGGCGATCTCCGCGATCGCCTCCTCGAGCTGTCCGGCGGGAACGATCCGCGTCACCAGCCCGCCGGTCCTGGCCTCGTCCGCGGTGAGCTTGCGCCCGGTGAACATCAGATCCTTGGCCAGCCGCTTGCCGAGGACGCGCGCGAGCCGCTGGGTCGCGCCGACCGTGCCCCACATCGCCTCCGGCGTGGAGAAGGTCGCGTCCGGCGTCGCGACGATGAAATCGCACGCGGCGGCAATCTCGCTGCCCGACCCGATGGCCGCCCCGTGCACCACGGCGATCGTCGGCATCGGCAGCGATTCCAGCGCGTGGTAGGCGGCGAAACCACGCAGGCGGCGGTTGCGGACCTCGTCGGCGCTCATGTCCTTGCGTTCCTTGAGGTCGGCGCCGGCGCAAAACACCGGACCGGCTCCACGCACGACCACGAGACGGACGTCATCGTCGGCGGCAGCGGCAGCGGCTGCAGCCACGAGGTCCTCGCACATCGCGCGATTGAGCGCATTGCGGCTCTGCGCACGGTCGAGCGTGATGGTGGCGACGCCGTCGGAGACGGCCGTAGCAGAACGGTTGATCATATCGCCTTTGCCTCTTTGAGCTCTGCGATGCGCTCACGCGAAAGCTCGAGCCGCTCGCGCAGCACGCTTTCGGTGTGCTCCCCGAGGAGCGGCGGGCGGCGAACGGAAGGATCGTCCCAGCCGTCGAGCTTGAACGGCAGGCGCAGCGCGGGGAATTCGCCGACTGTGGGATGACTGAACTTTTCGACCAGTCCGCGCGCTGCGTGTGCTCATCGGTGAGGATTTCATCGACCGTGCGGATCGGTCCTTGCGGCACGTCGGCGCGATCGAGCGCCGCGGCAACCTCATTGCGGGGGCGCGACGCGATCGCGGCGGTGAGCCGTGCCATGACTTCTCCACGCCGCCGCAACCTTCCGGCGTTGGTCTGCAGCCCGGCTTCGCTCCCCCAGGCTTCGAGGCCGAGCGCGCGGCAAAGCGGCAGCCAGTGCTGGTCGCTTGCAGTGACGTGGAGATAGCTGCCGTCGGCGCAGAGAAAGCTTGCCGATGGCACGCGGCCGGGATGCTCGGTGCCCAGCCGGGCGGGAACCTCATCGAGAGCGAAATAGCGCGCGGCGGCGAGCGTGAGCAATGCGATCTGACCGTCGAGCATGGAAAAATCGACGTGGCAGCCGCGGCCGACGGAGGCGCGGCCCTGCAGTCCCGCCAGGATTGCGATCGCCACCCACAAGCCCGAGGTCAGATCAGCCACCGGGAGGCCGGGCTTCACCGGGGCGCCGCCGCGCTCGCCGGTCAGGCTCATGATGCCGCCCATGGCCTGGAAGATGGTGTCGTAGCCCTTGCGCCGCGCGAATGGACCGCTCTGTCCGAACCCGGTGCAGGAGACATAGACGATGCGCTCATTGACCGTGCGAATTTTCGGATAGTCCAGGCCGTAGCGCTCGAGCGTTCCGACTGGAAAGTTCTCGAGCATGACGTCGGCCTGGCGGGCGAGCGCGCGAATGATGTCCTGGCCGGCGGCCGTGCGCAGATTGACCGTGACCGACTGCTTGCCGCGATTGCACGCGAAGTAATAGGCGCTCTCGGCCGATCCGTTGCGCTCGACCATCGGCTCGAAGCCGCGCGTCTCGTCGCCGCGCATGGGCTCCTCGATCTTGATCGACCGTCGCGCCGAGCTCGGCCAGGATCATGCTGGCGAACGGACAGGCGAGCACCCGCGACAGGTCGAGAATGGTGACGTGCTCGAGCGGTTTCATCGCACCTGCTTACGCTCAGCTTCGCACGACGAACGACGCATGCGCTTGTTGATGTCGCGGCCCTCCTCCAACGCCTGCTCGAACGGCAGGTCGAGCGCTCGGTAGAACAACTGCTTGGTGGCGGCCATTGCCACGCGATCGAAGGCAGCGAACGTTTGCGCCATGCCCATCGCCTCCGCCATCAGCTGCTCCGAAGTCGTGATCCGATTGACGAGGCCGAGCGCAAGAGCACGTGCGGCGTCGATCGGCTCCCCGGTTGCCACCAGCTCGAACGCCGCCTTGCGACCGGCCTGACGCACAAGATTGGCCATCACGATGGCGGCGACGATGCCGTGCTTGAGCTCCGGATACCCGAGAATGGCGCCTTCCGCCATGACCGCGACGTCGCCGGAAAGCGCGAGACCGGCACCGCCGCCCATGGCAGCGCCGTTGATCGCGGTCACCACCGGCTTGGACAAGCGCGAGAAGAGACCATGCAAATTCATCGTCAGCTCGGCGCGATGCTCGACAAGAGGTTGCTGGTCCGGCGTCAGATGCTTGAATTCGGACAGATCGGCGCCGGCGCAGAAAGCACGGCCGGCGCCGGTGAGCACGATGCTGCGAATGCTCTCGTCCAGCTCGGCGGCGCGCAACCCCTCGATCAGCGCCGCCGTCAGCGCGTTATTGAGGGCGTTGCGCTTGTCGGGCCGGTTCATGGTCAGAATGCGCACGTGCTCGCGCGTTTCGATCAGCAGTTCGGACATCGGGTTTCACCGTCGGCAGCGGAACCGGGAGAGGCGTTCGAGCGCGTCATCGAGCTCGGCGATCAGCCGGCGCACCACCTCTGCCGCCGGTATGATCTCATCGATCAGTCCGACGCTCTGGCCGACCTCGACCTTGCCGTGATCGACGTCGCCGTCGAACGCAGCCATCTTCAGGGTCCGGCTGGCATTGAGCGCGGCCAGATCGTCGGAGGATGCCCCAGCGCGTTCGGCGGCTTCGAACGCGCCCGTGAACTCGTTCCTCAGCACGCGGATCGGCAGCTTGCCACGGCCGATGAGCGTCGTGTCGCCGATGCCGGCCGCCAGAGCGCGCTCCTTGTAAGCCTTGTGCAGATTGGATTCCGGCGTCATCAGGAAACGCGTTCCGAGCTGAACGCCATCGGCGCCGAGACAGAGCATGGCGGCAACGCCGGCGCCATCGGCGACACCGCCACCCGCAATGACCGGAATTTTCACGGCCTTTGCCACTGCCCGCACCAGCACGAGGGCACCGACCTCGCTCGGCGGTGGATGCCCGCCGGCTTCAGTGCCGACCACGATCACGGCGTCGACCCCGGCAGCCTCGGCCTTTTCGGCATGCTCGGGAGATGCCGTGACATGCAGCCAGGTGATGCCTCGATCCTTGCAGCGCGGCAGGTGCTGCCTCGGACCTCCTTGCGAGGCGACGACGATCGGAACCTGCTCTTCCAGCACCACCTCCATGAACGCCGCAGCACGCGTATTATAGAGCGGTACATTGACCGCGAATGGCCTGTCGGTTCCTTGCTGCACCGTGCGGATCGCGGCGCGCAAAGCATCCGGATACATCGGTCCGGCGGCGATCATGCCGAGCGCGCCAGCCTGAGAAACCGCGAGCGCGAGCTCGGCGTTCGACGATGCAAAGCTCATCCCGGCCTGGATGATCGGATGCTTGATGCCGAGCAGCTGCGTGACGCGCGTGGAATATTTCATCGCGACGAGATCATCACCATGCGAGGAGCATCCGCTGCTCAATCGATCCTGGTGCCGGTTGCCGCCACGATCGGTCTCCACTTGGCCTGCTCCGCCTGCACGAAAGCGGCGAATTCGGCCGGCGTCGTCGGCGACGGCAAGGCATCCTGACTGTCGAGCTGCTTCTTGAGATCGGCCGATTGCAGCGCGGTCATAGCCGCCCGGTGCAGCTTGTCGAGCATCTCGGCAGGCACCCCGGCCGGCGCCGAGAGGCCATACCAGTTGTCCGAAAGCACGTTACCGAAACCGGCTTCCCCGGTCGTCGGTACATCAGGCAAGGCGGCGCTACGCGCCGCCGATGTGACCGCCAGCGCCTTGACCGCCCCCGAGCGGATGTGCGGCAGCAGCACTGGCGTGTCCAGCACGACCATCTGGACATGGCCGCCGAGCAGGTCATTCACGGCCGGCGCAGCACCCCGGTAGGGAACATGCACCAGATCGATCCTGGCTTCGATCTTCAATAGCTCGCCAGCCAAATGCGTGATGCTGCCGGCGCCAGCCGAGCCGAAATTGATCTTGCGCGGATTGGCTCGCGCATGGGCCACGAACTCCTGCAGGGTGCTGGCCGCAACCGACGGGTGAACGACCAGCACTTCGGGCACCCGCACCACGAGCGTGAGCAGGGCAAGGTCCTTTCGCCAGTCGAACGGCATCCGGCTCACCATGAACGGAATTGCCGACAAAGCGGCCGCACCGTTCATGCCGATGGTGTAGCCGTCGGGTGCGCTCTTGGCGAGAGCATCGACGCCGGAAAGGCCTCCGGCACCGGCCCGATTCTCGATCACGACCTGTTGCCCGAGCTCGGCAGCCATGCCGCTCCCCAAGACCCGCGCGAACAGGTCGGCGGGACCGCCAGCAGGGAAAGGCACGATCAGCTTGATCGGCTTCGATGGATAGGGTTGTGCCCAGGCGTGCGGCGACGACAACGCCGAAACGGACAGAAACAGGCCGGCGAACACGCTCGAGATCAGCGCATGGCGTGTCATTTCCCTCTCTCCTCGGTCAGCCCCACCGGCCGCGCGGGTGGGGATTTGCTCATGACGAGACGGCGCGAGCTCATCACGCTTCTCTGCAGCAATCGTCGCATTCTCGATGAGCTGCGCCGTTTCGACTTCATTGACGGCCAAACTCTCGCCGTCGTACCGGGCGGTTCAGCGCTATCTCATATCTTGCGGATTGCTCGCGCGCGGCTGGGTCAAGTCTTGCCGATTGCTGCTGCCAGAGCGGTCTTGGGGATTGCTCGGATTAAAAAAGTTGCCGGGCGAACGTCCTACCGGCGACGGGGCCCTTGCTCCTGGCGAGGTGGTGAAGTTCCTGCCGCGGTCACGAACCACGACGCCAGAACGCCGGGGGCCGATGATCACCGCCTCGACACGACAACCGCGGCTCCAGCGGTGTCCATGCCTGTGCCGGTGAGGGTATCTACGGCAGTGCACGGCTTCGGTCAGGTCCAGTGCATCGACAGCCTGCCGAACACCCGCTGGCATGGTGATGGTGATTGAGCTGGCAGGGGATGTTGCGAGAAAGATCAGACCTAGACCGGCACTGGCAGTCACTGTCAACAAGAGCGAGCGCATGTCTTCCTCCTTGGAAGCATCCCCTGCTGCAACGTCAATCGCCTGCCCCGAGTTCCGATCGTGTTAACATGAAACGCTCGCCGGCGGCAGCGGCGTGCGTCCGCGGATGAGATCGGAGGCGCGCTCGGCAATCATGATGACGACGGCGTTTATGTTGCCCCCGATCGCATCCGGAATGACAGAGGCATCGACGACACGCAGTCCGTCGATGCCGCGCACCCGCAGCTCGCCGTCGACGACGGCATCCGCATCCCGCTCGGACCCCATCTTGCAGGTTCCGAGCGGATGATGGGCGGTCTGTGCCGTTGCGCGAATGAAGGCGTCGAGGTCCTGGTCGCTGGTTCGGCCGGTCAGCGGAGAGCGAACTTGCCCGATGAATGACGCAACCGATTTTCGCGTGCCCAGCTCGTCGGCCACCCGCATGCCTTGCCGCAGCGCACGAATGTCGGCGGCGGCGGCAAGCGGACGCTGGAAGATGCGCATGGGCGCACGCGGATCCTGCGAGGCCAGACGCACGCAGCCCGCGCTCTCCGGCCGCACCAGGACGGCGCGGCAGGCGAAGCCGTCGGTAAAGGCTTCTTTGAACGGCGGCAGATAAGGCCCCGCCACCGCCGGGACCGCCCGGAACAGGAACTGGATATCCGGCTGCGGCTTTGCCGCCTCGCTCCTGATGAATCCGGTCCAGCCGCTCGGCAGGTCGGTGGCAAATCCGGTGCCGAGAAAATAAGCCTTGGCGAGCGCGATCGAGACCCGGTCGAGCCGCATGTTGCCCGCAAACGGGCCGGGTTGCTTGCGCTCGTATTCGATCGCGGCGCTGAAATGGTCGCGCAGGTTCTTGCCGACGCCGCGCAGCGGCGTCTCGACGGCGATGCCATGGGAGGCGAGCTCGTCCGGGTCACCCACCCCGGAGAGCATCAGCAGTTGCGGGGTATTGACGACGCCGCCGGCAACAATGATCTCCCTTCTTGCTTGGACGGCTTGCATCCCGGAACGGCTGGAGAACTGCACGCCGGTGGCGCGCGCACCCGAGAACGACAGGCCGGTCGCGTGAGCATTGGTTTGGACCACCAGGTTTTTGCGCTGCAAGGCCGGACGCAGATAAGCGTCGGCAGCACTGCAGCGACGCCCGCGACGGATGGTCGATTGCATATACCCGACGCCTTCCTGCACGGCGCCGTTATAGTCCGGGTTGAGGGGATAACCCGCGTCTTGTCCGGCCTGCAAATAGGCCTCGACCAACGGATCGGCATAACGGGCGCGGCAGGTGGCAAGCGGGCCGTCACCCCCGCGATATAGGTCCGCACCGCCTTCCCAGGTCTCCTGCCGTTTGAAGTAGGGCAGCACATGCGCATAGGACCATTCCGGCAGCCCATTTGCCGCCCAGCGGTCGTAGTCGTTGCGGTGACCGCGCACGTAGGCCATGGCATTGATAGAGGATGATCCGCCGATCACCTTGCCGCGCGCGCACTCGATGCTGCGGCCCTCGAGCGTAGGCTCCGGCTCGGTGAAATACATCCAGTCATGGCGGCGCTCGGCAAATATCTTGCCCCAGCCGAGCGGGATCTTGATCCAGGGATCGGTGTCCCAGCCACCCGCCTCGAGCAGCAGCACGCTCACATCCGCATCCTCGGAGAGGCGTCCTGCAAGCACGCACCCAGCCGATCCGGCGCCGACGACAACGTAATCGTATTCGGGCAGTTGGACCGTCATGGCGTCGAAAGGTTGGGAAGGAAGGTCACGAGCGGCGGATAGAGCGCCATGATCAGCATTCCGAGCACAATGATCCAGACGAACGGCCAGGCTGCGCTGTACAGCGTCCCCATCGGAAGCTCAGGTGCGGCGCTTTTCATCGCGAACAGCGTGTAGCCGAATGGCGGGGAAATTCCGCCGACCGTGGCCACCACCAGGAACAGGGTCCAGAACCAGATCTCGTCGAACTCCATAGGTTTTCAGAAGCGGAATGTAGATCGGAATGAGCACCAGCATCAGGGCGATCTGGTCGAGAAACATGAAGAGAACAAACGGCAGGGCCAGCATTGCAAGGATCATGATCGGAGCCGAGAGCCCCAGACCGGCAACGATTTCCGCCAGCGCACGGGGGGCTCCGGCAAAGGTCAGGAGCTGGCTGAACATGACGGCGCAGCACATCACGAGCAGAAGCAGCGCAGACACGACGACTGCAGATTGAAACGACGCCTTGAGCATCGTCCAGGAGAGTTGACGATAGTAGAGCGCAAGGACGACGGCGCCGAAAACACCGGTTGCTGCCGCTTCCGTCGGCGTGGCGACCCCGAAAAGAACAAGGCCCATGACGAGGAAGAAGATGAGCGCGCAGGGCAGCATGCGCAGCACCGCCATGAAGGCGCTGCCGCGCGTATTGCGGTCAGCCAGATCGGCGGCGACATCGGGTGCGAGGCTCGGTTTCGACCATACGGCGATCAAGACATAGACAAGGAACATTCCGGTCAGCAGCAATCCCGGCATGATCCCCGCCACCAGCAGCTTTCCGGTCGAGATTTGCGCGAGCGTCGCCACGATGATCGCAAGCACGCTGGGCGGGATGATCGGATCGAGGCTCGCTCCGCCGAGAATCGTACCGACCGACAGGCGTGTATCGTAGCCGCGGCGGATCATCGAGGGGAACAACGACCGGCCCAGCATGCCAGCCACCGCCATCGCCGCGCCGGACAACGCCCCCAGTATCGCCGACAGCAGAATGCAGAGAACGTATTGCCTGCCGCGGATGCCTCCAATCAGCCGGTCGAGCGAATCGAACAACACCTCCATGGCACCCGAGCGAAACATGATGTCGCCCATCAGGATGAACAGCGGGACCGCTGCCAGCGGGACGGTGTTGGCGGTTGTGAAGATGCTGGCGGCAAACAGGCCGAAGCCGGCAGGTCCGAGAAACACGAGCACGCCGGCAACATTGAGCAGCAGAAAGCTGATGAAGATCGGCACCCCGATCGCCATGAGCATCAGCAGCAAGGCGACCCCGGCGGAAAGAGCAACCCACCAGGTCATGAAACCAATCCCTGCCCAAGAGGCGCCGTCTCCGATCGCACGGCCTGGCGGAGAAAATAGATCGCGGAACTGGCCATGCCGTAAGGTATGACGGCGGAAAGCCACCATTTCGGGATCGGATAATACGTGTTGGTGACGATGCCGAGCGCGAAATCATTCCATGCTGCCTGCGCCGTGATCCAGGCAGCGAGACCACAGGCGGCGCAAGCAACCACCCGGATTATGCGTCCGACGCTGAGCGCATGCTCACGCGACAGCGCATCATTCAAGAAATTGAGAGCAATATGCGATGAGGTGCGGGTCAGCTCCGGCATCGCCAGAAAGATAGCGGCACACAGTCCGTAGGAAGCAAATGGGCTCGCCCAGATGGTCGGGGCATTGAAAAAATATCGCGACACCACTTCATAGCAGAACGAGACCACGATGACTGCCAGCGCAAGCATGGCCGCTGAAAAGCTGAGGGCAGTAAGACGGTCATGCGCCATCGCAAGCAGGTGCAGCCAGCCGGAGTGCGAGCGTGCACGATCTGGTAGCGGCATCGTGTGATTCGATCCCGATGGGCCAATTCAGGTGACGCACGCCGCCGGCCAGGGCTGGCGGTCGTATCAGTGGTCATTGCCGGGCTTGACTCGGCAATCCATCTTCGTTGCAAGACCTTCCTGCGAAGTGGGATGGACCCCCGGGTCAAGCCCAGGGTCAAGCCCCGGGGTGACGCGTGCAGGTGGGGAATGCCGAAGCAACCCCATCAGAGCGCGCTCTAGCGCAGCAGGCCCTTGCTCTTTCCGAAGTCGCGCAATTCCCCGATTTCCTTCGGAGCCCTCGGCATGGTGAAATCCAAGACGCCGGCGGTCCAGGCATCGGCAAGCTTCGCCTTCTGGGTCGCTCCGATCTGCGTGATCTGCGCGCCTTTGGCGAGAAGCGCATCCTCCTCCTCTCTGGCGATCTTGGGCCAGTCGGCGTACCAGGCATCCTCCATTCTTGCCACTTCATCGCTGAGAAGCTTACGCTGAGCCTCCGACAGATTGTTCCACGCGGCCAGGTTCATGAACACCGAATTGAGCACCACGCCGAAGCTTGGACGCATGACGTGCTTGGCGACTTCGTACCAGCGGTAGCCCAAGGGACCGATCACGGGCCAAGCCGCCCCATCGACCACACCTTTCTCCAAAGACGGATAGATTTCCGCGGGCGGGAGATTGACCGGTGAGGCGCCGAGCATGGAAAGCACTCCGGCGTAGCTTTGGGTGGCGCGTATCTTGCGTCCTTGCAGATCGCCGGATGGCCCGACCGGCGCCTTCAAGATGATGTTGTACGCAGTGCCCTCCGGCGTCAGCGGCATCATCAAATATTTCACGCCGAACTTTTGGTAGTGCTTGTCGATCTGCTCCTTGATCCCCGACGCCCGCCACTTTGCGAGATCGCCGGAAAACCCTTCGACTGCGACCAGATAGGGAGTCGTACCGAAATGATAGGCGCCGTGGCTGAACAGGATCTGGAAGATATTGGAGCCGGTGGGCTGCAGTTGCTCGAACGGCGGCACCGTTTCCGGTCCGCTCACGTTGAACTTGATGTCGCCTTTCGACGCGGTCTCGACATTCTTGAGGAACTTCTCGAACAGCGCTTTTCGCGGCACATAACTTTGATCCCAGCTCGACAGCGCGCGAAACTCGACGGCGGCGGCCGGCTCGGCGGAAAGCGATAATCCTGCAGCCAATGTCACGATCAATTTCGTTCGCATTCTTTCTCTCCAAACCATTGATTTCGAGCGCGTTGACGCAGCACGTCGGCCAAGCGGCGCGGCGATACGGGAAGAAGGCCGGGTCGAAACATTCAAGGGGACAGAATTCGGACTGTCAAGCAAGCAGCCGCATCAGCGCAGACAAGCGTCCGCGCCGATGCGCCGCGCCCGGAACACGCCATTGATCTATTCGCTTAGGGGCCAGGCACGAGTTTGCGTATAATCGGAAATCGCATCCGAAGCCGCCGGCCGCCGAAGCTGGGAACGCTGAATTTTTCCATTCACGGTTCTCGGCAAAGAAGGCCTGAACTCGATCTCGCGCGGATACATGATACGGCGGCGCAGAACGCTTGAAGAATTCCTGCAGCTCGCGCTTGGTCGCGCCACTGCCATCCACCCCGCCCTTCAGGACCACATACGCCTTCACGATATTGGGCCGCAGCCCGGCCGGATCCGGTGCCGCCGCGCAAGCACATTCCGCAACGTAGGGATGCTGCATCAGGACCTGCTCGACATCGACCGGCGATATCTGGTGACCGCCACTGATGATCATCTCGTCGCAGCGCGCGATGTAAACGAGGTAGCCGTCCTCATTCCAGGCGACCAGGTCCTGAAAGACATTCCAGCCGTCACGAACGGTGCCGGACTGCGCCGCCGGGTTGTTGAGATAATGTGTGCCGGTGGGCCCGCGAACGCAAAGCAGCCCCGGAACTCCGGGTCCGACGGGCGCGAACGTATCCGCGTCGCGAACGGAAATTTCATAGCCCGGGATCGGCCGACCCATCGCACCGGGTTTCGGGAGGGTGATGCCATGGCGGATGCCGATGAAGATGTTCAGCAACTCGGTGGTGCCGAGAAACTGCTCCAGCGCCTTGCCGGTTGCGCGCGCCCAGGCGTGCTCGACCTCGATCGGCAGCGGCTCTCCGCCACAGAGCGCGATTCGCAGCTTGGGGAGCGTGATCGCCCGCTCGCTGATCATCTGCCCCAACCGATTGTAATAGGTCGAGACGCCGACAATGATGGTGACCCCGAACATGATCATTGCGTCGATCAGCGCCTGCGGAGTCTTGTCCGAATTGAGCACGGCCGATGCCCCCGAGCGCAGCGTGTAGAGCACGAAGAAGTCCAACCCCAGAGCGAAAGGAATGGCGGGCGGACCCGCCACCACGTCGTGCGTGCCCATGCCGAGACAGTAGTCGCAATAGGTGTCGGGCGTCGCGAGCAGATCGGCGTGCGCATGGCTGGTGGCCTTCGGCCGGCCGGTGCTGCCCGAGGTATAAAGTATGAGTGCGACATCATCCGCGCTTGTATCGGCGTAATCCATGCAAGGATCGCCGTCGTCCAGAAGCGTCTCGAGCGAGACGAACCGGCCGGTCGGGTCGCTCGGAACGACAATCAGGTGCGCCAGCGATGCGCAGGAGCCCGGAAGCTGCTCCATCTCCGACAGCAAGGCGGCATCGACGATCCCGATCCTGGCGCCGCAGTCGTTGGCGCGATAGTTGAGGTCCGAGGCGCGAAGCTGGATGTAGGTGGGAACGGCGATCGCGCCGATCGCCCACACCGCGAGGATGCTGAACACGAGCTCGGCGCTGTCCTCCTGTCGAAGCAGGACGGCGTCGCCTTCCCTCACGCCGAGCCGGCGCAATGCATGAGCGCGGCGGTGCACCTCACACCTGACCATGGCGTAGCTAAATTGCCGGCCGCGGCAGAAATATGCGATGCGCGAGTCGAAGCCTTTCTGCAAGGCGCCCTCGAGCAAGGATCGGGTGATGTTCAGTCGATCCGGATAATGCAGTTCCGGCAACGGCCGTATGATGTGCGGCTTTTCCGAAGCGAGCAGACCTTGGTACTTTTTCATTGGCGGGTGCTCCCTTCCCCGGTTGCGCAGTCTGCGTCACCCCCGTCCCGGACTTGATCCGGAGATTGACCCGGAGGTCCATGACTTTCGCAGGAAGATGGATTGCCGGGTCAAGCCCGGCAATGACGACCAGCCACATCGCCGGATCAGCGCTCGAGCCGCGGCAGCACTTCGTCGGCGATACGCTTCATCTGGCCGAACTGGTCTGGAGAGCCGATGACGAGTTGAAACACCGTCACGCCGACGTCGATGTAGCCCTGCAAGATCCTTGCGACCTCCTCCGGAGGACCGACAACCGCCCAGCGATCCACCACATCATCCCAAACCGGTGGACCGTGGAAATCAGCGAGGTGGTCCTTTACGGCCGCGCGCGCGACAACTCTATTCTCGTTTACATTGACGAAACAATTGAAGCCTTTGGTCAATGACTTTCCCGGGCTGGCTTGCGCCGCATAGGCCATGATGCGGGTCCATTTCTTCATGTATTCGGCCGGATCGAGATGCAGGGCGAGCCAGCCATCGGCGTAGTCCACGATCCGCCTGAACGGACCGAAGACGTATTTTCCGGCGAATTTCTCCTGCCAGCCGTGATGGACCGGCGCTCCCCGCTTCGATGGGAAATAGATTCCCGCGCCCATGAGCACAGGCGGAGGGGACGAGGGCCGTGCATGCCCCAATGTCACGTTGTCGAAACGGAAGAATTCGCCAGCATATGAGATTTTGTCCTCGGACCAGAGCCGGCGGATGACCTCCATCGTCTCCTCGAACAAGCGGCCGCGCTTTTCGTAGAATCTTGCGAGGATCGAGCATGGTGTCGTGGCGCAATGCCGCCAACGCTTCGTATTCTCGCTCGAGCAATGTCGGCGCGCCGGCGCCGGTGCCCACTCCCAAGATGGCGCGGCCCTGCGAGGCAATGTGCAGCGTGGCCCATTGCTGCGCCAGGATGACCGGGTTGCGAACATGCGGCATGAGAACGCCGCTGCCGAGCAGCACATTCCTGGTAGCCCCGGCCAGACAGGCGAGCACGACGGTCGGATCAAAGGCGGCGGTCGTGCGCCGTCCGAGCGGAGCGTCATGCACCCAGACCAGGTCGAAGCCCATCGCCTCGGCTTCCACTCCGGCGCGAATGAGGTCGGTCAATTCATAGCGCTTCCCGGTAATGCCGGTGACATTGTTGAGCGAAACCCCGATACGAACGCGCGAGCTCAAGTCCATGTCACGGCTTTCGAGGCATCCTACACGCGTTGATTGCCGAATGGCTTTTCAGCGGACATTATTCCCGGACCGGTAACAACATCACCATCCCCGACGTGGTAACAACAATCGTCGCCCATGACCAAGCCCAGAAACGCTCTCTCCGTCACAAGCGAGGCTCGAGCCACCGCGCGCGGTTCAGGCCGCAAGCGCACTTCGGTCGAGACCAGACTGCGGAAGCTCAGGCAGCGCCTGCTCGAGATCAGCGACCTCGGTGCAGCCGGGGCGCTGCTTGTCGTGGGACCAGGCGACCTACATGCCCAAGGGCGGCGCCGCTGCCCGGGCGCGCCAGAGCGCGCGGCCTGCGCAGGCTCGCGCACGAGAAGTCGGTTCGATCCGTCGCTGGGCAGGCTGATCGACCAGCTTGTGCCCTATGCCGAAAGCCTGCCCTACGACTCCGACGACGCAAGCCTGATCCGGGTGGCGAAACGCGACTTCGAGAAGGCGGCCAGGGTGCCTGCCGAGCACGTCGCACGCGCAAACGAGCTGGGCTCAGCCTCCTACGACGCGTGGACGCGGGCGCGGCCGGCGAACGACTTTGCAGCCATGCTGCCGTTCCTGGAGAAAGCGCTCGATCTCAGCCGCGAATACGCCGAATTTTTCGCACCCTTCGAGCATGTCGGCCGACCCGCTGATCGACGACGCCGACGAAGGCATGACCGACGGCCACGATCCGCAGGCTATTTTCCGAGCTGCGCAAAGAGCTGGTGCCGATCGTGCAGGCGATAGCCGAGCAGCCGCCGATCGACGACAGCTGTCTGCGCGGAGCGTTCGACCAAGATGGCCAGCTCGATTTCAGCCGCACGCTGGCCGAGCGCATCGGCTATGACCTGCATCGTGGACGGCTCGATACCACGCATCATCCGTTCTGCACCAAGTTCTCGATCGGTGACGTGCGCATCACGACCCGGGTCTATGAAGGCGACATCGGCCAGGCGCTGTTCTCGACGCTGCACGAAGCCGGCCATGCGCTCTACGAGCAGGGGGTGAGCGGCGCGTTCGAAGGCACGCCGCTCGGATACGGGACCTCGGCCGGCGTGCATGAAAGCCAGTCGCGGCTTTGGGAGAACATGGTCGCCCGCAGTCGCGGGTTTTGGCAGCACTTTTATCCGCTGCTGCAGCAGACGTTTCCGGAGCGGTTCGAGCGGGTATCGCTCGACACCTTCTTTCGCGCCATCAACAAGGTCGAGCGGTCGCTGCATTCGCACCGATGCCGACGAGGTCACTTACAATCTCCACATCATGCTGCGCTTCGACCTCGAGCTGGAAATGCTCGAAGGCCGCCTGCGGGTCAAAGATCTTCCCGAGGCCTGGCGCGAGGCGAATGCGGGCGGACCTCGGCCTCGTCCCGCCCGACGATCGCGACGGCTGCCTGCAGGACGTGCATTGGTATTCCGGCAGCATCGGCGGCGGCTTTCAGAGCTACACCATCGGCAACATCCTCAGCGCGCAGTTCTATGCCGCTGCGATCGAGGCGCGTCCCGAGATCCCGCGCGAGATCGAGCAGGGCCGCTGCGGCGCACTGCACGATTGGCTGCGCCAGAACATCTACCGGCACGGGCGCAAATATCAGCCCGAACGAGCTGGTCGAGCGGGCAACCGGCGGGCCGATGAGCATGGCGCCCTACCTCGCCTATCTTCGCACCAAGTACGGCGAGATTTATCGATTGCCGAACCTGTAGGGATTCTACACCGGCCAAGCCTCTACACCGGCCAAGTCTCCAATCGGAACGCCGAGTCCCAGAACATCCATTCGAGCTGCGTCGCCCGCCCGAAGGCATCGTGCATGCGCTCGCGAAGCCGTGGCGACGCATGGTCGGCGGCTTCGTCGGTGGCGCCGATCACGGCGCGGACGGCGGCGTGAAAATCCTCGCCCGCATAGGTGTCGATCCAGGCCCGATACGGATTGCCGGCAACCGCGCGCGCGTGGATGTCGCGTCCTACCTCCGCGTAGATCCAGAAGCACGGGAGCAGCGCCCCGAGCACGACTTCATAAGGCTCGGCATGGGCCGTTGCGAGCAGGTAGGAAACGTAGTGATGGCACGCCGGCGAGAGCGGCGTCTGCGCGAACAATTCCGGCGTGATGCCGTACTGCTGGAAAAACGAGCCGTGCAGCGCACGCTCGACGACGATGGCCCCCTCGGCCGATTTCGCGAATTGCACGATGCGATCCGGATCGGCGACTTCGCCGCGGCCAGCGTCAAGGCGCGTCCGAAGCCGATGAGATAATGCGCATCCTGCGTGATGTAGTGCTTGAAGCGCGCCTCGCTCAAGGTGCCGCTCGCAAGCTCGGCATTGAACGGCATGGTTCGGATCATTTCGTAGATACCTGCATTTCGATCCCAAGCCTCGCGGGAAAAGGACGTGGTGCTGATCATGGAGCGCTTTTCCCTGGCGTGGAGGATGCTGGTTGGGATGGGATGAGCGATGCGAAACCCATCATTTGATCGAACGGGTTCCCACAATCCAATGCGCGGGCCCGCCGAACTTGGTCGGAACTGGCGGGAGGTACGGGTTGTATTTATCAGGCCCCCCAAGCCAGATGCGAGGTCGTCATGGCCAGATGCGAAACCTGCGGAAACGACTACGACAAGAGCTTTCAGGTCAGCATGAACGGCTCGACCCACACCTTCGACAGCTTCGAATGCGCGATCCATGCGCTGGCGCCGACCTGCGAGAACTGCGGGATCCGTATCGTCGGTCACGGGCTCGAAAAGGACGGCACCTATTTCTGCTGCGAGCATTGCGCCGAGATGCAAGGCGTGACCGGCCTGCGCGATCGCGTGGGAGGGCGCGGCGCCACGGCCGGCGCCAATCCGCGCGCATAGCGATTACGCGGTGATTTCGGTAGTCCCGTAGGATGGGTTGAGCCTCGCGAAACCCATCACCTTTCAGCGGTCGCGATGGGTTTCGCTGGCGCTCGGCCCATCCTACGAGTGGGATGACGGAACACAACGCTGAGATTGTTGGCCGGCATCACGACCCGCTCGACCAGATCGAAACCATGCCCGCCGGCAAGGCGGGCGACGTCGTCGAGATCGCGCACGCCCCATTGCGGATTGCGCGCCCGCAGACCAGCGTCGAAGGCGGCATTGCTCGGGGCGGTGTGGCTTCCGCCCGCTTTGAACGGGCCATAAAGGAACAGCACGCAGCCGGGTGCGAGCAGCCGCCGGGCGCCCGCGACCAGGCCTTCTGCCGCCGCCCACGGGCGCAATATGGATCATGTTGATCGCTACCACGGCGTCGGCGTGCACCAGCGGCCAGACCGGCGCCGACGCGTCCAGCTCGATCGGCGACAGAAGGTTCCGCAGTCGCGCCGATTTGCGGTGCGCCGCGATGCTCCTGAGCGCATCGGAGTCCCGGTCGGTGGGCTGCCACGTCAGATCGGGCAGCGCTGCGGCGAAATGCACGGCATGCTCACCGGTGCCGCTGGCGATCTCGAGCACGGTCCCGCGCGCGGGCAAGACCCGGCGCAGGACGGCAAGAATAGGATCGCGGTTGCGAGCCGCCGCGGGCGCTCTCTGGGCACCTTCGACGAATGAACCTGTCATGGGCGCGATCGAAAAAAGACGAGCAAGCTCCTAGCGCAGGAATATCTACCAGATATGACGTCATTGGGCTGCTCGAATTGCGTCGTCATCGGTCACTGAGGAACCGACGTCGCGGGCTCCACCGCACCCCAGACCCAGGACAGATCGGGCACGGCTCCCCACAGCAGGCGCAGGGCCAGCAATGTGAGGACCACCTGAAAGACGAGGCGGAATCGCTGCTCGGTCGTGCGATGCAACGCCTGTTCGCCCAGCCAATTGCCGAGCGCACCGGCCGCAACCATCGCCACCATGAGCGGGACGAAGCCGCCGATCGCGAAGCCGATGAAGCCGAAGGCAATCAGCTTCGAGATATGAGCGATCGCCATCAGCGCGCCCATGGTTGCAACCATGTTGTAGCGGTCCGGCGTCGCACTGGCGACGAATGGAGCCAGGAGACTTCCGGTCGCGCTCACGAACACGCCGAGGAACACGGTTCCGAAGCCGAGGACCGCAAACCGTCCGCGCAGGGCCCCGATGCGGCCGAGTTTCGGCATCCATGTCACGATCAGGATGAAGACGCCGAGAATAGCCTGCAGCCAGGATATCGGCAGCGCCACGAAAACCTTCGCGCCCACGGCGGCGCCGACCGCTGCGCCGATGATGAAGGGAACGAGCGTGCCGCGCAGGACGAATCGCCACATGATGACGGTGCGCGCCAGGCCGGTGCCGAGCATCACCACCGTATGGACGGGGATCACCGCCGCCGGCGGCATCGCCACGGCCATGATCGCGAGCAGGATGACGCCGCCCGCGGTGCCGGTATAGATGCCGATGAAGGCGGTCACGAACGATGCCAGAAACAGGCCGGTGAACAGAAGCGGACCGACGTCCGGCGTACCCAGAAAGTCCATCGCGCTTGTCTTAGAGCATGCCCTGCCCGATTGGAAACAGGACCAGGCGTCAAATCTTCCCTCGCAGGCCGGGCTCACGCGCTTCATCGCCGATCAGCGACGGATCTCGAACCGGTGATCTGCCGGTTCGAGGGATAAGGCGACGAGATAGCGCGGTACAAAAAGGTACGCAGTTGATATGTTGCAGGGCGGATCGGCCAACGGATCGGCGCCAGGCGCCACCCGATGACAGGCTCAGCGTAATCCGGCGGCCGCCTCTCGTGGTCGGCGGGTTGCGGCCAAGGGCCTGACCCGCCCTACATCGAGCATGGAGATTCCTGATGTCGATTTGGAATTCACTGCGGTTCATGGCGCTGGCAGCAGCGACCGCATCCGTGGTCGTCCCCGCGCGTGCCGCCGACGTCGTCAAGGTCGCCATCGGCCAGATCGATGCCTGGGCCAACCAGGCGCCCACCCTCGGCATGAAGGCCGGCATTTTCCAGAAGCACGGCATCGTGCTGGAAACATATCGGCACCCAGGGTGCCGGCGAGACCATTCAGGCGGTGATCTCGGGATCGGCCGAGATCGGCATCGGCATCGGGACCGCGGGCGCGATGCGCGCGTTCGCCCGCGGCGCGCCGGTGCGCGCGATCGCCGCCGCCTATGTCGGCGTCGGCGATCAGTACTGGTACGTGCCGGCCAATTCGCCGCTCAAGAGCCTGGCGGACGCGACCGATAAGCACACGATGGCCTATTCGACCAACGGCGCCACCTCGCACGTCGTCGCTCTCGGCTTCGTCAAGCAGCTCGGCGTCAAGGCCAAGCCGACCGCGACCGGCGGCCCGCCCGCGACCTACACGATGACGATGTCCGGCCAGATCGATATCGGCTGGGCGGTGGTCCCGTTCGGCCTCAACGAGGTGCAGGAGGGAAAGATCCGCGTGGTCGCCCGCGGCCCGGAAGTGCCGACATTGCGCAACCAGACCATCCGCGTGCAGATCGTCAACGCCAATGCGCTCAAGGCAGCGCAAGGACGTGATGCTGCGGTTCATGCGCGCCTATCGCGAGTTGCTCGACTGGATGTATTCCGATCCGCTCGCGGTCAAATACTACGCCGAGACGATCAAGCAGCCGGAAAGCCTGGTGGTGATGCAGCGCGACCAGTACAATCCGAAGGAGGCATTGTCGCCCGACCGGCTCTCCGACATCGATCAGGTGATGGCGGACGCGATCGAGATGAAGTTCCTGGAGGCGCCGCTGACCAAGGAGCAGCTTGCGGAATTCTTCCAGATTCCGCCGCCGGGATCTGATCTCGTGCATCCGGCCGGCGTAGCGCGAGCCGGGATCCGTAACCCGGGATCGTTGCACGGCGAACGACCCGACTGCCACGCTGCGAGTACTGTGTCCACCGCTTTCCGGTGACGCAAGCAACATGGTCCGTGCTAGCATTGCGGAAACTCCACTGACAGGAGCGACGGCATGTTGGCAGACCAGAAGAACGCACCCGCCGCGGCGAGCCGTCTACCCAACCGGAAAGCGGCGCTCGACGCGCTTTACAGCGACATTTCGGCCAAGAGCATGTTTCCGTTCTGGGCGACCGTCGACCGATGTCGCCCATGACGAGATCAAGCAGTTGATGGGCACGCAGAAGGCGGTGCCGCATCTGTGGAGCTACAAGGACGACATCGAGCCGATTCTCTTCCGCGCGGCCGAACTGGTCACCATGGACGATTCCGAGCGCCGCTCGCTCATCCTGGTCAATCCCGGGCTGTCGCCGCGACGCGCCACCGTGAGCACCATGTACACGGCCTACCGGCTCAATGACGCCAACGAGGTGATGCCGCCGCACCGGCACTCGCCCAACGCCATCCGGTTCGGCTTGACCGGCAAAGGCAATTTCACCGGCGTCGGCGGCGAGGACATCACCTTCGGGCCCGGCGACATGGTGCTCACCCCGGTCGACACCTGGCACAACCACGGCAATGTCGGAAACGAGCCGGCGGTCAATCTTTCGGTGCTCGATCTGCCGCTGGTCGAGACGCTCAACGCGGTCTATTTCGAGCACGACTATACCGAGATGGTCGACGGCAAGCCGGTCAAGAAGAAGCAGCAGACCGCGACCGTGCCGTCCGACTACTCCGCCCGCGCCTACGACCACGGCGGCCTCAAGCCGCGCTTCCTCCAGCATCAGCGCGGCGCCGGGTTCTCCTCGCCGATGTACGTCTACCGTTGGGAGACGATGCAGGAACTGATCGAGCGCTTCAAGGACTGGGACGGCGACCCCTACGAGGCGATCTCGATCGAATATGTCGACCCGCTGACCGGCGGTCCGGTATTCAAGACCATGACGTTCTTCGCGCAGATGCTGCGTCCCGGCGAGAAGACGCGCCCGGTGCGGCAGACCGCGAGCCTGCTGGTGGCGCCGTTCGAAGGCAAGGGTCATACGCATCATCGACGGCAAGCGCTTCGATTGGCAGCCATTCGACAATCTGGCGGTGCCGGGCGGCTCCTGGTTCGAGCACGTCAACGGCAGCGACAGAGCATCCGGCGATCCTGTTCGTGGCCAGCGACGAGCCCGCCTTGAAATGCTTCCACCTGTTCAAGAAGTGGGGTCGCGACGCGGCCGGCGACGTCGTGAAGATCGCCTGAGCTATTCGTGCCGAGCCAATCGAACACCACGCTGGTCTCGCACTTCGACTGCCCGGGCGGCGGCCAGGTCTGGGTCGAGGGCACGACCCTCTTCATCGGGCACATGCGCTGGCCGAGCGGCACCACCATCGTCGACGTCGCCGATCCGCGCCATCCTCGCAAGCTCGCAACCATCGATCTGCCGGAGGGCTGGCACTCCCACAAGGTGCGGGCGTGCGACGGCATCATGATCGTCAACCATGAGAAGCTCGGCGAGAGCGGTCCGGCCGAGTTCGGCGGCGGGATCGCGATCTATGACGTATCGCGGCCGAGCGCGCCGAAGCTGATCAGCAAATGGCTGACCGCCGGCCGCGGCGTGCACCGCTACGATTTCGACGGCCGCTACGCCTATATCTCGCCGACCGCCGAGGGCTATGTCGGCAACATCATGATGATCCTCGACCTCGCCGATCCGGCACGCCCGGTCGAGGTCGCGCGCTGGTGGATCCCCGGCCAGTGGAAGGCCGGCGGCGAGGCCTATCCGTGGGACAACTGGGTGCCGCCGCGCTGCCATCATCCGTTGCGCATGGGCGACGGCTCTATGTCGAGCTACTGGCACCACGGGCTGTTCATCCTCGACATATCGGACATGTCGCGGCCGAAAGCGGTGGCGCACACCAACACCAGCCCGGCATTTCCGCATCCGACCCACACCTGCCTGCCGATTCCGCAACCGCTCAAGGGGCGCAGCATCATGGTGGTGGCGGACGAGGATGTCGCCAAGCTGCGGCCCGCGGCGCCTTCCTTCACCTGGATCTACGACATCACGGTCGAGCAGGTGCCGGTGCCGATCGCGACCTTCCAGGTGCCCGGTCTCGACACCGACGGCAGCCCGCAGCCGCCGATGAGCGGATGCCATCAGCCGTCGGAGCGCTTCACCGGATCCGTCATCCCGTTCGCCTGGTTCGCGCAGGGGCTGCGCCTGGTCGACATCGCCGACCCGTTCGCGCCGAAAGAGGTCGGCCACTACCTGCCGGATCCGCCGCACGGCGAGAGCCGCGCATCGTCCAACGACGTCACCATCGATGATCGCGGGCTCATCTATCTCGTCGACCGCGTTCGCGGCGTCGACATCATCGAGACGACGGCATTTCGCTGAGGATCGAGCGTCATGGACCAGCCGAGCGGCGTCCGCAGGGACGTCTATCCGATCGGGAAGAAGAACCCGAACCTGCCGTTCCATCCGGCGGTGCGCGCGGGCGACTTCATCTTCGTCTCCGGGCAGGTCGCCAAGGATGCCGACGGCAACATGATCTGCGGCACCATCGAGGAGGAGACGCGCGGCACCATCGAATCGATTCGCCGGATGCTGGCGGAAGCGGGGGCGACGCTCGCCGATGTCGTGCGCGTGACCACCTATCTCGAAGATGCCCGCGACTTCGGCCGCTACAACAGGGTGTTCGCGGAGCATTTCAAGGACGCCGTGCTGGCGCGCACCACCGTCGAGGCGCGCGCCGTCATCAGCACCAAGATCGAGATGGACGCGATCGCATACAAGCCGCGCGATGGATCGGCAATGTAGCCCGCATGAAGCGCAGCGGAATGCGGGACGGCCCCCGTGTCACGACAAGCAATAGCTGTCGACTGGAATCGCAGTGGAAGGAGATGACGTGATCAGATTGCTCGGCCGCCAGACCTCGGGAAACGTGCAGAAAGCGATCTTCTGCCTGGAAGAGCTCGCGGTGCCCTACCTCCGCGAGGACTACGGCCGCCAGTTCGGCAACACCACCACCGAGGCTTACAAGAAGCTCAACCCCAATGCCAAGGTCCCGACCTTGATCGACGGCGACCTCGTGATCTGGGAATCGCATACGATCCTGCGCTATCTCGCGTCCGTTCACGGGCCGGCGCTGACCGGGGCGAGTGCGGGCGAGCGCAGCATGGTCGAGCGCTGGATGGATTGGCTGCTCGGCGCCCTCAACACGCCTTATGTCGCGGTGTTCAGGGATGCCACGAAAGGCCCAGCAAGAGCGGGCGCCGGATTTCGCCGCGCAAAGCGCCGATCTCGTCGCCCAGCTCACGATACTCGACGGCCATATCGCCGGTCGCGACTGGTTCGCGCTCGATCGCTTCACCATCGCCGACATTGCGCTCGGCCCGATCGTCAAGCGCTGCCTCGAGTTCCCGATCGAGCGCCCGGCGCTTGCCGAGCTGGCGCGCTGGCAGGCGGCGATCGATGCCCGCCCCGCTTTTGCGGTGGCGATCGGCACCAAGCCGAGCGCGCTGACGCCGGCGGCTTAAGACACAGTCCGTCACTCGAATCGCGAGCCAAAACGGAGGACACCATGGACCAGGACACCATGCGCAAGGTCGATCAATTCAAGCTCCTCACCGAGACCGGCCCCGGCACGCTCGATGGGGACGCTCTTGCGCAAGTTCTGGCATCCGATCGCCTTGACCGACGAGGTTGCGAACGGCAAGGCGCGTGCGGTGCGCGTGCTTGGAGAGGACCTGACGCTCTATCGCGGCGACAGCGGACAGCCGCATCTGGTCGGCGGGCGCTGCGCCCATCGCTGCACGGTGCTGCATACCGGCTGGGTCCAGGGTGAGCAGATCCGCTGCATGTATCACGGCTGGCGTTACGACGAGACCGGCTTATGCACCGAGATTCCGGCCGAGAAGCAGCCGCGCACGCAGACCGATCAGAATCGCCGGCTATCCCGTGCATGAATATTGCGGGCTGGTATTCGCTTATCTGGGCGAACAGCCGGCGCCGGCCTTCGACCTGCCGCGCAAGCACGTCCTGGAGGAAACCGGGCGGCACGTCATCGCGCACAAGTCGACCTGGGATTGCAACTGGTTCCAGCAAGTCGAGAACTCGCTCGACGCCGTGCATGTGAGCTTCGTCCATCTCTGGGGCGATGTCGGTCAATTCGGATCGTCGGTCACCGCCTCGCTCCCGGAGCTGGCCTATTCCGAAACCAACGCCGGCATCCGCCAGGTCGCCACCCGTCCCAACAACAATGTGCGCATCAGCGATTGGACCTTCCCCAACAACAATCATGTCGTGGCGCCGGCTCCGGACAAGAGCGACCCCTGGGCCCACACCGTCGCCTGGCCGGTGCCGGTCGACGACACCCACACCATGCGCTTCGTGCTCAACTCCGTCGAGACGACCGATCCCGAGAAGATCGAGCGACTCAAGGCGCAATACGACCTGCGCTACGATCCTTCCGAGCATTACGATGAGTTGTTTCACGAAGGCATCGTCTCCGGCGTGCACGAGTTCGGGCTGCTCAATGCGCAGGACTATGTCGCGGTGCGCGGACAAGGCGTGATCTGCGATCGCTCGCAGGAGAACCTGTCGACATCGGATGCCGGCGTGGCCTTCCTGCGCCGGATTTTCCTGCGCGAGCTCGAAGCGATCCGCCAGGGCCGCCCGACCAAGCAGTGGTCGCGGCTCGAGGAGGCGCAGCACCTGCCCCCGCCGCCGGTGCAGGCTGCGGAATAGCGCTCATCGATCATTGAGGATGCCAACGTGAAAGTTGCCGAAGCCGTCGCGCGCATTCTCCAGGCGGAAGGGATCGAGCATCTCGTCTGCTATCCTCGCCAGGCCCTGATCGATTTCTGTGCCGAGGCCGGCATCCGGCCGATCGTATGCCGGCAAGAGCGCGTCGGCGTCGGGATCGCCGACGGCATCAGCCGCTCGACCTACGGCAAGCGCACCGGCGTGTTCTCGATGCAAGGCGGGCCGGGCGTCGAGAACACCTTTCCCGGTGTTGCCCAAGTGTTCGGCGACAACGTCCCGGTGCTGCTGATCCCCGGCGACCGCGTCGGACGAAGCTTTACGCCACCCTCGTTCGACCCCGTGCAGAATTTCCGGCCGGTCACCAAATGGGCGGCCGAGATCAGCGAGCCCGGCCGGGTGTTCGAGCTGATGCGGCGCGCGTTCCACAACCTGCGAACGGGAAAGCCCGGTCCGGTCCTGATCGAGCTGCCCTCCAAGATCGGCAATAGCGACATCGAGGGCGAGTTCGACTACACGCCGGTGCCGGCGTTCCGCGCGGCACCCGATCCCGCCGACGTCCGCGCGATCGCCGAGATCCTGCTGCAATGCGAAGCGCCCGATCATTCACGCCGGGCAAGGCGTGCTCTACTCCGGCGCGACCGCCGAGCTGGTGCGGTTTGCCGAGCTCATCCAGGCGCCGGTGCTGACCACCAATACCGGCAAGGGCGCGTTTCCCGAGAATCATCCGTTGTCGCTCGGCGCCTCGGTCGTTTCCGCGCCCAAAATGATGTTTCACTTCCTGCGCAACTGCCGACTGCATCGTCGGCATGGGCTCGAGCCTCACCCGCAATCACTGGGCGCCGCAAATTCCGGGCGGCAAGACCATCGTCCATTGCACCAACGATCCCGCCGACATCAACAAGGAGTTCCCGACCAGGGCCGCGATGCTGGGCGACGCCAAGCTCGTGCTCGAAGCATTGATCGCCGAGATCGGCGCCAGAAAGCGCACCACCGACGACATCGCGGCGCAGGTGCAAGCCGTGCGCCGGGAGTGGCTCGAAGAGTGGCAGTCGGAGCTGACGTCGTCGGAGGTGCCGATCAACCAATACCGCATCGTCTACGATCTCATGCATGCGGTGGACCGCGAGAACACCATCGTCACCCACGATTCCGGCAGCCCGCGCGAGCAGATGGTCGCGTTCTGGCAGTGCCTGGTTCCGGGCGGATACCTCGGCTGGGGCAAGACCACCCAGCTCGGCCACGGGCTGGGATTGATCATGGGCGCCAAGCTCGCGCATCCGGAAAAGCTCTGCATCAACGTGATGGGCGACGCTTCCATCGGCATGGTCGGCATGGACATCGAGACCGCCGCCCGCAACGGCATCGGGATCCTCACGATCGTGTTCAACAATGGTGTCATGGCCGGCGAGCAGAACGGGATGGTGGCGGCGATCGAGCGCTACCGCGCCGCCGATCTCGGCGGCAACTATGCCGAGGTGGCGCGCGCGCTCGGCGCCTGGTCGACGCGCATCGTGCAAGCGGATGCATTCCTGCCGGCCTTGAAGCAGGCGATCGAGGTGACCCAATCCGAGCAGCCGGCGCTGATCGAGTGCGTCGCCAAGCAGAACTTCAAGTATTCGCGCTATTGATCGCGCGAGCGGGGAACGCAACCCCTCGCGCTAGGAGGACAGCAATGACCTGCGCCAATTCGGATCTTTCGCATCGCACGCGGCCCCGCGACGCTGCTGCTCGGCCTCTATGCGGCTATGGCCGCAGTGCCGGGCATTGCCGAAGCCCAGACCTACCCCAACCGCCCGGTTCGGATCGTGGTCCCGGCGGCCGCCGGCGGCGCGTTGGATGTGATGGCTCGCCTGCTGGCGACCAAAGTGGGCGAGATCTGGAAGCACCAGTTCTATGTCGAGAACAAGCCGGGTGCGAATTGGATCATCGGAATGGACGCCGTCGCCAAGTCCGCTCCGGACGGCTACACGCTGCTGTTCGTGGCGAGCTCCGGCCTCACCATCAACCCGTTCGTGTTCCCGAACATGCCGCTCGACCCGCTGCGCGATCTCGCTCCGGTGACCATCGCCGCTCAGACGCCATTCGTGCTGCTGCTCAACCCTACGGTTCCCGCCCGGACGGTGCCGGAGCTCATCGCGCATCTGCGCGCCAATCCCGGCAAGCTCAATCACGGCTCCAACAGCGCGACCACCATCCTGGTGTCGGAACTGTTCAAGCAGCAGGCCGGGGTCGAGTATCTCGACGTCAACTACCGCGGCGCCTCGCAGGCCATCGTCTCGACTCTCGCCGGGACGACCGAATTCTGCTTCGTCGATCTCGGAAGTGCCACATCCGCGATCGAGGGAAAGACGCTTCACCCTGTGGGCCTGACTACGCTCGCACGTTACAAGCTCAATCCCGACATCCCGACCTTCGCCGAGCACGGGCTCTCCGGCGTTGCCGCCTCGGCCCTGACGGTTCTGCTGGCGCCTGCCAACGTGCCGGGCGAGATCATGAGCAAGCTCAATGCCGGATTCCAGCAGGCGCTGGAGGCGCCGGACGTGGCTGCGAAACTGCTCGCCATGGGCCAGGCGGTGATGGGCGGAAGCTCCGAGCAGGCGGCGCAAGCATTGCGCCCGGAAGCGCAGCAATGGCAGAAGCTGATCAAGGAGCGCAACATTCAGTTCGGACGGTAGACGCGCGGCCACTTCTTGTAGGATGGGCTGAGCTCTTGCGAAGCCCATCAGCTCTCCGCATGCCGCCGAGGACCGAGAATCACTCGACGGGCGGCGAGAAGACGCGTGGGCAACGGCGAAGTGCCGTTGCCCACCCTACGCCAGCCAGTGCCTCGCCCGGCTGATCTAATTCGCCGTGATGTTTCGTTGCGTGATCAACTCGCGCCAGATCGCGGTCTCACGGCGGATGCGCTGAGCGAAAACATCGGGTGGCTCGATCTTCACGCTCAGCCCCTGGGCATCGAGCTTCTGTTGCAGAGCCGGTGACGCGAGGACGTCGCTGGTCACGGCGTAGATGGCGTCGAGCACAGGCTGGGGCGTCGCGCGCGGCGCCAGCAGGCCGTACCAGGACGTCACGTCAATTCCAGGAACGCCGGCCTCGGCCAGCGTCGGGATATCGGGCGTCAAAGGGCTGCGCTCGGCCGTGGTCATGGCCAGGGGCACGACCTTCCCGTCCCTGATCACAGGCAGCACGACAGGCAGATTGCTGACCAGGAGATCGATGTGTCCGCCCAGCAGATCGTTGAGCGCCGGCGGCGTTCCGCGATAGGGAACATGGGTGATCTCGACGGCGGCCTGCCGCTTGAACAGCTCCATCGCCAGATGGAGCTGGCTGCCCACTCCTGGCGTCCCGTAGGAGATTTTCGTCGTTTTCGTTTTCACGATAAGCTCTGGAATCGTCTTGATCCCGAGCTTCGGCGAGGCGACGAACAGGTTGGCCGCAGTCGCGAGGATGGTGATCGGCGCAAAGTCCCGCTCCACATCGAATGTCAGATTGGGCATAAGCGTCGGGTTTATCGTGAGATTGCCGGCTGGGATGACGAGCAATGTCGTGCCGTCGGGCGTCGCGCGCCGGACGGCGTCGATCCCGATATTGCCGGCCCCGCCGGTGCGATTGTCCACGCTTACCAGCTGCGACGACCGCACCTGGAATTCCTGCGCCAACAAGCGCCCGAGCACATCGACAGGCCCGCCCGGCGCAAGCGGCAGGATCAAGGTCATGGGACGCTTGGGAAAATCGGCCGGGACGCCGGACTGGGCAGACGACCGGCGCGCGGACGCCAGGGCTGCCGCCATGGCGATCAAGACGGTCCGACGGGGGAACGATCTCGCCACCGCAGCTGAAGAATGATGGGTCATGGGGGGATCCTGATCAACGCGCCCTGGTGAAAATCGAACGCATCGGCGATGCCCGGCTTCCCCCTGCGTCGATCGGGAACTGACGAGGAACCGCGGAGCCAATATACGCCCGTTTTGTGATGACCGTCACATCGCCTCCAACCGCTCTCGGGTAGAACCGATGCATCGTCGTCGGGCTGATCCGCCAACCCCCGCCAGGGCTCAGGCAGACCGCCAGGCGAGCACTCTGGAAAACCGGGAGAGAGCAATGTTGACAGGTCCCAATCGGCGAAAGTTCAATTTGGTGTGCGTGGCGCTGGCCGCTGGTCTCAGCTTGCCGGCAGGAACCGGCGCAGCACTTGCTGCGGAAGAAATCTCCGCGAATCGGATCATCGAAGCGCTGAAGCCCGCCCACAGGATCACCCGCGGCCTCACGGCGTCTCCGAGTACGGCTCGCAATGCCGAGGAAGCGCAGTTCGTGAACGGCTTGCGCAACAAGGGCACGCGTTCGCTCACGTCCGACGATCGCGAGAAGATCGCATCGATCGCCAAGAAGAAGCCGAGCATCGATCTCGAGATCAATTTCGAGTTCAACTCGGACAGCATCGGAGCACGGGCCCTACCGCAGGTCAGGGCACTCGGCGAGGCGCTTTCGAGCGAAGACTTGAAAGGCGGCACCTTCCTTGTTGCCGGGCACACCGATGCCAAAGGCGGGGAAGACTACAACCAGAACCTCTCGGAGCGCCGCGCGGATGCGGTGAAACGCTTCCTCTCGGAAAAGTACGGGATCGACACGAGCAAATTGATGACCGCCGGATATGGCAAGACGCAGCTGAAGACTCCGGCCAATCCGCTTGCAGGCGAGAACCGCCGCGTGCAGCTCGTCAACATGACCGACAGGTAGACCTGTGACGGCGCTCCCGGGATGGCGGCACTGCCTCGACCGCCAACCGGGGGCGCGTTCTCGCCTGGAGGATTTCGTTGAGAGCACGCGGGCTCGATCAGAGGAGATGAAGATGCGACTCCAGTCCCCGGAATTCTGCGAATTCGGTGCCGTGAGCACGGCGGCTCAACGAAGGACGAGTGCCGCAGGCATCTTCATCGCCGCCAGCCTCGGGCTTGCCGGCAGCATCTCCCCTGCGGCGGCTCAGGGACGGTCGCCCGATGTCGCCTATGTGGAGGCGGTGAGTGGCCGTGTGCTCGCGTCGACGCAGGGCAGACCCGCTGTGCTCGACGTTCTCGATACCGTCGGCGACCGGACGCGGTTGGTTCTCCCGGCGAACACCGAGCTGCGTATCTGTCACTACCAGATGCGCAGGCTCGTAACGTTGAAGGGGCCGCTGCAAGCTTCGATATCCGCATCGGGCGTGACGGCGGACAACGGCAGGCCGGTGAATGCCTCCGCCGAGACGTGCGCCGAACCCGTGGTCTCCAGCTTCCAGGGCGGACTTGTTTCTCGCACCATCGGCATCAAGACAGCGAAGGTGCCGCTGCAGCCCAGCATCAAGGTGGTCAATCAAGGGTCGGGCACGATCCGCCGAATAGCTCTCCGGGACGGCAGCAACGAGGCGGTTCTTCAATATTTCGACCGCACGCCGGCGCGGCCCGTGCTGGAGACCGGCCGATCGTACCTTCTCGTCATCGAGCGAGGCGACGGCAGCGAGTTGAAGTTGATGCTGCAGCCGAGTGCCGAGACCAGGAACGGTCCACTGATTCTGGTCGTGCCGTAGGGATTTCCCGGCACGCAGCGTCTTTGGTGTCGGCGACCGCCCCCACCGGGACCCCACCGGGTGATCGGGCTTGACCGGACTTGCCCTCGCAATCCATCGTCACGATAAGGCCTGAGCGATCTGCGAGCCGGACATCCGCCGTTTGCGGGCCGATCTTGCCTTACCCGGAGACCAGACGATGACCTACCGGGCGCCGGTTGCCGATATCGCGTTCTCGCTCGAGCACCCCGCGGGTTTCGGCCGGGCGCTCGCGGACGGACTCTATGGCGAGCTCGACGCGGACGTGGTGCAGGCGGTGCTCGAGGAAGCGGGCAGGTTCGCCACCGACATTCTCGCACCGCTGAATCCGGTCGGCGACCGTCACGGCACGCCATTCGAGGATGGCACCGTCACCACGCCGCCGGGCTGGAAGGATGCCTATCGGGCCTGGTCACAGGCTGGTTGGAACGGGCTCGCGGCGCCGGCGCAATGGGGCGGGCAGGACTTGCCGCATGCCGTCAATGCCGCCTGCATCGAGATGTGGAATTCGGCCGCCATGGCCTTCGGGCTCGGCCCGCTGCTGACCATGGCGGCCGTCGATGCGCTGGTCGCGCACGGCAGCGACGAGCTCAAGCGCGCTTATCTGGCGAAGCTGGTCTCCGGCGAATGGATGGGAACGATGCAGCTTACCGAGCCGCAGGCAGGTTCCGATGTCGGCGCGCTGCGCACCCGGGCCGAGCGCATGGCCGACGGCAGCTACCGCATCACCGGGCAGAAGATCTTCATCACCTATGGCGAGCACGATCTCACCGAGAACATCATTCACATGGTGCTGGCGAGGCTTCCCGACGCGCCGGCAGGCAGCAAAGGCATCTCGCTGTTTCTCGTTCCCAAGTTCCTGCTCGACGCCGGCGGCGCGCCCGGCAGCGCGCAACGATGTGCGTGCGCATTCGATCGAGCACAAGCTCGGCATTCACGCCTCGCCCACCTGCACCATGGTCTACGGCGACAATGGCGGCGCCACCGGCTTCCTCGTCGGCGAGGAGAACCGCGGCATGGCCTGCATGTTCACCATGATGAACCAGGCGCGGCTGTCGGTCGGCCTGCAGGGGGTCGCCATCGCCGAGCGCGCGACCCAGCAGGCACTGGCTTATGCGCGCGAGCGCAGGCAAGGCCGCGCCACCGGGACGCCAGCCGCGAGCCCGATCATCGCGCATCCCGACGTCAAGCGCATGCTGCTCACCATGCGCGCGCTCACGCGCGCCGCGCGCGCGATTTGCTACGCCACCGCGGTCGCGCTCGACCGTGCGCAGCGCGGCTCCGACGAGGCGGCGCGCCAGGCCGCTTACGAGCGCGCCGCCCTGCTCACGCCGGTCGCCAAGGCGTTCTCGACCGACATCGGCAACGAGGTGGCCTCGCTCGGCGTGCAGGTGCACGGCGGCATGGGATACATCGAGGAGACCGGCGCCGCCCAGCATTATCGCGATGCCCGCATCGCCGCGATCTACGAGGGCACCAACGGCATCCAGGCGATCGACCTGGTGACGCGCAAGCTGCCGCTCGCGGGCGGCGCGACGGTGAACGCCTATATCGGCGAGATCAGGCGCACGGCTGCGGCGGTCGATGCCGCTGCCGATCCGGCTTTCGGCGGCACCGGCACGCGGCTTGCGGCAGGCGGCCGACGCCTTGGAGCGCGCGACCGGATGGCTGCTCGGCCGGGCGCACAACGATCTCGACACCGCACTCGCCGGCGCGACGCCTTATCTGCGGCTGTTCGCGCTCGCGGCCGGCGGCGCGCTCCTCGCCGAGGAGGCGCTGGCGGCGATCCGGCTTGCCGGCAAGCGCGGCAACGGCGCCGATGCCGCCGGCCGCATCGCGGTCGCCCGCTTCTTCGCCGAAAATATCGCGGTCCATGCCGCCGGCCTCGAGCGCACCGTCAGTCGAAGGCGCCGACAGCGTCAACGCTGCCGACGCGGCCTTGACATAGAGATCAGAGCCCATGTGCGATAACTGACCCATGATTTCGCTCGAGAACCGCACTCTGTTCATCACCGGCGCCTCGCGCGGCATCGGGCTGGCGATCGCGTTGCGCGCCGCCCGCGACGGCGCCAACATCGTCATCGCCGCCAAGACCGAAAAGCCGCACCCGAAGCTGCCGGGCACCATCTTCACTGCCGCCGAGGAGATCGCCAAGGCCGGCGGCAAGGCGCTGCCGCTCGTGGTCGACGTGCGCGACGAGGCGCAGGTGAAAGGCGCCATCGACCAGACGGTCGCCACCTTCGGAGGCATCGACATCGTGTTCAACAATGCGAGCGCCGTCGCGCGCACGCCGGTCGCCGACACCGACATGCGCCGCTTCGACCTCATGCATCAGGTCAACACGCGCGGCACCTTCATGGTGTCGAAATACGCCATCCCGCATCTGCAGAAGGCGGAGAATCCGCACATCCTGATGAATTCGCCGCCGCTCGACATGCAGGAGAAATGGTTCGCCGGCAGCACCGCCTACTCCATCTCCAAATACGGCATGAGCCTGGTGGTGCTCGGGCTTGCCGGCGAGCTGCGCGAGAGCGGCATCGCGGTCAACGCGCTGTGGCCGCGCACCACCATCGCCACATCCGCCATCAAGAACCTGCTCGGCGGCGAGCGGGTGATGCGGATGTCGCGCACGCCCGAGATCATGGCGGAAGCGGCTTGCCGCATCTTCCAGAAACCGGCACGCAGCTTCACCGGCAACTTCCTCATCGACGACACGTTTCTCGCCGGCGAGGGCGTCAGCGATTTCGAGCAGTATCGGGTGGACCCGCGACGCGCCGCTCGCCCCCACCTTCTTCGTCCCGGACGACCGCCGCCGCCCGCCCGGGAGTCCGCATCCCGGGGAGCGATGGGAGTGAGCCACCTCGATGACAACGCTCCTGATCACCCACCCCGCCTGCCTCGAGCACCTCACCCCGGCCGGCCATCCCGAGCGGCCCGACCGCCTGCGCGCCATCGAGCGCGCGCTGGCAGACGAGCGCTTCCATGAGCTGGTGCGCGTCGAGGCGCCGGCAGCGGCGCTCGAGACCATCGCGCTCTGCCACCCGATGGACTACGTCACCGCCATCCGCGACGCGACTCCGAAGGAAGGAATGATCGGGCTCGACGCCGATACCACCATGTCGCCGGGAAGCTTCGAGGCGGCGCTGCGCGCGGCCGGCGGCGCGGTGCACGCGGTCGACGAGGTGATGGCCGGCCGGGCCGCGAATGCCTTCGTCGCCACCCGCCCGCCCGGCCACCATGCCGAGACCGCGCGGCCGATGGGCTTCTGCCTCTTCGACAATGCCGCCATCGCGGCGCGCCACGCGCAGAAGAGCCACGGCATCGAGCGCGCCGCCGTGTCGATTTCGACGTTCATCACGGCAATGGCTCGCAGGAGATCTTCTGGTCCGACCGTACCGTGATGTACGGCTCGACCCATCAAATGCCGCTCTATCCCGGCACCGGCGCGGCCAGCGAGCGCGGCGAGCACAACACCGTCGTCAACGCGCCGCTGCGACCCGGCGATGGCGGTGATCAGTTCCGCGCCGCGTTCGAGAGCGTGATCCTGCCGCGCCTGCGCGATTTCCGCCCCGGCTTGATCGTCATCTCGGCCGGCTTCGACGCGCATGTGCGCGATCCGCTCGCCAATCTCAAGCTGGTCGAAGCGGATTTCGACTGGGCCACGCGCAAGCTCATGGAGATCGCGGATGCGAGCGCCGGCGGCCGCGTCGTGTCGGTGCTCGAAGGCGGCTATGACCTGCAAGGCTTGGCGAACTCGGCCGCCGCCCACGTCGCCGCGTTGATGCAGGGATGAGTCTTCCTCGACACGTAGAGGATGCCATCTTGCCGAGATGTCGCGTGATACGAGGGGTGCGACTCGCCTATATAGACAACTGAGTGCACGAATTCGTCGGGACCCGATCATGGCCGACAACGCTCATTCCGACGTCACGCGCCTGCCGTTCGAACGCGCGATCGAGGAGCTCGAATCGATCGTCAAGCGGCTCGAAGAGGGCAAGGTGCCGCTCGAGGAGTCGGTCGCCATCTACGAGCGCGGCGAGGCGCTCAAGCGCCGGTGCGAGGAGCTGCTGCGGCTGGCCGAGGCGCGGGTGGAGAAGATCACGCTCGATGCCGCCGGCAAGCCGACCGGAACCGAGCCGCTCGACGTGAAGTAGCGCACGCACTTCTTGGCAGATCCGCGCTCTCCAACCGTAGGGTGGGCAAAACCGCCATGCTGGGCTCCACGCGTGGGCACGGCGCCGAAACGGTTTTGCCCACGCGACGAGTGTGCAAGGCGCCGTGCCCACCCTACATCGCTGCCAACAAAAAACACTCGATCCGCATGCATGCATGGGTTTATGGTCGCGGCCTCGTTCGCTCGCAGCATTGCGAAGAGTTCGGTACGGAGTAAACCAGCATGAGCTTCTTCCCCGGCAAAGACCCGGCGCCCGGCGACGAGCGGGCAGCCGACGCAATCGATCTCATGATCGTGCCCCGCAGCGTCGACGTCGGCCACTTCGCTGTCCGCCGCGCGCTGCCCCATGTCGATCGGCGCATGGTCGGCCCATTCATCTTCTTCGATCATTTCGGGCCGGCGGAGTTTCGCGGCGGCCAGGGCATCGACGTGCGGCCGCATCCTCATATCGGCCTCGCGACCGTACCTATCTGTTCGACGGCGAGATCATGCACCGCGACAGTCTCGGCACCAATGCGGCGATCCGCCCCGGCGAGGTCAATTGGATGAGCGCCGGCCGCGGCATCGTGCATTCCGAGCGCACGGCAGCCGATCGCCGGCGCGACGGCGAGCCGATCCACGGTCTGCAGTGCTGGGTCGCGCTGCCGGCGGCGGAAGAGGAAAGCGCTCCGAGCTTTTCCCATCACGACAGCGCATCGCTGCCGCTGGTGAGTGGCGAGGGCAAGACGATACGGGTGATAACCGGCAGCGTCTACGGTGAGCGCTCGCCGGTGCCGACGCTCTCGGAAACGCTGTTCGCCGACGTCACGCTCGCGCCCGGCGCAGCGCTGCCGATCGACCCCGAGACCGAGGAGCGCGCGATCTATCTGGTTTCAGGCGAGGTCGAAATCGCCGGTGATCGCTTCGCTGCCGGCCGCTTGCTGATTTTTCGTCCCGGCGACCGCGTCACGGTGAACGCGCCGGACGACGCCCGCCTGGTCCTGCTCGGGGGCGCGGCCATGGACGGTCCACGGCACATCTGGTGGAACTTCGTGTCGTCGCGCAAGGAACGCATCGCGCAGGCCAAGGCCGACTGGAAGGCCGCCCGCTTCGACAGCGTGCCCGGCGACGAGAAGGAATTCATTCCGCTGCCGGATGACCGGTACAGTGATCAGTAGTCAGTGATCAGTAATCGGTATGAATCGGTAATCTGACTGACTTACTGAAGCCTCTGATATACCGATCACTCTGATTCGAGACCCGCAAATCCGGCAGCTTCTGCTTGACGCTGCCGATGTCCTTCCAGGGATCCTGCTTCAGGCCGGCGAGACGCTTGCCAGATTGAGCACCGTGTACTGGTCGCCGCCTTTGGTGCGTCCGAGCTCCTCCCATGTCACCGGCACCGACACCGGCGCGCCGGCGCGTGCCCGGGTCGAGTAGCGCGACGATCGAGGTCTGCTCCAGCGAGTTGCGAAAATAGTCGACGAAGATTTTTCCTTTGCGCAGAGATTTCGTCATCTTGGCGACGTAGCGCTCGGGGCTGTCGGCGTTCATCGAGAGCGCGACCGCCTGCGCGAAAGCCTTGGCGGTGTCCCAATCCGCGCCGTCGATCGGCAGCACGACGTGCAGACCCTTTCCGCCGGTAAGCTTGACGAAGCTGTCGAGATCGATGGCGGCGAGCCGTTGGCGCACATCACGCGCAGCCGCGACGACGTCGGACCAATCGACGCCCTCGCCGGGATCGATGTCGAAAACAATGCGGTCGCAAAGCTCGAGCCGATCGATCAGCGAGCCGCGCACATGCACTTCCAGCACGCCCGCCTGCACCAGCGACAGCAGGCCGTCCAGGTCTTCGACGGCGAGGATTTGCCGCCGTTTGTTGTCGATCGACAGCGCGGAGATTTTTCTCGGTGAGGCCGGCGGAGGCATGCTTCTGGAAAAAGCATTCGCCCTTGGTGCCGTCGGGACAGCGCAGCAGCGCGAGCGGCCGGTTGACGATCTGCGGCGCCATCAAGTCCCACACCGAACGATAGAAGTCCGCCAGATCCTGCTTGGTGACGCCCGACATCCGCCCAATAGACGCGGTCGGGATGAGTGAAGCGCACATCGCCGCTCCTTCGATTCCTTCGATGTCTCGGCGCGGCTCGGCTGAAGGCGTCATCGGCGCGCTCGTCCTCGCCTTGGTCCTGGATGTCTTGGTCATCTCTTTTGCGGCCTCGGCCGCGATCTTGGATGCCGATGCGATTGATCGAGCTGCTGGATTTTCCATTGGCTCACGGCCGGCACCTCCCGAACGACTTCCTGCGGCGGCTTGTCCTCGCGCACGCCCTTGAATGCCGCCTGGCGGACCAGCGCGTCGGCGGTCCAACCGCGCAAATGCGCCTCGATCACCATCTTCGGCTCGACCCAGCGAATGTCGCGACGGCGCGCCTCAGCGGCGCGGGATCCGATCGAACGGCGGCTTGTCGATCTCGATCGCATGCAGGCGCTGCCACAAGTCGCGTGCCACGGACTGCGTAAACCCGGTGCCGACGCGGCCGGCATAGATGAGCTGGGCATCATCATAATAGCCGACCACCAGGGCGCCGACCGCTCGCGGCAGCGCGGTCGACGACGGAATAGCCGCCGACCACGAGCTCCTGCGCATTCGAGCACTTGGTCTTGATGAAAGTCTCCGACCGGCCGCTGCGATAGGGCGCATCGGTGCGCTTCGACACGATCCCTTCGAGCGACATCTCGCAGGCGTGATGCAGCACCACCGCACCGTCTTCGCTCGAAGTGCTCGCTGTACCTGATGGGTCCTCGGCCCTTTCCGACCAGGCGCGCCAATTCCGCCTTGCGCTCGATCAGCGGCAGCGGGATCAGGTCACGCCCATCGCGATGGAGAAGATCGAAGACGTAGTAGACGAACCGTCTCGCGCTCGCCGGCCTTGAGCGCCGCCTGCAGTCCGGAAAAAGTTGGCGATGCCGTTCTCCTCGATGACGATCTCGCCGTCGATCAAGGCGGTGCGGGCGGGAAGACCGGCGACGGCGGCGGCGATGTTGGGAAACCTGCCGGTCCAATCGAGTCCCTTGCGGGTGAGCAGACGCACTTCTCCTCGATCGTGCCTGCGCCTGAATGCGGTAGCCGTCGAACTTGATCTCGTGCACCCAGCCCTCCCCACTCGGCGCGTTGGCACGCAAGGTGGCGAGCGACGGCGGCACGAAATCCGGCAGCAAGGCACCGCCCTTGGGCGCCGCTTCCCCTCCTTGCTCTTGCTTTTCCCTGCGCTCTTCCTCGCCCTTGGCGGTCGACTGCCGCGGCCTTGCCGCATCTTGCTCGCAGCCTTGCTCGCAGTCTTGCTCGCAGCTCGCTGCCGCTCATGCGCCGCGCCGGCGTATTCCCTTTGGTCGCGCCCGCCTTGACGTTGTCCTTTGCGCTTCTGTTCGAGTGCCAGACCCGCTTGCGCCCCTTGCCCGCGGCGATCTCCGGAATCGAACGTCCGCTGACCACCGACAGCGGCATGTCCTCGAGAATGTCGGGGTCATCCGCGCTGCGCGCCTGCTCGTCCTTGGCCTTGATCAGCAGCCAGGGTTGCTTCTTCTCTCCGGCCCGGCCATGCATGCGCACGAGATGCCAGCGCCCTTGCAGCTTCTCGCCATCGAGCGTGAAGATCGAGATGACCCTTCTCGAGCGCCTTGTCCGGATCGCCATCCGGATGCCAGCGGCCGCGATCCCAGATCAGCACGGTGCCGCCGCCATATTCTCCTTGCGGGATGGTCCCCTCGAAGCTGTTGTACTCGATCGGGTGATCCTCGACGTGCACTGCAAGCCGCTTCTCGCCGGGGACGAGGCTCGGCCCGCGGGTGACGGCCCAGCTCTTCATCACGCCGTCGTGCTCGAGCCGCAAGTCGTAATGCAGCCGGCGTGCGGCATGCTTCTGGATGACGAAATGATTGCCCTTGGTGCGCGCCGTGCGCCCGCGCGGCTCCGTGGTCACGTCGAACTTGCGCTTTTTGCGGTAAACCTGAAGGCCCACGGTCGATACCTCAACCTGCTCCCACCAGCTTCTCACGCGCGGCGGCAGCGATCGAGAGTTCCTTGCCGATTTCACTTTTATAGCGCACCGAGATCCCGATAATGCTCTCGATGCGCGGCGCCATCATCAAATTCCAGTTCGTCGCAGCGCCAGATCGAATCAGCGCTTGGGCTCCGCTCTGAAAAACGCCCCAACCGAACCGCGAGTTCCCCCTGCGGCGAAAAGGCGAGATGCGGTAACCACTTCGCCCTGTTCCCGGTTTGCCCTGGATCTGCCGTCTGGTTAAAGTCTCGCCAAGCCGATAGGTTGCCCGGCTTCGTTCGTCGGTGGAGTTTTGCCAGTGCCCCAGCCTTCCAGCACCCCCCTCCTCGACCTGGTCAAGACGCCGGCTGATCTGCGCCGGCTCGAGAGCGGGCAGTTGCGCCAGCTGGCGGACGAGCTGCGCCAGGAGACCATCGACGCGGTCGCGGTCACCGGCGGCCATCTCGGCGCCGGCCTGGGGGTGATCGAGCTCACCGTTGCCCTGCACTACGTGTTCGACACGCCGGACGACCGCCTGATCTGGGACGTCGGTCACCAGGCCTATCCGCACAAGATCCTGACCGGCCGGCGCGACCGCATTCGCACGCTGCGGATGGGCGGCGGGCTTTCCGGCTTCACCAAGCGGGCCGAAAGCGAATACGACCCGTTCGGTGCGGCGCATTCCTCCACCTCGATCTCGGCCGGCGCTCGGCATGGCGGTGGCGCGCGATCTCGAAGGCAAATCCAACAACGTCATCGCCGTGATCGGCGACGGCGCGATGTCGGCCGGCATGGCCTACGAGGCCATGAACAATGCCGGCGCCATGAACTCGCGGCTGATCGTCATTCTCAACGACAACGACATGTCGATCGCGCCGCCGGTCGGCGCGCTGTCGGGCTATCTGGCGCGTCTCGTTTCGGGACGCGCCTACCGTTCCGTGCGCCATACCGTCAAGAAGCTGGCAAAGATGCTGCCGCCGTTTCTCGAGCAGCGCGCGGTGGCGATGGAGGAATATGCCCGCGGCCTCGTCACCGGCGGCACACTGTTCGACGAGCTCGGATTTTTCTACGTCGGGCCGATCGACGGCCACAACATCGATCATCTGCTGCCGGTGCTCACCAACGTGCGCGACGCCAAGAACGGACCGTTCCTGGTCCACGTCGTCACGAAGAAGGGCAAGGGCTACGAGCCGGCGGAGAAATCCGCCGACAAGTATCACGGCGTCGTCAAGTTCGACGTGGCGACCGGCGCGCAGGCGAAGTCGAAGGCGGCGGCGCCCGCCTATACCAAGGTGTTCGCCGAAGCCCTGATCAAGGAGGCGAGGAAGGACGACAAGATCGTCGCCATCACCGCCGCCATGCCTTCGGGCACCGGGCTCGACATTTTCGCCAAGGAGTTTCCCAGCCGCTGCTTCGACGTCGGCATCGCCGAGCAGCATGGCGTGACCTTCGCCGCCGGGCTGGCGACCGAGGGCTTCAAGCCGTTCGCCACCATCTACTCGACCTTCCTGCAGCGCGCCTACGACCAGGTCGTGCACGACGTCGCGATCCAGCGATTGCCGGTGCGCTTCGCCATGGATCGCGCCGGGCTGGTCGGCGCCGACGGCCCGACCCATGCCGGAGCCTTCGACGTGGCCTATCTCGGTTGCCTGCCCGGCTTCATCATCATGGCGGCGGCCGACGAGGCCGACCTCGTCCACATGGTGGCGACCGCGGCCGCCATCGACGATCGGCCGTCGGCGTTGCGCTATCCGCGCGGCGAGGGCATGGGCGTCCCGATGCCGGCGGAAGGCAAGCCGCTCGAGATCGGCAAGGGGCGGATCCTGCGCGAGGGCACGAAAGTGGCGCTGTTCTCGTTCGGTGCCCGGCTCGCCGAATGCCTCAAGGCGGCGGACGAGCTGGCAGCGCTCGGACTTTCGACGACAGTCGCCGATGCGCGTTTCGCCAAGCCGCTCGACACCGACCTTCTGCTTCGCCTCGCGCGCGAGCACGAGGTGCTGCTCACCATCGAAGAAGGCGCCATCGGCGGCTTCGGCGCCCATGTGCTCCACACGCTCGCCGAAAACGGCGTGCTCGACGGCGGGCTCAAGGTGCGCGCCATGCTGCTGCCCGACATCTTCATCGATCAGGATTCGCCGGCCGCCATGTATGCCACGGCCGGCCTCGACACCAAGGGGATCGTCGCCAAGGCGTTCGAGGCGCTCGGCCAGAATCTGCGCGGCGAGACCGTGAAGCTCGGGCGGATCTGATCGCTGACCGTTGCTTGGCTCAACAGGCAATCTCCCGGCACACGGTCGTCATCGCTTTTTGCTCTTGCGACCGGATTTGTTCTTGCGGCCGGTTTTTTTCCTCGGAACCTTTTTCCCTTTCCGGCGCGCCTCCGACAGGCCGATGGCGATTGCCTGCTTGCGGCTTTTGACCTTCTTCTTGCTTCGGCCGCTCTTGAGCGTTCCGCGCTTGCGCTTGCGCATCACACGCTCGACATCCTCGGACGCACTGCGTGAATATTTTCGTGCCATGATTCTTCCTCGCATCTTCGGCGCGGACCTTCGAGCATCGAGGCACCCCGCGCTATGACTCGTTGCATCGAGCAGCCTGGAATTAACAGCAAACCGCCGTTACTTGTTCCAACACGCGGACTTGGACGCTCCTGGTGAGGCCGGATCACGCGCATCGTTGCTCGTCACTTACGGCATCCTGCATGGCCTCGCGCATTCGCATCGATCGTCTGCTCGTCGAGCGCGGCTTGTTCGAAAGCCGCGCCAAGGCGCAGGCCGCCATCGCCGCCGGCCGTGTGACGGCGGACGAGATCGTGGTGGTCAAGCCCTCGGACGAGGTCGCCACCGACGCCATGCTGCGCGCCGAGCCCGCGCACCCTTATGTGTCGCGCGGCGGCGTGAAGCTCGCGTCCGCGCTCGATCACTTTCGCTTCGATCCGTCCGGGCGCGTTTGCCTCGACGTCGGCGCCTCGACCGGCGGCTTCAGCGAGGTGCTGCTCGCGCGCGGCGCCCGCCGGGTCTACGCGATCGACGTCGGCCGCGGCCAGCTGCATCCGCAGCCTGCGCATGCGGCCGCAGATCGTTTCATCTGGAAGGCGACCGACATTCGCGATCTCGATCCGGCGCGGCTTCCCGAGCGGCCGGACTTCGTCACCATCGATGTGAGCTTCATTTCGCTCAAGCTCGTGCTTCCGGCGGCGCTCGCGCTGGCGCGGGCGCCGGCTCAGCTTTGGCGCTGATCAAGCCGCAGTTCGAGGCGGGCAGAGCGCGCGGTGAAGAAGGGCATCGTGCGCGATCCCCTCGTTCACGCCGCGGTCTGCGACGAGGTCGCGTCGATCGTCGCGCTCGCTCGGCTGGCAAGTCGCCGGAATCGTCCCCTCGCCCATCCCCGGCGGCGACGGCAACCGCGAATTCTTCATCGCTGCGCATCGCACTTGAAGAGCGGTCGATTGCGCCTTTCTCTCGCCATGCGCGTCGGTTATGGTGCCGCGCCATGACGAGCACCATCACAGCATCCATGGCGCCGAGAGGAGCGCACGGTCTGGCGGGCCGAGATCATCGAGACGGTGAAGCTCGCCTGGCCGATCGCGCTGACCCAACTCGGCCAGATCGCCATGATGACCACCGACCTTGCGCTCATCGGCCGGCTCGGCGACGGCGCCATCGCGGCTGTCGGACTCGCGCATTTGATCCTGTTCTTCGGCTTCGTGCTCGGCATGGGGCCGGTGTCCGCCGTGGCAGCCGCTGGCGGCGCAGGCCTTCGGCGCTCGCGAGCCGCGCATGGTGCGCCGTTCGTTGCGCGTGGGACTTTGGGCGGCCGTCATGCTCGGCGTTCCGATCAATATCGCGCAACTGTGGGGCGAGGACATTCTGCTCGCGGCCGGACAATCGCCCGAAACCGCGAGCGCTCGCGGCGCGCTATCTCGCCGGCCTCGCCTGGTCCATGATCCCGGCCTGGTGCTTCATCGCGCTTCGCAATTTCATGGGCGCGGTCAATCGGCCGGAGCCGGCGCTGTGGGTGATGCTGGCGGCGATCCCCGTCAACGCGGTGCTCGCCTATGCGCTGATCCACGGCAGCCTTCGGCCTGCCGCGCCTCGATCTCCTCGGCGCCGGGCTCGCGACCACGATCGTGAACGTCGGCGATGTGTGCCGCCGCCGTCTGGATCTGCTACGCTTGCCGCCCATTCAAGAAGTATCGCGTGCTCGGGCGCTTCTGGCGCGCGGATTGGGAGCTGTTCCGCCAGTTGATGGTCATCGGCTTGCCGATCTCAGGCGCCTTCATGCTGGAATGGGGGCTGTTCTCGTCGGCCGCGCTGCTGATGGGCTGGATCGGCACGACCGCGCTGGCCGCGCATCAGATCGCATTGCAGGTCGCGTCGATCCTGTTCATGGTTCCGTTCGGCATTTCGCTCGCCGCCACCGTGCGCGTCGGACACGCGTTCGGCCGCCGCGATCGCGTTGCGACGCGGCGGGCGGGCTTTGTCGCGATCGCGTTGGGCGCGCTGTTCCTGCTCGCGACGACCGTGATCGTCGTCGCGCTCCGCGACGTCATTCCGCTGCTTTTCCTCGGCGGCGACGGAGCGGCGAACGCCGACAACGGCCGAGCTTGCGGCCACGCTGCTGCTCATCGGCGCGAGCTTTTTCGTCACCGACGGCGTGCAGGGGATTGCCGCCGGCGCGTTGCGCGGGCTCAACGATACCCGCGTGCCGATGCTGTTTGCCGCCATCAGCTTCTGGCTCATCGGTTTCACCAGCTCCTATGCGCTGGCATTTCCAGCCGGGCTACGGCGCGATCGGCATCTGGATCGGATTCTCGCTCGGCGTCGGCACCTTCGCCGCGTTGCTGATCGGGCGATTCCATCTGAAGACGCGCGGACGCCGATCGGTGGCGGCAGGACATCAGAACCGATGGATGACGCCGATCACACTGATCCGTGCGAAAGCCTGCGAATGCTCGGGAAGCTGCATACGCTGGTATCGAGACCATGGTGGAGCGCCTGGTGATCGCTCGGCTTGGCTGGCGCGGCGACGGCATCGCGGACACGCCGGCGGGCCCGCTCTACGTCCCCTACACGCTGCCGGGCGAGACTGCCGAGGTCGCGCACTGGCCCGGCCATCCCGATCGCCGCCATCTCATCAAGGTCGATCGTCGCCAGCCCCGAGCGCGTTGCGCCGATATGCCCGCATTTCGGAGCTTGCGGCGGCTGCGCGCTCCAGCATCTGGCCGCGGCGCGCTACCGCGATTGGAAGCGCGGCGCTGGTCACCGAGGCGCTGGCGCAGGCGGCGCTCGACGCGCCGGTGGACGATCTGATCGATGCCCACGGCGAGGGACGCCGCCGCGCCGTGTTCCACGCGCGGCGCGGCCCAGGCGACGTGCTCGAGGTCGGATTTTCCGCGCTCAAGGCGCATCGCGTGGTGGCGATCGACCGCTGCCCGATTCTGGCGCCCGGCCTCGACGGGCGCGATCGAGACTGCCTGGGACATTGCCGAGGCGCTCGCGCGGTGCGCGCAAGCCGCTCGACATCGCGGTCACCGCGACCGATGCCGGCCTCGACGTCGATGTGCGCGGCTCGGGACCGCTGCCGCCGGCGCGACATGGCCGAGCTCGCGCCGGCTCGCCGAACGCCGCCGCCTGGCCCGGCTCACGCGCCACGGCGAGATCGTTGCGCAGCGCGCCGCGCCGACGCTGCGGATCGGCCGCGCCCAGCGTGCGTGCTGCCGCCGGGCGCCTTCCTGCAAGCGACCGCGGCGGGCGAGGCCGTCCTGGCGAAGCTGGTCGAAGCGCATTGCGAGGGCGCCGCACGGTCGCCGACCTGTTCTGCGGCGTCGGCCCGTTCGCGCTGCGCCTTGCCGAGCGCGCGCGCGTCATCGCCGCCGACAACGATGCGGCCGCGATCGCGGCGTTGCAGCAGCGCAGCGGCGGCAACGCAGGGCCTCAAGCCGGTCCAGGCGCAGCAGCGCGACCTTTTCCGCCGCCCCTTGACTGCCAGCCGAGCTCGAGCGGTTCGACGCCGTGGTCTTCGATCCGCCGCGGCAGGGTGCCGAAGCGCAGGCGCGCGCGCTCGCCGCGAGCAACGTGCCGACCGTCATCGCGGTCTCCTGCAATCCCGCGACCTTTGCGCGCGATGCCCGCATCCTGGTGGACGGAGGCTATCGCCTCATGCGCGTCACTCCGGTCGATCAGTTCCTTTATTCCGCGCACGTGGAGCTGGTGGCGCGCTTCGAAAGGTCGAGAGCCCGCGCTGGGACGCATCGGAACGAGCAGAATAGAGCGCCGTGTCGGTAAGATGGATTTCTCTGCCGGACGTTTTTCAGTGCCGGAATTTTTTCAATCATCGCAGATTCCGCTGTCATCGCCGAAATTCCGCTTGACTTTTGTAACAGAACGGAGCTATAAATCAGGCATCCTCTCTAAGTTTGTACTGAGCCACGCGCCGCGGATCGCGGCGTGCACGACCGCGATGTCGCTGGGCGCCGATCGCGCTTGCGTCGCGGGCTCGTGCTCGGCTGTGCGCCTTCGATCTTGCAACGAGCACGAGCCGGCCACGCGATCCGCCCTCGGGCAATTCCGCTGCCGCAGCGTGCCAAGGCCAAGGAAAGTAAGGACCGAATGCAAGGCACATCGCAATCGACGATCGATCTCGGAAACGTCGCGACGCCGCGGCTCCGACCAGGACAAATCGAGCCTCTTGGGACAGCTGCCGGGACAGCAGGAATGCAGCAGGGCCGAGAGCTTGCGGCTGTTGGTCCCGCTGTCCCGCTGTCCCGCGCCCCCAAGGCGGCACCGGGAGGTAGCATGATCAGCGCCCGCAAGCTCGAGGCCAACCGCCGCAACGCGCAAGCCAGCACCGGACCACGGACCGCGGCAGGCAAGGCGCGCGCAGCGCAGAACGCGCGCCGCCACGGCTTGAGTCTCGCCGCGCTCTGCAATCCCTCCTGCTCGGGCGAGGTCGAAGCCCTGGCGCGCGCCATCGCCGGCGCCGATGCCGGGCTGGAACGTCTCGGCCTCGCGCGCGCGATCGCCGGCGCACAGATCGACGTCGTGCGTGCGCGGAGCGCACGCCTTGCGCTCTATCCCCAGGTGCTCGAGGGCGATGCGCTCGCGCGCCTCGTGGCCATCGACCGCTACGAGCGGCGCGCCTTTTCGCGCCGCAATGCCGCGGTCCGGGTCTTCGATTCCGCGGCTGCGATGCATGCCGATCGAGCGTGCCCCGCACGGCTCGGCGGCATTTTGGCCGAACGAAGCCAACCGGCAGTGGCCGGCAGTTCGGCCGAACGAAGCCAACAGGGCCGGGCCGACGGCTTGGCCGAACGAAGCCAACAGCGACAAGTCGACGGCCCGGCCGAACAAAGCCAACAGCCACAGGTCGACGGCTTGGCCGAACGAAGCCAACAGCGACAGGTCAACGGCTCGGCCGAACGAAGCCAACCGCGCCAGGTCCACGGCTCGGCCGAACGAAGCCAACAAGAACAGGTCCACGGCTCGGCCGGACGAAGCCAACTGGCAGGAGCCGACATTTGGCCCGAACAAAGCCAAACGTAGCGCTGGCAACTGCCGGAGAGCGTCATCAACGGCGGACCGTCTTGTGAATTTGGCGAAACGAACCCAACGCAGGACAGGCGTTTCAGTGCATCGCGCATGAGCCTGCTCGCTGTTATGCGGTTCGTGTCCCGGATGAGGTGCAGCGCGAGCGCCTTCGCGCGAGTGGTGCACCGCTGGTCCGGGACCGTTACAAGCTCGGAATGCGCAAAGATCCCGGGTCTGCATCGCATCACGCGAAGCCGCGTGCTGCGCTGCGCCCGGGAAACGCCCGATCGGCGGCGGGCGGCATTTTGGCCAGAACAAAGCCATTACGCAGAGCTGGCAAGTGCCGGAGAGCGTCATCAACGGCGGCTTCGCGAATTTGGCGAAACGAACCCAACGCAAGATCGTTCGGCCAGTGGCGGCGGTTTACGGCGCAAGCGCCTAAACCGCCCTACGAAGCCGGGAGAGTCGAGCAGCCAGTCGCGCTTGCGTATCAATTTCCCCAGCGCTCGCGCCACATCTGCTCGCCGATCGTGCAGGACACACGCGGTGGACGCGCCTCGACCGGCACCACGCGCCGCTCGGGCATGCGGCTCGCAATCTCCAAAATTAGCTTGGTGCGGATCGCCTCCTTGAACTGCTCCCGTTGACGGATCGGGATGACGAAGGCGCCGGGGCCGCCGATCACGCAATCCTCGAAATAGACGTCGAGACGGTCGAGATCCATGGTGAAGGAATTGGGCCGCTTCAACATGATCGGAAGACCGTTGATGGTGATCCCCGCGGCGACCACGTCATCGCGCACCAGCGTGACCAGCGGGCCGCTGTTGTTGGCGCCGTCGCCGGAAACGTCGATGACGCGGCGGATGCCGCGGAAGCCGCTGGCGTCGAACAGCAGCTTGCCGAAGTTGAGCGCGCCCGAGACCGAGGTGCGTGAGGCGCGTCGAAACGGCGCGCGCGCGATGTCGCTGGCGAATGCATCCGCTGTTTCCGGGCCATCGATCAGTCGCCACGGCACCACGACCTGCTGGTCGAACGGACCCGCCCATTCGAAATAGGTCATCGCCACCTTGCCGTGCATGCCTTCGCGCAGCGCTTGCATGAACTCCCGCGAAGTGATGCCGGCGATGTAGCCCTCGCGCTGCAACGCCTGCTCCTCCGGGTCCATGGAGTAAGAAATGTCGACCGCGAGCACGAGCTCGACATCGACCGGGACCGCATTGGGACTCTTGTCGGCGAAGCGGGTCACCGCGTTCGGCGCGGCGAGGGTCCAGCCGGCCACCACGATCGTGGCGGCTACCGTCGAGATCGAAATCAGCCATGAAAGCAGCCGCATCCCAATGTCCTCGGCGCTCGAAGCTCTGCCGACGATGGCACGAGAGCTTGCCATGAAAACCCGGCTACCGCACCTACTCGGCCCCGGCCGCCTTGTCGTCTATGATCTCGGTCGACGCGATCTCGATGCCGAAGCCGGCGAGACCGACATATGTGCGCATCGCAGTGGTGAGCAATCGGATCGAGCTGATGCCGAGGTCCTTGAGAATCTGGGCGCCGAGCCCGACCTCGCGCCACTGCTGCGAGCGCGCCACCTCCGAGCCGGTCGATCCCGCCTGCGGGATGGCGTGCGTCGGCACTCCGGCCGCGCCGTCACGCAAGAAGACGATGACGCCGCGACCCTCCTGCTTGAATCGTTCCAAGGACGAATGGACCGGATTGGCTCCGCCGAAGACGTCGCGAATGATGTCGGCGCGATGCAGCCGAGCCAGAATATCTCTGCCATCGCCGATGCGACCGTAGACGAAGGCCATGTGCTGGATTGCGTCGAACGGCGTCACATAGGCATAGCCCGACAGCGTACCGATCGCGCTCTGCACCGGAAACTCACCGATGCGCTTGACCAGCTTGTCGCGCGTCTGGCGGTAAGCGATGAGATCGGCAATCGAGATCTGCTCGAGCCGGTGACGATCGGCGAAGTCGGTGATGGCCGGTCCGTGCATCACGGTGCCGTCGTCGTTCATCAACTCGGCAAGCACGCCAATCGGCGGCAATGCCGCCAGGCGGCAAAGATCGATGCAAGCTTCGGTATGGCCGGACCGCATCAGCACCCCGCCGTCCTTGCCGACCAGCGGGAAGACGTGGCCCGGGCGGACGAAATCGGCGGCCCCGCTGTTGCCGTTGGCGAGGGCGCGCACGGTATTGCTGCGCTCCTCGGCGGAGATGCCGGTGTGAAAGCCGTGGCGCACATCGACCGAGACCGTAAAGGCGGTGCCGAGCGGCGCGTCGTTCGCCGCCACCATGGGATCGAGGTGCAGCCGCTTGGCTTCCTCGGCAGACAGCGGGGCACACACGATGCCGGAGGTATGGCGGATGATGAAAGCCATCTTCTCGGGCGTGCACAGCGACGCGGCAACGAACAGGTCACCTTCGTTCTCGCGATCGTCATCGTCGGTGACGACCACGATCTCACCCTTTGCAAAGGCAGTGACGACGTCCTCCACGCGCTGATAGTTGTCGAGCACCTCTTGTTCGACTCCCTGGTCAGCTGCGCGCGAACGGCCACGCCGGCGGCTCGCCCACCTGAGCGCGATGACGCAGATAATGGTCGGCAACGACGCATGCCACCATGGCCTCGCCGATCGGCACCGCGCGAATGCCGACGCATGGGTCATGGCGTCCCTTGGTGCTGATCTCGGTTTCCGCTCCATGGCGATCGACGGTGCGGCGGGGCGTGAGGATCGAGGAGGTCGGCTTGACCGCAAAACGGCAGACAATCGGCTGTCCGGTCGAAATGCCGCCCAAAATGCCGCCCGCATGATTGGAAAGAAAGACCGGCTTGCCGTCGTTCCCCATGCGCATCTCGTCGGCATTCTCCTCGCCGCTCAGCGCCGCGGCGGCAAAGCCTGCTCCGATCTCGATTGCCTTGACGGCATTGATGCCCATGAGTGCGGCGGCGAGATCGCCATCGAGCTTGCCATAAATCGGCGCGCCGAGGCCGGCGGGAACGCCTTCCGCCACCACCTCGATGACGGCACCGACCGAGGAGCCGCGCTTGCGGATATCGTCGAGGTAGCTCTCGAGCAGCTTGGCGCATCTCGACGTCCGGACAGAAGAACGGATTGCGGTCGATTTCGTCCCAGCTCCATCGGGCGCGGTCTATCTTGTGCTCGCCCATTTGAATGAGCGCGCCGCGCACCGTCAGGCCGGGAACGATCTTGCGCGCGATGGCGCCGGCAGCGACCCGCATGCGCGGTCTCGCGCGCGGACTGGCGTCCGCCGCCGCGGTAGTCGCGAATGCCGTATTTGACGTCATAGGTGTAGTCGGCGTGGCCCGGCCGGTACTTGTCCTTGATATCGGAATAATCCTTGGAGCGCTGATCGACATTGTCGATCACGAGCGCGATCGGCGTTCCGGTCGTCACCTGCGCGCCGGTCGCCTGCTCGATGAACACGCCGGAGAGGATTTTCACCGCGTCCGGCTCGCGCCGCTGCGTGGTGAAGCGCGACTGGCCCGGCCGCCGCTTGTCGAGATAGGGCTGGATGTCGGCCTCGGTCAGCGCGATGCCGGGCGGGCAGCCGTCGACCACGCAGCCGATCGCCGGCCCATGGCTCTCGCCGAAGGTCGTGACCCGGAAAAGGTGGCCGAAGGTATTGAACGACATGGGGTTCCACCGGCGGGCTGTGGTAGCCCGCGTGCCGGCCGGGGTCAAATTCAACTCACCGTCGGCCCGCGCCCCCGTCGCACTGCGGCGGAAGACCGGTCACGCGTAGCGGGTCAGCCGCTGCCCCTCGAACACATAGACCACCCCTGCTCGATGGAATAGTGCGTGGCATCCTCCGGCGGTGCGATCGCGAGATGCGCGATGAGCGCGCGCGCGGTGCCGCCATGGGCGGCGACGACGGTGTCGCTGCGCGACGGTCTCGTACCAGCCTGCACGCGCAGCGTCAGCTGGGCATAGCTTTCGCCCCCGGGCGGCAGAAAACCCCACTTGTCGGCTTCACGCGCTGGCGACGATGTCCTTGTCCCGCGCCAGCACCTCGTCATAGGTCAGACCTTCCCATTCGCCGAACGCGATTTCGGCGAGCCGCTCCTCGATGCTGTAGCCGGTCGGCTCCAAGGCCGAGCGTGGCGCGCATCAATTCCATGGTCTGCGCGTGCGCGGCCAAGCGGGCTCGACACGTAGTCGAATTGCTCGGGCGAACGGTGCTCGCGCGCGAACAGCGCGCTGCAGGATTTCGCCGCAGCGAACCGCCTGCGCGCGGCCGTCGTGGTTGAGCGGCACGTCGTGGCGTCCCTGCAGCCGTTGCTGCACGTTCCAGTCGGTGAGGCCGTGGCGGACGTAGTAGATGACGGGCGACGACACGAGCTGCGTCACTGTCCATGGTCATCAGCGAAGCTCAGCCGCGGTCGCGGGAACCAGCGTGCACCACCAATGTGCTGCGTCGCATGCGGGATGCGGATGTCGGGTCTTGTTCCCGTCACTCCTTGCCGACGACGATATCGGGAGCGTCGGGATGCTTCATGCCGACGATATGATAGCCGGCATCGACGTGGTGGATCTCGCCGGTCACGCCGCGCGACGAGGTCGGACAGGAAATAGACGGCGGTGTCTCCGACTTCCTCGATCGTGACGCTGCGCCGCAGCGGCGCGTTGTGCTCGTTCCATTTCAGGATGTAGCGGAAATCGCCGATGCCCGACGCCGCCAGCGTCTTGATCGGGCCCGAGGAAATGGCATTGACGCGGATGCTTTTCTCGCCGAGATCGGCGGCGAGATAGCGCACCGAGGCCTCGAGCGCGGCCTTGGCTACGCCCATGACATTGTAATGCGGCATCCATTTCTCCGCGCCGTAATAGGTCAGCGTGAGCAGCGCGCCGCCTTTGCTCATCAGCTTCTCCGCGCGCTGGGCCACGGCCGTGAAGGAGTAGCAGCTCACCAGCATGGTCTTGGAAAAATTGTCCGGCGTGGTGTCGACATAGCGGCCGGAAAGCTGATCCTTGTCGGAGAAGGCGATCGCATGCACGAGAAAATCGATCGCTCCCCATTTCGCCGCAAGCGTCGCGAACGCCGCATCCATGGTGGCGGGGTCGGTGACGTCGCAATGGCCGACCACGAGCCCGCCGAGATCCTGCGCCAGCGGCTCGACCCGCTTCTTCAATGCGTCGCCCTGATAGGTGAATGCCAGCTCGGCGCCGTGCGCATGGCATGCCTTGGCGATGCCCCAGGCAATCGAGCGGTTGTTGGCGACACCCAGGATCAGGCCGCGTTTGCCGCGCAAGAGACCCGAGGCTTCCGGCATGTCTTTCCTTGCTGCGCCGCCGGGCATCCTATGACACAGGGGCAGGGCCCTTCAAGGAGCAGCATTGGCGGCATTATTCTGCAATCGATTTCGGGGAATATCTGCCCGGCGGAAGTGTTCGTCGCAGTGGTATCGTTCCGCATAGGGAGTAACGATCGAGGAACGGGCGCTGTTTTGCCGGCGCGTTAGCCGAGAGCGCGAGCGGCTGCTGGAACGGGAGGGCGCGTTGGGCGGATTTCGACAGGGCGTCGAGGCTGCAGTCCCGTCGTTGCGACGCTATGCGCGGGCGCTCACCCGCAACGCCGAGCTTGCCGACGATCTGGTCCAGGATACGCTGGTGCGGGCGCTGCGGTCGGAGCACCTGTTTCACGGCGGCGAGTTGCGCAGCTGGCTCTACACGATCCTCACCAATCTCAACCGCAACCGGCTGCGCTCATTGGCCAGACGCCCGGCCGTGCAGGCTGATCGACGACAACGACGCGCCCGACATGCCGGGCTCCGGAGACCGGCGCGCGAGACATCGAGCGGGCGCTCGCCTCGCTGGCCGAGGATCAGCGCACAGCCCTGCTTCTGGTCGTTCTGGAAGGGCTGACCTATCGCGAGGTCGCCGAGGTGCAAGGGATACCGATCGGTACGGTCATGTCACGGCTCGCGCGCGCCCGCATTCATCTCAAAGCCTATTTCGACGGTGAGCGCCCGGCGCTTCGCCGCGTCAAGTAACGTCAGGAAAGCAGACGATGACCGATCGAGACTCACCCGTGACCGCGGACGAGCTTCACGCCTATGTCGACGGCGAGATTCCGGCGGATCGCCGCATCGCGGTGGAGGCGTGGCTGGCCTCCATCCGGAGGATGCCGCGCGCGTCGCCGAGTGGCGGGCGCAGGCCGATGCGATCCGCGCGCGCTACGGCGCGGTCGCATCGGAGCCCGTTCCGGCGCGTTTCGATCTCGACAAGCTCGCAAGCGCAGGACGTGGACGCTCGTGGCGAGCGGTGGCAGCAGTCGCAGCGCTGACCGCCTTCCTGGTCGGCGCGGTTGCCGGCTGGGTTGCGCACAGCGCATCGGCCGCGGGACCGTCGAGCTTCGAGATCCTCAATTCCGAGGCACTCAGCGCGCACCGCCTGTACATCGCGGAGGTGCGCCACCCGATCGAAGTGCGAGCAGCCGAGCAGCACCTGATGCCTTGGCTGTCGCGCCGGGTGGGGACCACGCTGCGCGCGCCCGATCTCGAAGCATTCTCGCTCAAGCTGCTCGGCGGCCGGTTGCTGCCTGGGCCGATCGGCCCTGCGGCGTTGTTCATGTACGAAAGCCCGACCGGCGAGCGCTATACTTTGTACTGCTCCAAGTCCATGGCACCGCGGACCGCGCTCCGCTATCGCCCATCCGAAGGGATAGCGGCGGTCCAGTGGATAGAGAGCGACATCGGCTACGTGGTAAGCGGGCCGGCTGATCGCGATCGGCTCATCCAAATCGCGCAGACCGCCTATGAGCAGATGGAGAATCGGGCTCCGACACGCAGCTCGGCCAATCAGCTGATCTCCCGGCGGCGGCTCTAATCCCGGCGCGGATCGTAGGGCTTCGCTTCCCGCCATCTGCGCATCAATTGATCGAGCTCGGCGTCGCCGCCTTCCGGCAGCATGATGCGCACGGTCGCGAGCAGATCGCCCTTGCCACCCTTGGCCGGGAAGCCCTTACCCTTGAGCCGGAAGATTCGGCCTGAATTGGTGCCGGCCGGGATGGCGAGCTCGACCGCGCCATCGAGGGTGGGCACCCGCACCTTGCCGCCGAGCACGGCCTCGTAGAGCGTGACCGGGAGCTCGGTTCGCAAGTCGGCACCCTCGCGGTCGAACACCGGATGGCGCGCGATCGAGACCGTGATCAGCACATCTCCGGCGCGGCCGCCTCCTGCAGGACGCCCCTGCCCCTTGAGCCTGATCTGCTGGCCATCGGCAAGCCCGGCGGGAATTTGAACGTCGACCTCCTTGCCGGTCGGGAGCTGGATCCGCTTCTTCGAACCACTGGCCGCCTCCGGCAAGGTAATCGTCAGGGCGGCCGCGATGTCGCCGCCGGGACCCCGAAGCCTTCGGCCCCGAGGTCCCGCTCGACCTCGAATCCGCCGCCCCGCCGCCTCGTCCAGGACTGGCCGCCCCTGCCGGCTCCAAACGCTTCCTTGAGCAGATCCTCGAACCCGCCAAACCCGCCGCCGGCGCGGCCCCCACGTTGAACGCCCTCGCGACCCCAGCTGAAGGTCTCGAAACCTCCGTCCTGACCGCCCCGCCCGCGCCCGTCACCGAAGCCTTCGAACCCTTGGAAGCGGGGCTTGCCTTCGGCATCGATCTCGCCGCGATCGAACGCCTTGCGCTTGTCCTCTTCGCCGAGGATCTCGTAGGCCGCATTCAACTCGGCGAAGCGGGAGGCAGCGCGAGAGTCGTGCTTGTTGGCATCCGGATGAAGCTTCTTGGCGAGCTTCCGGAACGCGCTCTTGATCTCGGCAGCGCTTGCGCTTTTCGATACGCCCAGGACCTCATAGGGGTCACGCATCGTCGATCCCTCCACGCAGGTCTGCGCTCCTCATGCTGCGGGCAGTCGCCCCGACCACATTCCCGTAAATGTGGGTGGCAGGAGTGCCGGACGCAACGGCATCGGGGCAGAGATCAGCTCGGTGTAGGGGGCGAGCCGGCGATCGCGATGCTTGGACTTGATTCGCGCCAGCCAAGCCGACGGACAATCGTCAGGTATCGTTCCACGGCCGCAGATTGCGCACTTCCCACTTTCCGCGGTCACCACGGCAGGCTGCGCCCTGCAACCACGATTCGGTGCCGTCCTTCACATAGCTCGCCAGGAAATCGCGGCAGGTTATTCCGTCCTGACTATAGGCCGAAGCGAGCGGCGTGATTGTGCCGCGCGCCCCGGTGTCGGGGTTTTCCCAAGGCATGCTGGCGTCCTTGCCGCCTTCGGTCAGCACCTCGGTTGCGGCCGCACGCGCGATCGCGAGGTCGCGATCGGCAGCCGGCTCATCGTTCCTGCTCAGCATGGTTGGCCGCAGCGCGCCAGCCTGGATGGCATCGCCCTTCTTCGCAGATAAGTTGTCGAGCTGATAGGAAAAGCTGCAACCACCCAATGCAGCCGCCGCAGCGAGCGCACCGCCCATCGTAAGGCGCCGAAGCGCCGCGTGCCATGGCCGTGCCGTTGCTCTATAACGCCCGGGCCGGGACGGAAAGCTCGGCGTCGAAGTCACCACCTGGGATTCTCCACGGCATGTCCGAATCGGACTTGATGAAACACCCGAGCTGGTTAACGACTGGTGATTTCACCGAGGCGGACGAGCCTTTCCGCCTGTTTGCCGCCTGGTTCGAGGAGGCGACGCAAAGCGAGCCGCGCGATCCCACCGCGATGTCGCTCGCGACCGTCGACGCCGATGGCGTCCCCAACGTCCGCATGGTGCTGATGAAGGCATTCGACTCGAAGGGATTCGTTTTCTACACCAATGTGGACAGTCAAAAGGGGCGAGAACTGGATGCTGGCCACAAGGCCGCTCTGCTCTTCCACTGGAAATCGCTCAATCGGCAGGTGCGGCTGCGCGGCACGGTCGACCGTGTCGAGGACAGCGATGCCGATGCCTATTTTGCCACGCGGCCGCGCCTTGCCCAGATCGGTGCCTGGGCCAGCAAGCAGTCCGCGCCGCTGGAAAGCCGGCATGCCTTCGAGAAGGCGATTGCGCTTTGCACGGCCAGGTTTGCGCTGGGAACAATTCCAAGACCGCCCAACTGGACTGGTTACCGTCTCGTGCCGATGCTCATCGAATTCTGGGAGGACCGGCCGTTTCGGCTGCACGACCGAGTCGAGTTCCGGCGCGACGCGCCGGACGCAACGTGGCGCAGGACGCGGCTTTACCCGTAACAGCGGCAGCCATTTCCCGCCAAGCTGGCAAACGCCGCAAGATGACTTTACCATGCGGCGTCGTCTTGGGATCCGAGCCTACATGCCGTCGTCGCAAGCCAACCAGCCACGCCGCACTTTGCTGCTCACCGGCGCGAGCCGCGGCATCGGCCATGCGACGGTGAAGCGCTTCTCGGCAGCCGGATGGCGCGTCATCACATGCTCGCGCCATGCATTCCCCGAGAATTGTCCCTGGGAAATGGGCCCGGAGGATCACATCCAGGTCGATCTCGCGGATCGCACCGGGACGCGCGCGGCAATCGGCGAGATCAAGCAGCGGCTGGATAACGGCGAGCTGCATGCGCTCGTCAACAACGCGGCAATCTCTCCCAAGGCGAGCGGCGGCACGCGCCTGTCCTCTATAGACACCACCGTCGAGACCTGGGACCACGTCTTTCGAGTGAATTTCCTGGCACCGATCATGCTCGCCCGCGGGCTGGTCGAGGAGCTCAAGAATGCCAAAGGTTCGGTCGTCAACGTCACGTCGATCGCCGGCTCGCGCGTGCATCCATTCGCCGGAGCAGCCTACGCCACCTCGAAAGCGGCGCTGGCCGCACTGACGCGCGAAATGGCTGGCGATTTCGGCGCGCTCGGGATCCGCGTCAACGCCATCGCGCCCGGCGAGATCGACACTTCCATCCTCTCACCCGGCACCGAGGAGATCGTGGCGCATCAAATTCCGATGCGCCGCCTGGGCACCCCGGACGAGGTCGCGAAGATCATCTATGTCCTGTGCACCGAAACCGCGTCCTACGTGAACGGCGCCGAGATCCACATCAATGGCGGCCAGCACGTCTGGACGGTCAACGGCGGCGAGCAGACGTTACAGCCATTTCTTCCATTTGAAGAAAAAATACGGAAGAACTGCCGCCATCAGCATGAGCAGCAGCGCCATCGGATAGCCGAGCACCCAATCGAGCTCCGGCATGTTCTTGAAATTCATGCCGTAGATGGTGGCGACGAGCGACGGCGGCAGCAGCACAACTGCCGCGACCGAGAAGATCTTGATGACGTTGTTCTGGTCGAGCGTGACCATCCCGAGCAAGGCATCCAGCAGGAACTGAATTTTGTTCGAGAGATAGGCTGCGTGATCGGAGAGCGATTGCACGTCGCGCTGCATTCCTCGCAACTGCGCGCGCGGCTCTTTGGCCCAACGCATGCTGTCGGCTTCGTTTGCGAGATAGAGCAGCAGGCGACCGATCGAGACCAGGCTTTCGCGGACCTTGGAGGTGAGATCGCCTTTGCGTCCGATGGTCTTGAGAATGACGTGATAGCTCTTCGAGCGGCCTCCGGGCGCCCCTTCCGGCTCGAAGATGTCATGCGAGACCTGATCGACCTCGGCCCCGATACGTTCCAGAATATCCGCCGCCCGATCGATGACAGCGTCCAGCAGGTCCATCAGCACCGACTCCCCGTTCACCGCCGGCGAACAAAGGCGACCGAGCTTGCTGCCGACGATCATGAACGGCCGCGGCTCATCGTAGCGCACGGTGATGAGCCGGTGCCCCGACAGGATGAAAGTGACTGGGGTCGTCTTCGGACGATCGGTGTCCGACTGGCACATCAGCGTGGCAGTCATGTAGCGCGCGCCATTCTCCACATAGAGGCGGCTGGTGACCTCGATTTCCTGCATCTCCTCACGGGTCGGAACAGCAATCCCGACCCGACGCTCGACGATCTTGTCTTCTTGCAGTCCCGGGGTGACGAGGTCGAACCAGACCGCGCTATCGGGAACGTCGGCGTCAGATGTGACCGTAAGGCGATCGAGCGAGGTGCCGCGCGGAACGTAGACCCACAGCATGACCCCTCCACACACCGCAGCCTTCGCCGCCGCGGCAGGCGGAGGCGAGCGATGGCAGTGATGGCCAATTGCGCCTGCGGTTGCAAGAACCTCGCATGCCGGAGAAACGTCGCCGCGACCAATGACGCCGGACGGCAGGTTGCGTCGGTCACGCTCGCAGGATCGCAGTTGGGAACAGATGCATGCGGGAGCAGCATTCCCGCCAGGCGAGGTCAGGCCGCCATGTCGGCGAGCCGATCGTCCGGCCGGGGAACGACCGGAGCATAGGCGGGGTTCTTGGCCTCGTTCTTGAACTGGAGTGCGGCAGCCACCGCCGAGATCCCGATCTCGCCGTAGCGGCTGTCGAGATCCTGCTCGTCGCGGCGGGGATGTTCACTGCCTCGAGCCACATTGTTGTTGGACATTTTCTTCTCCGTGGAACGCAACTCTTCTGACGTTTTTTCCTCTTCGCAGTTCACCAAGTGGCCGCCGAGTACGGCCGAAATGCGCAGCAAATCGTGTCCTATCGTGACATTTGGGCACGATCGGCGGTCGTAGTAAACCGCGAGTTAATAATTGCCGCGCTAAGATGCGTGTCTCTTGTGATGCTTCTAACGGTGCTGTCCACAGGCTGCGGCCACCACTGAGACATTCTTGCAACAGGTCTACGCGAGTGTCGAATTGCGACCGTGATTGCCCTGGAATGGCCGTGTCCTTTTAGCTAATTGGGAAGACTGAGGGGACTACAGAACCCGCTCTTCAGGAGCACGCCGGCGAGCGGGAAAAAGGGGCAGTTATGGCGGCACGGGGAATCGCTTTCGTTCTCGTTGGGCTCATGCTCGGCGGATGCGTGCACGCCACGTTGGAGCCGGCTTCCGACGCCAATCTCAATCCGCGCGACAGAAAGATGCTGGCCAACGCGCCATATGCCAACGTGAACATTCCGACCGCATACCAGCGTGCCATCGTACAATATCACCGCAAGGAAGCGCCGGGCTCGATCGTGGTCGACAGCGATGCGCGCTACCTCTATTATGTCCTGCCGGACAACCGCGCGATCCGCTATGGCGTGACCGTCGGCGAAGATGCGTTGTCCTGGTACGGCATCGCCAAAGTCGGTCGCAAGGAAGAGTGGCCGAGCTGGACCCCGACCGCCGATATCAAGAGGCGGATGGATGTGCCCAATTTCGTCGAAGGCGGCGCGCATAATCCCATGGGCGCGCGGGGCATCTATCTCTTTCAGGGCAGCAAGGACACTCTTTTCCGCATTCACGGCACCAACCAGCCGGAATATATCGGACAGGCGATTTCGTCGGGCTGCATCCGCATGACCAATGAGGACGTGATCGACCTCTACAACCGCGTGAGGATGGGCTCTATCGTGGTGGTCCTGCAGCCCAGGCAAGGCTTTTCGCCGCGTAGTCGCGGCAGTCGCTACGGATCACGAAGTAACTGAAGCCTGCGAGGGGGCTCGAAGCGGTGCCGGGCGAGGGTCCGGCGCCGCTTCGTATGTGCGCCGTCGAACGCTCGCAGACGCTATGTCGCAGGCCCTCGTCGCCTGACCCAATCGAGCGTGCGGTCGAGAGCGCGGCGCAGACGATCGAACATTTCGCCGATTTCCGCCGGCGTAATGATCAGCGGCGGACACAGCGATATCACATCGCCCATGAGGAAACGCACGATCAGTCCTTCCTGCTCGGCGAAACGCACCGCGCGCGGCCCCACGCCGAAAAACGGATCGAACGAGCGTTTGGTCCCCTTGTCGGCGACAAGCTCTACGGCTCCGACAAGGCCCAGACCGCGCGCCTCGCCGACCAGAGGATGCTCGCCAAGCTCGGACAGCCGCGATTGGAATTGCGGAGCCTTGCGCGCAGCCTGTTCTGCAATGCGCTCCCGCGCATAGATGTCGAGCGCCTTGAGCGCCACCGCCGCCGCGACCGGATGGCCGGAATAGGTGAAGCCATGGCCGAAGATGCCGATCTTGCGGCTCTCGTCCAGCATCGCCTGATACATGGCCTCCGGCACCGTCAGGCCAGCGAGCGGCAAGTAAGCGGAGGTCAAAGCCTTGGCGATCGTGATCGAGTCCGGCGGCAAAGCCGAGCATGTCGCAGCCGAACATCGTTCCCAGCCGGCCGAAGCCGCAGATCACCTCGTCCGAGATCATGTAAAGATCGTATTTGCGGCAGACCGCCGTGATCTGCGGGAAATAGTTCTTCGGCGGCACGATCACTCCGCCGGCACCCATCACCGGCTCGGCGATGAAGGCGGCGACGGTATCCGGCCCTTCCCGCAGGATCAGCGCTTCGAGCTCCGCCGCCAGCCGCGCGGCGAAATCCTCCTCGCTCTCGCCGTCATGCGCAAAGCGGTAATGGTGCGGACAGCCGGCGTGCAGGATGCCTGCGATCGGCAGATCGAAATCGCGGTGATTGTTCGGCAGCCCCGTGAGCGAGGCGGCGGCGATCGTCACGCCATGATAGGCCTTCAAGCGGCTGATGATCTTCTTTTTCGCGGCCGGCCGAGCGCGTTGTTCATGTACCAGACGAGCTTCACCTGGGTGTCGTTCGCCTCCGAGCCCGACGAGCAGAAGAACACTTTCGAGGTCGGGACAGGCGCGATCTCCTTGATCCGCTCGGCGAGCTCGATGGCGGGATCGTGGCTCTTGCCGGTGAAGAGATGGCCGAACGGCAGCTTGCGCATCTGCGCTGCCGCGGCCTCGACCAGTTCCTCGTTGCCGTAGCCCAAGGCGGTGCACCAGAGCCCAGCCATGCCTTCGATGTATGCCTTGCCCTCGCTGTCGTAGACGAACACGCCCTGCCCGCGCTCGAGCACGAGCGGGCCGGTTTCGCGCAGTGCCGCGAGATTGCTGTAGGGGTGGACGAGGGTCTCGACGTCGCGAACGGCGAGGTTGCTGAGCGGGGGCATGGCGGGAGTTCCCGGTTGCGGCAGTTCCAACTGAACGAACCGCGCTTTTGGAAGTTGCCTCGGCAGTTCGCAACCCAAGGAGCTCGAAAATGAAGAGTTCGCGATGGATCGTGATGTCGGCAACACTGCTGGTGGCTGGCGGATGTCGACTGGCGGAACCACCGCCGCGTAATCGGTGATCCGCAGGGTGTCCGCGCCGCAATCGACGGGCTTTCGAATCAGCGAGCAGGCTCAATACGTTTTGGCGGGCGCGAGTACTGCTTGTACGTCGACGGCTGGCATGGACCGGGCTGGTATTGGTGCGGCTACCAGTTGCGGCAAGGACTTCGGTTGGGGCGGTCCGGTTCGGCTGGAACAATTGGCGCGGCGGATTTCGCGGAGAGTCCGGGAGGGCCGTCGAGATCGCGAGTTCCAGGGCGAGCGCACGAGGTCGCGACTCGGTGGTAGAAGGAGAACGACTCGGCCGCGGGCGGAGCCACGATGAGGACCAGCGGCAGGAGAACGACGCAGCCGGAAACGAGCGTAGCGGCGGTGCGGCGGGCAGATAGGCGTCGGCTGGGCGTGGCGGCGATGCAGGCGGCATGGGGCGCCGGAGGCCGCGGCGGCGGTGCTGCAGGCGGGCGGAAGGGTGGCGGAACGGGTGGTGGCGGGCGGCGGCGGTGCAGGCGGCCGGTGGTGCCGGAGGCGGCGCCGGCGCAAGCGGCGGCGTGGCGGCGGTGGCGGTACCGGTGGGTGGCGGTGGCGGAGGAGCGGCGGCGGCGGTGGGGGCGGCGGCCGCAGCCAGATTAGGCCAGCGTTCTGAACCTTGCAACTGAAGGGAAAGTCCGCCGCACCGGCGGACTTTCGATTCGCCGGTCGCTCAGGTCGCATGATCACGTCCGAAAGTTCGCGCCCTTCGGGACTTGCTCGCGGAACCATCAGTCTTTGCCGGCCGCTTCGGGGCGCGGCCGCGGCAGCGGTGCATTCAGCGCCTCGGGCTTGCCTCCGCTCGGGCTCGCGCACCTCCCATTGGCACATGCTGTGGCCGCTTCTGCGTTCGGCGAGGTCCACATGCACATGGTTTTCGTGATAGCCGTCGGAGCCCGGACCAAGCACGGTCTTGAACCGTGCGCAGGCGCTGCTGCGCAAGCGCTCGCGAAATTCCTTGGCGATCCCCGGATCGGTCAGTTCCACGACGGCGCCATTGGCAAGCCGGAGAGCGCGAATGTCGAGCGCGTTGCCTTTGCCGTGCTCGGAGAGCTTGGCGCCGGCGACGCGGTTGCGTCCGCGGCAATCGTAGGAGGCGAAGTTCTCGATGCTCCTGAGCGTTGCATCGAGCGAGCGTGCGGCCGGCGCCACGTCCTCGCGTATCCAGTGCACGACCACCTCGGCAAAGGTGCAGCGCAGGGTGGCCGGCGGGGTCACCGCAATCGCGGGTCTTGTCGGCAAGCAGCACCGCTTCGAGCCGCACCGGGTCCTCCACGCCGCAATCGCCCTCGCCGATCAGCGGCGGCAAGGACGGAGCAATTGCCAGCTCGGGCGTGAGCCGCAGGCGGCAGGCCGACGGCGGTGCGGGCTCGCTCGGCTCGTCCGGCTTGGATGGTTGCGAGAGCTGCGGCCTCGCAGCCTCCGCCGGCCGCGGTCGCGGCAATGGGACGCGCTGCGCAGCCGCGGCTTCGAATGCCATCGCCAGCAAAACCACCGCATAAAATACCACCCTCAGGGCGGCTCTCGTGCATCCGGCGGCCGCACAGGAGCGTGTCCGTCTCATGCGGCGTCGCACCTTGCACGGCCGTATCGGCGCTATGCTCGCGCTCGATCGCGGCGGGTCGTCATCATTCTCGTTCCGGTCCGGCCTGAAGCGCACACGATCCATGTTCTTTGCAACAATGGCGATGATGAGGTCGCAACCAGGAAGCCGATAACGAGGCTCAGTTCAATCCAAGCTCGTCGCGGTTTTCGCGGGGCTGCGGAACTTCCCGCCGGCGCTCGGGTGTTCGCAGTCGTGATACGGTGACTGACCACTCCCGGGCAATTGCGTTTCATGGCTCATTTCGATGTTGTGGTCTGCGGGCTGGGGGCGATGGGCAGCGCGGCGGTCCATCATCTGGCACGCAGAGGCAAGCGCGTGCTGGGGCTCGAGCGCTACGCACCGGGTCACGACCGCGGCTCGTCGCACGGGCACACGCGCCTCATCAGGCTCGGTTATTTCGAGCACCCGTCCTATGTTCCGTTGCTGCGGCGGAGCTATGCGCTGTGGCGCGAGCTCGAGACAGCGTCCGGCCGACGGCTGCTGCAAACCACCGGAATCGCCGAGATCGGCTCACCCGCCGGCGACTTGGTGCGGGCAACGCTGGAATGCGCCCGCGTGCACGCCTTGCCGCACGAGGTTCTCGATGCTCGTGCGCTGATGCAGCGTTTTCCTGCTTTCCGCGTGCCGGCGGACTACATCGCAGTGCTGCAGCCTGATGGCGGCTACCTGCAAGTTGAGCCATCGATCGAGGCGCAGCTTGCGCTCGCAATGTCGGCTGGCGCGGAACTGCGCAGCGGCGTGACCATCCGAGCAGTCGAGCCGCGCCCGGGCAACGTGCGCGTCCTTACGGATCACGGTGCTATCGACGCCGGCGCCGCCATCGTCGCGGTCGGTCCATGGACCAGATCGCTCCTGCCTGAGCTCCAAGCGCCGCTGCGGGTCACGCGAGAGGTGACGGGCTGGTTCGAAACGACCGACACCGGTTTGCTCGCGGACGGCCAGCTGCCGGTCTTCATCATCGAAAGCCGGCATGGCCTGCATTACGGCATTCCGCCGCAACCCGACGACGCGAGCGCGGGAATCAAGGTCGCCAAGCATCACCATCGCAATGAAGCAGTCGACCCCGATGATTACGATCGGACCGTGTCTGCGCAGGACGAGGGATTGATCCGTGCCGTCATGGCCGACCATATGCCGGCTGCGAATGGCCGCATGCTGGCTGCCAAGACCTGCCTCTACACCATGACGACAGATGGCGATTTCGTCGTCGATGCCCTGCCCGGCGCCGCCAACGTGATCGTCGCCTCACCCTGTTCCGGGCATGGTTTCAAATTCGCCCCGCTGATCGGCGAGATCCTTGCCGATCTCGCGACGGCGGGCACGACGCCCCACGACATCGCGCGTTTCCGGCTGGCACGTTTCGGATGAGAAGGAATGCGCATCCCATCCCGCCGCGGCAATTACCCAACAGCCGCCCGAAATCGCAGGCGCAGCCGGCGGCGCGGTCTCTTACGCTGTCCCCGCCGGTGGGCGGGACGCCAATTCCTGTTCCAATTTGGTGATGTTTTCGAAGAGGCGCAAAGTTGTGAGTTGAAGAAAATAAAACCCGAACCTCGATTCTGAAAATAAAGTTGCCTTACCTCATCGTAGGTAATCTGAAGGACTTGACCGGGATCCAAACATTTCAGCGTCCCCGTTCGGGCATGATCAGGAGCCAGCAAACCAAGTTCGCCCACGATCTCTCCTGGCTGAATATCGATCCCAATTTCCATGAGTCGAAACCGCCCAGAGACTACAAAGAACATCAGGTTTGCTGGATCACCTTTATGGAACATCACGTCCCCTGTGTGAGCATCCCGGGCTGTGGTAAACGGCTTGACCCATTCCATGCCGAGGTCCCCGCGCATCGCCGTGCGTACTTCATTGGTCAACACCAACATCTGGCGCAGCCGTATGGCATTTAGCGGCAAGAGTACGAGATGAAGCAAGAGGACGGGGTAGGCCAGAGCGAGATACCCATAGATCAAGAAGAACAAATTGCTGATCAGTCCCGTGACGCGCAGCGGGACCATTGTCTTCATATAAAATGTGAGGAAGACGCAGAAAGCAGCAACATAGCCGGTCACTTCAGCTATAGTCATACGGTCCCCCCTGAAGCACCAGTTGCGCGGCCGGAGCCCGACGATAATCTCGAGCGCAGAGGCAAGAGGCAAGGGATATGCCATGCTCGGCTTGATGCAGGATTGGCCACTGCTCTGTCACCGGATCATCGATCACGCCGCGATCAACCATGCCGACCGGCCGATCGTGACCCGCTCGGTGGAAGGCCGGATCCACAGCACGACCTACGCTGAAACGCGCCGGCGCGCATTGCGGCTGGCGCAGCGGCTGGATAAGGACGGCATGCGGACCGGCGATCGCGTGGCGACGTTGGCCTGGAACACCTGGCGCCATCTCGAAGCCTGGTACGGCATCATGGGGGTCGGCGCCGTGTATCACACGGTCAATCCCGAACTCTTTCCCGAGCAGATCATCTGGATCGTCAATCACGCCGAGGATCGCGTGATGCTTGCGGATCTCACCTTCGTTCCATTGCTGGAGAAGATGACGGACAAGCTGCCGACTATCGAGCGCTACGTCTTGCTGACCGACGCCGCGCATATGCCGCAAACCCCGCTCAGGAACGCCGTTTCGTACGAGGATTGGATCGCCGAGGTCGACGGCGACTTTGCATGGAAGACGTTCGACGAGAATACCGCCGCCGGCATGTGCTACACTTCCGGCACGACAGGAAACCCGAAAGGGGTGGTCTACTCGCATCGGTCGAATGTGCTGCATGCGCTGATGGCCAACAATACCGACATGACCGGCTTGTGCTCGCGCGACGTGGTGATGCCGATCGTGCCCATGTTCCATGCGAATACCTGGGCGCTGAATTTCACCGCGCCGATATCGGGGGCATCGCTGGTTCTGCCGGGGCCCAAGCTCGATGGCGCTTCGGTGTACGAGCTGCTCGACCGCTACAAGGTCACCTGCACTGCTGCGGTTCCGACGGTCTGGCTGATGCTGCTCCAGCATCTGGAAGCGACCGGCAGCAAGCTTCCCCACCTCGAGAAGGTCGTCATCGGCGGCTCAGCCTGCCCGCGCGCAATGGCCAAGACGTTTCAGGATATCTACGGCGTCGAGGTGGTTCATGCCTGGGGCATGACCGAGATGAGCCCGCTCGGCACCTCCTGCACCTTGAAGCCGGAATATGCCGCACTCGGAGGCGACGCACGGCTCGACATCCAGCAGACCCAAGGACATGCGCCGTTCCTGGTCGAGATGAAGATCACCGATGATGCCGGCAAGCGGTTGCCCTGGGACGGCGAGACCTTCGGCCGCCTCAAGGTGCGAGGTCCGGCCGTGGCGAGAGCCTACTACAAGGAAGACGACTTCGTCCTCGATCACGAGGGCTTCTTCGATACCGGCGACGTTTCGACCATCGACCGCCACGGCTACATGCACATCACCGACCGTGCCAAGGACGTGATCAAGTCGGGCGGCGAATGGATATCTTCGATCGATCTCGAAAATCTCGCCGTTGGCCATCCGAAAGTCGCGGAAGCGGCCGTCATCGGGGTCAGGCATCCGAAGTGGGACGAACGGCCTTTGCTGGTGGTGGTGCTGAAGGTCGGGGAGTCGGCCAGCAAAGAGGAGATCTTGCAGTTCATGCAGGGCAAGATTGCGAGCTGGTGGATGCCGGACGAGGTTGCCTTCGTCGAGGAGATTCCGCACACCGCGACCGGGAAGATCCAGAAAAGCAAGCTGCGCGAGCAGTTCAAGAACTTCGTGCTGTCGTCCCCTGCCGGTCCGATGCGATAAGCTTGCGCACAATCACGTCGGGCGCCTTCCAGGAACGCTGCGAATGGCCACCCTCGATGCGACCGTAACCGCGGCGCAAACCGATATCGGTGCGTCCGCGGGCCCCCTCCGCTTCGTTGGCGGCGGCAGGCGATTTTGGCAACTGCTTGCGCGCGGGGCGGTGTTGCTGATGTTCACGCTCGGCATCTACCGGTTCTGGCTCACCACCGACATTCGACGTTTTTTGTGGTCGAGCACCGAGCTCGCCGGCGTGAGCCTGGAATATACCGGTACCGCGCGCGAGCTACTGCTCGGCTTTTTGATTGCGGTAGCCGTCCTCATTCCGCTCTACGCCGGCTTCTTTCTGGTGACCCTTTCGCTCGGCGAATTGGTCGGTCTGCTCGGGCTCGTGCCCCTGACCTTCCTCGGCCATTACGCAGTTTATCGAGCCCGGCGCTATCGTCTGACCCGCACCGTCTACCGTGGCGTTCGCTTCCATCAATCGGGCTCGGCATGGCGCTATGCCGGTTGTGCGCTGTTCTGGTGGACGCTGACCCTGCTGACCTTGGGCCTGGCCTATCCATTCGCCCAGTCTCGTCTCGAAAGCTTCAAGATGCGCAACACGTTCTTCGGAAATCTGGCCGGCGGCTTCGAAGGCTCGGGCGCCGTCCTGCTGCTGCGCGGCTCTCTGCTGTGGTTCATCGCCGTCGTTCCGTTCGTGACGGGGCTGATCGCGACCATCGGTGCGATCAACTGGCGAGGGCTCATGGCCCTGTCGGGCGGTGAGGACGCGGCCAGCTGGCTCGAAACCAGCGGCATTGCCGGTGCGTTCGTCTATCTCGCATTGAGCGGCACCTGGCTTCTGCTCGCGTTGGCGGTGCTCTATCCGATCTTTCAGGCGATGGTGCTGCGGTGGTGGGCCTCGGGCTTGCGCTTCGGCGATGTCGCAGTGACATCGCGCCTGCGCACCGCGCAGGTTTACGGGGTGTATGCCCGTTTTCTCTGGTATGCCTTCCTGTTCACGCTGGTGGCGGGGACGATCGTCGGCGCCGGCGCATTCGGCATTCGAAATATCACCGGCGAGCTCGATTCGATGCGCGACGAAATCATCACGACCGTCGCAGGCGTGGCGGCTTATGTCGCCATCACGCTCGGATATTCGACCATCTACCAGGCCACAGTGCGGCTCGGGCTGTGGCGCTGCGTCGTTGAAACGCTCGACGTGTCCAACTTGGCACGGCTCGAGCACGTTTCCGCCGCCGGCCAGCCGGCTTCGCCCATCGGCGAAGGACTCGCCGACGCGCTCAGCGTAGGCGGGATTTGAGCGCCACAGGAATTGCACACGTGAAGAGTGGGGCTGGCATTTTCTTCGATGGCGCGAGCACGGCACGGCACGACGTGATCATCGAGCTCGCGCCGCCTGCACTGCGTATCCTTGCCGTCGACCGATCGTTGCTCGCCGAATGGCCTTACGACAAGCTCGAGCATCTCTCGGCTCCGGACGACGTGCTGCGCCTCGGCAAGGCCGGCAGCCCGGTGCTTGCGCGGCTCGAGGTCCGGGACCCCGAATTGGCCGCTGCCGTGGACGCCCTGTCATTGCCGATCGACCGCAGCGGCCGCAGCGAACGGCACATGCGCAGCAAGGTCGTTTTCTGGACGCTCGCTGCCACCGTGTCGCTCCTCCTCGTCGCGGTCGTTGCCCTGCCGCGCATCGCGACGCAACTCACGCCGCTGATCCCATACTCGGTCGAAGGCAAGCTCGGCGCAGTCATCGAAAGGCAGGTGCGCGCGAGCCTCGACAGCGGGCGCGGCGGCCTCCCATTCGAATGCGGAAACGCGGCGCAGGAGAAGGCCGGCCCGCAATGCATTCGACAAGCTCATGGCCGGTGATCGAAGCCGCCGCCCGATTGCCGGTAGCGCTCAAAGTCCAGATCGTGCGCCGGCCGGAGGCCAATGCGATCGCACTTCCCGGCGGCTACATCTATGTTTTTCAGGGTCTCGTCGACAGGGCCAAGGAGCCGGACGAGCTCGCCGGCGTCATCGCACATGAGGTCGGCCATGTCGCCCACCGCGACGGAACGCGATCGGTGCTGCAGGCGGCGGGGCTGTCGCTGCTGTTCGGCATGCTGCTCGGCGATTTCGTCGGCGGCGGCGCCGTGGTGCTCGCGGCCAGGACCATTCTGCGGACGAGCTATACGCGCGATGTTGAAACCGCGGCCGATGCTTACGCCGTGACGCTGATGACCAGCATCGGCGGCGATCCGCGCGCGCTGGGACGTTTCTTGTTGCGCATTGCCGGGAGCACGCATCCCGGACCGAAGATCCTGGCTCGATCATCCTGAAACTCGCGACCGGGTTACCGTGATCGAGGCGATGTCAGGATTCCGGCCGGCGCGGCCGCTGCTCGACCCCGGCACAATGGGCGGCGCTCAAGAGCATCTGCTCGGGAGGGTGAGGCAGACCGATGGCGCGTCGCTACATCCACTCGGAGCCGACCTCCAAGCTCGCGATCTGGTCGCGGCGCATCGCCGTTTTCGCGTTCGCGGCCTCCTTCTTGGCAGTCATCATCGTGCGCTCGGGCCTGCTCGAAATCCAGCCGGCGCTTGCAACCTTCGCCGGCGCGCTCGCCATCGCCGTCCTCGCGCTGCTTGCCGCGTTCGCCGCCTTCGCCGTGATCTGGATGGAAGGGCTCGCCGGCATGCGGCGCCGCCTTGTCGGCGATGGCGATCTCGTTCGTGCTGCTCGCCTATCCGGCCTATTTCGCCAGCAAGGCCTCGCGGCTGCCGTGGATCTACGACATCACCACCGATCCGATCGATCCGCCGCGCTACGAGGCCCTGGCGCGCCTGCGCCCGCGCGACGCCAATCCGGTCGCCTATGCCGGGCCTCTACGCCGCCGAGCAGCAGCGCCTGGCCTATCCCGACATCGGCCCGCTCGGCACCAATGCAACCGCGCAGGCCGCCTACGACGCCGCGCTCGCCGTCGATCAACAAGCGCAGATGGCGCGTCGTCGACGCCCGCGCGCCGCAGGCGGGCCGGCGCGAGGGCCGCATCGAGGCGGTGGCACGCACGCCGATCATGGGCTTTCGCGACGACGTCGTGGTCCGCGTGCGGCCGGAGCCCGACGGCGCGCGCATCGATGCGCGCTCCTCCTCGCGCTACGGCACTTTCGATTTCGGCACCAATGCCGCGCGCATCCGCAGCCTTGATGAACGACATCGAGGAAGGCATGCGGACGCCAGCAGGCCGGAGCGGCCGCCGGCGCCGCCGCCGGGCAAGAAATCCGCGCCGGCCAAGAAGCAGAAGGATCAGCCCAAGCGGTAGCGACCCTCGATCGAGGGCTGGCCGTCGGTCGCGACCAGACCGCGCGCCACCAGATCCTCGAGATGGGCGAGAACCGATAGTCCCGCCGCCTTCACCAGCCGCGGATCGAGCCCGATATAGATCGCGCGCACGAGCGTCGGGAATGTCGGCTTCGCCCTTGGCCAGCCGATGCAGGACCGAAGCCTCGCGGGCTTGCGCGGTGGCGGATATAGTGCTGCACGAAGCGCGGCGCGTCGCGCACGGCGCCGCCGTGGCCCGGCAGATAGACCGGCTCGGAGCGGCGCGCGAGCTTTTGCAGCGAGGCCATGTAATCGCTCATGGCGCCGTCCGGCGGCGCGACCACCGGCGTCGACCACGCCATGACATGATCGCCCGAGAACAGCAGATTCGGCCTCCTTGAAGCGCGAAGGCCATGTGGTTCGCGGTATGGCCGGGGGTCGTGACCGCCTCGATCGTCCAGCCGGCGCCGGCGACGACCTCGCCGTCGGCCAGCGCGCGGTCGGGCCGGAACTCCATGTCGTTGCTGGCATCGAGGCGCGGCGCCTCGCCGACATTGAGCGCACGCGCCGCCCGGTGCGGTCCTTCCGCCAGCACCAGCGCGCCGGTCGCCGCCTTGATCCGCGGCACCGCCGGCGAATGATCGCGATGGGTATGGGTGACGAAAATGTGGGTCACCGTTTCGCCCCGGACCGCTGCGAGCAGCGCGCCGATGATGCGCCTCGTCGAGCGGACCCGGATCGATGATCGCAACCTGCCCGTCGCCCGACGATGTATGACACCGTTCCCTTGAACGTGAACGGGCTCGGGATTGTCGGCGAGCAGCCGCCGCACGCCGGGGGCGATTTCCTCCACCCGGCCCGGAGCAAGCTCGAAGCGCTTGTCGAACGGAATGTCGTCGCTCACGGACACGCGCCGCGGTCGTGAGCGCGCCACGTTTGCAGCGGCGGGCGAAGTCGCAATTTCAAGATCGTACGATCCGGCAATTTCTCAACCGAGCTTGCGACCGATGATGTCTTCGCAGCGCGTTTGGTCGCCCTGCTCGTCGCCGAGATAGAGCGCGCCCGACATGGCGGCGCGCATCCGGTTCGACGGCAGCCCCGCGGTTCCCCAGCGGTCCGGACCCGGCATCACTTTCTGCCAGTATGCGGGGTCCTGCGGCACGTGCGTGGCGTCGTCGAGCTGATCGAGCTCCGTGGTATATTCCGCCACGAAGCCATTCGGCTCGATGAAATAGGAGAAGACGTTGCTGCCCGGCCCGTGGCGTCCGACTCCCCATTCGATATCGTAACCGCTCTGCTTGACGCGGCCGGCGCCGCGCATCAGCCCGTCGATGTTGGGCAGCTCATAGGCAACGTGGTTGAGCGAAGGTCCGTTGTTGCGGAAGATCGCCACGCTGTGGTGATCGGCGCTGCATCGCAGGAACTCCATCATATGCGTGCTGTCGGACAGCTTGAAGCCGAGGACATCCACGAAGAACGGGACCTGATCCTGCGTGCGCGCGCTGTTGAGCACGACATGGCTGATCTTGGTCGGCCGCGAACGGTCCACCACGACATCGGGATGCTGCACGATGTCGGATGAGATGCTCATCGGCAGCCCGTCGGGAGTGTCGAACCGGAAGCCGTAGCCGCCCCCGGCGGCGCCCGCGAGCGGTGCCGGGTCGCCGACCCCTTCGACGCCATAGCCCTTGGCCTTGGCGCAGAGCGCATCGACTGCTGCCCGGTCAGGGGCGGAAAAATGCACACCCAGAAGGCTGGGCTTGGGCCTTTGCCGAATTGTCAGCACATGATGCTCGCCGCCGGTGGCCCGAAAGTGGATGCATTCGCCTTCGGAGGCGACCTCTTCGAGCGCCCAAATCTTGGTGTAAAACTCCGCCGATTGATGAAGGTCGCGGACGCCGAGCTCGATGCTACGAACTCCGGTGACCCTGCCATTGATCATGGGGTGTTACCTCTCGCTGTCACGGGCCGCAATTTTGCACAGTCCAATGCAGAGGGCCAGCGGACCCCGTCAAAGATGCGCGATCCTCGGCATTACCTCGGTTGAGAACAGCTGCAGCGATCGCAGCGCGTCGCTGAGCGTCATCGTGCCGAGAAACAGGTAGGTGAGCAGGTAGTTCACGCCGAGCTCCTGCACTTGCCGTTCGATCTCCGCGCGAACGGTCTCGGGATTGCCCGAAATCACCGTGCCGTCGGCGACGCAGGCCTCGTAGTCGGCGCCACGCGCGACGTTGAGGCGCGAGGTCAACCCGGTCACCCCGTGCATGTTGCGCAGCCAGTTGAGATTGGCCAGGTGGACCTCCATGGCAGGCTTGGCGAAGCGCTTGGCCTGCGCATCGGTGTCGGCGACGAAGATATGACGCTGCACGCCGATGGCGGCGCCGCCGGGGAACTCGGCCTTGGGCTGCGCCGCCCGTCCGCGCTTGGCAAAGGCTTCCTTGAACGCCTCGATATTGGCCTTGGCGATCGGCACCGGACCGAGCGTGACGAAATGCAAACCATGCTCTCCCGCCCAGGTCGAGCCGGTCGTATTGGAGGAGCCGTACCAGAACGCGGGGTGCGGCTGCTGTAGCGGACGCAACGCGATCGGGACCTTCTCGTAATTGTAGTGCGGGCCGGAATAGGTCAGGCTCTCGGCGGTCAAGCCGGCGCTGATGCAATTGAACGCATCGATGAAGATAGCGCGCGACTGGTCGTGCTCGACCTTGTGATATGCGAGCTCGAACGGCGACACGCCGCGGCCGACGCCCACCTCGAGCCGGCCGTAGCTCAGATGGTCGAGCATGCAGATTTCCTCGATCAGGCGCAGCGGCGAGTAGAGCGGAAGCAGGTAGACCAGCGGGCCCAGCCGCATCCGTCTGGTCGCTCGCGCCACCGCGCCGAGATAAACGCCGGGCACCGGCACCATGTTGAGCGGCGTGGCGTGATGCTCCGCCACGTGCAGGCAGTAGATGCCGGCCTCGTCAGCAGCCTTGACGAAGGTGAGCCGCTCGTCGAACAGGGTCACGAGCGGACGTTCGCCATGCTCGACGTGGTCGAACAGTCCGATTTTCATGGAGCTACCAGCGCATCAGCTTCTTGGTGTCCTGCTCGTTGTCCTTCAGGAACTTGCGATACTGGTCGCCTTTGATCACCAGCGGCTCCAGGCTGAGCTGCTCGGCCTTCTGCTGGTGCTCCTTCGAGGTGAGGGTCTTCTCCAGTGCCGCGTTCAAGGTGGTCTCGACGTTGCCCGGCAACCCGGCCGGAGCCGCTATGCCGCGCGACACCGACCAGACCTGGTTGAAACCCTGCTCCTTGAAGGTCGGCGCATTGGGAAGAAACTTGGACCGCTGCGGAGACATGACGCCGAGCAGCCGCAACTGCCCGCCTTTCACCTCCTCGGCGATCTCGCTCACATTGGCGGCGAGCACCTGGATGTGGCCGCCGAGCGCCTGCGTCTTGCCTTCGGCCGTGCTGCGATGGTGCACGGTGACGAATTTGGTGCCGGTTTCAGCCTCGATCGAGAGGATGGCGATGTGATCGTCGCCGCCGGCGCCGTAGGCAGCGATGGTGATGTGCTCCGGGCTTTTTTTCGCGGCATCGATCACGTCCTTGACGGTCTTGAACGGACTATCCGGTCTCACCGCCCAGACGTTGTAATCGATCACGTGGTTCATCAGCGGGGTGAAGCTCTCGAGCGTCTCTTTTCTGTTGTACTGACGATCGAGATATCCGGCATACATGCTCGGCACATTGAGATAGCCGAGCATGTAGCCGTCGGGCCTGGCAGCCGCGAGCGCGCCCCATCCGACCCAGCCGCCGCCGCCGGCCCGGTTCTCCACGGTCACCGGCTTGCCCAGCGCCGGCTCGAGATCCTTGGCCAGGAGGCGGGCGGTGATATCGGTGCCGCCGCCGGCGCCGTAGGGCACGATCAGCATCACTCCCCGCTCCGGATATTGTGCAAGGGCAGATCCCGCAGTGCCGAGCAAAATGAATGCTGCAAGAGCTGCGCCGGCGCTGCGCACGACAGATTTTCCTGTTCCCGAGCTCACGCTTTCCTCCATTGTTGACGATTTGAGCTTGCTGCAATCGAGATCGTGATCCCGACCCTTTTTGTGCACGGCCGGGCGCCGCGATCAATGAATCTCCGGCTCTGCAATGCGCGCCGTTCCGGCGAGGAAATCGAAGTCGCAGCCTTCGTCGGCCTGCCCGATATGGGCCGAGAACATGGCGCCGTATCCGCGCTGATAATGCGCCGGCGGCGCTTTCCAGGCGGCGCGGCGGCGGCCGATCTCTTCCTCGCCGACATGCAGGTGAATGCGGCGCGCCGGCACATCGATCTCGATCTCGTCGCCGGTGCGCACGAACGCCAACGGCCCGCCGACGAAGCTCTCCGGCGCCACATGCAGAATGCAGGCGCCATAGCTGGTTCCGCTCATGCGGCCATCGGAGATGCGCACCATGTCGCGCACGCCCGCCTGCACCAGTTTTTTCGGGATCGGCAGCATGCCCCATTCCGGCATGCCGGGGCCGCCCTTGGGCCCGGCATTCTTGAGCACGAGGACGTGGTCCGGCGTCACCGGGAGATCGTCGCGCTCGACCTCGCGCGCCATGTGGTTGTAGTCGTCGAAGGCGAGCGCCGGCCCGCGATGCCTGAGGAAACGCTGCTCGGCCGCCGCCGGCTTCATGACGCAGCCGCGCGGCGCCAGGTTGCCGGTGAGAACAGCGGTGGCGCCTTCGGGGTAGATGGGATCGCTCAGCGGATGAATCACGTCGCGCAGATGAACTTCCGCGCCGGCGATGTTCTCGCCGAGCGTATTTCCGGTCACGGTCATGCAGGCGAGGTCGAGCCGGTCCCTGAGCTCCAGCATCAGCGCCCGCAGGCCGCCGGCATAGAAAAAGTCCTCCATCAGGTAGGTCCCCGACGGCCGGACATTGGCGAGCACCGGGACCTCGCGTGAGAGCTGGTCGAAGCGCGCCATCTCGAGCGCGATGCCGGCGCGGCGCGCCATCGCCACCACGTGAATGATGGCGTTGGTCGAGCCGCCCATCGCCATATGGACCTTGATGGCGTTGTCGAAGGCGGCCGGCGTCAAGATGCGGTCGAGGGTGAGGTCTTCCCAAACCATCTCGACGATGCGGCGGCCGGCGACGCCGCACATGCGAGGATGGCTGGAATCGGCCGCCGGGATGGAGGAGGCGCCCGGCAAGGCAAGGCCGAGCGCCTCGGCGATCGCCATCATGGTTGCGGCCGTGCCCATCACCATGCAGGTGCCGAATGAACGGGCGATGCCGCCCTCCATCTCGTTCCACTGCTCCTCGCTGATGTTGCCGGCGCGCTTCTCCGTCCAGTATTTCCAGACATCGGAGCCGGAGCCGAGATGCTGGCCGCGCCAGTTGCCGCGCAGCATCGGCCCTGCCGGCACATAGATCGCCGGAATGCCCATGCTGATTGCGCCCATGACCAGACCAGGCGTGGTCTTGTCGCAGCCTCCGAGCAATACCGCCCCGTCGATCGGATGGCTGCGCAGGAGCTCTTCCGTCTCCATCGCGAGGAAGTTGCGGTAGAGCATGGTCGACGGCTTGACGAAGGGTTCGGCGAGCGACATCGCCGGCAGCTCGATCGGGAAGCCGCCGGCTTGCAGCACGCCGCGCTTGACGTTCTCGGCGCGCGCGCGCAGGTGCGCATGACAGGCGTTGATCTCGCTCCAGGTGTTGATGATGCCGATGACGGGGCGGCCGGCCCAGTCGTCGGCGTCATAGCCGAACTGCCGCAGCCGCGAGCGATGGCCGAACGAGCGCATGTCGCGCACGCCGAGCCAGCGATGGCTGCGCAGATGCTCGGGCTGTTTTCGATTCATCGGGGCAGTCTATAAAGCGGGTGGGGACCGCATCCTAGCTGCCCCGGACATGAAGGGAGCAAACCAGGAAGGGCGCCGCGGCGTCGACAGGCGAACTCCCACATCAGCCGACTGCGTTGCACGTCCGATCGGGCGCTCGGCTGAAGCGACTCGCGACTGGCTGCGTGTTGCCCACGCGCTGCGCTTCGGCGCCAGGATCGGCTTCGGGGTGCTCATTTTCGCGGTCCTGTTGACGGCAATCCTGCTGCGGCCGCCCAAGTGGCTCAGCGACTTCGATCAGGCATTCTATATCACCATCGCCTACGACCTGACCCGTCACGGGGTGTTCAGCAACGGCGTGCTCGATGACGTGAACAGCACCGTGGCGGTGCCGCCGTCCGGCCGGTTTTTCGGGCCGGTCTATCCGTGGCTCGTCGTGGCCGCGACCGGGCTCGATCCTCGATTCGCCGCTGCCGTGAGCTGCAACGTCGAGGCCAACCACAAAATGCGCGAGGGCGCCGAATGCGAGGTCTATGCGCGGCCCATGCACATCATGCACGCCGCGTTGCTGGCGCTCGGCGTGCTTGCGATCGCGGCCGCCGCCGAGATCATCTTCACCGGCAGCGCAGTGTTCTGGCTGGCGGGGATCTTGGCAACGGTCGCACTCGTTCCAGAAGCCGAGCTGTTCTCCTATGTCATGACCGAGAGCGTCACCTTCTCGCTCTACAGCATTGCAGCCCTCGCCCTGCTGCTGGTGCTGCAAGCTCCCCGGCCCGGCAGGATCCTGGCCGCCGGATCCCTGTTCGGGCTGCTGTGCCTGACGCGGCCTTCGTTCGTAGTGCTGGCGCCGGTCGTCGCCGGGCTGATCGCGGCGAACGGGCTCTGGCGCCTGCGTGCTGGCTGGCAGCCGGTGACGAGACATCTGCTCGCCTTCGCGATGGCATGGCTGCTGATCGTGGGGCCGTGGCTCGTCCGCAATGCGGTATCGGTCGGCAAGTGGGGACTGACGGAAGAATACGGCTCCGCCACCCTGATCGAGCGCTTCGCATTCAACGATATGAGCGTTCGCGAATTCGTGCTGGCGTTCCCCTATTGCCTGCCGGAGATCGGCGAGCCCGTCGTCGAGCGGGTATTCGGTCCGCAGGCCATGGAACGGTTCGTCTACGACACGCCGAGGAGCTTCTTTCAGGTCGGTCGTCTCGCGCGCGACAAGCTGGTCGAGGCGCATGGCCGGCTCGATCCGCTGATCGGCGACCTGGTGCGCACGGAGCTGCGCGAGCGCTGGTGGCGCCATCTCCTGGTCAGCCTGCCATTGGGCTGGTGCGGGATGTGGGTCGGCGGATTGCTGGGACTCGCGTTGGTGCCGTTGTTCGCATGGGCATCGGTGCTCGCGGTACGCCGCTCCAAACCGCTGTTTCTGCTCTATGCTGTGCCGCCCCTGACAATGCTCGCATTGCATGCCGTGGTTGCCAACCATTACACCCGCTACAATCTCATCTTGATTGGTCCGTTCTGCGTCGGCGCCGCCTGGATCATATCCGGCATCGTGTCCCGGATGCGGTGCAGCGCGGAGCGCCTTCGCCATCGGGTCCGCGCTTTGCGCGGTCCGACGACAGGCTCCACGGTGCACCGCTGATCCGGGACATTTCCACGCTCGGATTCGCAGCGGTCCCGGGTCTACGGCGCATCATTTCGCTTCGCTCATGCTGCGCCACGCCCGGGACACGGCGATCCGCTACTCGCTCTGGCGCAAGCGCGCGTTGGCGATCGCGATCTCGCGCGCCAGCGTGGTGATCAATTCCATCTGCGCACGCAGCTTCAGGTGCAGATTGAGCAGAAGCAGCAGACTGATCACGACCCAGGTATAGATGATGAGGTCGACACCGCGGCCGACCCCGGCAAACTCGGCGAGCGCCGTGGCATGCGAGGGCAGCCACACGAAATAGAGCCCGCCGCACGCCGCGAGCAGCGCGAACAGGCCGATCACGGGCGATCGCCGGTGCTCGGTCCAGGCATAGAGCAGGATACCGCCGAGCAATGCGGTCAGGACGACCTGCGCAATCATCGTTGAGCCTCCGCGCGACCAATCGGTCGAAAATCACGACCAAGTCGTCGTTCACTGCTCCTGCTTGGCGGATTGCACACGCTTGTCGCGGCGCTCCAACAGTTGGGTGACGATAACGATGCCGGCAAGCCCGGCTCCCGCCAGGTCGGTCCAAAGCCCGGGAAACACCAGGCACATCCCGCCTGCGGTGAGCAGCGCCCGCTGCCAATAGGAAGCGGCCGTGATGAAATAGCCGTGCAGCCCGCCGGCGAACAAGCGCGATGCCGATGCAGGAGGTGACGAAGCTCCAGATGATCGTCGGCCAGTCGCCGATCATCAGCAGCGCCGGCTGATAGACGAACATGAACGGGATGATGAAGCCGGCGGCGCCGATCTTCATCGCCGCCCAGCCGCTGTCCCACATGTCCGCCTTGGCGAGCCCCGCCGCGGCGAACACGGCGAGCGCGACCGGCGGCGTGATCGCGGACAGGACCGCGATAGTAGAACGCGAACATATGCGCCGCCGGCTCGATCACGCCGAGCTTCATGATGGCCGGGATCAGCAGCGCGGTGAGCAGGATATAGGACGGCGTGGTCGGCAGGCCGGTGCCGAGCACGATCGCCGCCAGCATCGTCATGACCAGCGCGATGAACAGCGTGTCCTGCGCCAGGCCGACGACCCATTGCGTGAACACGATGCCGAGCCCCGACAGCGTCACCACGCCGATCATGATGCCGGCGGAGGCGCAGGCGAGCGCCACGGCGAGCGAGTTCTTGGCGCCCTCCACCATCGCGTCGATGACGTTCGGCCAGCGTGACGTTGACGCGCGTCGACTTGCGCAGCGCCGCCACCGGGAAGCAGGCGAGCGTGCCGGCGAGCGCGGCAAGCGGCGCGCTGTAGCCGGAATACATGACGACCAGCAGGATGACGATCGGCAGGAACAGGTGTCCGCGCTCGGCCATGACGATGCGCAAGCGCGGCAGCTCCGCGCGCGGCACGCCGATGATGCCGCGGCGCTTGGCCTCGAAATGCACCGCCGCGAAGCAGGCGACGTAATAGAGGATCGCCGGGAATGACCGCCCAGATCACGATCTGGCCGTAGGGCACCGCCAGGAACTCGGCCATCACGAAGGCCGCGGCGCCCATGATCGGCGGCATGATCTGCCCGCCGGTCGAGGCGGTCGCCTCGACGCCGGCGGCGAAATGCGGCGGAAAGCCCGAGCGCTTCATCAGCGGAATCGAGATCGGGCCGTCGACCATGACGTTGGCGACCGCGCTGCCGGAGATCGTGCCGAACAGGCTCGAGCTGACGACCGACACCTTGCCGGGCCCGCCGGCGGTGTGCCCGGTCAGCGCCATGGCGAAGTCCATGAACAATTGCCCGACGCCGGTCCGCTCCATGAAGCTGCCGAACACCACGAAAATGATCACGAACGACGCCGACACGGCGAGCGCCTGGCCGAAAATGCCCTCGGTCGTCATGTAGAGCTGGTCGATGCAGGCGCATCGGCTCGAGCTTGGCGATGAACAGCCCGTACAGCAGGAACAGAAGCGAGGTGACCGGCAGCGACACGTCGACGCAGCGGCGCGTCGCCTCGGTCACGACCACGATCAGGATCGTGCCGAAGATCATGTCGGCCCAGGTCAGATCGTCGATGTAATAGATGCGCGTGACGACGTATTCGTAATTGATGAACAGATAGAGCAGCGACGCGACGCCGAGCGCCAGCCACGCATAGTCGATGACGTTCGGAATCGGCCGCTGCACGCCGGCCTTGCTGCCGTAGATCAGGAAGCACCAGCACCAGCGCGAACATCAGATGCGTGCCGCGGAAGATGATCGCTTCCGGCTGCCCGGCGACGATGACCCACATGTGATAGAGGACCATCGCGACGGCGACCGCCGTCACGGCGAGACGGACGAGGCCGCCGTAACTGACAGGTCGACCTTCATCACCCGCATGTTCCCTCCCGATGTGGAAGACGACCGAGCCGCGCGCGGCAGCGCGCCGGCAGCCACCGTCAGTTGGTCATTCACGGCTGATGCCGGCTTCCTTGTAGAACTTGGCCGCGCCGCGGATGGAACGGCACTCCGATGTCCTCGGCCATGCCCTTCGGGGTCAGGTCTCGGATGTCCTTGACGATGCTCGACAGCTGCTGGGTGTTCTGCGCGATCGCCTTGGTCATGCCGTAGACCGTGTCTTCCGGCAGCTTGCAGGAGGCGACGATGTGGGTGGCATAGCCGATCACCTGCACGTCCTTGTCCTGCTTCGGATAGGTGCCCTTGGGGATCGTATTGAGCGTGTAGCCGGGATTGAGCTTCTTCATCGCGTCGAGCTGATCGGCAAGATCGAGCAGCTTGACGTCGCGCGAGGTGGCGAGGTCCATCACGGCGCTCGACGGGATGGTCGTGCCGGCGTGAAGGCGATGGCGTGTCCGTCCTGCACCTGGCTGACGGCGTCGGTATAGGACACGAAGCTCATCTTGACGTCGTTGTAGGTGATGCCCGTTGACCTGCAGCAGCTGCTTGGTGATCTCCTCGGCGGTGTTGCCGCGCGGCTGGGCGGCAATCGCCTTGCCCTTGAGATCCTTGACCGAGTTGACGCCGGCATCGACGCGCACCACCACCTGGAAATATTGCGGGTAGAGCGTCGCGACGTTGCAGACGTTGCCGTGCGGCTTGTTGAACGGCGGCTTGCCGGCGATCGCGTCGACGGTCGAAATCGAGTTGCCGAAGCCGATGATCGGTCTTGCCCTCCTCGATGCCGCGCACATTGGCGATGCCGGCGCCCGGCAGCGCCTGCACCGAGAGATTGGCAACCGCCTTTTCCCACATGTCCTTGAGCTGGCCGCCGAGCGGCACCCAGGCGCCGCCCTGCGGCCCGGTCATGAGCTTGAGGTCGGCAGCCGGAGCGGCGCCGACGAATGCAAGAATGAGGCCGAAGCCCAGTCCGATGGCCGTTGTGTTGGATCTGATCACGACGTTCTCCTCCTGACCACGACCCGGATTCTGCCGGATTCGTGCGATTTATTGAGATATCCCCCGCTTAATGCGGAGGGTACGCCGAGGATCGTGAAAGTAGCAAGCAGTCGAGTAGAGTCATGCGGTGTGTAGCGTGTGATGCAGAAATGCGAGTGGTTGGGATAGCGCCTGACCACACCATGATGGTGCCGGGTTACGAGCGCCATACTTGGCAATGCTCTGAATGCATCGGCCAGGAGCATCGGCTGGTGTTCAGGCGCGACGAGGGGTCTGCAATGGCAGCTTCGCCGATAACGCCGCTTGCCGGCGACTCCAGGCTTCCACAGGCTCCGACGCTGTCGGTCACATCTCGCTCCGACGCCGATGCCGACGAGTGCGCGAGCATGCTGCGGCGCGCGATCGAGATGGTCAGAGCCCCGGCGCATGGGTCGCAACCTCTCAGGGGCCTCACTGACGACAGGCCGGCAGCCGCGCCCGGGCCGGGCGCTGCCGTGCCGGTCCATGCGGCACCACCGACATCGGTGACATCTGCACCGGATGGCGACCTCGACGAATCCGAAATTCTTCTCCGGCGTGCGATCGAGATGATTCAAGGTCCGGCGCGACGATCCCGGCCGAACGCAGACCTTGCTGATGACAAGGCCAGCCCCCTTGCCGAGGACGTCGATTCCGGGTCGATCCATTCAGCTTTCTCGCAATCGGCATCCGACGATGACAGCGACCTCGACGAGATCGAGACCCTGCTCAGGCGCGCAAGAGAGATGGTCAGAGATCCGGCAATTCACGCTCGATCGGCGAACGGCCTCGCCGACGACAAGCAAGCGGCGCAACGCATCGTTGCGATCCATCAGGACTCGCAGGAGAACTGCTTCGTTGCAACGGACACCCGGTCGGGGCTGAAGTCCTGCGCCACCCGGACGGCGACCTCCTGCGTGCTATGTGCGAACGTATTGGATGGCAGGTGGTCGATGCCGGAGTGGCGGACGCGAGGGATTGATGCCCGCGGCCTTCAGCCCGGATTGGGCGATTCCCCCGTTGAATTTGTTCGGGCCAAATTGATCGGGCATCCTTCGGACTTCGAAAAAGCTAGTGTGGCAGTCGGTCGAGCACTTCCAGGCTCCACCAGACGAAGTAGGCACCGAGGGCAAGCCCGAGTGCCACTTTGACAAGCTGAATGATCAGTTCGCTTCGGCTCATCGCTGCACGGTAGCAGAACAGCCGAGAGAACGAGGGCGTTCGTTCGGGCCGACCTCGAACCAGCTGGCCCTGACTGAAAACTATTTCACTGAAGATTTGTCAAGCGACGGATCAGCCGGCGAGGCGCCGCCACCACCGTTGTCGCAAATGCTGACCGGCGTTGTCCTCGACCCCGTCGTGGCGCGCGTCGTCGACTTGCCTTCGGAGTTGCCCTGCGGCATCCCTGACGACAGTTGCGATTGCAGCTTCGAGAAGAGCGAGGGATTGTGCTGCATCGCTGCCGGCCTCGCGCTCTTCAGCGGGCTGGTGCTCGTCAGCCGGGGGATAAAGGCGGTGAAGCTCGGCAGGCTCGACGTGCCATTCGCCGAACAGGTCTTGTGTGCCGGTGATCTCGCCGCTTCGGATCAGCCTGAGGACCATCCACTTGTTCAATCCGGTGGTCCTTGCGGCGGCTGCAAGGGTATAGCTCATGTGTTGCGCCTAGACGTTCCACGATGCTCGCAATATTGCGCTGCAATGGTTGCGAAATCGTTTAATCGAGTGGTGCTCGGCGCGGCTCGCTTGCGACGGGCTCTTACCGCAGCATGCCATCCTGACGCATGATCGCAGCCTCACTGTTGAAAATGAAGCTCGATTCCGTGTCGTCGTGAGGATTGATCTTGCCGCGACCAGCGTTCGGCTCATGGCGATAGGTCTCTCCATCGTCCGCGGCGCCGTCGAGGCATTCGGAATCGAATGTCGCGGTGCAATTCAGGTCGCCGCCGGGGGGGCCTGTCAGGGCATAGCCCGACGGCGCAATTTCACGAAGCGGCATCGTGACCGCACAGCCGGCGAGCAAGGCCATCGCCGCAGCGATGGCGATAAATTTCATGGCGTTTCCTCGCGGCGCATCGTTCTGATTTGCAGCCGCGTTGGTTTCTTCGTGCAACATGTCACCGCCTCCGCTCCCCAGGCCGCGTCTTGCGCGCGGACCTCGACAACATCGGCCAGGGCGCCTAATCGCGCGTTAATGCAGGGCGCAAACGCATTGGTTTTGGCAGCTCGCGCGCAATCAGCCTTAATAGATTGAGGTCAGGTCGGGCCTCGCCGATGTTTGTTTGACCGCGACGCGCGGTGTGTGCCCCCCCCCGGCGCTCTTTACGCACCGATGAGTTCGTTACCCCCTCGAGCGAGCCCCAGTGGCGACCAGGGGCCGTGATGTGACGTGGTCGTGGGCACAGGCGCGCCCAGTGCAGACCCGCACATCAGACATTCTTAAACATCCGCGATCATAATGGCATCTCAACAAGCCCATTGTTGGTCGGTGAGTGCTTACGATGTGTCGTATGGCGTGCGACGGAGAGATGATCTTGATGAAGGTGGTCCAGGACGACACCATGCCGATCCCTGGCTTCGAGCACCACACCTTCATGTGTTCGAACTGCCATGACGTCGAGCGGCGCCTGGTCTTCACCAAAGACGGTCGCGAGAGCGACGCTGAGCCTATGCCAGGTGCGCCCACGGTGCCTGCTGTGGCGGCGCAGGATGAGCGCATTGCCGTTCCGGGTCTCTTCAGGCGCGTGGCAGCAAAGCTACGCGGTCCGTAGGACGACGTTCAGCACCGAATGAAGCGCAGACGCGCGACCGCGCGTCTGCAAAGCCTCCCTGCCGCCCAGCGACCTGGAACGAAGGGCCCACCGGCCGACTTCAAAGATTGCCTTAAACCCTCGCCGATGTTTAGGTCGCGTTGCGATCCTGAAGCGATCCCCAGAGAGCGGATAGGGGCTCATGAGGGCCTCAAGGGGTCTCGAGGACTCTCAGCCCCATCGCGCTCCACCGGCTTCGCACCGCTGAGCTGGAACGTGTTATGCTGAGCTTCAACGGTGGTCCTCAAGTTGGGGAGCCCCATGAAACGGCGCGAGTTCATCACGGTCATCGGCGGCGCGGCGGCGACATGGCCGCTCGTGGCGCGCGCGCAACAGCCCGAGCGGATGCGTCGCATTGGCGTGCTCATGACCACAGCCGCGGACGATCCAGAGGGGCAGGCGCGCCTCGCGGCGTTCGTGCGGACGCTGCAACAACTGGGCTGGACCGACGGCCGCGACGTGAGAATTGACACTCGCTGGACTGCTGGCGTGCCGACAATATTCGGAAAGACGCGGCCGAATTGACCGCACTCGCACCGGACTTGATCCTGGCCCCCGGCAGCGCGACCGTGGCGCCACTGCTCCAGGCGACACGCGCTGTGCCAATCGTGTTTGTGCATGTGCCCGATCCGGTCGGCGCCGGTTTCGTGGAAAGCCTGGCGCGGCCGGGCGGCAACGCCACGGGTTTCACCGCCTTCGAATATAGTCTGAGCGCGAAGTGGCTGGAATTGCTCAAAGAGATCGCGCCGCGCGTGACGCGAGCGGTCGTCATTCGGGATCCCGCCATTCCCTCTGGGCTCGGCCAGTTTGGGGCAATTCAAGCTATGGCGCCGTCGGTCGGAGTGGAGGTGAGCCCGGTTAACGTGCGCGATGCGGTCGAGATCGAACGCTCCATTACGGCATTCGCTCGCTCCGCGAATGGCGGCCTGATCGTCACGTCGAGCGCGTTGGCGATCGTTCATCGCGATCTAATTGTCACGTTGGCGGCGCGGCACCTGCTGCCCGCGGTCTACTTCGAACGTTTCTTCGTCAACGGACGGCGGTTTGATCTCCTACGGGCCTGACCTTGTCGACCAGTATCCGGCGTGCGGCGTCTTACGTCGATCGCATTCTCAAGGGCGAGAAGCCGGCCGACCTGCCGGTGCAGGCGCCGACCAAGTATCGAGCTGGTCATCAATCTCAAGACCGCCAAGGCGCTCGGCCTCGACGTGCCGCCGACCCTGCTCGCCCGCGCCGACGAGGTGATCGAATGAGACGGCGCGAGTTCATCACGCTGCTCGGCGGCGCGGCGGTCGCGTGGCCGCTCGCGGCGCGCGCGCAGCAGCCGGCGATGCCGGTGATCGGATTTCTTCACAGCGCCTCGCGCGAAACCTCCGCGTCGTTCGTGGCGGGGCTCAAGGGCGGCCTCATGGAAGAGGCGGGCTTTGTGGAAGGTCAGAACGTGGCCATTGAATACCGCTGGGCGCAGGGTCTGTACGAGCGGCTACCGGCGCTGGCGGCCGAGCTCCTTCGCCGCCCGGTTTCGGTCATTGTCGCCGGCGGAGGACCGCCCTCCGCTCTCGCGGCAAAGGCTGCGACATCGACGATACCGGTTGTCTTTACAAGCGGTAGCGATCCGGTGAAGCTTGGAATAGTCGAAAGCTTGAACCGACCGGGCGGCAATCTCACGGGCGTAGTCTTCTTCAACAGCCCATTGGCGGCAAAGCGGCTGGAACTGTTGCGCGAGCTGGCTCCGAGCGCGACCGTGATCGGTTTTCTCACCAACCCCAGCAATCCCGAGGCCGAGCCGGAAATCAAGGACGCGCTCGAAGCAGCGCGTGTGCTCGGGCTGGAGCTTCAAGTCCTGCCGGCCCGCAACGAGCGCGACATCGACGCGGTGTTTGCGACTGTGAATGAGCGCCGCCTCGAGGGGCTCGTGATGGCGTCGATCCGCTCCTGGGCAGTCGGCGCGATCAAGTCGCCGCCCTTGCGGCTCGCCACGCGATGCCCGCGATCAGCTATGTTCGGGAGTTCGTCGCAGCTGGAGGCCTTGCGAGCTACGGAAACAGCATCTCGGAAGCCTATCGCCACGCAGGGGTCTACGTCGCCCGCATCCTCAAGGGCACCAAGCCAGCCGAATTGCCGGTTGTGCAGCCGACCAAGTTCGAGCTGGTCATCAATCTCAAGACCGCCCGGACGCTCGGTCTCACCGTGCCGTTGACCCTGCAAGCCGCTGCCGACGAGGTGATCGAATGAAACGGCGCGAGCTCATCAAGCTTCTCAGTGGCGCTGCGGTCGCGTGGCCGCTCGGCGCGCGCGCGCAGCAGCCGGCGATGCCGGTGATCGGGTTCCTAGCCCCCCCACGTCGCCGGACATGAACGCCGACCGTCTGCGCGGATTTCACCGCGGCTTGAAGGAGGCCGGTTTTGTCGAGGGCGAGAACGTGACGATCTTGTCCCGCTGGTCTTGATTAAGGTTCATCTTGGACGATCGGGATCAGACCAATATCTAAGAACGACAGGCCACGCACTCGGCATTACGGTCGGCACTGGGAGAGAGCAATGGCCAAGACAACACGCAAGCCCAAAGCCAAACGCGCGACAAAAAGCAGAAAGGCTCCCGCCATGATGCAAGCCTCGGAGAGTCACGCAGAAGACCACATCGATGGTTGTGATGTCCAAATTGATGACAGCGACGCCACCTCCGACGCAGAGCTGCCGCCGGCGAGAGGCGGCGTGCGAGTTGCCTGCGCAAAACGCCGAGGATCACGGCGTCAGCGCACGTAACTTCGACGGCGCCGAATCTCGGACGCGAAAGAACGAGGATTTGCCAGCTACGTAGGAGAGGAAGATGGCGTTCTCACTGACCTGGTTGCCAAAGGTCCTGTTGGACGCCGCCCTCAAAGTGGCTGAACAGTCGGGGTGGCGAGGCCGCGGGCGCGGCGATGTTGGCCCTATCAAGGGCGTCATCTGTCATCACACAGCCGGACCGCTGAACGGAAACATGCCTAGCCTTGGTGTTGTGACCAACGGAAGATCTGATCTTCCCGGTCCCTTGGCGCAACTTTGTCTTGGACGCGATGGAACGTTTTATGTCGTCGCGGCCGGCCGGTGCAACCACGCGGGACGCGGCAATTGGCAAGGTGTCACCAGCGGCAATACAAACTTGATCGGGATCGAGGCGGAGAACAGCGGCTTCACGGCCGGACGGAAGAAGGATCCTTGGCCGGAGATCCAGATGGACGCCTACCGCAGGGGTGTGGCGGCGATTCTGAAGAAGATCAGAGCGAATGCGATCATGTGCTGTGGGCATAAGGAATACGCCCTACCCCAAGGTCGCAAGAACGACCCGACCTTCAACATGAACGAATTTCGCTTCCAGGTAGCCGCGATTATGGCCGGGACTGCACCGCGTCCCTCGGTGATACCGGCAGTGGACGCCGCAGGCCGACCGACGCTGCGACGTGGCACGACGGGCAACCTGGTCAAAGAGGTGCAAACAAGGATCGGTGTTGTCGCGAGCGGCACTTTCGACGCTGGCACCGAGGCTGCAGTACGACAATTTCAACGTGACCATGGGCTGATCCCGGATGGCATCGTCGGCCCTCGCACATGGGCCACGCTCGCCGGCTAGCGCGGACGCGAGCCCGCATCTGTTTCGCCCTCAGGCGCCTTGACCGTCGTCGTGCTTGGCATCCGCCGGCAACATTCGCGCTCGCGTTGTTACCGCGGCCCGTCGCGACTTATGCAGTGGGTCTCTACTTCCCGGCCGCCCTTCTCAGCGTTTCATTGATCCGATCTTGCCAACCCGGCCCCGCCTCTTGGAAGTAATCAAGAACATCCCGATCGATGCGCAAAGAGACTTGTTCTTTGGCGCCTGGGAGAGACGGTCTCTTCGGAGCCGGTTCTGCGGGCTTTGTCGTTGCAGCCTTGAACGCCGCTTCGGCCGCATCCCGTGAGGTAGTGGTTCTTCGTGTTCTGTCGGCAGGCATTTCACGTCCTCGCGCTAGTGTGATTGCCGACGAACGCCACCATCCGCTCGAACATGTCGCCGGTCTTCGACAGGTCCGGCGAGTGGCCGGCGTGCCGTTCGGCGTCGATGTATTCCAGCGTGATCTCGCCGCCGGCCTTGCGGTAGTTGGCGACGAAGCGCTGCGGCTCGTTGCCCGGAAAGCTTCCCTCCTCGTCCTTGTAGTCGTGCAGCATGTCGCCGCGGCCCTGGAACCAGACCGCCGGCGGGGTGAGCACCTTCTCGCCGCGCTCGAGCGCGAGCATCGGGTTGCCCTCCGCCATGTTGGCCTCGCTCGCGCCAATAGGCGTCCTGGCGCGCGATGATGCGACTTCGGCCATTCCGGCGGGTTGGCCTCTGCCAGCTCGCGCTTGGCGAGCCGGTAGCGGCTGAACGGATTGATCACCGGCCACGACATCACGACGCAGCGCACGGTCGCATCGTGCGCTGGCGACCGGCCGGCAGCGGGATCGCGGCATAGCGCGGATCGTGCGGCCGCATGGCGACGAGCATGGCCAGGTGCCCGCCGCTCGACTGGCCCGAGAGGCCGACGAGATCCGGGCGGGTCTTGAGCGCGCGGGCGTTGAGCTTCGCCCAGCGCACCGCATAGTTGATGTCTTGCACCGAGGCCGGATAGGGATCCTCGTTGCCCGAGCGGAAATCGAGCGCGATCGACACGATGCCGTGCGCCGCCATGGCCTGGTGACGCAGCCGCTCGGTGGTGCGGTCGCTCAGGCACCAGGCGCCGCCGTGGCACTCGACCAGCGCCGGGAACGGCCCCTCGCCGCGCGGCTTGAACACGCGGGCGAGCAGCGGCTTGTCGCCGTGGCGAAGGTACTCGACGTCCTCTACGTCGAATTCATGCGGCTTTGGTCAAGGAGTTTGGCATCCAGCATCGCAGTCGTCATGGCGAGCCCATCCGTTCTCGAGATCGAGCTTGGTCCACCATCGCTCATGGCGACGCAGCCGACAACCTATCCGCGCCTGCGGCTCTCGGCTACGGCTCCTCGCCTTCCCGATGCGGACCGCCGTACTCAGCACACACTACTCGATGACGGCGGCCAGACACGAGATCTCCCAGCTTCCGACGCGATCCTTTTTGCGCGTGATGTGGCCCTCGACCCCGGCGGGACAACAATGCCTCGCATACCGGCATTGCTCATGTTGCGTTCCACCATGAAGACAGTCTCCGCTCCCGCGATTTCATCATAGACCCCGGCAGGGCGTCAGCACCTCGCATAGCGGTGCCGCACATGTTGCCTTCGAGCGAATGAAAACCCTCGGCCCCTGCGATATCGATCTTTCGAGGCTCAATCCCACACCCCATGCAATTGCTGTGTACGCTTCGCAACCGCTGTCGCCAACGGGCACGCAACACTCGCTACCAAGCGGACGCTACCCCTTACTTGGGCCGGACTTGCACCGGCTGGATCGCACCAGCTTGCGGCTGGCGCACTCACTCGATCACCTCGTCGGCGCGGGCGAGCAGCGGTCGGCGGCACGTCGAGGCCGAGCGCCTTGGCGGTCTTGAGGTTGATCACCAACTCGATACTTGGTCGGCGCCTGCACCGGCAGGTCGGCCGGCTTCTCGCCCTTGAGGATGCGGTCGACGTAGGAAGACGCGCGACGGAACAGATCGGCGGTATCCGGCCCGTAACACATCAGCCCGCCGCTCGCTACATCCGCACGGAACGAGTAGACCGCCGGCAGCCGATGCTGCGCTGCCAGCGCGACAATCAAATCGCGATGCACGATGGTGGTCACATCCGTGGGGAGCACAAGCCCACCGCTCGGCTCGCGTACGAGCGTATCCACGGCGTTTTCGATATCGGCAGCGTTGCGCACGGGAAGCCAAACCGGGATTACGCCAAGAGACTTTGCAACAGTCTCGATTGACCGCCGGTAACCCGCCGCGCTGATATTTTCCGGGTTGAAGAGAAGAGCCATCCTTGCAAGATGTGGCGCCATCTCCTTGAGCAGCTCCACCAGCTTGCCGGCCACCGAGACCTCGTAAAGCATGAACCCGGTGAGATTGCCGCCGGGGTGCGCGAGGCTTTCGACAAAACCCAGTCCGACCGGATCGGAAGTCGCGATGAAGACAACCGGAATTTGGCGGGTTGCCTGCCGCATCGCATTCAGGACGCGGACCGAATAGACCAGGATCACGTCCGGCTTTGAGTTCACCAGGTCCGCCGCGCTGGTGCGAATGTAATCGATGTCGGCGCCGCCCCATCGCACATCGATTTGCACGTCGCGGCCATCCGCCCAACCGAGCTCTTGGAGCTTCTGCCGAAACCCCGCTATCCACGACTGTCCCCTTGCGAGTCATTGCCGGCGCCCACCAAAATGCCGATCCGCCGCAAGCGGCGCTGCGCGTTTACCTCAAGCGGCCACGCCACTGCGGCCCCGAGTGCCGCGACGAACTCCCGCCGCCTCATTGGGCTCCCTCCATCCAGCTTGACGGTCCCGAAGACTAGACGATCTGTCCGCCCATGTCGCGCGGTGGAGTGGGAGCCGGGCAGATGAGCAGGCGAAGCCCTCAAGACTTTCCGTTCGGTTCGATCACTGCTTTCGATGCGGCAATATATAGAGTGATGGCTCCCTTTCGGGAGCGTAGCAACCGGCTGTAGCGATGAACAGCTCCATGTTGGCGCGCGCGACTTGTCTTCTATTCTTGCTCGCCCGTACGCGATTCCGCGAAACCGACGACTCTACCCGCCTGTCGAATGGAAGTTCCGCGCTCCACGAGTTCTCGCATGCGGGCGTAGCGCCATTCCTGATCGGCACGCTTGGCCGCTCTCGCGGCTGCTTTCTTCGCCAATCGCTCGGCCTTAAGTCCTTGTCTGAGGGCCATCGCTCGGTGCGAAGTGACGTAGCGAAGCTCGACCGTCTCAGTCGCGATGTCCACTTTATCTCAGGGCTCATGGCAGAGCGCGTGCAGTTCGTTGTTGCCGAGCTTGGCGCGGACGTTGATCCGTTCATCCAGCACCTGTTCGCCGCGCTCGCGAGAAGAGCGCGCGATGCTAGCCGCGCGAACCCGTGACGCGCTCTCACGCGCCAAGCGCGCGGCACTTGAAGGCCCCAAGCTCCTTCAGGCCCGCTAGGCCGCTGTACCGCCATCCAAGCCAACAGATCGCCACGCAGCCAACGTGCTCCCCATCATTCGCGAGATACAGCGCGCAGGCGCAAGGTCACTGCGGGCAATGGCCGAGGCCCTGAACGCTCGTGGTGTGCCCACGGCACGCGGTGGACGCGGGCAAGCAATGACAGTGAGCAACGTGCTGGCGCGGGCACGGTAGCAGTTCATCGGTCGGATACCATTTCCGCGCCCAACATCAATAAAATCAGCCCGAACTGATTCTTTAGACACGTATGCCGCTACCCCACCAGCGGCCCCCACCTGCGACTCACCAGCGAGCGCCCTGGGGCTCTCAGAGGCATTCTGTGGTGATAGGGGTGCCCTCAAGGGGCGTCGAGTTCCTCGAAGGGGTTTTATCCGACCATCGCGGCCCTCGAAGCCTGGCAATCCGCCGATGGTGTTAGGAAGCGATCACGGCAACGGCTGAGCGGATGCGATGGCGAGGGCGGGCGCACGGATCACGCGCGTCACCTTTCAAGCGATGTCCGATGGGTCCTCCGGGTCTTGCCGTTGTTGGCGAAGGGCCACCGCACCCCATTTCGCAAAAACCGTTAAAGCCCTCGCCGTTGTTGTTTCACCGCGTCGCGTCGTGTGTGCCTCCCTGGGCGCTTGAGCACCAATGAGTTCTCGTTAGATCGCAACGCAACTGAAGCGATCCTCGACGCGCGACTATCGGCTGTGATGAACCCGCAGGGACCACGCGGGCGCGCGTTGGCCCTTGGAAGCGCGTGGCGGGGCGCGCGGTCGCAAGGCTTCGCGAGAGAGCGGATAGGGCTGATGGGGGCTCGGAGGGTCTCAAGCGCTTTGCGCCCCATCGCGCTCCAGCGGCCTCCCCCCACCGCCGAACTGCAACGTGCTATGCTGAGCTTCAACGATGGTCCTAACGCTGGTGAAGCCCCATGAGGCGACGGAAGTTCATCACGCTGCTCGGCGGCGCAGCGGTCTCCTGGCCGCTCGCGGTGCGCGCGCAGCAGCCGACGATGCCAGTGATCGGGTTTCTCAGCGCCGCGTCTGCTCGAGAATTTGCGCATCTCGTGGCGGCGTTCCGGCAGGGGCTGAGCGAAACCGGGTATGCCGATAGCCGCAACGTGGTGATCGAGTATCGCTGGGCGGAAGGTCACTATGACAGGTTACCGGCGTTCGCGGCCGAGCTGGTGCACCGACCAGTTACCGTGCTGTTCACGAGCGGCGGCACGCCGTCGATGCAGGCCGCCAGCGCTGCGACCACAACCATTCCAGTCGTGTTCGTGGCGGGCAACGATCCGATTAAACTCGGTCTCGTCGCGAGCCTCAACCGGCCAGGCGGCAACATGACGGGCGTCTACATGTTTACCACCCAGCTCAAGTCGAAGCGGCTCGGAACTCTTGCGCGAGCTTGTTCCGACTGCGACGATGGTCGCAGTGCTCATGAACCCGACGAGTCCAGCCACTCAAGCTCAGCTGGATGACGTTGAGCGGGCCGCCCACGCAGTCAACCTACCCACCCACATTGTGCGCGCGAGCAGCGACCGGGAGCTCGATACTGCATTCGCGACACTGATCCAACTGCGCGCCGGAGCGCTGCTTGTTGCCTCCGATGTTTTCTTCAACAGTCGCCGCGATCACGTTGTTGCGCTGGCGGCGCGCCATGCCATACCCGCAATCTACGAGTTTCGCGAGTTTGCTATGGCCGGTGGCTTGATGAGCTATGGCACGAGCCTGACCGATGCCTATCGCCAAGCCGGCACCTACGCCGGGCGCATTCTCAAGGGCGAGAAGCCCGCCGATCTGCCGGTTGTGCAGGCCACCAAGTTCGAGTTGGTGATCAATCTCAAGACCGCCAAAGAGCTGGGCCTTGCCTTTCCGAACTCGATGCAATTGCTTGCCGACGAGGTGATCGAATGAAACGGCGCGAGTTCATCACGTTGCTCGGCGGCGCAGCGGCCGCATGGCCGTTCGCGGCGCGCGCGCAGCAGGCGACCAGCCGGCCGCTCATCGGCATCCTGTCGCCGCTGTCACGCGCTGCGGCGGCCCGCAACATCGAGGCGCTGCGGGCGGGATTGCGCGAACTTGGATATGTTGAGGATCGCAATATTGTGCTGGAGCTTCGGTTTGCCGAGGGAATGCCCAGACGTTTGCCCGACCTCGCAGCCGAGTTGGTCGCGCTCAAGCCTGACGTAATCTCGCTGGTTCGGCGGGGGGCATCTTGGCCGCCCGCGATGCAACGCGAACAATTCCGCTCATCATGCTGGGCATGCTCGAAGACCCCGTTGCAATGGGGCTGGTCAGTAGCATCGCTAGACCCGGCGGCAATATTACCGGAACCTGGACGTTCGGGGATGATGCGCTGGTCGGGAAGAGGCTCGAGTTTCTCAAGCATGTGGTGCCCGGACTTGCGCGGATCGGGGTCATCATCAATCCTGGCGATGCGACGGATGACATTGTGCTCAAGCTGCTGCCGGCCCGCGCCCGCGCTTTGAGTTTGACCTTCAACGTCTTCGAAGTGCGCGAGACCACCGAATTAGATCGATGTGTTCTCTCGAGCCGCGCGCGAGGGAATGCAAGCGTTGTTCGTCAGTCAAAGCCCGTTGTTCAATTCGCATCGGGCGGAAGTCGCGGCGCTGGCGCTGCGCGTCCGCTTGCCGGCGATCTATGGCTTCCGCGAGTTCGCCGAGGCAGGCGGCTTGATGTCGTATGGCGCGAACCTGCCGACTGTGTACCGGCGGGCCGCAGGATTGGTGGACAGGATTCTCAAAGGCGCGAGCCCAGCTGATCTGCCAATCGAAGTGCCGACTCGCTTCGAGCTTATCGTCAATCTCAAGGCGGCAAAGACGATCGGCCTCACTGTCTCGAACTCCTTCCTGCTGCTCGCCGACGAGGTGATCGAATGAAACGGCGCGAGTTCATCACGCTTCTCGGCGGCGCGGCGGTCGCGTGGCCGCTCGCGGCGCGCGCGCAGCAGCCGGCGATGCCGGTGATCGGTTATCTCAGCGCCAGATCGGTCGATGATACCGCGCATCTTGGTAGTCGCCTTCCGCAAGGGCTTGGGCGAAAGCGGCTTTGTCGAAGGCCAGAACGTGACCATCGAATACCGCTGGGCGTTCGGCCAATACGGCCAGCTGCCGGCGATGGCGGCGGAGTTCGTTCGCCGCCCGGTTTCCATCATCGTTGCCACCGGCGGCGAGCCGGCCGCGCTCGCGGCCCAGGCCGCAACCTCGACCATTCCGATCATCTTCGCCATCGGCGGCGATCCTGTCCGTCAAGGACTTGCAGCGAACTTCATCCGGCCGGGCGGGAACACCACTGGGATCACGCTCTTGACCAACCAGCTTGAACCCAAGCGCCTCGGGCTGTTGCGTCAGTTGGTGCCTCAGGCGGCAACAATCGGTTTTCTCCTGAACCCGAGCTTTTCACCTTCCGCGAGCCAGCTGACGGACGTGCAGGACGCGGCACGCGCGATGGCTCTGCAAATCCAGTCCTGCCAGCGAACACCGATGGCGAGATTGACGCGGCCTTCGAAACTGTCGCTCGATGAGCGGATCGCCGCGCTCGCGGTTGCCGCCTCGCATTCTTCGACACCGCCGTGCCAAGCTCGTGGCTTTGGCGGCGCGCTATGCGGTGCCCACGATCTACCACTTTCGTGAATTCGCCGACGCCGGCGGCTTGATGAGCTACGGTATCGAGCCATGCCGATGTCTATCGCCAGGTGGGCGTTTATGCCGGTCGGATTCTCAAGGGCGCGAAGCCCGCCGAGCTGCCGGTCATGCAGGCGACCAAGTTCGAGTTCGTGATCAACCTCAAGACCGCCAAGGCGCTCGGCCTCGACGTGCCGCTACGCTGCTCGGCCGCTCGCCGACGAGGTGATCGAATGAAGCGGCGCGAGTTCATCACGCTGCTCGGCGGCGCGGCGGTGGCGTGGCCGCTCGGCGGCGCGCGCGCAGCAGCGGGAAGCTGCCGACCATCGGGTTCCTCGGCGGCGGCACGCCGACAAGCCAGCGCGCATGGGTCGACGCATTTGTGCAGCGGCTGCGCGAACTCGGCTGGATCGAGGGCCGCACCGTCGCGATCGAGTATCGCTGGGGGGAGGGACGCGCCGAGCGCTATGCCGAGATCGCGGCCGAGTTCGTCCGGCTCAAGGTCGATGTCATTCTCGCAGGCGGAACCGAAGCAGCGGTCGCGGCAAAGCAGGCGACATCGGTCATCCCGATCGTCTTCCCGACGGCGGGAGACCCGGTCGGCAGCGGCCTGGTCGCTTCACTGGCGCGACCGGGCGGCAACGTCACCGGCCTGTCAAACCTGGGAAGTGATCTTGCCGCCAAACGCCTCGAACTCCTGCGCGAGGTTTTCCCGGCTCTCGGTCGGTTGGCCGTCATGGCCAATGCCGACTATTCCGGCGGCGTGACGGAGAGGGACGAGATTGACGCGGCAGCGCGCACGCTCGGCCTCGAGGTCGTCCCATTGCCAATCCGGCGCGTGGAGGATATCGCGTCCGCCTTCGAGGGGCTCAAGGGCCGCGCGGAAGCGCTTTATACTACTGGCGACCCCCTCGTGCACGCGCAGCGGCTCCGCATCAACACCTTTGCGCTCGCCGCGCGCCTGCCGACGATGTTCGCGCACCGGGAGTACGTCGAAGCGGCCGGTCTGATGTCCTATGGACCGAACTTCCTGGACCTGAACCGGCGCGCCGCCGACTATGTCGACAAGATCCTGCGCGGCGCAAAGCCGGCCGACCTCCCGGTCGAGCAGCCGACCAAGTTCGATCTCGCCATCAACCTGATCACAGCGAAGGCGCTCGGCCTCGACCGTGCCGCCTACGCTGCTCGCCCGCGCCGACGAGGTGATCGAATGAGTTGCAATGGGCGGCGCGAACCCGAATGGCGCAACGGGCGAGGCTGTGGGGCGCGGTCGGCAGTGGGCGGTGCCAAGTTCGATGACGACAGGTCAACCAGCTTTGACCGTAGGTTGCTGGCGCGCTCTGGGGTGACCGCGAGGCGCTTTGGGTCCTGCGGACGTTCGCGAACCCAATGAGCCTCAAGGTCGGATGTTGAGATACGACGTGTGACCACCGCCCAATTCAGATTTTCTGCTAAACTTCGCGGCCGTTTTTTGTTTCAGTGGGGAGATAGGAAAGAGGTCTGCTCCCAGACCAATAGTTACTTATGCAACTAATTGTCCTACACCCCGGCAACGGTGGGCCACCAGATGCCACATGCCCCGCCGTGACTCTCCGGAGTCCACTGAGGCGTTTTTGGCCCAGCCAGCACCCCCACCCTACCTGCCACCGTTGGAAACAACTCCACGGGCTCCTGTAAGTCACGAAAGGTCCCCTGGGGAGCGCCGACGAGTGAACGCGGAGAGAGTGTGGCGGCGGGACGGCAACTCAAAAACGTTCCCGGTTATGCCCTAAGGTCACTTAAAGCCCCTTCCACAGCCTACCCTCTATCTTCATACCTCTATGTTGAAGACACTCAGGAGCCGCAAACCTGCTGAAGCTGCTGCACTGAGAGGTTTTCTGGATAGTGAACCTCCAAGTAGGGGACTACCTTGCAATGATAGCTGTAGCTGGCGTGAAGGTGGCCCTTTGCCCACGCTTGATGAGAGACAGGAACGAAGAGGCTATCGTGAACGGGAAGACTCGGCGCGCCCTGCGCTGTCATTAGTGCGACCATCGCCGACACAATGGCTTCGCTTTCAAGCCACATCAGGTCTGCCCAGGTTTCCTTCAGCTCGCTCCATCGCCTCAGCAATGGAAACTTCTGACAGACCTTTTTCTCCAACGACCTTCACTCGATAGGCCTTGAGGTCTGCACCATTGTTCTCTTCGGCGTATTTTTCGATGGTGTCGACCGGCCATCGCGCAAGCGCCTTCTTCCTTCCCAAGAAGATCGCGCACCACGCCTTCACGACAGCGCGCGGCAATCCCTCAATGGCGTATGGGTCGTGTCCCTTCGAAACCTTGAACGGCACCTTGTAGCGAGCGTGAAGGATGGTGAGGTAGCTCGCCCTGATGTCGATTTCACAGACCGGCTCGCCGTCGATAGTGATCTTGAGACGCTCAGGGCGCGGAAGCTGCTGATAGCAAATCCTTGCCATCGCTGTAGAGCCTGCCGCCCTTGTTCCAGTTGAAGTCACGTTGATCACCTTCATTGAACCTGCGAGTTAGCCAGCGATGCGTTGCACCACGTACGACACGTTGAGCGAGGAAGGCGTTTAGCTCCTTGACGCTCTTTTCGATGCGCTCCGTTCGCGGGGTGCGCTTGAACTTCATCACTGCGCCAGCTTGCTTCCGCGACCCCACGCGGCGTGAAGCAGCCGTTAGCACCAAAGGGTGCTCTGGGGGTTGATAGCTGAAATGCTCACCAACGTTTTGCGGCGTCACCCCGTGTTCGGCGCAAACCTTCAGTAGCTTGAGTGTCGCCCGGAACCGCGCAGCCTTGCCCCTGGTCCGAATTGGATCGCCTGGATCGAACTCAACCGTCTGAGTGTAACCCGGCTTTAGGTCCAACAGGTCGCAAGCGATCCAGCAGTCCCGGATGCTCCCGAAGTCACGCGCCGAAACCGCTTGGCCCGAAAAGCTCCCTTTGGCCAACGGGCGATAGACCCATCCGGCAGCTTCAGGGTGATTGCGTGCGTTCAGAAGGTCAGCGACGAAAGCCGCTACGGCCACCTTCAGCTTCTCAAGACGCTTGCGGCGAGCGTAGGCCCGTTCAGACGAGCCCGCTTCCCACGCCGTGATGTCGTCCACCAAGCGTGTAACCAACCGCTCTGCATATTCGCCTTTCGTGCTCGCGTTCAAGTTCGCGCGTGGCGCTTGCCGCAAAGCGTGGACTTCCTCGGCCGTTGGTGCATTGTCGGCCGAATGCTCCGAGCCGTCCTGCTGCTGTTCAAGTGCGATCATTAGATGTCCTTGTAGCGCGGGAATTTCTTGAGAGCTTCCGCCATATCATCCAGGGTCGGCGCGCCGTAGCTGGCGCCTTCGGTCTTGTGCGCGTGCCCCGTGATGTAGTCGGACATGCGCTCCGTTATACCGGCGCGGTCGGCGATCTTCTTAAACGTGTGACGCCATGCGTGAATTGGCGAGATGTTGGGATCATCAACGCCCAACTCTCGGACCCAATCCGCGAGTCGTTGACGGGCTTGCGAGTAGCGTGGCTTCTTGCGCTTGATGGGGTCGTTGTCGGGAGCTGACCTGTCCGGCTTGTAGAAAAGCGGTCCTTCTCCATGATGCTCCACGAACTCCAGGAAGCCCTGAGAGATGAGATGTTCGTGCAGCGGAACGAGGCGCGCGGTGTTGGTCTTGACTGTACCAGCCTCCGGAGTGATCCGCAGCGCCTGAACACCTTCCTCTTCGATGATATCCTTCTTGCGCAACTAGGTCATCTCGGCAGGGCGTGCGCCAGTGTAGGCGCACAGCCAAGGCACCCACCGCTTGGCAGCTTCAGTAGGCCTGCGTGTGTCCGAAGTAGCGGACGCTGCGCGCAAGATGATCTGAATTTCCTGCTGACGGAACGCGCGCTCGCGTAATCTTCTTCTTCTTGGGAACCGTGACCTTCACGCCTGCGAAGGGGTTACGTGCTACGAGCTTGTGCTCCAGCGCCCACCTGAACACAGTGTTGGCGGCATTCAGCCACGTCTTCTTGACCGTGGCTGCGGAACGCTCGGCAGTGATCAGGCCTCGTATCCAGGCCGTGGTTTCTTCCGGTGTGATGGAATCCGCAGTACGATCCGCGAAATGTTTGTCCAATCCACGAAACGGGTAGCGCCAGCTCTCGATTGTGCCCGGTGCAGGCGTCCGTTCCGCAACCCACTGCTCGAATAGCTGCCACGGCGTGATGCCGCTGTCGGTTTCTTGTGCTTCCTTGGGGAAGCGCTCGCGATACTTGTCAGCGCTGTAGTCGCCTTCGGAAAGCCTCAAGAGCCGTCGGAGGGCTGCGACAAGGTCCTCGTACAGGAAGTCGAGGAAGCGATTGCGCGCCTCGTTCGTGAGCGCCATCTGCTTCGTTGCCAGGAATTGTGCAGTCTTGCCAACGTCTGCAAACGACGGGACGGACGAGTCTCGCGTAGATGGGCTGGCAGGCGCCAAAGATCATCAAAGCGCTCGTATTCGTATTCTGATAGTCCACCGTCTCTAATCTCGTCGTCTATTGCATCCAACCAGTGCTCGACATGAAGATGCGTAGCGCCTGCATGCCGAGCCAGAAACCAGTCGTACCATTCGCCTGCGAGCTTGCGCGCCTGACTGCGGCGTGAGCGATAGGCCGGTGCCGTCGCGAGCGGCACGGATGGCGGCGATGCGGCCCTCCACCTCTGCAAGCCACTCGCCATACTGCTGTGCGCTTCGTGCTCTTGGTGTCTTCGGACGCGTAGAACTTCGCTTCGTGACGCGCGCCATACAGCCGCCCGTATTCCTCGCGCACGTCGTCGGGGAGGCGCTTCCGCGCCTTGTAGTTGCCCTTGTGTCCTGTGCTGAGCGAGGCCATCCGCAACTCGCGTCTGTGTACGCCCTTGTGTACTCGGGGCGCTTCAAGAACCCTAGCAGTTCCAGATGTTGTGGAAAATCAGCGGCGGGAGTGCAGAGTTGGTCGGAGTGGCAGGATTTGAACCTGCGACCCCCTCGTCCCGAACGAGGTGCGCTACCAGACTGCGCTACACTCCGACTGAAGGCCGGTCTTATAACGGCGTCCCGCGGAGCGCCGCAAGCACGGCCAGCAGGCACAGGTATCGCAATGACCGCGGCAGCCGGCATCGACGCGAAGTGATCGACAGGCCGGCGCCGACGCGGCGATCGAGCGCGCCGCGCGCATGCCTGGCGGCCGGCGGGCTGGTCGCCTTCCCGACCGAGACCGTCTACGGGCTCGGCGCCGACGCCACCAACGGCGAGGCGGTCGCGCGGCTCTATGACGCCAAGGGCCGGCCCGTCGTTCAATCCGCTGATCGCGCATGTGCGCCGACGCTCGCCGCGGCGCGGCGCGCTCGCGCGCTTCGACGCCGCGCGCCGAGCGGCTGGCGGCGGCGTTCTGGCCGGGGCCGCTGACGCTGGTGCTGCCGCAGGCCGCCGGATTGCCCGGTGGCCGAGCTCGCCACCGCCGGGCTCGACACCATCGCCGTGCGCGTGCCCGGCCATCCGGTCGCGCGCGACATCCTCGCAGCCTTCGGCCGGCCGGTGGTGGCGCCGTCGGCCAACCGCTCCGGCCACGTCTCGCCGACCACCGCGCAGCATGTGCTCGCCGATCTGCGCGGGCGCATCGACCTGATCGTCGACGGCGGGCCGACGCCGGTCGGGCTCGAATCGACCATCGTCGCCTGCCTCGGCGAGCCGGTGCTGCTGCGGCCGGGCGGCCTGCCGCGCGCGGCGATCGAGCGCGTGCTCGCGCTCGCCGATGCGCGCCGCCGGCCGACGCCATCGGCGGACGACGACGAGGCGCCGCTCGCGCCCGGGCAGCTCGCCTCGCATTATGCGCCGCGGGCGCGGCTGCGGCTCGATGCGCGCGAGCGTCGACGCCGGGCGAGGCGCTGCTCGCCTTCGGCCCGGATGCCGGTCGCAGGCGCCGAGCGCGCAGCGCGCGTGCTCAACCTGTCGCGCGCGCGGCGATCTGATCGAGGCCGCCGCCAATCTGTTCTCGCATCTGCGCGCGCTCGATGCCGCGGCGCCGCGACCATCGCGGTGATGCCGGTGCCGCACGACGGGCCTGGGCGAGGCGATCAACGACCGGCTCGCGCGCGCCGCCGCGCCGCGCGTCGATTCAGCGACCGCTACGACCATGGCTGGCGCCGCGCTATAGTCGTGCCAGAACCGATGATCGTGCACCGCATGAACATTGTCAGATCGCCGCCGAAGCCCTCGCCGCCGATCTGCTCGCCCGCTTCACCGCGATCGTCGGCGAGAAATACGCCATCACCGATCCGCAGGCGCAGGCGCCCTATCTGGTCGAGATGCGCGACCTGTATCGCGGCCACACGCCGCTGGTGCTGCGGCCGGGCTCGGTCGCGCGAGGTCGCCGCGATCCTGCAAGCTCGCGAACGAGACCGCGCACGCCGATCGTGCCGCAGGGCGGCAATACCGGCCTGGTCGGCGGACAGATCCCGCAGCACGGCGAGATCGTGCTCTCGCTCAACCGCCTCGACCGCATCCGCGAGGTCGATCCGGTCTCCAACACCATGACCTGCGAGGCCGGCGTCATGCTGCAGCGCGCGCGCGAGGCCGCCGCCGACGTCGACCGGCTGTATCCGCAGCTCGCTGCCGTCGGAGGGCACCTGCACCATCGGCGGCAATCTCTCGACCAATGCCGGCGGCACCGCCGCGCTCGCCTACGGCATCGCGCGCTCGCATGCGCTCGGCCTCGAAGTGGTGCTCGCCGACGGCCGCGTGCTCAACAATCTCAACAAGCTCAAGAAGGACAATACCGGCTACGACCTGCAAGAACCTGTTCATCGGCGCGGAAGGCACGCTCGGCATCATCACCGCGGCGGTGCTGAGGCTGTTGCCGCGGCCGCGCTCGGTGGAGACCGCGTTCGTCGGCGTGCCCTCGCCGGAGGCGGCGCTCGAGCTGCTCGGTCTCGCGACCGAGCGCACCGCGCGGCGGCGTGACGAGCTTCGAGCTGATGCCGCGGATGGGCGTCGAGCTGGTGCTCGCAGCACGGCGCCGGCTGCCGCGATCCGCTGCCGCAGCCGCATCCCTGGTACGTGCTGATCGAGCTGTCGTCGCAGGCCGCGCTCCGGGCTGCGCGCAGCGCTGGAGGACATTCTGGCCGACGGGCCTCGAGCGCGGCCTGGTCGAGGATGCCACGATCGCCGAGAGCCTCGACCAGGCCAAGATGTTCTGGCGCATCCGCGAGATGTTCGGCGAGGTGCAGCGCCACGAAGGCGGCTCGATCAAGCACGACGTCTCGGTGCCGGTCGCGGCGGTGCCGGCCTTCATCGCAGGAGGCGAGCGCCGCCGTCGACGGCGCTCATCCCGGGCTGCGCGGCCGCTGCCCTTCGGCCATCTCGGCGACGGCAACATCCATTACAACGTCGCCAGCCCGATCGGCGCCGACAAGGCCGAGTTCCTCGCGCGCTGGGACGAGGTCAACGACGGCGGTGTTCGAGGTGGTGGCGAAATACGGCGGCTCGATCTCGGCCGAGCACGGCATCGGCGTGATCAAGCGCGATCTGCTGCCGCAGGTGAAGGACCCGGTCGCGCTCGAACTGATGCGCACGCTCAAGCGCACGCTCGATCCCAAGGGCATCCTCAATCCGGGCAAGGTGCTGTAGGCCGTCGTGGCATCGATATTGGGCCATAGAGCCGAGCAGTACCGGCGACATTTGACCGCGAACCGTGCAATTGACGCGTATCCCGTCATCGCCTACACGGCACCGACCCGGAGGAAATCACCATGTTCACGACGCGCAGAACGTTTCTGAAGACCAGCCTCGCCGCCACCGCGCCGCCGGCCTGCCGTGCGCCCGCCGCGCTGGCGCAGGGCGAGGAACTGAAGCTTCACAGCTTCGTGCCGCCGACCCACGTGATCTGGACCGACGTGCTCGACGCCGTGGACGCCAGGAGGTCGCCAAGCGCAGCAACAACAAGCTCACGGTGCGGCTGTTCCCGGCGATGCAGCTCGGCGGCAGGCCGCCGGAGCTCTATCGCCAGGCCGTGCAGGGCATCTCCGACATCACCTTCACGCTGCCCGGCTACACCTCGGCCGACTTCCCGATGATGGCGCTGACCGAGCTGCCCGGCACCGCCGACAGCGCCGACGACGGCACCACGAAGCTGTGGGCGCAATTTCGACAAGTTCCTGGCGCGCGACTTCAAGGACACCAAGGTGCTGATGCTGTGGAATTCGGACACCGCCAGCCTGATGAGCAAGAGCAAGCCGATCGCGCACGCTCGAGGACATGAAGGGCATGAAGATCCGCACGCCGTCGGCGGCGCAGTCGGCGCAGCTCGAGGCGCTCGGCGCCACCCGATCGACATGCCGGTCGACGCAGATCTACAACAACCTCGACCGCGGCGTGATCGACGCCAGCATGATCCCGATGTCGGCCGCGCTCGACTTCAAGCTGATCGAGGTGGCGAAGTACTTCACCATCGATGCGCCGCTCGGCCGCTCGCCGTTCCTGGTGGCGATGAACCGAGGCGCGCTACGAGAAGCTGCCCGCCGACCTGAGGAAGGTCATCGACGACACCACCGGCCTGCAAGCTCAGCCTCAAGGGCGCCGCAGACCTACGACAAGAAGAACAACGAGGCGCTCGCGGCGGCGAAGAAGGACCGCGAGGTCATCACGCTGTCGGCGGCAGGAGCGCAAGCGCTGGGTCGACGCGTTCAAGCCGATGATCCAGCAGCAAGGTCGAGGAGGGCGAGAAGGCCGGCCTGCCGGCGCGCGGCCTGGTCGGCGCCTACGGGTTGCTCAGCTGACGCAGGCCGTGCGACGAGCGCGGGGGGCGGACTTGGAAGGACTGGGACTACCGAAGAGCCCGAGGGAGCTCTTCGGCCGCTTTCTGCGCTTGCTGGCGCTCGCCGGCGGCTGGGTGCTCATGCGCTGATGGGCTACACCGTCCTCGACGTCGTGCTCCGCTACGTCTTCAACCGGCCGTTCAGCGGCTCGCTGGAGATCACCGAGTTCGCGATGTCGGTGATCGTGTTCCTCGGCATCGCCTATTGCGGCTGGGTCGGCGGGCACGTCGCCGTCGACATCCTCGAGCGGCCGCTCGAAGACCCGCGGCTGCGCTTCGTTCCGGTCATCCTGACCTTCGTCAGCGCGGTGCTGTTCGCGCCATCGCCTGGCTCACCGCGGTCGAGGCGCTCACCTCGATGCACCGCATCAGCAACATGATGCGCTGGCCGCATTGGCCGTTCCAGCTCACCGTCGCGTTCGGCTCGGCGATGTACGCCATCGTGCTGCTCATCCAGAGCGTCCGGATGCTGCGCGCAAGAGCTGAGGACGCGCAACATGTCCCGCGGTGACATGCATCGGCCTGATCGGCATCGCCGTGCTGCTGCTGCTGATGGCGCTGCGCATGCCGATCGGCATCGCCATGCTGCTGGTCGGCATCGTCGGCTTCGGCGTGCTCAACGGCTTGCAGCGCCGCGCTCGCGGCGCTCGGCACCTATCCCTATCAATACGCCGCGGTCTACGACTTCGCCGTCATTCCGCTGTTCGTGCTGATGGGCAATCTCGGCTCGGTGTCCGGCATGGCGCGCGATCTCTATTCCGCCGCCTATTCCTGGATCGGCCATGTGCGCGGCGGGCTCGCGCACGCCACCATCCTCGCCTGCGCCGGCTTTGCCGCGGTGTCCGGATCGAGCGTCGCCTCGGCGGTGACCATGGGCAAGGTCTGCCTGCCGGAGATGCGGCGCTACAACTACAGCCACCGCCTCGCCACCGGCGTGATCGCCGCCGGCGGCACGCTCGGCATCCTGATCCCGCCGAGCACGGCCTTCGTCATCTACGGGCTGCTCACCGAGCAGTCGATCGGCCGGCTGCTGCTCGCGGGCATCCTGCCGGGCCTGCTGCTCACCGCGCATCTTCATGGTCACGGTCGCGATCTGGATGCGCTTCAAGCCGCAATACGGCCCGCCCGGCCCGCGCGCGAGCTGGCAGGAGCGCAAGGCGCAGCATGACGCGCGCGCCGGCCCGATGATGATCGATCGTGCTGGTCAGCATCGGCGGCATCTATGTCGGCGTGTTCACGCCCGTCGGAGGCGGCGGCGGTCGGCGCCGTGCTGGCGTTCGGCTATGCGCTGTGGCGCACGCTCGCTCGGCGGCGGCAACCTGTCGACGATCCTGGTCGAGACCGTCAACACCACCGCGCTGGTGTTCCTGATCCTGATCGGCGCGCTGGTGTTCGGGCCGTTCCTGGCGCTCTCGCGGCCTGCCGGAGAAGATCGCGCAGGCGCTCGCCGGCCTCGACGTGCCGCGCGTCGTCATCCTGATCATGATCCTGGCGGTCTACATCCTGCTCGGCACCTTCCTCGAAGGCTTCTCGATGCTGGTGCTGACGCTGCCGATCGTCATCCCGATCATGCAGGCGCTCGGCTACGACCTGATCTGGTTCGGCGTCATCATGGTGATCGTGCTGGAGATGGGGCTGATCGATCCGCCGGTCGGCATCAACGTGTTCATCGTCAAGGGCCTGGTGCCCGACGTGCCGATGAGCGAGATTTTCGCCGGCATCGTGCCGTTCTGGTTCGCGATGATGGTCTGCATCGCGATCCTGATCGTGTTCCCGGAGATCGCGCTGTTCATTCCCAACACGATGATCGGAAAAACCGGCTAACGCATTGCCCACTCACATGCGTCACCCCCGGGGCTTGACCCGGGGGTCCATCCCACTTCGCAAGAAGGTCTTGCGAAGAAGATGGATTGCCGGGTCAAGCCCGGCAATGACGACTGTTGGTTCAATTCCAGCGGAAAGCGCGCTAGAACAGCGAGCCTTGCCCGTTGTCGCGCTTGGCGCGCTGGCGCGTGCTGCGCGCCTTCGCGGTCGCTGGTGGATCAGCGGGCGGAGCCGTCCCTGCCGGCAGGATTGCGCCGCGGCGGAAACCGGCTCGATCAATCCCGGGCCGTCATTCGCCGTCGGTTGACCGCCGGCGAAACCTCGTAGACTTCGAGCAGCCCTCGGGCGCCGGCGCGAACAGTTGCGGCCGCGGTCATGGCATCGACGTTGCGGCAATCGAGCCAGAGATCGAACGCCTCCGGCGGCACGATCACCGGCATGCGCTCGTGCAACGTGGCCATCTCGCTGTTGGCTGCGTGGTGACGATCGCGGCGGTCTCCATCTCCTCGCCGTTCGGTCCGGTCCAGGTTTCCCACAGGCCGGCGAACGCGAACGGCCCGCCTGCTTCGGCGCATGAGTAAGGCCGCCTGCGCCCGCCCTCCACCTTCCACTCGTAGAAGCCATCGGCCGGAAACAGGCAGCGCCGCCGGCTGATCGCGTTGCGGAACGCGGGCTTGTCGTTGACCGATTCGCCGCGCGCGTTGATCAGGAGGCGTGAAGGTGTGCGGGTCCTTGACCCAGGCCGGGATCAGGCCCCAGCGCACCAGCGCGAAATGCCGCTCGCCTTCGGCGAGACGCACGACCGGCACCGGCTGGGTCGGCGCCACGTTGTAGCGCGGCGGGAAATTGGGCTGCTCGCGGTAGCGGAACAGGCCCGGATCGCCTCCGGCGCGGTCGTGATCAGTAGCGTCCGCACATGAAAGGCTCGTCCGGGTTGCGCTCAGCTCGACCCTACCGCACAAGGGGCCGGCAGTTTCTGTCGTTCAAGTAGTGCTCCCGGAGAACATTCGCAGTGTCGGACGCGAGATCCTATCCCGAGCGTCCCTTTCTCGCGGTCAGCGCCGCGATCGTGCGCGACGGCAAGGTCCTGGTGGTGCGGCGGGCGCGGCCTCCGGCGCACGGCCTCTACACCCTTCCCGGCGGAGTCGTCGAGGCCGGCGAAACCCTCGAGGAAGCCGTGACGCGCGAAGTTCGCGAGGAAACCAGCCTCGGCATCGAGCCGCGGGCGCTCGCCGGATATCGCGAAACCATCGTCCGCGATCCGCATGATCGCGTGCAACGGCATTTCGTGATCTTGTGTTTCGCCGCGCGCTGGCTCGCCGGAGAGCCGGTGCTCAACGAAGAGCTCAGTGAAGCGCTCTGGATCGAGCCGGCCGGGATCGCAAGCCTGCAAACCACTCCGGGACTTGCAGACATCGTGGCCGCGGCCATCGACCGCCTCGACGGAACGCGGTGAGCGTCCCTTCCCCGCAAGCGCTTGCGGGGAAGACATAGGGTGGGGCGTTGCGCTGCGCCCGGATGCGGTAAAGCGGCGCATGTCTGCCATGTTTCCGTCCGTTTGAATTGCGAAAATGCTTACGCACCGCCACCCCTTCCGCACGCCAAACGAATTCCTGACCCTCGATGCTCCTACGCGTCTTGATAGCGGCCTCGGTTGCCCTTGCGGGACTGAATGCACCCGCCGGCGCCCAGGGTGCGCCGGCTGCTCCGTTTGACGGAAGCCTTGCGCGGCTCGCCGAAATCCTCGGTGCCCTGCACTATTTGCGCGGCATTTGCGGCGCCAATGAAGGGCAGAAGTGGCGCAACGAGATGCAGTCCCTGGTCGATGCCGAAGCCCCGGGCGGGGAGCGCCGCTCCCGCATGATCTCGAACTTCAATCGCGGCTATCGCGGCTTCCAGCAAAGCTACCGCACCTGCACCCCGGCAGCCGACCTGGTCATACGCCGCTATCTGGACGAGGGCTCCAAGATCGCGCGCGAAATGACCGCGCGCTACGCCAACTGATCACCGCCGCCGGCCCACGCGCTGCAGCTCCGGCGCAGGGTCCAGTGGCGCCGAAGTGATCAGCCTTTGCTTTATATCAAAGGCTGCCTGCACAATTTGCCGTCGGCGTTA
>CAWHPT010000023.1:0-156409 GCA_963831225.1 uncultured Alphaproteobacteria bacterium
CTGCCGAACGCGCTGCGGGATTTCAACGAAGCCATTCGTATCGAGCCGAAGTTCGCGCTCGCCCTCGCCAACCGGGCCGACGTGCTTCGGCGACAGGGCAAGCTGTCGGAGGCGCTGGCCGACGCCAACAAGGCGATCGAGATCGACCAAAAGCATGCTCGCGCCCTCAACGTTCGCACTACCATTCAGGCTGATGTCAAGCGCATCGAGGAGGAAAAATTCTAGTGCGGACAAGCAGCTGTGCATGGGTTCGTCCGCGGACGTGAAGCTGCGCGGCGAGGCCTGTGATCGCCTCGTCAAGCTCGGCAACCTCGCGGGCGCCGAGCTTGCGAGGGCCTACTTCGGCAGCGGCCGGATCAGGCACAATGACAATCAGGTTGAGCCGGCGATCGCCGATTATTGGAAGCGATCAAGCTCAATCCGAATCACGACGTGGCCTACAATAACCGGGGCGTGTTGTACCTCCGCCACAACGACCTGCCGAACGCGCTGCGGGACTTCAGCGAAGCCATTCGTATCGACCCGAAGGACGCGGACTTCCTCGCCAACAGGGCTGACGTGCTTCGCAGACAGGGCAAGCTGTCGGAGGCGCTGGCCGACGCCGACAAGGCGCTCGAAGATGGACCAAAAGCACGCCCTCGCCCTCGGCGTTCGCGCTGCCGCAGTTCGCGCAGGTGCGAATGCCCATCTCGCGAAGAGCGACTACGCCGGCGCCATCGCCGATTTCACCGAGCTGCTCCAGGGCGGCAGCAGGGATCCGGCGGACTACAATGGGCGCGGTCGCGCCTACCATCAGAACCGGCAGTTCGATCTGGCCATGGCGGACTACACGCGGGCCATAGCATCGAGTGGCCACGATTGGCATCCGCATTACAATCGCGCGGCGATCCACGATATGCGCGATGAGCTCGATCAGGCGTTGCGCGATCTCAATGCGGCCATCGCCGAGCACAGCAGCAACGACCCATCAGTTTTCGTTCTGCGCGGCAGCGTTCACCTGCAGAAAGAAGCGCATGAACCGGCCTGGGCGGACTTCAACAAGGCTGTCGAGCTCGCGCCCGACAACCCCAAGGCCTATCTTGGGCGCGGGCGTGCGTATTCGAACAGTGCGTTCGCCACCCTCCGCGACTGCCGCAACAGCCAGAACACGCGTCCGACCAAAGAGGCCGGCGGTCCCTGCTCGCGGCCACCTACCTTCACCCCGGCGATGGAGGACTTCAAAACGGCGTTGGCCAAGAAGCCTGACTACGCAAATCCACATTTCCATATCGGTCGGATCATGGCCCACGAGGGCCGGCACGAGGAGGCGGTGCGTGCATATTCGGCCGCGATCCGGGCCGAGCCCAAGAATTCGATGGCCTACACGAACCGGGCGCGGCGTATTTCGATCTCAAGAAACGCGAGCTGGCGATGGCCGACTACGACGAGGCGATCCGCACGGATCCGCGCAACAAATACGCCTGGGCCAACCGGGCCAGCCTGCTCGCCAGCATGGGGCAGCGGCAACGTGCCATCGCTGACTACAGGAAGGCGCTCGATATCGACCAGAACTACGCCTACGCCCTCGACGGGCTGCAGCGGCTCGGGATCAAGCCGTAGCAGGCGGCGCCGGGCCCAAGGCTATCATGAATGGGACAATGGCAAAGGCGCAGCCGTTTCTAATCGGCCGAGTTTGATGCTATTGTCCCGACCGGATCGCAGACGGCCCCTGCAGCCAGGGGATGCTCGCCATGAATAGGCCATTGGGCAGGCTCGTAGGGCTCCACCAGGCATTCTGGACCTACGACCCGTGGTATCGCCGCGCCTGGTTCATCGGGCCGCAAGCTCTGTCGCTCATGGCGCTCGCCTTGCTGCTGGTTCCCGGCCATACGCCCCCGCCTGCCGCTCAGTGGGCAAAGCCTGTGGCGCCGTCGCAGCCGCCGCAAACGAGTGCAGACCATCAGCTGTGCATGAATGACTCCGCGGAATTCAAGCAGCGTGGCGAGGCCTGTGATCGCCTCATCAAGCTCGGCAAGCTCGCGGGCTCCGAGCTGGCAGGCGCCTATTTCGGCCGCGGCTGGATGAAGTGGAATGCCAATCAGCCCGAGCCGGCGATCGCCGACTATTCGGAAGCGGTCAAGCACAATCCGAATCACCACGTGGCTTACAATAACCGGGGCGCGTTGTACCTCTACAGCAACAACGATCTGCCGAACGCGCTGCGGGACTTCAGCGAAGCCATTCGTATCGAGCCGAAGTTCGCGCTCGCCCTCGCCAACAAGGCAGAGGTGCTTCGCAGGCAGGGCAAGCTGTCGGAGGCGCTGGCCGATGCCAGCAAAGCGATCGAGATCGACCAAAAGCACGCCCGCGCCCTGAGCGTTCGCGATGCCATTCAGGGTGATGTCAAGCGTGTCGAGGAGGAAAAGGCGAGAACAGCGCAAGCCAGTGCGGACAATCGTCTGTGCATGGATGCCTCCGCGGACGTGAAGCAGCGCGGGGAGGCCTGCGATCGCCTCATCAAGCTCGGCAAGCTCACCGGCTCGGAGCTTGCAGAGGCCTACTTCGGCCGCGGCTGGATGAGGTGGAACGCCAATCAGGTCGAGCCGGCAATCGCCGATTATTCGGAAGCGATCAAGCATAATCCGAACGGTTACTTGGGCTACAACAACCGCGGCGCGATCTACCTCGACAGGAACGATCTGCCGAACGCGCTGCGAGACTTCAACGAGGCCATTCGGAACAACCAGAGCAACGCACTCGCTTTCGCCAACAGGGCGGAAGCGCTTCGCAGACAGGGCAAGCTGTCGGAGGCGCTTGCCGACGCCAACAAGGCGATCGAGATCGACCAAAAGCTCGCCTTCGCCGTCAGCGTTCGCAATGCCATTCAGGCTGATGTCAAGCGCAACGAGGAGGGAGAAAATTCCAGCGCGGACAAGAAGCTGTGCATGAATTCCTCCGCCGATGTGAAGCTGCGCGGCGAGGCCTGTGATCGTCTCATCAAGCTCGGCAACCTCGCGGGCTCGGATCTTGCAACGGCCTACTTCGGCCGCGCCCGGATGAGGCACAATGCCAATCAGGTCGAGCCGGCGATGTCCGACTATTCGGAAGCGCTCAAGCACAATCCGAACCATGACATGGCCTACAATAACCGGGGAACGTTGTACCTCCGCAACAACGACCTGCCGAACGCGCTGCGGGACTTCGGCGAAGCCATTCGTATCGATCCGAAGGACGCGCTCTTCCTCGCCAACAGGGCCGACGTTCTGAGCAGACAGGGCAAGCTGTCGGAGGCGATGGCCGAGGTCAACAAGGCGATCGAGATCGACGCAAAAGCATGCCCGCGCCCTCACCGTTCGCGATGCCATTCAGGCTGATGTCAAACGCATCGAGGAGCAGGGCAAGAAGCCGCCTGCGCAGACCCAGAGCAACACGGAGTTCCCACGTCAATCCCACGCTGGCCCTCCGCGCACGAGCGCAGGCCCATCTCGATAAGCGCGACTATGCCAGCGCCATCGCCGATTTCACCGAGCTGATCCGAGGCGGCAACAGTGGTCCGGCAGACTACAACGCACGCGGCAGCGCCTATCATCACAACCGGCAGTTCGATCTCGCCATGGCGGACTACGCGCGGGCCATAGCCTCGAGTGGCCACGATTGGCGGCCGCATTTCAATCGCGCGGCCATTTACGACATGCGCGATGAGCTCGATAACGCGTTGCGCGATCTCAACGCCGCCATCGCGGACCACAGCAGCAACGACCCATCGGTTTTCATTCTGCGCGGCCGCGTTCACCTGCAGAAAGCAGCGCATGACCCGGCCTGGGCGGACTTCGACAAGGCGATCGAGCTCGCGCCCGACAACCCCCAGGCGTATCTTCTGCGCGGGATGGCACATTCGCGCAGGATGCTTGCAACGATCGAGGAGTGTCGCAAGAGCCAGAGCACGCGCTCGACTGTCCATCACACCGGCGGCCCCTGCTCGCGGCCGCCCAACTTCACCCCGGCGCTGGAGGACTTCAAGACTGCGGTCGCCAAGAAGCCCGACTACGCAGAGCCGCATTTCGAGACCGGTCGGATCATGGCCAACGACGGCCAGCACGAGAGCGCGGTGCGTGCATATTCAGCGGCGATCCGCGCCGAGCCCAAGTATTCGATGGCCTACAACAGTCGAGGCGTGGCGTATTTCAACCTCAAGAAGCGCGAGCTGGCGCTGGCCGATTACGAAGAGGCGATCCGCACAGACCCGCGCAACAAGTTCGCCTGGGCCAACCGCGCCAGTCTGCTTGCCAGCATGGGTCAGCGGCAACGCGCCATCGCGGATTACAGAAAGGCGCTCGATATCGACCAGAACTATGCCTTCGCACTCGAAGGGCTGCGCCGGCTCGGCATCAAGCCGTAGCAACGCGCTACGGCCTGGGCGAGTTTGGCATCTTGCGCGTCGAGGTTGGCCGATCGCTCAAGGCTTCTTTCCTTCGTTGAGCACCGCCTTGGCGATCCGAAAGCAATCGACGCCAACCGGAACGCCGCAATAAATCGCGATCTGGGTGAGCACCGCGCGGATCTCGTCGGGCGTCAATCCGTTGCGCAGCGCGCCGCGGACATGGGTCTGGAATTCCTCCATCTTGCCGAGCGAGGCGATCATGCCGAGGTTGAGGATCGAGCGCTCGCGCGCGGTGAGGGTGTCGTCACCCCAGGCTTCGCCCCAGCAATACTGGGTGACGAAGCGCTGAAAATCGCGGTTGAAGTCGTCGGCGCTCTCGAGCGCGCGATCGACATATGCGTCGCCGAGCACCTTGCGGCGCATGGCGAGGCCGCGGTCATATGTGTCCTTATCCATTTTGATCCTCCGGCTTGCGCTCGATGCCGGCGAGGGCCGCGAGCAGGGTTTCGACCGCGGGCTTCGGAAACGGCGCCCGGCATATCTCCTCGTAGGCGGCCACATTGGCGCGCGCCGCCTCGTTGCGTGACCTGGCCGCGCGACCGAGCAGCGCCGCGCGGGCAAGCTCGTACATCGCCTCCTGCTGCAAACGCTCCGCTTCAAGCTCGACAGCCTTGATCCGGGTGCGAAAGAGCTCGGCCGCCTCCGGCGCCACCAGATCCGGCGGCGATTTCAGCGCCCGGCGCATCGTCCGCAGCGGGACCACCGTCATCTCGCGCCATGCGCCGACGTCGCGCTCGAGCTCCGCGATCTCAGCCGCCGAGACTTCCCGCTCGCGAGTGGCGTGCCAGAGCAGAAACAAGAGCAGGTTGACGTCGACGCCAGCCTCCTCTTGCAGCACGATGCAGGCATCAGCCACCTGCGGCTGCTGATAGAAGCGCAGCGAGAACCGCCAGAACGCCGACCCCGATGATTGCTTCTCAGCCGCAGTCATGATTGCACACTCATTATTGTGCACTCACTGCCGCACACTCTGCGCTGCGCAATCATCCGAGGTACGGCAGCTCGTAACTCGTGTCCCGGGCGCGGCGCAGCACGCGGCTTCGCGTGATGCGCTGCAGACCCGGGACCGTTACGGATTCCGAGCCCGGAACGGTCCCGGCTCAGCGGTGCACCGCTCCGCGAAGACGCAGCGCAGTGAAGCTTGCGCAGACTGCGTAAACTAGTCTGCGTGCGCTGCACCGCGTCCGGGACACGACTCATTGTTGCAGGACTCATATGCGTTCGCTGAGCGGTCTGATGCCGAGCAACGTTGCGACCTCGTCGACTTGCGCCATGAGCGCGGCCGCGAGCGGGACGCCGTGCTTCTCGCGCTCGTTGCGGCGCGCGCAGGCGCCCTTGTCCGGGCACGCGAATATCGTCGACCTCCGGCAGCCGCTGCGACGAGGCAAGATCGCAAATGTGGCGGTCGATCTCCGCCCGGAAGAGATCGAGCGGGACGAAACGGGCGACGTCGAGCGCGACGACGAATTGCCCGACATTGAGCTCGCCGGCGGGCGGCGCGGCGAAGTCGCGGACATCGCGACCGAAGGCGGCACCATTGAGCGGCCCCGCAAGCAGCCCGATGATGAGCGAGAGCCCGCTCCCCTTGTAGCCGCCGACCGGCAGATAGGTGCCCTCGCCGATGCGGCTCGGGTCGGTGATCGGCGACCCGTCCTTGCGGCTCTGCACCCAACCCTCCGGCATCGGCCGGCCGTCCAGCTCGTAGCTGCGGATCGCGCCATTGGAGGCGGTGGATGTGGCGATATCGAGGACCACCGGCGCCTCCTTGCCGGCCGGGATCGCCACCGCGATCGGATTGGTGCCGAGCAACGGCTCGGTGCCGCCCCAGGGCGCCATGTGATTGACGCTCGAGGCCGCGCCATAGATGCCCACCATGCCGTGCTCGAGCGGGATGGCCGCATAGATGGCACCCGCTCCGGCATGATTGGAGCGCCGTGCGCCGACCCAGCCAACTCCGCACGCGCGCGCCAATTCGACCGCGAGCTTCGCGGCATAGCTCATGACAACATGGCCCATGCCATTGTCGCCATCGACGAGCGCAGTGGCGGGCCCGCGCTCGATCACGCTGATCGTCGCCTTCGGGTTCATCACGCCGCGCCTGAGCTGGCGCACATAGCCCGCCAGCCGAAACACGCCGTGGGCATCCGATCCGGTGAGGTCGGCCTCCAGCATGGCGCCGGCGGTGGTCGCCGCATCGGCCGGGGAAAGGCCGCAGGCACCGAAAGCGTCGGTCAGGAATGCGTGGACGATGGCAGCCGGAACGCGCTTGGTCTGTTCAGTTTCGCTCTTGGTCAGCACGTGAATGTCCGCACCATCCGGCCGCCATGTCGAGGAGCGCACGCCATGCGCGTGTCGCAGCATGCGGCGTCCCGTCCCGCGGCAGCATATCCGAGAAGCTCGCAGCACCGCCACGTATTGACTCGCGACCTGCCCACTGTAGACTGAATACAGGATATTGATATGGACTTCATTTCCAACCTGGCTCTCGGATTTTCCGTCTCACTGCAGCCGACGAACTTTCTGCTGTGCTTTGCAGGAGTGGCGCTCGGGGTGGTGATCGGAATTCTTCCGGGGCTGGGCTCGGCGGCAACAATCGCCCTCCTTCTGCCGATAACGTATTTCCTCGCTCCGACCGGTGCGATCATAATGCTGGCCGGCATTTGGTACGGCTCGATGTATGGAGGCTCGGTCACCTCCATTCTCCTGCGGGTTCCCGGCGAGTCGGCTTCCGTCATGGTGGCCATCGACGGGTACGAGTTGACGAAGCAGGGCCGCGCCGGTGCCGCACTGGGCATGTCGATGTTCGCCGCGTTCATTGCCGGGATGTTCGGCCTCATGGGCTTGGCGCTGGTGGCGCCGGCGCTGGCCGAATTCGCCCTCGATTTCGGCCCTCCCGAATATTTCGCGCTCACACTTCTGGGGCTGACCCTGGTCAGCTACCTGGCAACGGATTCCATCTGGAAAGCCGCCGCAGTCACGGTGCTCGGCCTCTTGCTGGGAACGGTGGGGCTCGATCCGGTACGCAGCGCCGCCCGCTTCACATTCGGGTCGTTGACATTGCAATCCGGCATCGACTTGGTGCCCATGGTGATGGGCCTGTTCGGGATTTCCGAGGTCTTCTTCATGCTCGAACGAAAGCTCGCGAGTGGTCCCACATCGGCGGCCGTCCATGTGCCGCGCGGCCTGTTTGCGGTGTTGCCGACGCGAAAGGACTGGCGTGACGCCGCTCCTGCCATAGGACAGGGCACGGGTGTCGGCTTTTTCGTGGGTCTGCTGCCCGGCGGAGGCGCCACGATATCGTCCTATGTAGCCTATGCGGTTGCCAAACGTTGGTCGAAAACGCCGCAGAAATTCGGATCCGGTGCGATCGCCGGGGTTGCCGCACCTGAATCGGCGGCCAATGCGGCGACCTGCAGCGGGTTCATCCCGCTGTTGACGCTCGGAATCCCGGACAACGTCGTCATGGCGCTGATCCTCGGCGCTTTCATGCTCCACGGGATCACGCCCGGCCCGACGATGATGGCGCAACATCCCGAAATGTTCTGGGGCATCGTGACCAGCATGTTCATCGGAAATTGCATCCTGATCATCACGATGCTTCCGCTGATCGGCTTCCTGGCGAAGATCACCTTGATTCCGACCAACGTGGTCGTTCCCATCGTCGTGCTGGCCTGCCTGGCCGGCGCCTATGGCGTGAACAACAATCCGATGGATATCGTCACCATGACGGCATTCGGTCTGCTCGGATATCTGATGACCAAGTTCGGCTTCCCAATCGCGCCGATGGTGCTGGCGTTCGTGCTGGGGCCGATCATGGAAACGGCGCTTCGGCAATCGCTGATCATGTCGCGCGCCGACTTCTTCATTTTTTGGACACGGCCGGTCTCGGGAGCTCTCATGACAATTCTCGTGATCGTGCTGCTGCTGCCGGTGCTGCGCACGCTGATCACCGTGTGCCGGCAAAAGTCGAAGCAGTCGTCCGCGATCATGCCCGGGCTCTGTGTGCTGGCCGTACTGGGGCTCGCGGCCACCGGTACGCAGGCGCAGGCCCAGACCTATCCGACGAAAACCGTCAGTCTGATCGTGCCCTTCCCTCCGGGCGGCCGCACTGATCTCACCGCAAGGGCCCTCGTCCAGCACCTGAAAGCCGAGCTCGGACAGCAGGTCGTCGTCATCAACCGGCCGGGCGCGAGCGGCGTGCTCGGGGCAAAGGAGGTTGCCCAGGCGATCCCCGATGGCCACACGCTCGGCCTGTTCTCGACCGGATTTCTGACCGCGCAGTACACGGTGCCGACCCCGACGGATGCGGCGGAATACGAGCTCATCGCATTGGTGAACATGGATCCGGCCGCGATTGCGGTGCCGAGAGCGCGCAACTGGGAAACGCTCGGCGACTTGTTGAAACATGCGCGTCAGAACCCCGGCTCGCTGCGGGTCGGCATCAATGCCGGCAGCTCGGCTCACATCTTCGCGGCAGCCTTCGTGGAGAAGGCCGGGCTCGACGTGATCTACGTCCCGTTCCGCGGCGGCGGCGAGCGCACGGTGGCGCTCGCCGGCGGCCACATCGATATCGATTTCGATATCGTGGCTCCCATGAAGCCGATGATCGAATCGAAAAAGATCCGCGTGCTCGGAATCGCTGCCAGTCGGCGCGCATCCGATTATCCTGATCTGCCCACCATGGCCGAGAACGGCGTCGACCTCGTCATCTCATCGTGGCACGGCATGTTCGCGCCGAAGGGCACCCCGGCAGCCGTCCTCAACCGGGTCAGCAGCGCGCTGGAACGAATTTGCGCGAATCCCGATTTCATCGCCCAGATGCGCAACCTGCTGCTCGGGGTTCATTATCTCGACTCGAACGCGTTCCGTGAATTCTTCGCAGAGCAGGACAGGATGAACGTCGCGCTGATCCGCAAGCTCGGCCTGTACGTCGCGCCCGCGCGCGACACCAAATAGGACGGAAAAAGATGACGATCCATACGCGTCTCGCAGACCCTTCGAACGCCCAGGAAACGGAGATCCTCGCGCTCCGCCGCTGCTTGGCCAAGGCGCATAGAATCCTGACCGCCGGCGGAATCTGGCCGTTGACCAAAGGTCATGCGAGCGCACGTATCCCGGGAACCGATCGCGTGCTGATATTGGGCCACATTCATTCCGAAGGCCGTTCGCTCATCGACACGGACGTGGACGACATCGTCACGGTCGATCTCGAAGGCAATTGGCTCGAGGGCCGGATCGAGCCGGTGGACGAGCGGTTTCTGCATCTCGAAATCATGAAGGCGCGGCCGGATGTCACATCGGTCGTTCACGCCCACTCGACTTATGCCACCGCCTTCGGGATTGCCGGCATGAACATTCTTCCGGTCGGCAACCGGGGTGCGATCTTCGCTCCCGAGGTGCCCATTCTGGATTTCGACCGCCAGCTCGATACGCCGGAACGCGGCCGGATGGCGCGCGACGCGATCGGCGAAGGCTGCGCGCTCGTCTGCAAGAATCACGGCACCATCGTCTGCGGCGATTCGATCGAGAACGCATGCATCACTGCCTTCGCCTTGGAGGAAACGGCACAGCTGCATTACCTGGCCGCGCAACTCGGTCCGGTGAAAAAGATATCGACGGGCGAGGTGCGCAGCGTGCTGACGGGGGCGCGCAAGGAAGAGTTTTTCAGCCACGTCTGGGGTCACTATTCCCGTCTGGACCCCTGGGAGGCGCATTCCTGACAACGAGAAAGTGTAGCGCGGCGGCGGGGTCCACCCGCCAATGCTTCCAGCGCGTCGGCTGGCCGCGATGAAGAGGGTTAGCCTTGGGTTAGCGCGCCGGAGCCACCCTTAGCCCGAGATTTTCGATGATCGTTCTGTAAGTAGCATCCTGCTCGGCGAGAAAGTCCTTGGCCGGCTGTCCGCGCAGGAAGGTGATACCGGCACCGACGTCGTTCATGTTCGAAACGAGCTCGGGCGCGGCCATCGTCTTTTCGAGCGCGTCGGCGAGCTTGGCGACAATGGCGGGCGGGACTTGCCTTCGGTACGTACACGCCGTGGAAGGCGCCAATCACCAGGTCGACCCCGTTCTCGCGAAATGTGGGCAAGTTGTCATAGAGGGGAGACCGGGCTTCGGAGGCCACCGCCAGGATCTTCACCTTCTTGGCTTCCCTGAGCGGCTTGTACGAGACCGGCACCGCCACGTGGACCTCGATGTGTCCGCCGGCGAGCGCGACGGCGCCGTCGTTGTCACCTTTGAACGGGACATCGATCAGCTTCACATCGGCCGCCTTGGCGAACCCAGCGGCAAAGATCTGCGCCGAAGCGCCGGGAATCATGCCGATGCGCAAGCGGCCGGGGTTCTTGCGTGCATGGTCGACGAGCTCTCTCAGCGACTTCCAAGGGGCCAATTCCTGTACTGCCAGAGCAGCCGGATCCGCATTGACGATGGCGACCAGCTCGAAATCCTTCAGGTTGAGCGGTGTGGGAACGGTGTACTGTGCCGTTACCGCGGCCGCAGAGAAGAATCCTATCGTGTATCCGTCGGGCTTGGAGTGGGCCACCTCTTGGGAGCCGAGAACGCTGCTGGCGCCGGGCTTGTTCACGACCGCAACCGGCTTTCCGAGTTGCTTCGAAAGATGCTGTGTCACGATGCGGCCGATCACGTCGGTGCGACCGCCGGCCGAGAACGGCACGATCAGGGTGAGGCCCTTGTCGGGATAATCCGTCCCTTGGGCGAACGACGGCGACGCGCTGGCCATCAAACATCCCAGAAAGGCCAGCGCCATGCGATAGATCAAATTGCTCATGCGTTCCTCCCTACGAGGCCTGCCTTCTTGTGCGAGCTTAGCATGTCCACTGGCCTCATGTGATCGCGTTGGCGACCCACGATGATTATTCGATTGCGCGTAGAGGCCCCGGCCATTCGCACCCCGAGAGGACGGCCAACGAAAGAATACATTATACACACGAGTTCGGGCAGAGCGACGCCGGCAGGAAAGGTGCGAAAATGCTCAGCTGTCGGAAGAATACTGTAGACATTTATGGCTGGACACCGCTATATTCGCTCGACAGGTGCTGATGAGACAGGAGGAGAGTGACTATGGATGCAGCAACTGCTACCCGGACCAAGCTCGTGGTCGAAAGCGCCGAGGCCGTGCTCGGGCTGCACTGGTTCGTGGCTCGGGACTACACGGCGAAAGACGAAGGCCTGGAGATCGAGATCATCACGCCCGGGATCAAGACCAAGTTCGATTGGAACGATCCGCGCAGCCGCGATCATCACCTCGTGACCTCGACGAATTATCAGAAGGCGTTCGATCAGGGCAAAGCGGATATCTATCGCGCTTGCGAATGGGGACAAATCCGGCGCGCCTACGACAATCCGAAGGGCCCGATCGTCGCCCGCCGCCCGGCCATGGTTTATCAGTCTGTTTTCGTTCGCCCGGACTCGCCGATCAACGCGACAATCGCGCTCGCCGGCAAGAAGGTCGGCGTTCAATTCCACCAGGGGTCGCACTACGCCACGCTCGCCATGCTGGAAGGGTTCATGCCGCGCGACAAGATCAACGTCGTTCACGCGGGCACCGTGCAGGAACGCTACGAGTCCTTGATGAATGGCGAAGTCGATGCCGCCACTCTCATGGAGCCGTGGGTCTCGCTGGCCCACAAGAACGGATGCAAGGAGATCGTCGGCACGTTCTATCAGGGCACGGAGAACGCCGGCCAGAACCTGGATCCCAAGGTGTGGGACGCGGCGAATCGGGCCGTGCAGAAACGCCGTGCGCCTGATCAATGCCGACAAGAAGAAGTACATCCATTACATGCTGGACGAGATCCCGCAGAAGTACGCGCAGCAGCTCACGCCGGAAGACTTCTATCTGCCAAGGCTGCGCTACGTCGATCCTGCCCCCTACTCCAAGGACGAATTCGACCGTGCCTATAACTGGATGGTGACCTGGGATCTGGTCGGCGCCAACGCCAACTATGAAGGCCTCGGTCTGCAACCGGATAAGCGCCTGACGCGTCGGAGCAAGCAGCCGATGACTGCCGGCCGGTCATCGGCTGCTTGCACGGCCCCTGGAGGGTTGCCTGGCTTTGGCCGGGCGCTCCTTTTGCTCGAAATGTCTCTTGATCTCGTCCCCGGTGCGCAGCACATGACGCTCCATGAGAGCGCTCGCCTTCGCGAAATCCTTACGTTCGATGGTTTGCACGATCTGCCGATGCTCGACTGCCGCCTGTCGCTGGCGTTCGAGCGTACCCGCCTGTCGCGTGTAACGTTCGATATTGAGCTGGATGCGTTCGACCGTATCCGTCATGGTATGCGAGTTGGCTGCGGCATAGAATATCCGATGAAATTCCCAGTTCTTCAGCACCCAGCGTGATCCATAATCCCGGATCTGATCCATCTCGTCGCACAGATCGCGAAGGCGCTTCACCGCGGCTTTATCGAGATTGGGCGCGCCTTTGCGCACGATATGGCTTTCCAGTACCGCACGCATTTCCATGCATTCGAGAATTTGGGGCAGCGTCAGGCCGGCTACCACCGTTTGGTGATGGGCAACGATGCGGACCAGTCCTTCCGCCTGAAGCTGGCGCAAGGCCTCGCGGATCGGAACGCGGGACACGTGAAAGAAACTCGCCAATTCCACCTGGTTCAACTCTTCGCCGTCCTCGAATTGGCCGTCGTAGATGGCGGTCCGCAAGGCGGCAGCCAGATAGTCGGTGGTGGTCTTGCGCTCGCGCAAACCCGGGTCCCACTGCAGGCGCTCGAACTTCTTTGGACTGATTTTCTGCGAAAGCTTCGCGCCTCGACTGTCTTCCATTGCCTTCCTTCGGACCCTGCTCGGAATGGGTGACCGCACTGACAAAACCTCGCTGCCCGAGTATATATATCGCGCCGCGCGCGATGGATCAAAAAGGACTGGCTCACCGGCTCGTTTGAAGATATTTGTATACACCCGCGCCTGGGCACATCGCCGATCTCACCTAAGATGGTGTCATGCATGAAGCAGGACATTGACGGGTATCGATTGGTTCGCGCCGACCATGTGAGCGGCGGCGTCATCATGCTCGATCGCAATTTTCTGCATCTTCGAGTCCTGGCACCTTCCCTTCGGTTCCGTCAGCGCGCCGGATGCGGGCTTCTTTCCCCGCTGCCTTTCAGTGCTCCTTCTCGTGTTCGGAGCCGGCATCACCCTCAACGCGTTCGTGTCAGCGACCGAGCCCGCCGATTTCCATGTGCAGACCTGGTACGTGGTGATCGCCGCCGCTGCCTTCATCGTGTATGCGTTCAGCATCCAGCGGGTCGGTTATCTGATCTGCACGCTGGTGATCCTTCTGCTGCTCATGCGCGGCCTTTGCGGCATGAGCTGGATGCGCTCGCTGGCGATCGCGGTGCCCGGCGTCGTTCTTTCGTATCTCGCGTTCTCCAAGCTCGGCGTGCCGCTGCCGACCGGCATCCTGCCCTTTTAGAAATTGCATGACCTCGTATGAAATTGCGCTGGCCTGGCTGCAGGCACAGTGGGTCGATGTCGTCATTGTCTGGATCACGTTGGCGATCTCGTACATTATTTTCGGCATTGCCGGATTCGGCGCGGTCCTGCTCGCGACCCCGGTTCTGGCGCATCGGATGCCGCTCGCGGCGATCGTACCCTTGCTTTCGGTGCTCGATTTCAGTGCCGCCGCAGTCAACGCCTTGAAGCTGAGCGAGAACATCGACCGGCGGGAGCTTTTTTGGCTCGCCCCACTGATGGTGATCGGAAGCCTCGCCGGCATCACGCTGCTGCTTTCGGTGCCCGCCGACTACATGGTTCTCGCTCTCGGCGTGTTCACCACGGCATATGCCGTCTATGGACTGTGGGCGCCTTCAATTCGAGCTCATCTCGGCCGAATTTGGGTTTTCCCGTTTGGGCTCGCCGGTGGATTGTTCAGCGGCATGTTCGGCAGCGGAGGCTTTCTCTATGCCATCTATCTGAGCCGCCGTCTGGCCGATAAGGATGCGATCCGGGGGACCATGAGCGCGCTCGTCGGCCTGAGCGCGACGACCCGGCTGACCGTCTTCTTCGCGGCCGGCGTCTTCGCGGATTCTCAAGTTGACCCTTCTGGCGGCCGCCAGCTTGCCCGCAATGCTGATCGGTATCTATGTCGGTCACCACATTACGCTCGGTCTCTCGCGTGACCAGTTCATGCGTGCGCTCTACCTCCTGCTGATCGCCACCGGAGCAAGCCTCATCCTGCGGGCGCTGACTTGAAGCAGAGAATAAAGAGAGCTGCAGCTCCCCTGCGGACGATTCCCAGCTCGGGCTCGAGCTCTCAAGACCCCGCGACCGCGATCTCGAGCGGAAAATTGTCCACGCATTCATGCCCCTCCCTGGTCACGATGAAGGTGTGCCCGAGGAAGATGCCGAACATGCCGTCCGCGGTGATCGGGTTGGGCTCGGCCATGATGATCATGCCGGGCTTGAGCACCTTGTCGATCTCGTCCGCTTCGGTGCGCTCGGCAGAAGACGTGCGGCTTGTCGGTGACGATATCGATCCCGTGCACCTGGGTCGGGCGCGACTGCACGCCCTTGTCACGGAAGAACCTGCTCGCGAGCCGCATGTTGTCGGTCGCGTTGCCGGGCTTGATCTCGGCGATGATCTTCTCGTAGCCCGGCAACGTGATCTCGTCCCAGAACTTGCGCACCATGTCGGTCGGCGGACCGAGCGTGATCGGCGAGCCGATTTGCGCGGAGAGCCCGTTGTAGCCGGCGGCAAGCTCCATGTTGACGATGTCGCCTTTCTGCAGCTTGCGATGCGACGGCCGCGGATTGCCGAACACCATCGCCGGATCGTCCATCGGCGTGGTGCCGATGATGAGGAAATCGATGTCGCCGCCGCCGTCGAGGATGGCGGCGCCGGCCGCCGCCCGCAGCTCGTATTCCGGCATGCCGGGCTTCGCGCGCGCGACCATCGCCTCCATGGCGCGCTGGCACAGCATGCCGGCCTTGCGCACGCAGTCGCAGCTCCTCCTCGCTGTGCACCACGACCAGCTCGTGCATGAAGCCCTTGGTGAAGACGAGCTCCGCATCCGGCAGGCTCTGGCGCAGGACGTTGTACTGGTTGACCGGCAGATAGTCGTTGTGCCGCGCGTCGATCTCGATCGAGGCCGATGCGCGCGCGCTCGAGCTTGAGCTCCTTGAGGCGCTCCACCATGACCTCGGCGTATCGGCCGTTGCGGCTGTGCCGGACGTCGGTCAACGCGTTGGCGCATTCCCGCCGGCACGGCCTCGGCATGGGTGCCGCCCATGGAGAAGATCAGCGTCGGCTCGCCCTCGAGCGGCACCACCACATAAGACGAGATCGCGTGCCATTCCCAATGGCCGGTCAGCCATTGCATGCCGCCGCCGAAGCTCCAGTGGCTCGGCCCGCCCGGCACGATCACGCAGTCGAGCTTGTGCTCGCGCATCTTGTCCCGCAGTGCCCGGTAGCGGCGCGCATATTCCTGCTTCGAGAACTGGTCGTAGACCGCGTCCCGGTAATAGGGCGTGTCGTGCATGTTGGAGAACGGCACATTCTGGTCGAGGCGCGTACGCACCTGCTCCCAGGGCTGGTGTCCCGAGGGACGCTGCGTCTGGATGTTCATGGAAAATCAGTCCTTGCAGTTGCCGATGGCGACCGCACCGCCGGCGGCCTCGACGGCTTCCTTGGCCAGCCCGAAATTGGCGACCTGCTCGGCCGCGGGCTTCTTGTCCTTTTCGATGTCGCCGTTCTCGGCGCTGTTGTTGATCGACCATGCGGTCCGCTCCGGGTCAAGTCCGCCATTGATCGACCAGACGCAATTCTTGGTCAGCACGTCGATGGCGTATTCGACCGCCTCTTTCGGCTTGTCGGTCGCCTTCTCGATGATCGGCACCACCTTCGCCTTGTCCCGGTACATCGCGCGATTGGCCTCGATCATCGCGGCGGCGGCGTCGCGCAACAGGGTGCGGTCACGCCCAATCCAGTCGAGCGAGGCGCCGTAGGCGTTGAACATGTAGTTCGGCATCAGCTCGACGAGTTGCACCAGCAGATTGAGCGTGGGTTTCGCTTTCTTGGCGAGATAGACGTCCTCGGGATGGAGCGCGACGGCGTCGATCTGGCCTGCGATCAGGCCCGGCAGGCGGCCGGCCGTGGCGGCGGGAATGAATTGCGCATCGTCGACGGTGAGGCCCGCCGTCTTGAGCACCTCGCGGCCCATGCGCCAGTTGAAGCCGCCGACGCCACCGCCGGTCGCGCTGAGCTTGCGGCCCTTGAGATCGGCCGCAGTCTTGATGTCGGGGGCGACCATATAGGCCTGCGGCATTCTCGGTGCCAAGCCCCAGAACTGCTGCACCTTCATGCCGCGTCCGATGGCGACGTCGCCGACGCTGACGATCGCCGAGCCTTGCACTGCCGCCGCGTTCGAGGTCGCCGACTGGCCGCCTTCGAACTGGATGATGTTGGCATCGATGCAGCGCTTGGCGAAGAAACCCAGCTCCTTCGCCACATAGGGCGAGGTGTGCACCACGTTTGGCGGCGCCACCGAAACGCCGACATTGATCTTGCGCATGGCGGTGCAGGTCTGCGCGGCGGCATCATCCGCCTGCGCCACAACCAGCGCGGCGGCGACCAGCGGAAGCAGCGCTATCGATCGATTTCTATTCCACATGGCAGGTCCCCTTTCGGCTTTCTCCGCTGTCGTCCCCGCGTAGGCGGGGACCCATCAAGCAGCACCTTCCGCTGCACCATGGGTCCCCGCTTGCGCGGGGACGACGATCCATTTTTCACGCATTCGCATCAGTCGTCCTGCGACGCCGCGGTCCACGGCGCAACGCGCTTCTCGGCCACTCGCAACAGCGCGGTGAGCGTCACGCCCAGGAGGCCGAGCGTCACGATCGGCACGAACATCTTGTCGACCTGGTAGGTCGACGCCGTGCGCACGATCAGATAGCCGATGCCGGAGATCGCGGTATAGAGATCGGCGAGCACCATGCCGATCAGGCCGCGTCCCAGCGCCAGCCGCAGTCCGGTGACGATGAACGGCAGCGATGCCGGCAGCACGATGTTCGCCCACAGCTGGCCTTCCGAGCAGCGGAAGGCGCGGCCGACCTCGAGCAGCTTCGGATCGACGCTTTTGACGCCCTGATAGGTGTTGATCACCATCGGAAAGAACGCGAACAGGAACAGGATGATGACCTTGGCGGTGGTGTCGAAGCCGGCCCACAGCACGATCAGCGGCACCAGCGCCACCGAGGGAATCGAATAGAGGAACGTGATGTAGACGTTGAGCGCGATATCGAGCACCCAGAAGCGGGCGAGCAGGAGCCCGATCCCGATCCCGGCCACCACCGCCAGCGAGAAGCCGATTCCGAGCACCACCAGGCTCGGCCACAGATAGGTCCAGAGCTCGCCGCTGAGCACCATTTTATAGGCCGCGACGGCGACCTTGGTCGGCGATGTGAACAGCACCGGGTCGACGTTCCATGCCGCCAATTCCCACAGCAGCAGCGCGATCGCAGCGAGGCGAGACGGATCGCGAGATTGACCCACTGCCGCCGGTGGCGGCGTTCGGCGGCGGCGCGTTCGGCGCGCGCCTTCTCGTCGGCAAGGACCTGCGCGCGCGCCGGATCGGCGAAATCGCCGCGGGTTTGCTCGACCGCCGTCACGCAACCTCCCTCGGGCGCAGTCGATGCGCGCGGTCGCGCGGTGTGCAGCTGATGCCAGATGTGCAGGCGAAACTCGGCGAAGCGCGGATCGGAGCGCACCGCGTCGGCGTTGCGCGGCCATCCGAACGGCATGTCGAGCACCTCCTTGATGCGGCCGGGACGCGCGCTCATCACCGCGATCCGATCGCCGAGCAGGATCGCCTCGTCGATCGAATGGGTGATGAACACCATGGTCTTGCGCTCGTCGGGCCGTTCCATGAGCGCAAGCAGCTCCTCCTGCAGGATCTCGCGGGTCTGCGCGTCGAGTGCCGCGAACGGCTCATCCATCAGCAGGATCGACGGGTTCATGGCGAGCGCGCGCACCAGCCCCACGCGCTGCTGCATTCCGCCGGACAGCTGGTAGGGATAATGGCCCTCGAAGCCGGTGAGCCCGACCACGTCCAGATAATGTGCGACCCGCGCGCGGATTTCGGCGCGCGGCACGCCCGCCATGGCCAGTCCGAAAGCGCCATTGTCGTAGACGGTCTTCCACGGCAGCAGCCCGAAATGCTGGAACACCATGGCGACGCCGTCGGGCGGCGCGTCCCGCCACCGGCTTGCCATGGACCAGGAGCTTGCCGCTGCTCAGACTCGGTAAGACCGGCGATGCAGCGCAACAGCGTGGTCTTGCCGCAACCCGACGGGCCTACGACGCACATGATCTCGTTGCGCTTGACCGCAAGCGACAGCTGGTGAAACGCGATCACGGCGCCGTCGAGGAACAGCTTGCTGGCGCCCTCGGCAACGATCGCTGGCGCATCGGTGCTGTCGGGTGAAAGCATGGGTCCGCCTCGCGGAGCCGGCAGTTTCTGGGAAAATCTGCTCGAACGCAATGCAGCCACGGCGTAGGATGAGTGAAGCGGAACGATCGCGGCAGTCGTCGCGGTGTGATGAGTTTCGCACGGGCTCAACCGATTACCTCAAGAGCAACATGCCATCCGACATCGACCCGCACTCGGGATTTCGCCTTCCTTTGCCGAAGCGCGAGGATCTCGATGAGGCCGGCAAGAAGGCCTACGATCGCGCAACGGCTCCGGGCGCGACGATCGCCGGATTGCAGGGCCCCGCCGGCGTCCAGCTGTTCAGCACCAGGATCGCCGAGCACATGGCTGCGATCAACCGCTACCTGCGCTTCGAGGCCGGCTTGACCCCGCGCATCCGGGAGATCGCCATCCTCGCCACCGCGCGCGAGATGGACAGCCAGTTCGAATGGGTCGCGCACGAGCCGGAAGCGCTGAAGGAAGGCGTCGCGCAGAGCGTCATCGACGTCATCAAGCATCGCAAGAGCACCGCCGGCCTCGACGAGACCGACGCCACCGTCATCGAGCTCGGCCGCGAGATCTGGCGCGATCACAAGGTGACATCGGAGACCTTCGCCAAGGCAAAGGCGCTGTTCGGGCCGAACAAGCTGGTCGATCTGGTGCTGCTGATGGGCAACTATGCCGGAACCGCGGCGCTGCTCACCGCCGTCGACATGCAATTGCACGCAGGCAAAAAGCCGCTGCTGCCGATTCCGTGAGGCCCGCGGGCCGCGGTGATTTGCATCGGCCGCCGCCGCCCAAAGTGTCACGACGGAAATTTCGCCCACGCCTGCCGGCCCCAGCCTTTCTCGCCGACCACCTTGCCGTCGAGATAGACGGTGCGACCGCGCACCATGGTGCGCTTCGGCTGGCCGCGAAACCTGCGGCCGGCATAGGGCGACCAGCCGGTGAGGCTGAGCACGTCTTCGTCCCTGATCTCGTATTCCCGCTCGAGATCGACGAGCACGAGATCGGCATGGTAGCCCGGCAGCACGTCGCCCTTCTTCTCGACCCCGAAAATGCGCGCCGGCCGCGTCGCGCACGCGTCCACCACCCGTTCCAGCGAAATCCGGCCTTCCAGCGCCGCGGTCAGGAACATGCTGAGATAGAACTGGGTCGAGGGCGTGCCGGTATGCGCCTTCCAGCCGTCCTTCCAGCCGATCTCTTTTTCCTCGCGCGTGTGCGGGGCGTGGTCGGTGGCGACGATGTCGATGGTGCCGTCGCCGAGACCTTCCCAGAGGCTCGGAACGTTCTTCTCCGGCACCCAATATGACAGCGCATAGGATCCCAGCCGCTGGATCGCGCCCCAGTCACAGCCGAGGAACAGCGCCCAGGGATTGATCTCGCAGGTCACGCTCTGACCGGCCGCCTTCGCCCGCCGGATGAGGTCGACGCTGCCGGAGGTCTGGGTGTGCAGGATATGCAGATGGCAGCCGGTGGCCCGCTGCAGCCGCAGCAGCGTTGCGATCGCGGTCTCCCAGATCACGCCGTCATGCGCGGCATAGGCCTTGGCATAGGCGAGCGCGTCGCGCTGCTGGCGTCCCAGAACTGCTTCTCGATCACGTCCATCAGCGCCTGGTCGTGCGGATGGACCATCAGCGGAACGTCGAGCCTTGGCGCAGTGCTGCATGATCTCGAGCATGCTTGCCGTGGTCGTGCACGCCGATGCCCGGCATGTGCGGATAGTTGCGGCCGGTGTCGACCACCATGAAGATCTTGAAGGCGGCGATGCCTTGCTCCGCCATGCGCGGGATTTCGTCGGCGATGGTCGGTGCCGGGTTGAAGTTCCAGTCGACGATGGCGTCGCGCTGGTAGATCGCGAACTGCTTCTTCAGCAGAGCGAGCGAGTTCGGCGGCGGATTGACGTTGGGCATGCCGACGCTCGTGGTCACGCCGCCGGCGGCGCACTGCTGGGTCGAGGTGAAGATCGTGTCCTTGTACTCGAAGCCGGGCTCGGTGCCTTCGCGATGGTGCGAGTGCATGTCGATGATGCCGGGCAGGACGGCGAGACCCGAGGCGTCGATCACCTCGTCGGCCTGCGGTTCGTGCCCGCCCTCGTAAATGCCGGCGATCAGCCCGTCGTGGACGCCGACCGAACACCTTACGCGGCCGGTCGAGGTGATCAGCAGGCCGTTCCGAATCAGAGTATCCATTTCGAGGGCTTTCTCCTGACGATGGCCACGAAATTCACGCGCCTTGCGGCGCAGGGTCGGCAGCAACACGCCGCTGCCGGATGATGTCGAGCACCTCGCAGATGTAGTCGCGCGTAAGCCCGCGCACGATGAACACGATGCGGGACCGGCGCGCGCCGCCCGGCCAGTCGGCAAGCTCGACCGGCGGATGAAACAGGTGCTGCACCGCCTGCACCACGATCGGGCGCTCGCGTCCCACAATCGTCAGGATACCCTTGACGCGCAAAATGTCGTCGCCGTGCGCGAGCACCAGCGCGTCCAGCCAGTTCGGCCACGTGCTCCCAGTGCAGCGGCTCGGCGAATTCAGGCAGAAGCAGCCGATGTCGGCGCCGTGCCGGTTGACGTCGTGATGGTGCCGATCGCCATGGCGGTGCTCGCCGTGCTGCGGCTCCACCGGCGCGGATGCTCCCCCGGCATAGGCTTCGGCATTGAGCCAGCGCAGCACGTCGGCGCTTTTGGTAGCGGGATCGTAGAGGTCCACATTGGCGAGCTCGGCCGGAGCGGGAAAGGCGCCGGCGGCGGAATGATGCAGTCGGGCGCCCGGATTGAGCCGGCGCAGGCGGGACACGATCTCGTCGGCCGCGGCGCCCGCGAGATCGCGTCTTGGTGACCACGATGGTCGTCGGCGACCGCCGCCTGCTTCACCGACTTCGGGATGCCGTTCGAGCGTGCGCGCGCCGTTCACGGCATCGACCGTGGTGACGACCTGCCTCAGGCGGTAGCGCTGGACCACCGGGAACGTCATCAGCGCCTGGATCACCGGTGCCGGGTCGGCAAGGCCCGTGGTTTCGATCAGCACACGGTCGAACGCGCGAACCTCGCCCTTGGCGCGGCGCTCCTCGTCAGCTCGCGCAGCGTATCGACCAGGTCGCCGCGCACCGTGCAGCACAGGCAGCCGGTGCTCAGCTCGATGGTGTTGTCGTTGCTGGCGGCGATGAGCGCGTGGTCGATGCCGATCTCGCCGAACTCGTTGACGATCACCGCGGCGTTGGCGAGATCGCGGCGTGCGCAGCCAGGCATTGAGCAGCGTGGTCTTGCCGCTGCCGAGAAAGCCGGTCAGCAGAGTCACCGGCAGGCGATCGTCATTCATGGGTGCTGGTCGGTTTCGATGAACACTTTTCCATCTGCGACGATGGTTCGATAGGTCTTGACCGGGACCATGCAGGGTGGCGACACCACCTCGCCGGTCTTGATGTTGAACTGGCCATTGTGAAAATTGCACTCGACAACGTCGCCTTCGATGTAGCCTTCCGACAGCAACCCGGGGCCGTGCGTGCAGGCATCGTCGGTTACGAAAAACTCGCCGTCGATGTTGAACACCGCGAGCGCCAGCTCACCGCTCTCGACCCGCAGCGCGGCGCCGGCGTCCACGTCCGCGACCTTGCAGAGCTCGATCCTGGGCATCGATCCGTTCGCATTCGAGAGCAAGGCGTCGTACTGCCCACGGGCAGCGAGGCGGCATCGGGCTGCTTAACGCTCGGAATTTTTCCGGTCAACACCGCGTCTGCGGTCAGCGGCGCCGCACCGTAGCCCGGATGAAGCGCCAGCGAAATCGGGGCCATATCGCGCATCAACAGCCCGCATTGCGCTCCGCTCTATGCGGGCTACCAGCGTCAGGACAGCGTTGGCATCGCCTGTCCGGCGTGCAAACCGTGCTACAAGATGCCACGCCGCACGGTTCCAGCTTCCGAGGAGCAAGAATGCTCAGTGAAAGCGCCCGCATGAACACCGCCGCCGAGGCGCGGTTTCGGATCGATGCGCCGAATTCGAAGCCGCGCGCGGTCAAGGTCGTTGCCCTCGATCGGCCAAGCGAAGCGGCGATCAAGCAACTCTCGGGGCCGCAGTGGCGCAATGCCACTTTTCTCACGGCATCGTCTTTCGACAGCACGCTGCGCAAGGAGGCATTCTCCGTCAGTGGATGGCTGAGCGATCTCGCCGGCCGCACCAAGAACCTGGTCGACGAGGTCGGCTCGGCCGATCTCGTCGTGATGGTCGCCACCGCGGGCGAGCACGCACAGGCCGCCGCGATCATCGGCGACGCCTGCCTCGCCAAACGGGTGATGATCACGGTCTTGATACTGGGCAGCGAGGCGCAGAGCGACGAAGCCTTGGCGCGATCGCTGGCGGCGTTGCGACCCTATGCCGGGATGCTGGTGATCGCGAGCAGCGACGACTACATCGCCGACATGCTCGTCGCCCTGCGCGCGTGACGCCGGGCCATTTGGTGTCCCGGATGCGGTGCAGCGCGATCCGCGCCAGCGGATCGTGGTGCACCACGCTACGTCAGCCGGCGAAATACCCAGCGCGCGCATGCGAACAGCTTGCGGTCGTCGTGACGCCTGGCGACGAGTTGCGCGCCGATCGGAAGGCCTGCGGGTCCCGAGAACACCGGCAACGATACCGACGGGACGTGCAGCGTCGTCCAGATCTGATAGAGCGGCGCGCCGACGAAGGCGTTCCAGCCGACCGTCGCCTCGCCGAACGCCGCGGCCGTCAGCAGCACGTCGTGGTCTTCCCACATCCCATCGAGTTGCCGCGCGGCATTGCTCGGCGAAATTCTTCGCCGCGAGATAGCGCTCGAAGCTGCAGGCGAGCCATCCTTCAGCCGGCCGTTGCGCAAGGTCTCGCTGATCTCCTCCCAGTGATGCTCGATCTCCCAGGTGAAGTTGCGCGCGAACTCGAAGCTCGAGATCCAGCGGTGCGCGTCATTGAGCCGCTCGAAGCCGGCCGGCAGCGCGACCTCGTCGACCTTTGCGCCGGCACGCGCGAGCGCCTGCGCGGCGTCCTCGACCAGCTGCGCGGGTCGTCGGCTCGAGCGCGTCCCAGACGTGCGTTCGGCAAAGTCCGATGCGCGGCGGCTGCCGCGATCTCGGCGATCGGCTCGGGCGGCACGCCGAGCAGCACGTCGCGATAAAGCGCGATGTCCTCGATCGAGCGCGCGAGGATGCCGAGCGTGTCGAGCGAGCCCGACGCTTCCATGACGCCGCGCAGCGAAGCTCGCCGTAGGTCGGCCGGTAGCCGAACACGCCGCAGAACGACGCCGGGCGGATGGTCGAGCCGGTGGTCTGCGTGCCGATCGCGAGCGGCACCATGAAGTCGGCGACCGCGGCGGCCGAGCCGCTCGATGAGCCGCCCGGCGTGCGGGCCGGATCATGCGGGTTGCGGGTCTTGCCGGGATGCAGGTTCGCGAACTCGGTGGTGACCGTCTTGCCCAGCAGGACGCCGCCCGCCTTGCGGGTGAGCGCGACGCAGGCCGCGTCGCGCTGCGGCCGGTGGCCGCGATGGATCGGCGTGCCCTATTCGGTCGGCATGTCGGAGGTGTCGATGATGTCCTTGACCCCGAACGGCACGCCGGCGAGCGGGCCCGCTCGGGCGCCGCGGTCGAAGGCGCGCGCGGCCGCGATCGCCGCATCGGGATCGAGATATTGCCACGCCTGGACCTCGCGCTCGCGCTCCGCGATCCGGTCGAGGCAGGCGCGCGTGACCGCCTCGCAGGTCAGCCGGCCGGCGCCGACCGCCGCCGCGATCTCGGTCGCGGTGAGCTTATTGAGCGACTTGTCGAGAGCATTCACGTCGTTGGTCCGCAGTGATGAAGCGATTTCGATCCAAAGCGTGCAACTCAATTGTGGACGAGATGGGATTTTCCACCGCCGGGGACCATCGTAGCTTTGCGTCCGACCGGGCCAGACCGTAAGCACCGGACGTCATGATGTTGGCGCCCGTCCTCACTCCGCACGGTTTGCTGACGCTGAGGCAGACGGGGGAGGCGCTGGCTTCGGGCTCCGAGCACGGAGCTCGGCTGGAGCAGGCGTTTGCCCGAGGTTCCGGGCACGGACTGTTGTGCCTGGGCGCCGACGAAGTCGGGACCGCGCTCTGCCGCCGGTGCTGTCGTATTGGCGGGAGCTCGGCGCGCGCTACGTGACCGCACTGTGCGCGCTTCCCGGTATCGGCGAGGGCGCAGCCAAGCCGCCCGTGCCGGTCCCGGCCGACGGCGAGCTGGACAAGATGGCCGCGGCCGTTCCGCCGATGACCGGCGCGGAATATCTGACGGCCGCCGTCCTGGCCGATCTTTGGCGCAGCATGGATGCGGCCTTCGATGCCGAACTGGCGCAAGCCAAGCTCTCCGTGCAGGAGTTTCTCAAGCGCCGCCATCCGGCCTGGAATCTGGTCGGGCGCGTGCATTTCAATCTTGCCGAGAACCGGAAGGACGAGGAAGCCCCGTTCGCGTTCCTCGCGACCTACACGACACGGCTTTCGGCGCAGGCCAAGGCCCAGCATCTGCCTCTCGGCAAGGCCTTGCAGGAATATGCCGGCGCGAAGAACCGCGAGCGCCTGCTGTCGCTGCTGATGCCGGTCCAGCGCGCCGCCGAGCATTGCGCCTGGCTGAAGACCATGGTCGATGCGGGCGAGATCTTTCACCCGCTGCGCTGGAGCCCGCAACAGGCGCTGCAATTCCTGAAGGACGTTCCCGCGCTCGAAAGCGCCGGCGTGGTCGTGCGGATGCCGGCGAGCTGGCGCATGAACCGCCCGGCGCGCCCGCAGGTGAAGGCAACGGTCGGGCGGCAAGGCGCCGTCGCAGCTCGGGATGGATGCGCTGCTCGACTTCCGGATGGAGGTGACGCTCGACGGCGAAAGACTCTCGGCGGCCGAGATCAAGCGGCTGCTCGCGCAATCCGACGGGCTGGCCTTGATCCGCGGCAAGTGGGTCGAGATCGACCATGAACGATTGAGCCGGACACTCGAACAATTCGAGGCGATCGAGCGCCGCGCCGCCGCCGATGGGCTGTCGTTCGGCGAGGCGATGCGCATGCTGGCCGGGGCCGGCATTGCCGGAAGATGGGGCCGCCGGGCAAGCCGACATCGACTGGGGCCAGACCGTGGCCGGTCCCTGGCTGGCGCGAGACGCTCGCGGCCTTGCGCCGCCCCGACGGGCTGCTCGCGATGCCGATCCCGGGCGATCGCTCCAGGGCACGCTGCGGCCCTATCAGCAGGCCGGCGTGCAATGGCTCTATCTGCTCGCCCAGCTCGGCTCGGCGCCTGCCTTGCCGACGACATGGGGCTCGGCAAGACCATCCAGGTCTTGTCGCTGCTGCTGGTGCTGAAGAACGAGCGCGAGCCCGGACACGAGCGGAAACCGTGCCTGCTGGTGGCGCCGGCCTCGCTGCTCGCCAACTGGGCCGCGGAGATCGCCCGATTTGCGCCGAGCCTCAAAGCGGTCGTGGCCCATCCATCGGCGGCGCCGGCCGAGAAGCTCGAGATGGACGGCTCGGACGATCTCGGCGGAGGTCGATCTGGTCATCACGAGCTACGGCTTTCTGACGCGCACGCCGTGGCTTGCGACGACACCGTGGCGACTGGTGGTGCTCGACGAGGCGCAGGCCATCAAGAACCCGGCCGCCAAGCAGACCAGAACGGTCAAGCAGCTGCAGGCCGACGCGCGCATCGCCCTGACCGGCACGCCGATCGAGAACCGGCTCGGCGACCTGTGGTCGATCTTCGACTTCATCAATCCCGGACTGCTGGGATCGTCGAAGCGAGTTTTCGTCCTTCGTCAAACGCCTCGCCGACCGGCCGCAGAACCCCTACGGCCCGCTCCGCGACCTGGTGCGCCCCTATATCCTGCGGCGCATGAAGACCGACAAGAGCATCATTGCCGACTTGCCCGACAAGACCGAGGTGAAGGCCTTCTGTCCCTTGAGCCGCAAGCAGGCGGCGCTCTACCAGCAGGCGGTGCGACGATCTCGCCCGCCAGCTCGAAGACGTCGACGGAATGCAGCGCAGGGGCATCGTCCTCGCCTTCCTCATGCGGTTGAAGCAGATCTGCAACCATCCCTCGCAATGGCTCGGCGACGGCGCATGGGCCGAGGAGGACAGCGGCAAGCTCGCGCGTCTGCGCGACATCGCGGAGGTGATTGCCGCCCGGCAGGAGAAGGCGCTGGTCTTCACCCAGTTCAGGGAGACGACGGCGCCGCTGGCGGCGTTTCCTCGGCTCCGTGTTCGGCCGGCCGCGGCCTCGTCCTGCATGGCGAGACCGAGGTCAAGAAGCGCAAGGATCTGGTGCGCCAGTTCCAGGAGGACGACGACGTCCCGTTCTTCGTGCTCTCGGTCAAAGCCGGCGGCGCCGGGCTCAATCTCACCGCCGCCTCGCATGTCATCCACTTCGACCGGTGGTGGAATCCGGCTGTGGAAAACCAGGCCACTGACCGTGCATTCCGAATCGGGCAGAACAAGAATGTGCTGGTGCACAAGTTCATTTGCCGCGGCACCGTGGAGGACAAGATCGACCAGATGATCGAGGCGAAGAAGCAGCTGGCCGGAGATTTTCTCGGCGGCGGGGCCGACATGGTGCTGACCGAGATGAAGGACGAGGAGTTGCTCGAAGCTCGTGGCTCTCGATCTGGCTGCGGCGATGAAGGAGGGGTGACGGATGAGCTGACTATCGAATGGCGCCCCTATGTGCCGGTGGCCGAGAGGCGGCGGCAGGCGGAGCGCAAGCTGGCCAAGCTCAAGAAGCAGGGGCAATCCGTCGCTACCGGTGACGATCGAGGGCCGCACGATCGCCAAGAGCTTCTGGGGCAAGTCGTGGTGCAGCAACCTCGAACGCTACAGCGACTATGAGAACCGCCTGCCGCGCGGCCGAACCTATGTCCGCAACGGCTCCGTCGTCGACCTGCAAATCGCGAAGGGCGAGGTCGCGGCGATGGTCGAGCGGTTCCGAGCTCTACAAGATCAAGATCACCATCGCGCCGGTCAAGGCGGCGCGCTGGAAAGCCATCTGCCGCGATTGCGCAGGAACGATCGATTCACTGGTCGAGCTGCTGCAGGGCCGCTTGGCCAAGGGCGTCATGGACCGGGTCTGCCGGGAGGGCGACGGCCTGTTTCCGTCGCCGAGCGAGATCAAGCTGTCCTGCAGCTGTCCGGACTGGGCCGACATGTGCAAGCACGTTGCGGCGGCGCTCTATGGCGTCGGCGCCAGGCTCGACGAAAAGCCTCAGCTTCTCTTCGTGCTGCGCGGCGTGGATGAAAACGAATTGCTCGCCAGCGCCGGACAGGATGTTCCGCTGACCACGGCGGCGCCCAGCGCGGCGAAGGTGCTCGACGATAGCGATGTCGCGGCCCTGTTCGGGCTGGAGATGGCCGAGACCGCAGATATCCACCCCCACCTCTGACCTCCCCGCTTGCGGCAAACGATAAGATCGGCGGGAGGTCCCGACGACGGGCGACCAAGTCGTCGAAGGTCGGCAAGTCGCGTGCAAAGGTGAACGCAGCGCCGGCAGGGCGGCGCGATTTGACGGTTGCGACCCGAACCAAGCTCGTACGCGAACCAGCCGCTCTCGTCGCCGGCATTGGGAAATCCCCGCAGCGGCAGTCCCAGCGCTTCGATTGACCCAGGCACGTCCATTGCAACATCGGCGTCAGGCCGCCGGTCGGCCGGACCATTGTTTTCCAGCTGGCCGGGCTTTGCTATTGCGGCAGTCGGCGCAACGGGAGAGGCGCAGCGCAGGCTGCAACGGGATCTACGACCTCGTTGATTTGGCCGAGGTTGCTCGCGCGCCATTCACGGTCAGCGCCCAGATCCGCGGCGGCGAGAGCGGCAGCTCACGCGGCTCGACCCCGAGAGAGCCCAGCGCCGAGGCCAAAGCATTGGCGATGACGCCACCGGCCGGGATCGTCCCGCCCTCCCCCGCTCCCTTGGCGCCCAACGGGTTGATCGGCGAAGGATACATCTCCAGCGATACTCCGCGGATGTTGGGAAAGTCGCTCGCGGTCGGAAGCAGATAATCGGCGAACGAGCCGGTCAGCATCTGGCCGGTCTCGTCATAGACGAGATGCTCGAGCAGGGTGCCGCCGAGCCCCTGCACGATCGACCCGATGGCCTGGCCGTGGAGCGTGCGCGGATTGATGATGCGACCGACGTCCTCGACCGCCACGTAGTCCAATACCCTGAGACTGCCGGTTTTCGGATCGACCGCAACATGCGCGGCATGCGTGCCGTACGAATATGTGTGCTTGCTGTTGAGGAACTGGCCATCGGCCGCGAGCGGTGCAAGCTCCGACCATTCGATTGTGCGTCCGCTCGGCCCGCGCGCCCGACATTCGACGAGCTCCACCTCGGCAGGAGCGCAGTTGAGGTAGCGGCCGGCAGCGGAGCGAATGGTTGCGCGCAAGTTTTCGGCGGCATCGAGAATTGCCGATCCGCCCATGACCACGGAACGGGAGTGATAGGCACCGAAGCCCTCGTCGAGATAGGTGGTCGAGCCGTGAAACACCTTGAACCGTTCCATCGGCAGCGCGAGCGCGTCGGAAACGATCTGAAGGCAGACTGTCTCCAGGCCTTGTCCGACCGACGCAGAGCCGACGAACAGCGAGATGGTGCCATCGGCTTCCAGCCGCAGGCGCGCGGTCTCCTTTGGGCCCGCCGCGCCGCCTTCGATGAAGCAGCCCACCGCAATGCCGTGATACCAGCCGTCGATGCAGCGTCCTTGCATCGACTTCTTGTCCGCCCAGCCGAATTCGGCGAGACAGCGCTCGAGGGTCACCTGATAGTCGCCGCTGTCGAATTCGGACGGGCTTTCCGAGGGACTGATCGCGGGCAGCTTGTAAGGCATGTCGTCCTTGCCCACGAGATTGCGGCGCCGAAGCTCGACCGGATCGATGCCGAGATCCCTTGCGGCCATGTCGATCAGGCGCTCGCGGCAGAAGTCCGCCTCGAACCGCCCGGGGCCGCGGTAGGTGCCGGATGGCGTCTTGTTGGTGAGCAGAACCGAGGAGGTGACATGATAATCGGGAATGCGATAGGGCCCGGCCAGGAACATCGCGACGTTACGCGGCGCAATCAGTCCAGCGGTGCGGATATAGGCGCCGACGTCGCACAGCGCGCGGCCGCGCATGCCGGTGATCGTCCCATCCTTGGTACAGGCGATCTCGAGCTCGCACTCCACGTCCCTGGCATGATTGGAGGTCATGAGGTGATCGCGGCGATCCTCGGTCCATTTGACCGGGCGGCCGCTGTGGCGCGCTGCGAATGGAATGAGAAAATCTTCCGGATAGAACTCCCCGCGCGCTCCGAAGCCGCCACCGACATCCAGCTCGATCATGTCCACGGCGGACTCCGGCAGCTCCATCAGCTGCGCCAGAATCCGCCGGCTCGCGAACGGCGCCTTGGCGGCGCCATGCACCACCATGCGCTCCCCGTCCCAGGTGGCAAGCAGCGCCCGTGATTCCATGGGCACCGCCGTATGGCGCTGCACGTAGAATGTTTCGCGCCGGGTGTAGTCGGCCCGGGCAAAGGCGGCTTGCACATCGCCACGGCGGGCCTGGTATTCGATTGCTATGTTCGAACCGTGCTGCTCGAACACGAGGGCGCCGCCCGCGACCGCCTGGCGGCGCTCCGACACGGCCGGCAGCGCCTCGATATCCAGTATGATGGCGTCGCGTGCGTCTTCGGCAACTGCAGGGCTGTCGGCGAGCACGACGGCAACCGGCTCGCCGACGAACCGCACCTCGCGATCGGCGATCACCGGCGACCCGAAGGGGGCCAGCTGCGGCAAGGGAAACAGGCGGATCGGGATGCGCGGCACCGGGCGTCCGATCTGCGGCCGCCGTGATGACCGCAAACACGCCTTCGAGCGCGAGCGCCGGCCGGGCATCGAGCGCACGTATCTCCCGCGCGCGACCGGACTGCGCAGGATCACCGCGTGCAGCTGCTGCTCTTCCCGCACGTCGTCGCTGAACGTGCCGCGGCCGCGCAGCAGGCGCAGATCCTCGACCCGCTCCACTGCTCGGTTCCGATCACCGGCTCGTGCACGCTCATGAACGACTCCGTAGCTGTGTTAGTTTAGTTAGCGGGGTTTCCCGGGCGCTGCGCAGCACGCGGCTTCGCGTGATGCGCTGCAGACCCGGGATCGTTCCGGACTCCGAGCTTGGAACGATCCCGGATTGTTCAGCGGTGCACCGCGTCCGGGACACGGAATCGGGTTAACTTTAGCACGCATGATGAACTACCATGCTTGCTGCGCTGAGGCGAAATCCTCGGCGATGCCTTCAACTGTGAAGCGCCCGCTGCCGTCTCTCGGTTATTGCTTCATGTGCTTGTCGAAGAACGCAATCGAGTCCTGCACAGCCCGGATTTGCACGGGATCGGGATCATAGATGCCCTCGCGGTTTCTTCGGACGTAGACAAAACCGTGCAAGTCGTGCTCGTAGGTTGCCCACTCGGCTGTCTTGCCCAGCTCGATCAGGAGCTCGTAGCAGACCCGAAAGATTCCTTGCAGCTCATCGCTGTTGCGGCCTTGCACGAACATCGGGGTGCTGATGGTAGCGAGCCTCGCCTTCGCGATGTCCTCGGTGATGCGCGCGCGGACTTTCCCGGTCTCCCGCATCAGCATGCGCTCGACATCAAGGAGGCCGGTCGCCGGATTGATGTGCGCGGTTGCGTCGGGCTGAAGCCGCAGGAATTCGTGCGCGGCCGGCTCGCTGGCGATCATTGCCCGCACCCCCTGGTATTCCGAAGCGATCTTCAGCGCCATCTCACCGCCATGGCTCATTCCCATGTAACCGATCCGATCGGGAACGACATAGGGCAATCTCTTGACATGCTCGATGATCGCGATGACGTCCTCGTATTCCAGCGGGCCTCGATTGAAGAGCTGCCTGCCCTGGCGCCTGTCCTCGATCAGCTTTCCGACCCGGTCATAGGCGTAATCCACCTCTGCACGGTAGCGCAGCCATGCCACGGCATAGCCGGCGGCAAGGAACTGCTCCTGCGTCCAGCTTCTGTTCCGGGTGAAGTCCTGCACCGCCGCCATGCCGCCGCCGCCATTGCCGGAGGCGAACAGAACCGTCGGAAAGGGTCCGCTGCCGGAGGGTTTTCGCAGTCCGATCGGTGAATACACCCCATCGATCATCTCGACGTACATCAGATGGACCGGAATCTCGGAATCTTGCACAGGCTGAACGATGACGACATGTTGCGGATCGAGATGCGTCAAGATTTCCGGTCCGTAGGTGATCACCCGAATTGGTGTCGGATTAAAACCGTTGCACGGGTTATTGCGTTGCGCACAGTTGGAAATGACGCATATGACATCGGTTTCCGCGACCAAGTCGACGTAATCGCCCGCCTTCGATATGCCGTTCGCGATCGCCATATGCCCGTTGCCGTCGACCGGCACATACATGAAGAAATTCACATTCTCCACGATATCGGCGCGACCGAGACCGAACGCCGACAGCGCTTCTTCGAATGTATCGCGGCAGTTTCGCGTATTCTTGGCATTGTAACGGACCTCATTGATCTCCGCGGAGCAGCAGCCGCCGATCGTGTCGTGCTTGCCGCAAGTATCCTCCGAGATGGTCATGAGCGGTTTGGCGCGATCGGACCAAAGCTTTGTTCCTTTTCCCAAATAAATGCTCGCGCCGAGCTTCATGGTGTTCGCCGCATTGTAACGATCTCGGGTGTCACTGGCGTTGTAGCAGAGAAAGTCGACAGCCTGCTGCCCCTCCAGGTCTATGATCCTCAAGTGCTCACCCTTTTTGAGCCGGCGGCCCCAGGGCTCGCCCGGCCGCACGATCTTGTCCTCGAGGATATTGCCTTCGACCTTCGCGAGCTCGTTCACACTCATTTGTGTCTCCTTGGCTGCTCTTGTCCCTTTGGAGCCCACCGCGGAATATAGCGCCCGGTCGGCGGTCCGACGATCTTGCCGTCGCGCGCCACGATCTTCCCGCCCTTGACGGTCGCCACCGGCCATCCCCGGAGCGTCTTGCCCTCGAACGGCGAGAAGTCCGAAAAGCCCTGGAGGTCCTCGGCGCGAACGACACGCTCGGCGTCGAGATCGACGACCACCAGGTCTGCGTCCGACCCGACCGCGATCGTCCCCTTTTGCGGATAGATCCCATAGACCCTGGCGGGGGCGCGGGTGGCGCGATCGACCAGTGTCTCGAGCGCGACGCCCCGCAGCCGCCCGAAATGCAGCAACGCCGGCAGATGCGTGCCGAGCACCGGCAGGCCCGGCCGGGACCCATGCAGGCCGGCCTGCGGCTGCTTCGACTTGCGTCCGCGCGAGGTGTTGTCGGTGCCTACGGTTTGAATGGTGCCGTCGCGCAGCCCCTCCCACAGGGCTGCGCCATGCTCCGCGGTGCGGACCGGCGGCACCATCTTGGCCAGGAAGCCGTTCGGGTCGTCGCTGGAATCCCGAGATACGGGCTGGTGGTCTCGACCGTGAAACGAGCACCCGCGCGGCGACAGGCGCGCACGACATCGAGTCCCTGCCGGCTCGACAGGTGCACGACATAGAGATGAGCGCCGGCGAGCTTTGCCAGGTAAACCGCGGTCTGGATCGCCAGCGCCTCCGCTTCCGCAGGATGCGCCTCTTCCCAATCGGCCAGCGTTCCCTCGGGTTTGCGGCGCTTGAGATCTTTGCGCGCCGCATCGATCAACGCTCCGGTCTCGCAGTGCACGCACGCGATCGCATCCGGTCCGAGGGAAGCCACCTGGCGAAAGCCCTCCAAGCAGGACCTCGTCGGTGACCGACTTCACGATGCCGGGCATGCCCGACATGTAGAACTTGAATGAGCGGATACCGAACTTTTCGGCATAGCCCGGCAGCTCCGCGATCTGCTGCTCGGTGAAGAGCTGGGGGTGAAACACCGAGTCGACGTAGCTGCGCTCGTCCATCGCCCGGCGGAATGCCGGGAGATGATCGTAATAGGAGTCCTCGAGGCTGCGCAGGAAGATCCCGATGGTGGTTACGCCGCCGAGCACGGCCGCCCGGGTTTCGGTCTCCGCCTCTTCCTCGAACGAGCGCTCATTGCCGATATGCACGTGCGGATCGAATATCCCGGGAAGCACGACCTTGCCCCGTGCATCCAGGGTTTCCCTCGCCGGTCCGGACAATTCCTCGCCGAGCGCCACGATCCGGCCGCCGGTTATTCCGACATCGGCGGATACCGATCCGATGCCGGGGATGACGAGCATGCCATGGCGTACCACCAGGTCGAAACCGCCTGCGCTGCTGCCGCTCGTCATGGGCCAATTCCGCTACGCCAGGAACTCGTTGGTGAACGCCTCATCAGCCGGAATGCGCCTGCCGAGGTCCAGGTATCTGGCCATGAGGTCCTGCGTGGCATCCATCATTTCGCGCGTCATGCTGCCGAGCTGCTTCTTGGAAGACTCCGACGAGATCAGATTGCGCAGGATCTCGACTTCCTTGAGCGCCACTTCCTCGTCGAGCTGAGGCTGATGCTTCTTCAGGATCGAAACTGCTTCCTTGGGATTCGCCAGCGTAAACGCCACGCCTTCCATCGTCGCCTGGACGAAATTCCTGGTAACGTCGGGCTTCGCCTTGATGTAATCCTCCAGCGCACCGATGCCGTTGGAATAGAAGTCCGCTCCCCAGTCCGAGTATACGAAGGTGCCGACCTCGTCGCCCGCCTTGGCCGCCTTTTGCAGCACGGGCAGCGTAAAGACATAGGTCACCATCCCGTCGACGTTTCCGTTCAGCAGCACCGCATTCTTGGAATTGGGGTCGACCGACAGCCATTTCACTTTCGATTCGTCGATGCCGTTCGCCTTGGCGAAAGCCGGAAACATCAGCCGCGGCGAGTCGCCGGGCGAGAAGGCGATGGTCTTGCCTTCGAGATCCTTCGGCTTCGCAATGCCCTTGTTCTTCATGTAGAACAGCGTGTGAGGCGTGCGCTGGTACATGCAGGCGAGCGCCTTGATGCGCGCGTCTTCCTTTGCCCGCACGCTCAGCATCACGCCGATGTCCTGGAAGATGAACTGCGACTGGCCGGCCACCAGGGTGCGGATGCCCTGCAGCGTGCCGCGTCCCTGGGCGATGCTGACGTCCAAGCCGCGCTTGCTGTAGAACCCCTTGTCGAGCGCCGTGTAATACGGCGCGTGCCGCCCGTAGGCGATCCAGTCCAACTGGAAATTGATCTTCTCGGTGGCCGCGATCGCTGGCCTCGTTCTCGACCCCGCGACCAGAACGGCGCCGAGCCCGGCGCCCCGAGCCAGCAGTCCGCGTCGCGACATCAGTAAATCCGTTTTCCTGCTCATTTTCCGGTCTCCCTTTGGATAATGCCGCATCTTGTCGCTATCCGCCGCCGGTCGCCAGCTCCATCTGCCGCGACGAGACATGCCAACGCACCACGATTTTCTCGAGCGCCTCGAGCAGGAAGTAGAATGCCATGCCGAGCACGGTCAGCACCAGGACGCACGCGAACACGAGCCGTGTGTTGAGCTCCCCGTTGGCGACCAGGACGAGGTAGCCCAGGCCTCGATCCGCGCTGACGAATTCGCCGACGATGGCCCCGACCACCGCCAGCGTGCTCGCGACCTTGAGGCCGCCGAAGATAGCCGGGAGCGCGTTGGGAAAGCGCACGTACCAAAAGACCTGGAACGCGTTTGCGCCCATCGATCGCACGAGATGGATCGTCTCGATCTGTGCGGCGCGCAGCCCAACGACGGTGTCGATGACGATGGGGAAGAAAGCGATGGCGAATGCGATCAGGACCTTGGAGGTGATCCCGGTCCCGAGCCAGACCACGAAGATCGGTGCGATGGCTGCCTTCGGCATGGTCTGAAACGCCACCAGCAACGGATAGATCGAAAGCTCGACCGGCCGCGAGTAGACGATGAGCGCCCCTACCGGCAGACCGACGGCGACGCTCAGTCCGAACCCGAGCAGGAATTCGGCCGCGGTGACGATGCTCATCTGATACAACAATGGGAAATCCTTCACGGTCGTGAGCAGCACTTCGCTCGGTGCCGGCAGCAGCAAAGGCGAAATTGCGCCGAGCCGCGCCACCGCCTCCCAGAGGGCGAACAGCGCCAGCGCGGTGAGCGTCGGATAGACGTAGGAGCTCACGGGGGTACCGGGCGCTGCAATCCTATCGGCTGGCGCAGGCGGGATTTGGGTGGTCACCGTTTTCAAGTCTCCTGCAGGATTCCGAATTCCTGGAATCGCTCGCGGATTTGGGCGACGTAGCGCCCAAAGGCGGGGGTCTCGCGAACCGAGAGCCGCCGCGGCCGCGGCAGCTCGATGTGCAGCTCGGCCGCGATACGTCCCGGCCGCGGGGTCATCACAATGACCCGGTCGGCGAGAAAGACGGCTTCCGAGATGCTGTGGGTGATGAACAGCATGGTCTTGCGGTTCTCGAGCCAAAGTCGCTGCAGATCCAGGTTCATCTGCTCACGCGTGAGCGCGTCCAGTGCGCCGAACGGCTCGTCCATCAGAAGCAGCGCCGGGTCATGGACAAGGGCGCGGCACAGGGACACGCGCTGCCGCATTCCGCCTGACAACTCCCAAGGATAGTACGTCTCGAAGCCGCCGATGCCGGCGCGCGCCAAAAGGTCGCGCGCGACCTGATCGTATCGACGCCGGTCCAGGCGCCTGATGTCGATCTGGAGCAGCACGTTGTTGAGCACCGTGCGCCATTCCAGCAGCGCATCGCGTTGGAAGATCACGCCGACGTCGGTATAGGGATCGGTAATTCGCTGGCCGCGAATGATGATTTCGCCGGCGGTGACCGGCACCAGCCCGGCCACCATCATCATCAGCGTGCTTTTGCCGCAGCCCGATGGACCGACAACGGAGAGGAATTCTCCGGTCGCAAGATCCAGCGACAGGCCATCGACCGCCTTCAGGCCCGCGCCGCGCGCAGCATATGTCTTGTCGACGTTGCGAATTCGGACGAAGGGAGGACCTCCTGGATCGACAGCCGGTGTCGCAGCCGCGAGCTCGGCGCTCATGGCTGCTCGGAGGCCAGCAATTCGTGCGAGACGGTCGCGCGCGCGACCTCGCGTCCGTCCTTGATGACGTGCCTGCGCACCGGCTGCAGCCGAAGCGCTTCATGCACCGAGGAGGCGTCGACGACCACCAGGTCGGCACGGCAGCCGGGCGCGATTCCGTAATCGGTCAGGCGGGCCGCTCGCGCACTGTTGACCGTGATCATGTCCATCACCTGCTCCAGCTCGTGCGGCAGCGTCAGCTGCGCGACGTGCGCCATCATCAGGCGCGCATTCGAGCGGGTCGGGCTTGCCGAACGGATAGTACGGATCGTTGACGTCGTCCTGCGACGTTATGACGTTGACGCCGCGGGCCAGGAGCTCCTTGACCCGCGCGATGCCGCGCCGCTTGGGCTCGCGATCGAGGCGCGCCGAGCAGACCAGGTTGATATGGGCGTTGACCGAGATGGTGATGCCGGCGGTCGCCACCATGTCGATGACCTTGGCGGCATAGACGTCGTTGTAGCCGGCCATCGCTCCGCAATGGCTGGCCGTCACCCGGCCCTGGAAGTCCTCCCGCATGGTCTTGAGCGCGAGGTATTCGAGACTGCGCGAGTTCGCATCGTCGGTGTCGTCGACCAGCATGTGAATGTCGAGATCGTGCCGCTTGGCGAGGTCGAAGCAGATGTCGATGTGCTGGCGCGCTTCCTCGTCGGTGTACTCGTACCAGGGCAGGCCGCCGACGATGTCGCAGCCTTCCTTGATCGCTTCATCCATCAGCTCTGCGGCTCCGGGGTCGCGGACGATGCCTTCCTGCGGGAAAGCCACCACCTGGATTTGCGCAGTATCTCTGAAACTGCTCGCGCGCCAGCAGCAGTCCTCGCGCTCCCGCGAGGCCGCCGATGGTGCCGACGTCGGCGAACAGACGGAAGAATGTCGTGCCGTTCTTCACTCCGGTCTCGAGGGCGCGGAGCGTGCGTGCGGCAACCTCCTTGGGATCGTACTTGCGCTTGAAATCGTTGGTGATCTCGATCGCTTCCGGCAGCGTTCCGGACACGTTCGGCCGCATCACCTCGCCGAGCAGGCACTTGTCGGCGTGGAAGTGCAGATTGAACAATCCCGGGAGGACGAGGCTGCCGGCCGCATCCAGCTCCTGCCGCCCTTTCCCGGCAAGCTTCGCGCCCACGTTCCGGATCTTTTCTCCTTCGATCCCGATGTCGACGAGCTGTTCCTGGCCGCGGATGCGAGCATTGCGGATGACGAGATTCATTGGCGATCCGATTTGGGTTGATTGCGCAGGGCGCGGAGCGAGCGGGTCAATTGCGTTCCAGGATGTGAAGGCCGCGCCTGCGGTCGATCAGGTAGATGAGCCCGCGGTCATCGAAGCAGACATCATTGCTCTGGACGCGTTTGGCCCCCGGCGGCACCGGCGGCATGAACGAGGCGACCTCGCGCGCAGCGTGCGGATTGGCGATGTCGATGATCTTGAGCCCGTGTGAGAACCAGGCGATCGGAATCTCCGTGCTGCGGATGTCTTCACAGAATTGATGCAAGCCGGTGTATTCGGGTTTCGGCGTGCCGTCCTCTTCGGCCACCTGGAAGCTGGCGAACGGGATCGGCCGTGTTTCGTCGGTGATATCCACGAACCAGAGGAAAGAAGGCGGCGTCCCCGGGCCCAAGTCGCACGACGTCCTCGTCCGCCACCAGCATGACCTGGCGTCCGCGGAGCGGAAACGGCACGCGCAGAGCGGTGTGGGTCGGCCACGGGAAGGGTGGACTCCAGTCGAGGCCCGAAACGAATTTGGGCTTGCTCATGTCCGAGATGTCGAGGATCACGAAGCCGCCGTGCCAGTAGCTCACATAGAGCCGATCGCCGACCCGCATGGGGTGATGACAGCGATGGTCGGTCCCTTCCCAGGTCGGCGTTTCGCCGCCCGCCGTCCACTGCCCCGGCATCCACCAGCGCCCCACTTCTTCCGGGCGTGCGGGATCCTTGAAGTCGATGATGCCGACGATGTTGCCGAGATAACCGTCGATTTCCGGCGATCCATAAACGTAGCGCCCATCGAATGTGAAACGATGCATGCCGCGCGCCTGGTAGGTCGCGATGTGACGCGGCGCCGAAGGCTTGCTCACGTCGTAGACTTCCAGTCCGCCGCGGAAATCGGGGTCCTTTCTGCCGATCGGATATATCTCACGATTGACCAGCATGACCCCATTCTGCGCACGCACCTTGTGGGAAAGCGTTCCATCCGGAACCTTGATCTCGGCGAGCTGCCGCGGTTTTGCGGGGTCGCTGACGTCGATGATGCTCGTTCCATCGGGCGGGAGGACGTGGCCGACATAGGCAATGTTGTCTCGCACGACCACCTGGCCGCCGCCGGGACAATCGAGATAACCGACCACTTTCACACCATTGCCTGCTGACATTCGACCTCCGCTCGGGCCGCAACATTGCGACCGCCGACGAAAAGGTAGGTCGGATTTTGCATGGCGGTCAACGGCGATTGCCGCAGCCTGCATCTTCATCAGATCGCCTCTCGAAGGGGATTGACGATCTCGATGTCGGCAAAGTCCTTCTCGTTATCCGTGACGACGATGCAGTCGTTGGCCTCGGCGACTGCTGCGATAATTGTATCGAGAGCGCTGCGAGGCCTTCCCTTCGCGGTTCCCTCAGCCATCAGCCGGGCCCAAATCAGGCCCGCGCGCTCGTCGAATGGTAGCACACGTCCGGCAAAGAGCGCCGAGGGGCCTTCCGGGCCCGAAAACCAAGCGTCGAGCTGGTCGCGCTTCCGGCCGGCCGGATTCTCTAATACGCCGCGCCGGATTTCGGCGACGGTGAGCGAAGCGATGAATAGATTCTCGTCGATTTGTTCCGCCATCCAAGCCATGAGCAATTCCGAAGGAGCCGGCTTGGTGACGTTGCTGATGATGTTGGTGTCGAGGAGATAACGGCTCACAGCTCGACCTTGCGACCGGGTTCAAAACGACGAGCGGGAGCGATATCGGCACCGACCAGAGGCGAGCGGCGAAGTGCCTCGAGAATGCCACCCTTCCTGGGTGGCTCACCACCAAGTGTTCGACTGACGGCGGAGCGGAGTCGTGAGGCGTCTGGCCCGGCCTCCGCCAGGCGTCGCGCGAGCGACCGGATCAGGTCGCGGTCGGCGTGGAGCCCCAGAACTTCGAATCGGGCCATCCCGCGCTTGTGAAGGCGATTCCGATAGTTCTTGATCGCGCGTTTCTGAGCCTTGTTGCTCATAACCGTCCTCCGCGATTATATCCAGTAATATATCCAGCCCCGAGATCGGCCGCAAGGTCGGTGGCAATGCGGAATGGAGGGTGCGAGGCCGCGCAACGGCTTCAAAGACGCAGCAGCCGCCTGGCATTGCCGCCGAGGATCTTCTCCTTGTCTTCCGCACACAAGGAGACCTTCTTCATCCAGTTCATGCCGTCCACGTTGGAGACGAATGGCCAATCCACCGAGAACATGATGCGGTCGACCCCGAGCTCCATGATCGAGCACAGAAGCGCCGAGTCGGAAAAATTTCCGCTGGTGGTGAGATAGAAGTGCTCGCGAAAGATGTCCTTGAATGCCAGGCCGGCATTTCCGGGACGCGACAGCGCCTGATCAATTCGCCAGAGCACGAACGGCAGCGTCTCGCCGAGATGGCCGAGGATGATCTTGAGGCGTGGATAGGCGTCGAAGACCCTGCTCACGATGAGCCGGATCGCCTGGGTCTTGGTCTCGACGGTGAAGCCCAGCGCCGGCCCGAGCAGCTCCGGATGTTGCGTTGCGTAATCCTGGTAGTAGGCGTCGATCACCGCCGGGTGCGGAAACGCCGGGTGCAGATAGAGCGGCACGTCGAGCGCCTGCGCACGCTCGAAGATCGGCCAGAACCGCTTGTCGTCGAGGAATAGGCGGCCGCTGGTGAGCCCGTGCACCATGGCGCCCTTGAAGCCGTGCTTCGTGACGGTGCGCTCCAGCTCGTCGGCAGCGGCTTTCGGATCCGGCGTAGGCAGCGTGGCAAAACCGGCGAACCGCTTGGGATGGGCCTGGATGACCTGGTGCAGCCTGTCATTGGTCTCCCCAGCCAGGCGCGCGGCGATATCGGCATCGAGCTTTTGCGCGCCGGGGGCGCCATGCGACAGCACCTGCAGGTCGATGCCGGCCTCATCCATCTCCGCGAGCCGCAACGCGCCGAGGTCCTCGAGGCGCTCCTGCACAGCAGAGATGCGTTTGGCATCGCGGCCGCCGAAGTGCGTGAGCAACTCCTGATCCCAATAGTGCTCCTCGAGCGCGACAACGAAGGGCTTCACCTTGTCGGCCATTGCACTTCCTTTTCGTCAAGATCGTTCAGTCCATGTTCGATCAATTCGGCGCAGCATTGGGCGTCCCTTGATCCCATGGGCGCTAACTCAGACCCTCTGCGCCGTCATGCTCCGCCAATGGGATATCAAGTTAGTGGCCATCAGCACTTCCGGAGGTAGCGATAGGCGGCTCGGATATTGAACGGCAGCCATTGTGCGTAGCGCGGCAGCCCGGCGTACCGCGGCAGCGTCACTTCGCGGACGGCTGCGTCTTCCGATGCGCCGGAGCTGATGGCTCGAGCAACCGCGGTGCGGATGTCCTGCAGCAGGTCGCGGAACGATGCGAGCTCTTTCAAGGTAGTGGGTGCGCCGTGACCCGGCACGACCGTATCGACGTCCAGAGTCAAAACCCTTTCCAAGGTCCTGATCCAGCCGTCGAGGTCGCAATCGCCGAGCCATGGGAAACGCCCGTGGAAGAAGAGGTCGCCGAGGAACACTACTCTCTTGTTTTCGACAAGGATGAATATGTCCCCGTCGCAATGCGCGGGTCCGCAGTACTCCAGCCTCACGGTGTCAGAGGGCAGATGAAAGGCGTATCGGTCGGCAAAGGTTTCGCTCGGCGGCTTTATCAGGAGGGTATGGTACTCGACCGGAGCGAAGCGGGACTCGAAGAATCGCCACGCCGGATCGCTGGCGGGAACGAGCTGCTGGATATTCTCGCCATAAAAAAGCGCGGCCTTGGTCGCAACGTCGGTGACGGTCCAAGATCCAGACCGGGCCGGACCCAGCAGCGCCTTCAATCTGGCGAGCGTCTTGTCGTGGGCGAGGATCGGGGCTTCGCCGGAAACAATCGAATTTCCGGCGATGTGGTCGGCATGATAGTGCGTATTGATCAGGAGTTCGAAGCGGCTTTGCAATCCGTTCGCGCAAGGCTGACGAGAACCGGCGCGCCAGCCGCTCGTTCTGTTGCGCGTCGATCGCCAAAATCCCGTCCGGAGTCTCGATCGCGCCGGCATTGGAATCGCCACCATCGCCGATCCAGGCGTAGACTCCTTCGGCCACTTGCCGAAGCCCGGATTCCGCGCTCATCGCTATGCCCAGTTCCTTCCGATCATGACGGCCCGTGAGCCTGTTGCGCTCACTTCTTGAGCCCGATCGCACTCAGCGCCTTCGCCCAGAGCTCGGTTTCCTCGCGCAGCATGCTGGGCAAACTCCTTCGGAGAGCTGGCCACCGCGATCGAGCCGAAATCGGTCATCCGCTTGCGAACCTCGTCATCGTTCGCCATCTGCGCCATCACTTCGGCGAGACGATCGATGATCGGCGGCGGCGTGCCGGCAGGCGCGAACAGCGCATTCCAGGATTCGACGGGATAGTCGACCAGCCCCAGCTCCATCAGCGTCGGTATGTCGGGAGTGTGCGGGCTGCGCCTGGCAGTGGTGATCGCGAGCGGGCGCACGGTGTTGGCCGCGAGCTGGCCCATGGCGTCCGACATGTTGGAGAATGCAAGTTGCACTTCGCCCGTTACGACAGCACCGGTCGCCAAGGCGCCGCCCCGATAGGGCACAGAGGTGAACTTGGATCCGGTCTTGACGCGGAAGATCTCGGCGGCGAATTGCATGAGGCCGCCGGCGCCGACGGTGCCGTAGCTCAGCCCTTCGGGCAGTCGCTTGCTCAGAGCCGCGAGCTCGGCCGCGGTCTGCGCCTCGACCTTGGGATTGACGATCAGGATCAGCGGATTGGTGTTGATCAAGCTGATCGGGGCAAGGTCCTTGAGCGGATCGTAAGGAAGCTTTTCCGTCGAAGGCGCGACCGTGATCGGTCCGATGCCGCAGACGCATAGCGTATAGCCGTCCGGCGCCGCCTTGGCGACCGCATCCGTGCCGTTGATACCGCCCGCACCGGCGCGGTTCTCCACCACGACATTCGCTTTGAGCGCCTTCTGCATGTAGTTGGCAGTCACCCGGCCGACCACGTCGGTGTTCCCCCCGGGGGCGAAAGGCACGATCAGCTTGATGAGCCGGCTGGGGTAAGCGGCCTCCTGTGCCGCCGCGCCATGCCATTGCGCCACTGCGGCAAGCGCCGCGAGAGCGAGAGGAAGTCGTCTCATTCACTACTCTCCGTTGAATGTGCCGGCTCGCCGGCATCGCCATTGACCAGCTTCCAGAGCTGCGCGGGCGACAGCGGCAGCTCGCGCACCTGCACGCCGAGCGGCGCGAGCGCCGCGGCGACCGCGTTGGCGGCGGTTGCCGCCACCGCCACCATGCCGCCCTCGCCCGCTCCCTTCGCCCCGAGCGGGTTGGTCCTGGAGCGCCGCAGCTCCATCGTGATCGCGCGTACATTGGGAAAATCGGACGCCACCGGGACCAGATAGTCGGCCAGAGACGTGTTGAGTATCTGTGCCTCGGCATCATAGATGAGCTGATCGAGAAAAACGCCGCCCAGCCCTTGGACCAATGCTCCGATGGCCTGGCCGTGCACGATCTGCGGATTGATTGCACGTCCGACATCCTCGATCGCGACATAATCGAGAATCTCGACCTCTCCGGTGCGAGCGTCGACTGCAACATGGCAGGCATGAGCGCCGTAGCTGTAGGTGCGGATGGTGGTGGCGAAGCTGCCTTCCGCCTCGAGGCCCGCGAAATCCGCGAAGCTGGCGCGTTTATCCCCGGCGCTGACCATGCCGTCCGCGATCACGATTTCCTCGTTCGGGAAGCCGAAGCCGCTCGGTTGCAGCGGCATGGATCGCGGCAAGCAGATTGTTGCAGCCGTCCATCACCGCCGAACCGCCCACCACCATCGAGCGCGACGCGAAGGTACCGAACCCCTCGCGCAGATAGGTCGTCGAGCCATGCAGGATCCGCACCCGGTCGAATGGCAGCTTCAGGGTTTCGGCGGCGACCTGGGCGAGCGTCGTTTCGAGCCCCTGGCCCAGCACCGATGATCCGACATAAACCGTCACCGAGCCATCGCGCTCGATGGAAAGGCGCGCATTCTCCTTGCCCGAGCCGCTGCTTTCCACGAAAGGCACGGCGGCGAGGCCGTGGTAGCGACCTTCGACCAGTTGCCCCTGCAGCGAGCGCTTCTCGGCCCAGCCGATCTCGCGCAGCACCCGCTCGAAGGTCGCGTGATAGTCGCCGGTATCGAGCTCGGTCTCGCCCTCGTAAGGCACCAGCTTGCCGGTTGCGAACGGCAGCTCGGCCTCGGTGATCAGGTTCCTGCGGCGCAATTCCATCGGATCGAGGCCGAGATCGCGCGCCGCCATGTCGATCAGCCGCTCGCGGAAGAAGTTCGCCTCGAACCGGCCCGGCCCGCGCAGCGTGCCGACCGGTGTCTTGCTGGTCATCAGCGCCTCGACGGTGATGGCGACGTCGCGGATGCGATACGGACCGGGCAGGAACTGCGCCGCTTTCGCCGGCACGACGCCGCCATTGGTGCGGATATAGGCGCCCATGTCGCCGTAGATATGACCGCGCAGCCCGAGAATGACGCCGTCGCGCGTGCATGCGATCTCGAGATCGCAGTCGACCTCGCGCGAGTGATTGGTTGCCATCAGGTGCTCGCGCCGATCCTCGATCCATTTGACCGGGCGGCCGACATGACGAGCGGCAAAGGGAATCAGGAAGTCCTCGGGATAGAACTCGCCGCGCACTCCGAAGCCGCCGCCCACATCGGTTTCGATCATCTCGATGGCGTTCTCGGCGAGCCCGAGCATGGGCGCCAGCACGCGCCGGTTGAAGAACAGCACCTTGCTGGCACCGAAAACCACCAGCCTCGTGTGCGCCGCATCCCATTCCGCGATCAGGCCGCGGGTCTCCAGCGGCACCCCGGTCAGGCGGTGACAGCGAAAGCTCTCCCGGCGGGTATACTGCGCCTTGCCGAATGCAGCATCGGCATCGCCGAACGACACGCCATAGCGTACGGCGCAGTTGCTGCCGGTCGCGTCGAACAGCAGCGAGCTGCCGCGCGCCGCGGCATTGCGGTCCGGCAGTGCCGGCAAGCTCTCGATCTCGACCTCGATCGCTTCGAGCGCGTCCTCCGCGAGCGGCTGGCTCTCTGCGACCACCACCGCCAGCGGCTCGCCCACATAGCGTACCTTTTCCCTGGCGATCACCGGCTGCAGATACGCCTTGAACTCGGGCAGGTTCGCGAGCCGCAGCGGGATCACCGGCACCTGTTCGCCGATCTCGGCTGCCGTGATCACGCCATGCACGCCCTTCATCGCAAGTGCCGCCGAGGCATCGAGCGCCCTGATGCGGCCATGCGCCACGCCGCTGCGCAGGAGCACGGCATGCAGCATGCCGTCGCGCTTCAAGTCGTCGACGTACTTGCCGGCGCCAGTGAGGAAACGAAGGTCCTCCGCCCGATCGACCGGCTGACCGATCAGCGCCGTTGCTCGCCCGTTCATGGATAGGTTTCACGAAGGAATTCGACAGCGGACGAACGGTAGTGCGCCGCGCCAGAAACTGCAAGCTTACGAGTTTATCGATTGCATTGGCTCAGCCGAGCTGTCCCCGGACCACCAGCCGGTTCAGCCGTGCTGCGAACTGCGCGGGATCATTCGGCACCTCACCATCGAGAATTTGCGCCTGCTCGAACAGCAGCAATGCAATGTCGGCGAAGTCCTCGTCGCGGGCGGCCTCCTTTGCCTGCGAAAGGATCTTCAGCAACGGGTGGCGCATATTGAGCTCGAGGATCGGTTTGGCGCCGGCGCCGCGGTTGTGGCTGGCGAGCATCCGCTCGAGCTGGCGGTCGAAGCCCAGGCTCGCCGCCACGAGGCAGGCGGCACTGTCGGTCAGCCGCTTGGAGGAGCGCACGTCCGAAACACGCTCGCCAAGGGCGTCCTTCACCGCCGCGATGGTCGTCGTCTCCTCCGCGATTCCGGAGCCTTGCTCGGCGTCGCTGCCTTGCTCCAGCGGCGGCAGCAACGCGAAGTCGACGTCGCCCTGGCTCAACGACCGGAATGGCTTTCCATTGAACCCAAGCGGTGTGGACGTCCAGAACGCATCGACGGGATCGGTCAGGAGCAGGACCTCGACGCCGCGCGCACGGGCCGCTTCGAGCTTCGGATTTGCCTTGACGCGCTCGGCATTCTCACCCACCAGGTAATAGATCTCGGTCTGGTTCGGCTTGAGGTCCGCGACGTATTGCTCGAGCGAACGCATTTCGCCTGCGGTGGTGGTGAAGCGGCTCAGAGCGAGGAGCTGGTCTCGCCGTTCCTGGTCTTCATAGATCCCCTCTTTGAGGACCTTGCCGAACACCGTCCAGATCTTGCCGAACGATTCTTCGTCCTTGCCCGCGAGGCTCTCCAGCTCGGTGAGGATACGTCCGCTGATCGCCTTCCTGATCGGTGGCAATTGCGGATTGTTCTGCAACATCTCGCGCGAGATGTTGAGCGGCAGATCCTCGCTGTCGACGACGCCGCGCACGAAACGCAGGTAACCGGGAAGCAGCGCGGCCTCATCGGTTATGTAAACGCGGCGGACATAGAGCTTGACCCTTCCCTTGCGCGCCGGATCGAACAGATCGAATGGCTCCCGCGACGGCACGAACAGAAGCACGACGTATGATTGGCGTCCCTCCGCCTTGTAGTGGACCGTCATCGCGGGATCGTCGAAGGCCCCCCCGAGGGCGCGATAGGCATGTGCGTAGTCGTCGGCTTGGAGCTCCGATTTCGGGCGGTGCCAGAGCGCGCTCGCTGCATTGATCTGGCGCGGCTCCGCCGCTGCAGCCGTCAACTCGATCGGGAACAGGATGTGATCGGAATAGGTCTTGACCACGCGCTCGATCTCGTGCGCCTCGAGGTAGCGCTTGGCGTCGGGCTTCAGGTGCAGAACGACCTCGGTGCCGCGGACCACGCGTTGGCCGTCCTGCTCGCTCGCAGGCGCGATCTCGAAGCCGGCACCGCCGGAGGAGCGCCAGACCCAGGCGTCGCCGGATCCCGCCCGGCGGCTGGTGACCACAATTTCGTCGGCGACGATGAATGCCGAATAGAAGCCGACACCGAACTGGCCGAGCAATCCGGCCCCGTCCTTGGCCTCGGACAGACGGCTCAGAAATGCCCGGGTGCCCGACCGGGCTACGGTTCCGAGGTTGTCGACGAGCTCCTGCCGGTCCATGCCGATCCCGGTATCGGCGATCGTCAAGGTATTGGCTTCGGAGTTGGAGACGATGCGGATCGCGAGCGGTTGACCATCTGCCATCAGCTCCGGCTTTGCTATGGCATCGTAGCGGAGCTTGTCACAGGCATCCGAAGCATTGGAGATCAGCTCGCGCAGGAAGACGTCGGACTCGGAATAGACCGAGTGCACCATGAGCCGAAGGAGCTCGGCGACTTCCGCCTGAAACGGATGGGTTTGGGCGACGGTTGCCCCCTCACTGTCCATGCTGCTCCTCGTGCAATTATCCGGAACTCTGCTGATGCAACTATCGGAACCCATCGCCTGCCCGATTGGATTCCGGCACGACTGATCGACAATCTAAAAAGGACATTTCCAATTTCAAGGGATGACCAACTCAGTTGGCTTTCACCCCGGCTGCCTTGGCGATCGGAACCCAGAGACTTGCCTCTGCGCGAATGAAGGCCGCGAAACGTTCCGGGCTGTCGCCGGCCGGGATCGCTTCCTGTGTCGCAAAGGCGTCCCGCACCTCCGGGTCGCGCAGCACGGTGCGCACGAGTTGATTGAGCCTGGCGACGATCTCGGACGGCGTGTTGCCCGGGGCGAACAAGCTATACGTGTTCGATGCGACGATGGCGGGGTAACCGAGCTCCGCCGTGGTCGGAATATCCGGCAGCGACGGCGCTCTTTGCGGCGTCCCAACCGCCAATGGCACGAGCTTTCCCCGCGGCGATGTGAGACAGGAAGAACGGCGCATCGGAAAACATGATGTCGGCATGCCCGCCGAGCAGGTCGTTCACCGCCGGCGGGGCGCCCCGGTAAGGAACATGCAGAACCCGGATGCCGGTTTCGCGCATCAGCAATTCGGCGGTCAGATGAGAGATCGTGCCGGTGCCGGACGAGGCAAGATTGATCTTGCCGGGATTGGCTTTGGCATAGTTCAGAAAATCGGCGAATGTCCTGATCCCGAGTGAGGGCTTGATCACCAGCACTGCCGGAACCATCCCGATTCCGGTCACCGGCGCGAGGTCCTTGAGCGCATCGAACGCCGGCGGCTCGGCCATCGCAGGCGGGATGGTCACCGATGCCACTGAAGAAACGAGCAGCGTATGACCGTCGGGCGGCGAGTTGATGACGGCGCGAGCGCCGATCATGCCGCTCGCGCCGGCCTTGTTGTCGATGACGACCGGATGACCGAGTCATTGGGCCGAGCTTGTTGGCGACGGCGCGGGCGAAATAATCCGCGGACCCGCCGGCCGGGAACGGCACGACGATTTGCATCTGGCGAGACGGAAATCCGGCGGTCTGCGCATGTGCGGGAGCCGCGGCGATATAGAGCATCATCCCGCACAGAAGCCACCCGGCAATCGAGCTGCTCGCGCGGAGCATGGGCCCGACGATGTCTTGCATCTTGCTCTCCTTGCAACGTGATCCGCTCATTCCGCCGCGCTCCGAGGCATCGACTTGGCACGATCGGCTTGCTGCTCGAGCTTGAAGACCTCGACGGCATTGTCCCAGAGAATCAGCTGCCGTTGCGCGTCGGTGAGCTTTGCGTCATCGATCACTTTCAACCGCAGCTTGTGCAGCGTGGTCGGAACGCTGATCCAACGCCACGTCGCCGACCAATCGGTGCCGAAGAAGATGCGGTGCGCGCCGATCTTGTCGACCGCAATACGCAAGTGCTCGGGAGTTCGTGCCGACGACGTCGAAGTAGACGTTGACGTTGCGCATGGCGACCGTCAGGGCGCTGTCGAAGTAGCGGCCGATGCTGCGTCCCATCTTGGTCAGGATGATAGGGACGGTCGGATGTCGCAAGGCGACTTCGTCGACCCAGAGCGGATCGCCGTAGAACAAGCCGCCTGGAAACTGCGACCAGGCAGTCGGAAACTGAATCGGCACCCCGTGACTGGCGACGACCTCCATCAATCCGTCGAGATGCCTTGCGATCTTCTCCGGATGTATCTCGTCGGTCAGCGAACGGATGAAAATTTCGCCGACCCCTTTCATTCTGAGCGTCGTGAGGCAGCGATCGATCTCTCCCGGTGCCCAATTCCGGGTCGGGGCAGGATCGTCATGATAGCCTGCCGCCTCCTGGTCGTGTCCGACGCGGGCCAGTGCCATCAGCCGATCCGGGTGCCGCGCCGCCGCTTGTGCGACCAGATCATTCGAGACGTGGCCGGGCCGCGCCTGAACCAGCGCGAGAGCGATCCCGTTCTTGTCCATGTCTGCGACAAGGGCATCGGAATTATCGACCGGCTCCTCGGTCAGGCTGCAGCGGTAGAGATCGGGATAGCGCGTGCGAAATGCGATCAGGTCTTCCGTCGTCTTGATATGCTGGCTGAGGTCACGGAACGAAGGAAAGCTGCAGACATGGACATGCGTGTCGATAATCATGTTCGGACCCTCGAGGAATACGCCGGTAGTCTCAGCAATGATGGAGCCATCGGACGTGAATGACAACTCGGGGCGGATGAATGCCGAAAGCTTGCTCGAGCCGCAACGCATCCGCCGCGAGATCCGTGCCGGGCGGATCACCGGGACCAGCCGTGGGCTGGCGCACGGCTTCGTGCAGTGCAATCTCGCCATTCTGCCGCAGGCCCACGCCTTCCACTTCCTGCTCTACTGCCAGCGCAACCAACGCGCCTGCCCGGTGCTGGAAGTGACCGATCCGGGCCGACCGGTGCCGGACCAGCTCGCACCGAACGCGGACCTGCGCACTGATTGCGCCCGCTATGCCGTTTTCCGCGACGGCGTGCGACAGGATGATCGCATCGAAATCAGCGATCTCTGGCGCGAGGACCTCGTTGCTTTCCTGATCGGCTCGGGCATCAGCCTGGACGGACCGCTCGAGCGAGCCGGCGTGCCCACGCAGCAGCACCGCTGGGTATTGCGCTCACGGCTGCCGACCGCACCGGCCGGTCCGTTCGGTGGAAACATGATCGTCACCATGCGCTGGCTCACCGCCGGGCAGGCGATCATCGCGACGCAGCTCACCGCGCGCTTTCCATTCAACCACGGCGCTCCGCTTCATCTCGGCGACCCGGCGGCGATCGGAGCTGATCTCGAGGCGCCGCTGTTCGGCGGTCGAGTGCCGGCCTTGCCGACGGGCCTGGTGCCGGTGTTCTGGGCGTGCGGGGTCACGCCCCAGAGCGCGGCGCAAGCCGCACGCCTGCCGCTCTTCATCGCGCATGCGCCGGCGCACAGCTTCATCACCGATCTGCGAACGGACCGCCTGATGAGTTGAAAGCCGTCTACCGAGCCAATGTTCGGAAAGATGCGCGTTCGCGGGCCGAAGAAGCGTTCGCGGCCGCCCGGCCGGCGCTTTCCGCGCGATTGAGCCAGATCTGCGCCATGCTCAGCCACAAGGCCCTGGTACGCTCGTTGGCCGCTTCCTGGGCCCAGCGCAGGCAGTCCGAAGCACGTTTTCGGAATTCCTCGACCGTCATGACCTCGATCCGTTTTGCGTCCCTGCGCAAATAGCGACTCCTTCGATTAAGCGGTTTTTAAAATTGGTCGTTAATTGTCCGCAATGGAGCCATTTAGGTTAAGACTTCGTAAATGCGTTTGCGTCTCCACAAAGACAGCAATCCGATCGGAGTTAACGCGAGGACACCGGACCCGGCTTCGAGACGGCAGGCTTGGCCGGAGCTCCCCCGCGGTCCTGAGCGATCTTGGCATCCACCTCGAGCAGGGCTCGGGAGGGATCGACCAGGCCCCAGCCGAACCTGTCGTCACGGCCCTGCGATCCGACATTCTTTGCGCTCGAGGTCAGAATTTCATGGATGGCGGCCGGACCCAGCGACGGATCGCGCTCGATGAGCAGCGCTGCGATACCGCTCACATGCGCAGCAGCAACGGAAGTACCTGTCGTGAGCTGGTAGCCGGCATTCGGCGCGGGCTCCAGAATATCGACGCCCGGAGCGGACACCGCAACGTGAGCCCCTTGATTGGCATGGATGAAAAGCTTGTCGCTCTGGTCGGTCGCAGTCACCGCGATCACATGCGGATCAGCCGCCGGAAACAGCGGCGGAGAGCTCGGGCCCATATTTCCGGCGGCTGCGATCAGCACCACACCTTTGTCGTGCGCCTGCTTCATCGCCAGCTGCAGCATGGGATCATATGGCCCGGCGAAGCTCATATTGATGACGCGGGCGCCCTTCTTGATAGCCCATTCGAGCCCGCCCAGAATGTGTCTGGTGGTCGCTTGCGGCGCTTCCTTGGCCTCGGGGCTGAAGGCATGGATGGCGAGGATCCTGGCACCCGGGGCGACCCCGGTCAGCTGGCGACGGGCTGCGATCGCACCCGCCATTCCGGTCCCATGCGCATGCGGCTGCCCCCGACGGCCGACGGCATCGAACCGCTCGACGACAGCGCCGTCGAGGTCGGGGTGCTTGGCGTCGATCTCCGAATCGATCACGGCGACCACCACATTGCTGCCGGTCGCCACCCGATGAACCTCTGCCAATCGCAGCTTGCTCAGGACATATTGGTTGGCATCGGCGCTCGCCGGTCGGGCTGCCGAACGCGTTTCTCGCTGTAGCGTAAAGACGTAGTTCGGCTGCGCCACGCCGATGTTCTCCGCCTCCAGCGCGCGGACCACGTCGGGGATGCGTCTTCCATCGGCGATGCGGAAATTGATCAACGTCCTGCCGGTGAGCCCGAAACTGTCCGAGCTCACGGTGCTCAGACCGAGCCGGCGTGCGGCAGCGTCGACGGCTTGTTGCGATACGTTGGCGCCGACCTGAAACACCAATTCGTTGGAGACGAAGCGGCTTTCGCCGGCCGGCGGCACGCCGGTGAAGCCACGTTCACCGGGAAACGGCCTGAACGGCAGTCTGCTTCGCGCGATCACGATCGATCGTCGGTGCTCGATCCGCAATCTCTGATGATGATCGCGGGAGAAATGGCCGGCGCGCGGAACCGCCGCGGACCGATTCACGTGCGGAGTCAGCCGGTGTTGATCACGCCGGTCATGAGATTTGCCGAGCGACCTGCTCGGAGACTTGCTCAGGGCCGCATCTTTGCGCGTAGGCATGCCCTTGCCCCAACCGGCGGCTTTGGTCTCCTTGCCCCAACCAGCGGCTTTCGTTGCAGCAGGGTGTTTCCTCGGGACCGCGCCCTTGGCGAGCGGCCCCGCATTGCTCCAGGGCACAGGCTTGGCAGCCTTGCGTGCATGGTGCGGGCGCGCGGCGGCGTCACTCGCCGGCTCCAGCGCGAGCACGGTGACAGCGAGACCCAGGATGAACAATGTCGGAATTCGGAAGCTTCGCCCCGAATGACCGTGCGCGCCCCTCAGCATGGTGCTAGCCCTCCCGCCAGCCCATAAGAAGAAATTGTGCCGAGATTGCGTCTGCGACCGACGCGCGGCGATCGGACGGGCGCTCGACTGGCTTGACGCCGCGCGGTCCCGACAACACTCTGGCTGCGATATCGCCATCGCGCGAGATTGTTGCGAGGCCGCCCCAAGCTCGATGCAGGGCGGCGCGCGCTTGAACCCGGCCAGGAAGGTCAGCCGATGAAAATCGTCGACATGAGTCACGTGATGAATGTTCATACGCCCGGCTGGGTCGGATATGCCGGCAACAAGATGTATTACGCGCAGAACCTGCAGACCCAGATGATCGTCGCTCAACGCATCGATACCGCGCTGCATGTCGGCACCCATTTCGACGGCGCCATGCACGCGACCGACAACCGCAAGGGTGACATGGCCTCGCTGCCGCTCGATTACCTGGTCAACCGCGGCGTGGTGGTCGACATCTCGGGCAAGATGTCGGACTGGGCGGTGATCACGCCCGATATCATCGAGAGCGCCGGCGCCGACATTCGCGAGGGCGACATCCTGATCTTGCACACCGGCTGGCACCGCCATTACGAGGGGCAGCCGCAGCAGGACCTGGTGAAGTACTTCTGCTATCACCCAGGCCCCAGTCTGGACACGCTGCATTGGATGTTCGAGAAGAAGATCAAGTGGTGGGGCATGGACACGGGATCGTGCGATCACGCCATGAATACGTCGATCCGCAGCATGCGCCCGGATCTGGCGGCCCAGTTCAGCAAGCTTCACGGGAAGACTCCGGCAGAGTTCTTCGGGACTTTCGAGTACGTGCACAAGAACTCCGGCCGCAGGGTCGTGTCCGACGTGTTTCCGTTCCACAACTGGGCGTTCCAGGAAGGCCTCCTGCATGCCGAGAACCTCGGCGGCGACATCGAGCTCATGCTCAACAAGCGCGCGCTGATCGGGGCGTTTCCCTGGCGCTACGAAGGTCTGGAGGGCTGCCCGTGCCGGATCGTCGCATTCCTCGATGCCGGCGACGAGGTCGAAGCGCTCGGCAATGCGGCCAGAGCGATCATGCGGGCGTGACGCTTCGCGGTGCGAGGATTTCCGCAAGCTTGCGGACGCGATGAGACTTCATTAGCGTTTCTTTCGTACGCAAACCGAATTCGGGTCGCGCTCGTTGCTTGCAATTGAAAGTGCCGCAATGCCGAAGGTTTCCGCAGCAGACGGGACCCAACTCCATGTCGAAGAGATCGGCTCCGGATCTGCGATTGTCTTCGTGCATGAATATGCCGGCGATTATCGCAGCTTCGAGCCGCAGATGCGCTACTTCAGCCGCTTGCATCGCTGCGTCACCTACAGTCAGCGCGGCTATCCGCCCTCCGATGTGCCCTCCGACCCGAACCGCTACTCGCAGGAAATCGCCCGCGACGACGTGATCGCAGTCATGGATGCGCTCGGAATCGATCAGGCTCATGTGGTCGGACACTCGATGGGAGCCTACACCGCGCTCCATGTCGGCATCCGCTATCCGCAACGCTGCCGCTCGGTGGCCGCTGCCGGCTGCGGCTGGGGCTCGACCCCGGACACCGGCAAGCGGGACGCGATGAAAGCGATGGCCGCCGAGACCGGAAAGATGTTCGCCGACGAAGGTATCGCCGCCGCGGCAGCGAAATACGCCGATGCGCCGATGCGTCAATCTTTCAAGAACAAGGACCCGCGCGGCTGGGCCGAGTTCGCGCGCATGCTCGCCGAGCATTCCGCGCAAGGCCACGCCCTCACGATGCTCAACCTTCAGCTCGAGCGGCCGACGCTGTGGGAGCTGCAGCCGGAGCTCGAGCAATTCGCCGTGCCGCTTTTGGTGATCGTGGGCGACGAGGACGATCTCTGTCTCGACGGCAGCCTGTTCCTCAAGCGCACGGTACCGACCGCGGCGCTGGCTGTGCTGCCGCGTGCGGGCCACACCATCAACAGCGAGGAGCCGGCAGCCTTCAACGCGGCGCTGGCCGAGCTGATCTCGGCCGTCGAGGCGGGCCGCTGGCTCGCACACAAGTCCGCGGGCCGAGGATGAGCAGCACCGGCGCCGGCACCATCGCCACCGACATCCGCGACGGCGTCGCGACGCTGCGGCTGCACAACCCATCGCGGCGAAACGCCGTCTCCGCCGCGATGTGGCGCGCCATCGCAGCCTCGGCCGCCGAGCTGGACACGCGCGGCGACGTGCAGGTGGTGGCGATCCGCGGCGACGGCGACAAGGCGTTCTCGGCTGGCGCCGATATCGCCGATTTCGAGACTAGCCGCAGCGGGATCGAGAATGCGCGCGGCTATGACGACCTGGTCGAGCGCACCTGCCAGCTGATCGAGGCGCATCGCGCGCCCGACGATCGCGGTGGTGATCGGGCCGTGCATGGGCGCCGGCGTCTCGCTCGCCGCGAGCTGTGATCTGCGGATCGCCGCCGACAATGCCTTTTTCGCGGTGCCGGCGGCGCGGCTCGGGCTGGGCTATGACCCGCGCGGGATCAAGCGGTTCTTGCGCGTATTCGGCGCCGGCGCCACCCGCGAGCTGATCTTCACCGCGGCGCGCCTCTCTGCCGTCCGCGCCTGCGAGCTGGGTGCGGTGTCGATGGTCGTGCCGGCAGGCGAGATCGAGCGCAGCGCCGCGCAGTGGACCGAGCGCATTGCCGCCAACGCCCCGCTCACGATGACGGCCGCCAAGGCGGCGATCCGTGCGCATCTGGACGGCGACGCCGCGCTCCTGGCCGAGGCCGAGCGGCTCTATGCGGCAGCCGATGCCAGCGCCGATTATGCCGAAGGCCGCCGCGCCTTTCGCGAGAAACGGACGCCGCGATTCACCGGCGCTTGACCCGATCGTTCACCGCAAGAACCACAAGAGGAGACCGACATGGACCTGAAGCTCGATGGCAAGACCGCGCTCGTGACCGGAGGCAGCGAGGGCATCGGCAAGGGCATCGCCATCGCGCTGGCAAAGGAAGGGGTGGACGTCGCGATCTGCGCGCGACGCAAGGAGCCGCTCGAGCAGGCTGCCGCCGAGATCGGCAAGGAGACCAACCGCAAGGTCGTGCCGATCACAGCCGACCTCAGCAAGGACGCCGAGGCCAGGAATTTCGTCGAGCAAGGCCACAAGGCGCTCGGCCGCATCGACATCATGGTCAACAATGCCGGCTCCTCGCCCGGCGGCGTGATCGAGCACCTGTCGGAGGCGGACTGGGAGCAGTCGCTGCAGCTCAAGTTCATGGGCTATGTGCGCTGCCTGCGCTACGTGCTGCCGATCATGGTCAAGCAGGGCGGCGGTCGCGTGGTCAACCTGATCGGCAACGACGGCGTGAAGCCGTCCTATTGGGAAATCGCTCCCGGCGCGGCCAATGCCGCCGGCCAGAACCTGACCATGTCGCTCGCCGGCCAGTACGGCAAGCACAACATCAGCTTCTGTGCGGTCAATCCCGGACCGGTACGAACCGAGCGCTGGGCCGGCCTGGTCGCGGCGATGTCGCGTGACATGAAGCTGCCCTATGAGGAGGCCGACAAGCTCGCTCCAGCCTCGATCCCGATGGGCCGCATCGCCGAGGTCGAGGAGGTCGCGAACCTGGTGGTCATGCTGGCCTCGCCGCTGATGCACATGGTCAACGGCACGCAGATCCAGATCGACGGCGGCCAGGAGAAGTCGCTGATGGATCGCATGCGCGACCGCAAATAACTGCCGGCGTGCAGCATTGAGGTGGCGGCCGCGTGATGTCGGCACTATGATCCCACAGCATTGCAACCATGGAGCATCAGGATGATGACCCGAGCCCACCTGATCTGGCTGGCAACGGCGAGCGCCGTTGGTCTCGCCACGCCGGCCTTTGCGCAGAGCACCATCAAGATCGGCGAGCTCAACAGCTACAAGGCGCAGCCGGCCTTCCTCGACCCCTACAAGAAGGGCTGGGAGCTGGCGGTCGAAGAGATCAATGCCAAGGGCGGCGTGCTCGGCAAGAAGCTCGAGGTCGTCTCACGCGACGACGGCGCCAATCCCGGCGATGCGGTCCGCGTCGCCAACGAGCTCGTCACCCGCGAGGGCGTCGAACATCATCGCCGGCACGTTCCTCTCCCATATCGGTCTCGCCGTCACCGAATTCGCCGGCAAGGAGAAGGTGTTCTTCCTCGCCGCCGAGCCGCTGACCGACAAGATCACCTGGCAGAACGGCAACCAGTACACCTTCCGCCTGCGGCCCTCGACCTACATGCAGGTGGCGATGCTCATTCCGCATGCCGTCGCCGCCAAGAAGAAGCGCTGGGCGCTGATCTATCCGAACTTCGAATACGGCCAGTCGGCCGCGACGTGGTTCAAGGAAATGCTCAAGAAGGCGCAGCCCGACGTCGAGTTCGTCACCGAGCAGGCGCCGCCGCTCGGCCGCGTCGACGCCGGCACCGTGGTGCAGGCGATCGACGACGCCAAGCCCGACGGCGTGTTCAACGTCCTGTTCGGGCCCGACCTCGCCAAGCTCGTGCGCGAGGGCACGACCCGCGGCACCTTCAAGGATCGTACCGTCGTGAGCCTGCTTTCGGGCGAGCCGGAATATCTCGATCCGCTCAAGGAGGAGGCTCCGGTCGGCTGGATCGTGACCGGCTATCCCTGGGACGCGATCGACACGCCGGACCACAAGACATTCCTCGCCGCCTATCAGAAGCGCTGGAACGACTATCCGCGCCTCGGCTCGATCGTCGGCTACGACACGATGAAGTCGCTCGCTGCCGGCATCGCCAAGGCAGGCTCGACCGAAACCGAGAAGCTGATCGGCGGCGTTCCGCGGGCTGAAGCTCGAAAGCCCGTTCGGGCCGTTCGAATACCGTGCGATCGATCATCAGGCGACGGTCGGCGCTTATGTCGGAAAGATCGCGCTCAAGGGCGGCAAAGGTACCATGTCGGACTTCAAATATGTCGACGGAGCCAGCGTGCTGCCTCCCGATGCCGAGGTGAAGAAGCTTCGCCCGGCAGCGGCGATGAACTGACCGCGGCACTCGCTTCGTGCGCGGATTTCGCTTCGCCCCGCACGCGGTGCCCGGATTTCGCCCTGCTCCATCCGGCCTACGATATTGCTTGGCCGTGCCGCACGCCTAGCCCGGATGGATCGCAGCGCAATCCGGGCTACCATTGATCGAGCGGATTCGGTGTGAGCCAAGCGGCTCCGTCATTCCATGACCCTCGAAGCCCTTCTTTTTCAGGCGCTCAACGGGCTCGCCAGTGCGTCGAGCCTGTTCCTCGTCGGCGCCGGGCTGTCGCTGATCTTCGGCGTCACCCGCATCATCAATATTGCGCACGGCTCCTTCTACATGCTGGGGCTCTATCTCGCCTACAGCTTCGCCACCAAGGTCGGCGGAGCTCTGGGCTTCTGGGGTGGCATCATCGCCGCCGGGCTGGTGGTGGCGGCGCTCGGGGCGCTGATCGAAATCCTGCTGTTGCGCAGGATTTATCAGCGCCCCCGAGCTGTTCCAGTTGCTCGCCACCTTTGCGCTGGTGCTGGTCATCAACGATGCCGCGCAGTACGTGTGGGGGCCCGAGGACCTGCTCGGGCCGCGCGCACCCGGATTGCGCGGCTCGGTCGAGATTCTCGGCCGCAATTTTCCGAGCTACGACCTGTTCCTGATGATCGTCGGTCCGGCGGTCCTTCTCCTTCTCCATCTGATGCTGGCCAGGACGCGCTTCGGGCGGCTGATCCGCGCCGCCACCCAGGACCGCGAGATGGTAGGCGCGCTCGGCGTCAACCAGGCGATGCTGTTCACCGTCGTATTCGTGCTCGGCGCCTTCCTCGCCGGGTTCGGCGGTGCGCTGCAGGTGGCGCGCGAGCCCGCCAATCTGTGGCTCGACCTGATCGTGATCGGCGAAGCGTTCGTGGTCGTGGTGGTCGGAGGCATGGGCTCGATCACCGGCGCCTTCCTTGCCGCGGTCATCATCGCGGAAGTCAAGGCCCTGTGCATCGGGCTGGGCGTGGTCGATTTCGGCGGCTTCACCGTCAATTTCTCGAAGCTCACGCTGGTCGCCGAGTTTCTGGTGATGGCGATCGTGCTGATCGTGCGGCCCTACGGACTGTTGGGCCGTGCGCAAGGTCCGGTGCGCACGGCCGAGGCCGAGGACCCGATCCGTCCCGGCGACCATGCCGCTCAAGCTCGTTGCAGGTGCCGTCTTGGTTGCGCCTCCTGCTGCTGCCGCTCGCATACAAGGCCTCGCCCTATGCCCTGGTGCTCGGCGTCGACGTGCTGATCGCCATCCTGTTCGCAACCTCGCTGCATTTCATCATGGGTCCCGGCGGCATGCATTCCTTCGGCCATGCCGCCTATTTCGGTCTGGGAGCCTATGGCGCCGCGCTCACGGTGAAGTTCTTCGCCGCCCCGATGCCGGTTGCGCTCATTGCCGCTCCCCTCGCCGCGCTGGCCGGCGCGCTGTTGTTCGGCTGGTTCTCGGTGCGGCTGTCCGGGGTCTACCTCGCGATGCTCACGCTCGCATTCGCGCAGATCGTCTGGTCGGTGCTGTTCCAATGGGAAGACGTCACCGGCGGATCCAACGGCATCCTCGGCATCTGGCCGCAGGCGCCGTTCAACAGCCGCCCGGCCTTCTACCTGCTGACCCTCGCGGTGGTGGTTGCCGGGGTGCTGCTGTTGCGGCGCTTCCTGTTCGCCCCGTTCGGCTATGCCATGCGCGCCGGGCGCGACTCGCCTCTGCGTGCCGAAGCGATCGGCATCAACGTCAAACGCGTGCACTGGATCGGCTTCGCCATTGCCGGCGCGTTCGCCGGCGCCGCCGGGGGAATTTTCGCTTTCGCCAAAGGGACGATATCCCCCGATGTGGCATGGGTGTCGCGCTCGATCGATGCCATGGTCATGGTGCTCCTCGGCGGGATACAAACGTTGACGGGACCGATCGTCGGTGCGGCTGTGTTCACCTTCCTGCAGGACAACATCATGCGCCAGACCTTGTTCTGGCGGGGTTTGCTCGGCGCCGTGATCCTGCTTCTGGTGCTGGTTTTTCCAGGCGGCATCGCCGGCGCGCTGGACAAGCTTTTGGCTGCGCGGAAAAAGCCGGCATGAGCATCCTGTCGGTGCGCAACCTCTCCAAGGCCTTCGGCGGCGTCCGCGCCGTCGACGACGTCAGCTTCGATGTCGGCGAAGGCGAGTTCCTGGCCCTGATCGGGCCCAACGGCGCCGGCAAATCGACCTGCTTCAACATCATCAACGGACAACTCCTGCCCGACAACGGCGATGTCCGGCTGTCGGATCGCAGCATCGTGGGACTGCAGCCGCGCGAGATTCTGGCGGCTCGGCGTCGGCCGGACTTTTCAGGTCGCCGCCACTTTTGGCTCCATGACCGTGGTCGAGAACGTTCAGCTCGCGCTCGTGAGCCACCACAAGGAGGTCTTTCGCTTCGGGGCAGCCTTCGAGAACCGCCATCGCGCGCGCGGCGTCGAGTTGCTCGACCAAGTCGGCATGGCCGGAGCGGCCGATCGCGCCTGCAAGGAGCTCGCCTATGGCGACGTCAAGCGGGTCGAGCTCGCAATCGCGCTCGCCAATGACCCGCAGCTCCTGCTGATGGACGAGCCCACGGCCGGTATGGCGCCGCGCGAGCGCAATGATCTGATCGCCCTGGTGAAACGACTGGTGCTCGAACGCAAAGTCTCGGTCTTGTTCACCGAGCACTCCATGGACGTCGTGTTCGCTTATGCCGACCGCATCATCGTGTTGGCGCGCGGGGTGCTGATTGCCGACGGCAACGCCGAGGCGATCCGTGACAATCGCGAGGTGCAGGAAGTCTATCTCGGCACCGGCCGCACCTTCATTCCCCGGGTCGAGGCGCCGGCATGAGCGAAGCGATGCTCGAGGCGCAGGGACTCGAGGCGTGGTACGGCGCCGCGCAAATCCTGTTCGAGCCCTCCTTTCACGTGGGTCACGGCGAAGTGGTGGCGCTGATGGGGCGCAATGGCGCCGGCAAGTCCACGACGATCAAGACCTTGATGGCGATGATCCCGCAACGCGGCGGAACGGTGCGCTTTCTCGGCGCGGATATCTCGCGGCTGAGGCCGTTCGAGATCGCGCGCCGGGGCCTCGGCTTCGTGCCGGAGGACCGGCGGATCTTCTCGGACCTGACGGTCCTCGAAAATCTCGACGTCGGCCGGCAGCCGCCGCGCCGCCGCGGCGACGGCCAACCGGCGCCGTCGTGGACGCCGGAGAAGTTATTCACGATCTTTCCCAACCTCGCTGCCATGCCCGATCGGCGCGGCGCTCACATGAGCGGCGGCGAGCAGCAGATGCTGACGGTGGCCCGTACGCTCATGGGCAACCCCTGGCTCGTGCTGCTGGACGAGCCCTCCGAAGGGGTTGCGCCGGTGATCGTCGAGCAGATGGCAAACACGATCATCGAGCTCAAGAAAGAAGGACTGTCGGTGCTCCTGTCCGAGCAGAACATCCATTTCGCCGAGCTCGTCGCCGACCGCGTCTACGTGCTCGAGAAAGGTCAGTTGCAGTGGCACGGCCGCATGAGCGATCTCGCACGGGATGTCGCGGTGCAACGCCGGCTGCTGTCGGTATGAGCTCCCGTCCGTCATCCGGCTGTCGAAGAAGCTGCCTGGAGCGCGGAAGAAAACAGCGTCACGATGTTCTCGTCCAAGCGTATCTTTCGCCGGCGCTGGGCTCAGAAGGCGATCGCCCTCGCCGGAGCTGAGTACCTGCGTTTCGTGTTCTGGACCAACCGTCGCGTGGTTGCGTTCGACGCACTCTACGCGCGCGCCGATCCCGATCTGCCTGTCATACTTGCGATGTGGCATGGCCAGCATTTCCTCATGCCGTTCATTCGGCGGCCGAGCGACAGGAGCAAGGTGCTGATCTCGCTGCATCGCGATGGCGAAGTGAATGCGCTCTCCGCCGAACGGCTCGGCGTCGAGGTGATTCGCGGCTCGGGAGCTCCCGAGGGAGGCTTCGATCGCAAGGGTGGGGTCGGCGCATTTCGCGAAATGCTCGACGCATTACGAGAGGGCTATACCGTTGCACTCACTGCTGACGTGCCGAAGATTGCACGCAGAGCCAGTCTCGGGCTGGTGAAGCTCGCAAGCCTGTCAGGGCGCCCCATCTATCCCATCGCGCTGGCGACGAGCCGGCGGATCGTGCTCGACAACTGGGATCGCACCACGATCAACCTGCCATTCGGCCGGCTGGGCATCGAACTCGGCGAGCCCGTGCGTGTTGCACCCGAAGCCGATGATGCCGTGTTGGAGCGCGCGCGCCGCGCCGTCGAATTCTCACTGCAAGAGGCAACGGCCCGCGCTTATGCCCTGGCCGACGGCAAGGTAGGTAAGGTGGGCTGAGCGTGTAGGATGGGCTGAGCACTTGCGAAGCCCATCACCTTTCCCGACACAGGCTCGATGATGATGGGTTCGCAGCGGTCAGCCCATCCTACAAACCTTCCGATTCAGGATATCGCGCAGCCGCTGCGGCGTCACCGGCAGCCTGGTGATTGCGCCGGGAATGCCGAGCGCATCGTCAATGGCCGAGGCGACCGCGGCACCGACGGCATTGACGCCGCCCTCCCCCGCTCCCTTCAAGCCGAGCGGATTGAGCGGAGACGGCGCGTCCTGCGTGATCAGCACATCGAGCATCGGCACCTCGCGCGCGGTCGGCATCAGATAGTCGGCGAAATTGACCGACAACGGCTCGCCTTGCTCGTCGTAGAGGAACTCCTCGAGCAGCGCGCCGCCGATCCCCTGCGCGAATCCGCCGGCGATCTGACCTTCGACCAGCATCGGATTGACGGCGCAGCCGATATCGTAGGCCACCAGAAAACGCTCGATGGTCACCGCGCCGGTCTCGCGATCGACCCGCACGACCGCGATGTGCACCCCATAGGGGTAGTTCATGTGATCGGTGTGAAACCAGCCGTCGGCCGCCAGCCCGGGCGTGCGCCCGCCGCGCAGGGGCGAGGCCGGCTCCAGGGCCTTGGCGATTTCGCCGAGCGTCATCGACGGACCGCCGGCCGCTCCCTTGCGGACCACCTTGCCCTCGACGACCTCGAGCGCGTCGGCGGATTGCTGCAGCAGCTCGGCTGCGACCTCCATCGCCTTGGCCTTGACCGCGACGGCGGCGAGCCGCGTGGCCTCCCCGGTCATCACCGTGACCCGCGACGCAAACGCGCCCACGCCGAAGGCGATACGATCGGTGCGGCCGTGCACGACCCGCACCCGTCGATAGTCGACGCCGAGCGCATCTGCGCAGATTTGCGCCACCACCGTCTCGACGCCCTGGCCGACCGAAGCGGCGCCGGTCACCACCTCGACCAGCCCCGACCCGTCGACCGACACCCGCACGCCATCGAAGGGTCCGAGCCCGCTCTTCTCGACGAAGATGGCGAGCCCCGCACCGACGCTTTCGCCGCCAGCCCGGCGCCGCTGCAGATCAGCCGTAAGCTCGCTCCATTGCACGGCATCGAGCGCCTTGTCGAGCAAGCCCGCATAGTCTCCGGAATCGAGCACGATCTCGGTGCCCAGCGTCCCCAGCGGGCGCGTATAGGGCATTTCCCCCTTGCCGATGAGATTGCGCCGGCGGACCTCGACGCGGTCGATGCCGACACGCGCGGCGATCGCATCCATCAGCCGCTCGCGCACGAAGGTGCTTTCGAACCGCCCGGGCGCGCGGTAAGTGCCGCCCGGCGTCTTGTTGGTGAGCCGGACGTGACCCAGCGCCCGATAGGCCGGCACGCGGTACGGGCCCGGCAGCATCGCCGCGGCGAGATCGGGCACCGTCGCCGCATGGGTGCGGACATAGCCGCCCTGATCGTGGAAGAATTCGTCTTCGATCGCGACGATGCCGCCATCCCTATCGACCGCAGCGCGCACCTGGTGCCGCTGCTGGCGCGAGTGATTGGCCGCTATCAGGTGCTCGCGCCGATCCTCGATCCATTTCACCGGCGAGCCGAGGCGTAGCGCCGCGAGACAGACCAGCACGTCCTCGGGGTAGAGCTCGCCGCGAATCCCGAAGCCGCCGCCGACATGACCCTCGTAACAGGTGCACGGTCGAGGGCGCGCGACCGAGCATGCGGGCGATGTTATCCCGATTCCAATGCGGAACCTTGGCAGCGCCATGAAGCTCCAATACGTCGCGGGCGGCATCGTAGCGGGCAATCGCGCCGCGCGTCTCCAGCGGAACGCCGGAATGGCGGCCGATCGCGAGATCGAGCTCCACCACGGCGTGGGCGCCGCGAAACGCAGCTGCGACGTCGCCGTACGACTTTTCCAGCACCGCCGCCTCGGTCGAACGACCGTCCTCGAACTCGCCTGGAGCTGCGCTGGCATCGAGAGTGACCGGCAATGCCTCGACCGCGACCTCGACCAGATCGGCTGCGTCCTCGGCCAGATAGGGATCGGTCGCGAACACCGTTGCAACCGGCTCGCCGACATAACGTACGCGCTGTCGCGCGAGAATGGGCTGGCGATAGGGTGCCAGGCCCTCGATGCGGGTCAGCCGGAAATCGATCGGCGGAATGTCACGCACATCCGCGAAGGTCCAGACCGCGGTGACGCCAGGCAGGGACAGCGCAGCACTGGCGTCGATCGACAGGATGCGGCCATGGGCGTGGGCCGAGCGCACCAGGCGCATGTGCAGCATGTGCGCAAAGGCCACGTCGGCCGCGAATCGGCCGCGGCCGGTCACCAGGGGCGGGTCCTCGAGCCGCGGAACCGAGCGCCCGACGAAATTCATCTCAGGCCTGCGCCTCGGCGGCCGATCGCAGCGCCGCGCGGATGCGCTGCGGCGTGGCCGGAAACTCGTCGATGGAGATCCCGAACGGGGAAAGGGCGTCGTTGATCGCGTTGACCACGGCGGCAGGTGCGCCGATGGTACCGCCCTCGCCCAGCCCCTTCGCCTTGGTTATCGACGCCTGCGTCCACGTCTCCAGGTGATGGATCTCGATCGGAGGAATTTCGCGCGCGGTCGGGGGCAGGTAATCCGCCAGCGTCGCCGTAAGGATGTTCCCGGTCTCGTCGTAGACGATCTCCTCGAGCAGTGCATTGGCGATGCCTTGGGCGACGCCGCCATGGATTTGTCCGTCGGCGATCAGGGGATTGATCAGGCGTCCGGCATCCTCGGCCACCAGGAACCTCTCGACGACAACGCCGCCGGTTTCCACGTCGACCTCGACAACGGCGGCGTGGCAGGCATTGGAAAACGTGCCGGGCGGATCATAGGTCGCACTCTCGCTGATTCCCGGAGCAACCTCGCCCTTGAACCGGTGAATCTGATGATAGGCGGCGCGCGCCAGCGTCTCGAGCGGGATGGCGCGGTCGGTGCCGGCAACGCGAGCGGCATCGGCCTCGAGCACGATGTCATCGGCCGACGCTTCGAGCAGGACCCCCGCCATGATAGCGAGCTTGGCGCGTACCTTGCGTGCTGCCATCAGGGTGGCACCGCCGGCAATGACCAGCGAACGGCTGGCAAAGGTGCCCCAGCCGTAGGGCGTGCGGTCGGTATCTCCGTGCACGATCTTGATCCGATCCGGCGAAGTTCCGAGCTCGTCTGCAATGATCTGCGACAAGGTGGTGCGCAGGCCCTGGCCGTGCGGCGATGCGCCAATCCGCGCCTCGATGAACCCGGATGGGATCCATGGTGATCTCGACGGTTTCCCAGCCCGGCGTCACGTCCATGCCGCGGGCGGCGAAGGCCGGCGTGCCATACCCCGTGCGCTCGGAAAATGTCGCGAAGCCCAGACCGAGATAGCGCCCTTCGCTGCGCGCTTGCACCTGGCGGGCGCGGAATGCCGGCACCCCGATGGCTTCCACCGCCGTCTCCATGGTCTCGACATAGGTTGCTTCGTCGAACACCAGGCCGGTCGCCGAGGTGTAGGGAAATGTCCTGACCAGGTTGCGGCGGCGGATCTCGACCGGATCGAGCCCGAAGGCAGCGGCAGCCTTATCCATCAGCCGCTCGATCGTGAACGTGATTACCGGGCGGGAGACGCCGCGATACGGCCCCATTGGACAGGTGTTGGTGAGGACGCCACGTGAAACGCAGGAATATTCGCGCACGTCGTAGGGTCCCGGCACTTCCGCCAACGCCATCAGCGGCTCGATGCCGCAGGTCGTCGGATAGCAGGAATAAGCTCCGACATCGGCGACGACATCCGCGGCCAGGCCAACCAGCCTGGCCTCGGCGTCGAAGGCGCCTTCCAGCGAGATGGACTGGTCGCGACTGTGAAAGCCGGCGATGAGATTTTCGCGCCGATCCTCCGTCCATGCGAGCGACGTCTTGCGCGTGTGAGCGAGCCAGGTCACGACCACGAATTCGGGAGGCAGCGACATTTTCTGGCCGAAACCGCCGCCGACGTCGGGGGCAATCACCCGCAAATCGGATTCCGGCATTCCGACCAGATCGGCGATGATCGTGCGCATCGCATGCGGCGCCTGCGTGGCGCAGGTCAGCGTCACCCGGGCGCTGGCCGCATCCCACGCGGCATGCGCCGCGCGCGGCTCCAGCGGCAGGGCATTCTGCCGGCGCGATTGGATGTCGACCTTGATGCGCCGGTGCGCGCTCGCCAGCTTTGCGTCGAAACCGGGCGTCTGCACCCGGCCTTCGACCACGACGTTTCCCGCCGCCTGCTCATGGACGAGGGGAGCACCGGGCGAGAGCGCCGCGCGGACGCCGACGATCGCCGGCATGTCCTCGATCTCGACCTCGACCCGGTCGGCAATGTCCTCGGCTTCCTCCCTGGTCGATGCCACCACCGCCGCGATCGGCTCGCCCACGAAGCGCACGACGTCCTTCGCCAGCACCGGCTGGCTGATCGGCACGTAGTTGAACTTGTGCAGCATCGGCCGGATCGGCTTCACGGCCGCAAGCTCGGCCGCGGTGATGACGGTGGCGCCATCCGGCACCGCGATCCGCACGATGCGGCCGCACGCGACCGGGCTGCGCACGAAGCGGACCCAGGATGCCGCCGGCAGGTCACCAGTGAAACGGCCGTTCCCGGCCACCAAGGTCGGATCCTCGAGGCGCCGGATCGAGCGGCCGACCCAGCCCGGTTGCTTCTTCGCTTCGACGTTCGCGGCATCATGCACGTCGGGACTCCCCTCCTTCGAACGGAGTGCGCGTTCCCCGGAAATGCCAGGAGCGCTCATTGGCAATCAAGGCGAGCGGCCGAAGACACGGCGCGGATTGACATCGGCAATCGCATCGATCTCGGCGGCCGACAACCCAGCCGAACGCAGCAGCGCGAGCGGCTCCATATCGGCCGGCGTGAACGAATAGTCGGTCCCCAGCACCACGTTATCAAGGCCGACGACATCGATCAGGAATCGCAGTGCCTTGGGCGCATGCACGATGCTGTCGTAGATCATCTGCGGAGCATAGGCCGACGGCGGCTTGACGGCGACGTCGCCCTGGGCCGCCCGATCCATGCGGCGATGCATGATGTCGAACCGGCCCGCAAGATAGGGATAGGCACCTCCGCCATGGGAGAGCACGAGCTGGAGCCGGGGAAAACGGTCGAGCACGCCCGACATCAACAGCGAGCCGACGCCGAGCGTGGTGTCGAAGGTGTATTGCGCGATCTGGGCGAGACCGAACTTTGCCGCCCGTGGCGCCGGCCCGACCAGGACAGGATGGATCAGAACCGCGATGCCGAACGCCTGCGCCTTGTCCCAGAACGGATCCAGCGCCAGTTCGCCGAGATTGATATTCTCGATGTTGGCCGAGATGATCACACCGCAGGCGCCGAGCCCGGCGGCACGCCCGAGCTCCTCGGCGGCCGCGTGCGCGTCGATCAGGGGAACCGAGCAGATCCAGGCAAATCGGTCGGAATTGGTTACGCACCATTCCGCCAGCGTATCATTCAACATCCGATGCCAGGCGACGCATGCGTCGAGCGCAAGGCCGTAGCCGAAAATGTCGGGCCAGGTCCCGACGATCTGTAGCGCGATGCCTTGCTCGTCGAGCCAGGCGCGCCGCTGTGCGACCGGCTCGATCAGGCGGGGAAAGAATGGGCGCACCTTGAATCCATAATCGAAGTGCAGCGCCGGCGGCGAACCCTGGAGCCGCACCCCTATGTCCTTGCCGTGTGCACCGATCGCCTCGATCAGTTGTGGCGGGACGTAATGGGCATGGACGTCGATCGGCATTCGGTTCCTCGGCGACATTGGGCGAACACGGGCAGTCGGCAATGCTAGGAGATGCGCGCGCTGTTGGCTATCGCATGCCGCCTGGCATAGGATCGTGCTTGCACCGACGCCCCCGCGCTCTTTGCGCGAATTCTCCCCCGGTTGGGAACGCCACCAATTGCATGATGACGGACTATCTCGTGGTCGACCGGCTGGAGAAGCGCTTCACGTCCCATGGCCGGGCAGCATTCAGAGACATCAGCTTCTCGGTCCGGCCAGGGCGAATTCGTCGCGCTGATCGGCCCGTCGGGCTGCGGCAAATCGACCCTTGCTGCACATCATGGCCGGGCTTTCCGCGCCGACGCGCCGGGGCCGTGCGGCTCAACGGCGAAGCCAATCGAACGTCCGCGTCCGGAGATGATGTTCGTCTTCCAGCAGTACACCAAGTCGATCTTTCCGTGGAAGACGGTGCTGGAGAACGTTCTGCTCGGGATCAAGTACCGCTCGGCCACCTCGCGTGCAGAGCTCGAGAAGCTCTGCCTCGAGCACCTCGATCATCGTCGGCCTGCGGCCGATATCCGCACTACTATCCCTATCAGCTCTCCGGCGGCATGCAGCAGCGCGTCGCCATCGCTCGCGCGCTGGCGCGGCGGCCGAAGATCCTGCTGATGGACGAGCCGTTCAGCGCGCTCGACGCGATGATGCGGGTCGAGTTGCAGGACCTGCTGCTCAAGCTCTGGAGCGATCTGGAGCTGACCGATCTTGTTCGTCACCCACGACCTCGACGAGGCGCTCTATCTCGCCCAGCGCGTCATCATGCTCAGCGCCTCGCCGGGCACCATCGCCGAGACGGTCAGCGTGCCGCTGGCCTATCCGCGGCAGCAGATCGAGACGCGCAGCGAGCAGACCTACCTGCAACTGCGCGAGCGGCTCTATCGCAACATGGTGGCGCAGGTCATGGCAGGACGGGCGGACCGCCCATGAAACCGCATGAACGCCTGATGAGAAGCTGCTGATTCATGCGGGACTCCCGGGTATCCGGCGTGATGCTGATCGCGCTGCTGCTGCTGCTCTGGCAGCTCTCGGCCATGTATCTCGTCACCTCGCCGACCTGGCCGACCGTCACCCGGATCTTCGAAGCCTGGCTCGAGAACATCGTCGATGGCACGCTTGCAATGCATCTGCTGGCGACCTTCTGGCGTCAGATGCTGGGCTATGGGCTTGCGGTCGTGCTCGGCATCGCCCTCGGGCTGGTCATGGGCTATTACCGCGTGCTCTACAATCTGTTCGAGCCGATCGTCGAAGTGCTGCGGCCGATCCCGGGCCCGGCCTATCTGCCGGTGCTGGTCCTGTTCGTCGGCATCGGCCACGAGATGAAGGTGGTGCTGATCTTGCTGGCGTCCCTGTTCCCGATCCTGCTGAACACCTACAGCGGCGTGCGCTCGATCGATCGGGTCCAATTCGACACCGCGCGAACGCTCGGCCTGACCACGCTGCAGACCTTTCGCGAGCTGGTGCATTCCGGCCGCCAGCCCGCAGATCCTCACCGGCATGCGCATCAGCCTCGCGATCTCGCTGATCCTGGCGATTCTCGGCGAGATGATCGTTTCGAACGACGGGCTCGGCTACTTCGTGCTGCTGTCGCAGCGAACCTTCAAAGTGCCGGAAATGTATGCCGGGATCTTCACCCTGGCGATCTTCGGCTATGTCCTCAACCGCATATTCCTGCTGATCGAGGCCGCCTCATCCGCTGGCATCAGGAGAGCAGCGGCAGAATTTAAGCTACAAGCATGTGAAGCAAGGAGATCGACGATGCTCAACAGTGCGCACCATTCTCGAGCTGACATCGGCGGCGGCCGTCGTGCGGCACCGCGCCGCACGCGGTACTCGGCGCAAGCCAAGCCGCCGCCGGCGAACCTTCGTCTTGCGGTCCTGCCGCTGGCCAATTTCGCTCCGCTCGCTGGTCGCCCGCGACAAGGGCTATTTCGTCGAGGAGAACCTCAACGTCACCTGGACCACGGTCAATCAGGGCGCCATCGCGATCGAAGCGGTGTATCGGCGGCAGCGCCGAGATCGGCGGCAGCTCGATCTTCGAGCCGATGGTTGCGCGCGGCAACGGCCTCGACATCATGTTCATTGCCGCCAGCACGCGGATCCGCAGCAATCCGCCGGACAACTCCGGCATAGCGGTGCGAACCAACGACAGCATCCGCGGCGCCAAGGACCTGGCCGGAAAGAAGGTCTCGGCTGGGCTGATCAACAGCGTGAATTACGCCCATGCGCGTGAATGGCTGCAGCGCAACGGCGTCGATCCGGGCTCGGTCCAGTTCCTGGAGATTCCGTTCCCGCAGATGGCCGACGCGCTGTTGCAGAATCGTCTCGACGCGGTCTGGAACGTGGAGCCGTTCCTGACCTTCATGCTGCGGAGCGGCAATGCGCGGGTGATCGCTTATCCGTACCAGGAAAACGTCCCGGGCATGGATATCACCGCCTATCTGGCGAAGGAGAGCTGGGTGAAGGCCAATCCCGACGTCGCGCGCCGCTTCAAGCGTGCGATCGACCGCGCCTCCACCGACCTGATCAACGCCACCAAGGAGGAGCGCGACGACTTGGTGGCGAAGTATACCGGGGCGAAGCCGGAGGTCGTGGCAGCGATGAACCTTCCGGAGAATGTCACCGAGTTCAACGTTCCGAGCCTCAAGGCCAACCTCGACATCGCGGTGCGGCAGAAGCTCGCCAAGCCGTTCGATCTCGAGGCGATGATCTGGAAACCATGAGCACGAAGGAGGAAACCATGCTGAGCACATTGAGCGAGAAGGTCGATCCGCGGCACAGCGCCCTGATCCTGGTCGACGTCCAGAACGATTTCTGCGCCGAGGGCGGCGCCATGCACCGCGACGGCCGCGATCTCTCCCTGGTCAAGCGGATGATTCCGCGTCTCGAACGATTGCTCGAGGCGGCGCGAAGCTGCACAGGTGCCCTGCATCTGGATTCGCTGCGTCTACAATACCGGGCCCAACCATTACCTGTCCGAGGTCTGGCTGGAGCAGGCCAGGCGCCGCCGCAACGGCGCCTATGTCTCGTATCCGGTTTGCGAGGCCGGCGAATGGAACGGCGACTTCTTTCAGGTGAGGCCGCTCCCGGACGAGGCCATCGTCACCAAGCATCGTTACGGCGCGTTCGAGGGCACCGACCTCGATCTGGTGCTGCGCTCGCGCGGAATCCGCAGCGTGATCATGACCGGCGTCGCCACCAATGTCTGCGTCGAGACCACGGCGCGCCAGGCGTTCATGCGCGACTACTACGTCGTGTTCACCAGCGATTGCTCTGCCACGTTCTCGCAGGCGGCCCATGACGCAACCCTCTACAACATCGATCAGTTCTTCGGCGAGGTCGCGAGCAGCGAACAGATCATGGCGTGCTGGCCGAGTGCGCAGGCGCGCCTGCGAGCGGCGTCCTGAGCGATCACGGACCGCATCCGGGACACGAATTGAGGACATCGGCCAAGTAGTTCCCGCGGTTCCGCTTTGGTCGACGACCGGCCAGTCTGTTACGAACGGCTGAGCTATGCAGTTGGGGCGCGGTAGGGACGCGAGTTACCTCTCGCCTCCCCCGCACAGTTCCGTTCGTGCGGCTTTCCCGCATACGGCTCCCACCTCGGGTCGAACGACATGCTGCGACATGGCCGTCGCGCCTATGGAGCTCGGCATCGTCGAAGAGGCGGCAAAGCATTTCAGTAACAACCTCAGTGAAGATGCGGTAAACTCTTGTGTTTTTCCCGTTAGCTTTGTTTTGTCAAAAATGCCCGATGAGCGATCGAAGACGCCCACGGCGGGCGTGACGCGCAACGCGGGGCCCTTGGCGCTATCGAAGTCGCGGTCGCACGCGCCCAACTATGGGCGCATGGCTCATTGCGCAATTTCAGAGAATGCGCCCTTTTTACTACCTCTCTTTAACATTGTCAAGAGATTTATACCGACAGAGATTTATACCAACAGAGTTTTCTACCAACAGTTCCGACAGAGCGACAGAGTTATCTAGCGACATTGCTTCCTGAAGTTATGCATCTGTCAGGACGAGGGTGGCAACGCGTGGCTGAAGCGGCGCGACGACTCCCGACAGGATCAGCGGTCTACGGCTTCCAGATCATCGTCTCGAGATTGAACGGCTTCACCAGCCGCTGAGAAACCGCGAGCTCCATGTTCGCCTGCAGGCTGGGCACGCCGAATTCGGTTGGGAAGACCGGCAGGCTCATCTCGGCCACGAGCTCCGGCTTCATCCCCGTGAACTTCGCCACGAAACCGTCCCGTTCATCTTTCGATGCGTTGTTGAGGTGGATCACAGCGCGCTGGTAAGCCCGCTTGAAGCGGAGCGCCACGTCGGTATTCGCCTTGAGCCACGTTTCCTTGACGAAGAAGGCGGTCAAATCCATGTTCGGCACGTTGTCCTGATAGGGATAGCCCAGGACCCGAATATTGCCGGTCTTTCGCATGACGGTGAGAAAGGGTTCCACCGCCCAGACGGCGTCCAGTCGATTCTGCATCAACGCGTCGGCCATCTGCGGAAATGGAATTTCCGTGAATTGAACCGTCTTGCCATCGACTCCCTTCTTGCGGAGCCATTCGACCATGTGTACGTGATTGATGCTGTTGATCAGCCCAACGGAAACTCGTTTGCCGGCCAGGTCCGCCGGCTCCCGGATGTCGCTGTTGGCCCGCACCACGATGCCCGAATTGTCCGGCGGGCTGCTTCGGATGCGCGCGGTCGGAATAGCGAGCATCAGATCGAAGCCATTGCCGCGGGCGATCATCGGCTCGAGCACGCCGCCGCCTCCGACTTCGGCGCTGCCGCCGTAGACCGCCTCGATCGACACGGCGGTCTGGGTGACGGTCGACCAGCTGACCGCGAGATTTTCCTCCTCGAACCAGCCGTTGTCGCGCGCCACGATCAGCGGCGTGTAGTTGGTCAGTGGCGGGGTCACCACGCGCACCCTGGCCGGCGCCGGCTTTGTCTGCGCGAGCACCTGCCCGCAGAATACCAGGACCACGGCTATGGCTATGCCCATGAGCATGCAGGACCGGAAAAGTCTGTTCATGACATATCCCTCACTATCCTCGGGATGAACGAACACAGGTCAGGAAGCAAGATGGTTCGAGTTGGCGCAGGAATGAATAAGAAAGCGATGTCCTGTGGAAGCCATTTTTTTCCACCATGCCACGAGGTTGGTGTCCAAGTCGGCGTTTTTCGCGGAACAAACGCTAAGGAGAATAAGCGGTTAGGATTGCCAGAAGTCATTCCGGTTTGATCCCAAGCTCCTTGATGATCGGTCCCCACTTGTCCATGTCGGACTTGAGCAAGTTGGTCAATTCGGCCGGCGTGGAGATCACTATCGACGCGGCTATTTCCACAAATCTCTGCCTGACCGGCGGATGAGCCAACGCCGCGACCGTATCCCTATGGACTTTGCCTACGATGTCGTCGGGAGTTTTGGGCGGCAAAAACAATCCGTAACCATCCGACACATCAAAACCCGGAATTCCGGATTCAGCGATTGTCGGGATATCAGGCGCAAAAGGAGAGCGCGTGGCGGAGGCCACGCCGAGCGCGCGTACAATTTTGCTCTGAACCTGCGCCAGCACGGAGGGCATGGTGGCAAACATCGAATTAACCCGTCCCGGGATCAGGTCGTTTAGCGCTGCGCCACCGCCGCGATAAGGAACGTGGATCATCTCGACGCCGGCCAGGCGCTTGAACAGCTCCCCGCTTAGGTGTGGAGATGCGCCAGTACCTGAGGACGCGAAGGTGATTTTGCCCGGGTTGGCTTTACAATATTCGACGAATTCCCTGACCGAATTCGCGGGCGAAGAGTTTGGGACAACCATCAAGTTCGTGAAGGTGCAAATGCGCGTCACGGGGGTCAAATCGGCCATCGGGTCAACGATTGACGAATAGATATAGGGGTTTCTCGCGAGGAACGTCCCACCGATGAAGAGGATATAGCCATCAGGAGCGGATTGAGCGACTGCCTGCGCCGCGATGTTGCCGCCAGCGCCGCTCTTGTTCTCTATCACCACCTGCTGGCCCCAGAGCTCACTCAACCGGTTGGCAAGGACGCGCGCGATCGGGTCAGCTGAGCCGCCGGGAGGAAATGGCACGATAAAGCGCACATACCGGTTGGGGTAGCTCTGCGCGCCTGCGATGCGCAGGACGGCCGGCAGAGCCGCAGCAGCGGCTCCCAGCAGTAGAAATCGACGGCGCCGAACTTTTATCATAGACGTTCTATCAGTTCCCTGGCGCAAGGAAATGCGGCAGCTATCAGCGATCGCGCAGAGATGCACCGGTCCGTTGGTTGTGGATTATGCATCAATGTATTCTGCCGTGCGTGCTTTGCTCGCGGCTATCATCGAGGTCAGCGCACCTACGGGTTCATCAAGAGATGATTTTCACTGGTGTGGCTGTCGCGCTCTTCAATCTCTCCAAGCAATACGCGTGCCGCGATGTAGTCTGCCGTATCCTTTTCCTCGCTGAACCACTCGCAAACGGGCCTCAGTACTTTGTACGCCTCAACATAGTTTGTTTGGTCGCGTAACAGCGCCGCCAAATCGGTCGCCGTCCGCAATTCCCAGAGCTTGGCACCCTGCTGCTTCGCAACTGACAAGCTAGTGCGTAGCAAAGTAGCGGCCTCATCTGAATTACGCGTGCCGAAGCGAGCGCGGAGGCGCATGATCTCTGCTTCACACCATCGCCCACCAGTGATGGTTATAAGTTCATCTGCCCGTTCGAGCAACGCCGCCGCTGTGGCTACATCCCCATATCGGCCGCTCAATTCGGCCGCCGACGCCATGTAGAAGGGCAGCAGGGCCCAAATATTCGTGTTGTCGAGGTGATGAAGAAAAGTCTGCACTCGATCAAAACGTACTGGATCTGATTGCATCCACAATTGCGCCCAGTCCTGGAAGAAAGTGCCCTCCCAGCTGCCCTGATATGTCTCATATGCCGCACGTAGCGTGGCTAGCTCGCCGGAAAACTCCGTCACTTGTCGCGTATCTCTACGCAGCATGTTTTGAACGCAAGCGCGCCGCAGGCCGAGATTGAGGCTGACCGGGTGATTCAATGTTCTTGCATGCTGAATGCCTGCGAGGGTCTTGGCAACGCCGGAGTCAGCGTAACCAAGAATGGTCAGGCAAACGCCGAGAAAGGTGCTCATGGCTGCTTTGGCATCCCGTGTAGTCATCTCGGCGTGTGGCCCATCGCGTCCCGCGTCATACATATCGACGAGATTTTCCATGTCCTCACGCGCCGACTCGAAACGACCCAGCAGGAAATTCGTCAGGCATTTGGCCCGTGTTATCAGGAGCAATGCCCGAGGGTCGCCGGTTCGTCGGTGCACCGCGATCATCTCACTGGTGTATTGAGCGATTTTTTCCAGATTGGCGCGGCTGAAATGATAATTCACGATGAGCCCATCATAGACCCGTGGCAGTAGTTTCAGCTCATCAAGTGAGAAGCAGAGCTCGCGGGCGCGCTCGAAAGTTTCGCGCACTGCCTCGGTGTTTCCGCCCTCGAGGTCGATCAGCGCCTGCCCGAGCGTAAGTTGCAACGCGAGTTCGCGACGGTTGCGTTCGGGTGATTCCGGCAGGCAAGCGATCTGGCGTAATCCATTGCGAAGATGATTGACCATTTCGGCCAGGGCAAAGCGCCCGGTCGCGCGCTCAGCAGCTGTCTGATAGTGATCAATCGCCCTGTCAGGAGCGCCGGCCTCCGCAAAGTGCCAGGCGATCAATTGCGGTTCTGTCGCATCGCCGGCCGCGTCCTTCTCCATTTTCTCGGCAACGCGCAGGTGGATCGCGCGGCGCCGGTCGCGCAGCAACGAAGCGTAAGCGGCGTCTTGGACCAGCGCGTGTTTGAAGGTACAGGTGGCGAACGGGGCTGGGCCGTGCGCGACGATGATGTCGGCTTGCGCGAGTTCGGCGAAGGCGTTCTCTACTTGCTTGGCTGGTAGAGCCGAAACAGTCTGCACCAGATCGAATGAAAACTCCCTGCCAATAACGGCTCCGATCTGGGCTATCTCTTTTCCCACAGAAAGCCGATCGAGTTCGCGCCATCAGCGACGAATGCAGCGACCTTGGAACTGCATCGAGCGAAAGCGATTCGAGAGATCGTACGTAATCTCCGAGTTTGTTGTCCTGAATTGTCTTCAGAACCGTTTTCGTCAACTCCTCGATAAAGAGGGGCACGTTGTCGGCGTGAGCAATGATGCGATCGACGACCTCACGAGGAAGGTCGCGCCCATCGGCAACTTGCTTAATAAGGGTGACAGCCGCGGGCCGGTCCAGGCCGCTCAGCGGCTGAACTGTCACGTGAGAACGAGCGGCCCAGGCGGGTCGCACATCAGGGCGCGCGCTCACGATCAGGAGCATCGGCCGCTGTTGAACGGCGTCGATCAGATGATGAAGCAGCTCGAGCGTGCTAGGGTCGGCCCAATGTATGTCCTCGACCACGGTGAGCGTCGGTCTCTTCCCGGCCAAAGCGTCGACTTGGTGGATGATCGTCGCGAAGGTCCTCGCCCTGCGGCGCTCGGGTCGGAGCGAATTGACTTGATCCTGGGCAGAGGGCGGGATCGAAACGAGGTCAGCGAGCAGCACTTTGTCCTCCAAAGAAGTGCCCGGAGGAAGCGCGTTTGTGAGCTTGTCCCATTTCGTAGCCGACGAGTTCCCGTGCTGGAAGTTTGCCGCACGTTCGATATGCCTGACGATCGGGTGCAAGGGCGAATCCAGATGGTGGGGTGAACAAAAAAATCGAAGGTGCAGATGCGGTAACGCGCCGATGCATTGTTCCAGCGCGGCAATCAAGCGGGATTTTCCGATGCCGGGCTCGCCTGTCAGCAAGATGACACGGCCTTCGCCGGTCTTGGCCTGCTCCCAGCGCCGCAACAAGAATTCAAGTTCCTCGGTGCGGCCCACCAGCGAAGACTGGCCGCGTCGTAACGCCTCGTATCGGCTGTCGATCAGGCTTTCCCTCAACACGACCCAGGCGCGTTCAACCCCCCGCCGGCCCTTCAACTTGGAAAGCGTGAGTTCGCGATATTCAAAGAGATTCCCGACAAGCAGTCGCGTGGCCTCAGAAATAACGACGGTGCCCGGCTCGGCTGCCGTCTGGAGGCGTGCCGCAAGGTTGGGTGTATCTCCGACGACCGCGGTCTCGAGCGACGCTCCGAAGCCGATAAGATCACCCGCGACAACAAACCCGGTATCGACGCCGATACGGACGCTGAGCGTGCCTGGCGGGCCGGCCAGCGTGTCGAGGGAGGGAACGGCCTCTACGATCGTCAAGCCTGCACGGATCGCCCGTTCCACGTCGGCTTCATGTGCTTGCGGGTAGCCGAAATAAACCAGAACTCCGTCACCAGCGTAGCGCGCGATGAATCCCTCAAACCGGGTTACGAGGCTCTTAACTGTGTGATGAAATGCCGCAATGACTTTTCGGACGTCTTCGGGATCGAGCCGCTCTCCGATCGCCGTCGAGCCGACCAGGTCGATGAACATCACGCTCAGGAGTTGCCGTTCGGGCGAAGGCGCAGCGACCGGCAGGGTGGCGTTGGGGTTCGCTCCGCGAGAAGCACCGCAGTCGCCGCAGAACCGCTTGTCTGCCGGATTGCCGCTGCCGCAAGCGCTGCACTGCCACGGCAGAGGCGTCCCGCAGTCGCCACAGAACTTCTTGTTATTCGCGACGGTGGCTCCGCAACGCACGCAAATCATCAGACCCCCCAAACGACCTGCAGGTCGGAGAGCCATTCGTATGTTAATCGCTCAGTTTGTACGGAAAAGCCCAGGGTAACAAGGGGAAAATAGCAAGCGCTCCAATCGGTCCTACAACTTTATCTGCGACGATCGCACTTTGCGCGAGGGCCGGTTGGTCGTAGTCCTTGAGAAGGCAGCGGGATGTTGTCTACATTGCCCATGCTAGATGCCAGCTCTTTCGCGCGCGATTCAGCCCGATGAAGAAACGAGGTATTCGCGCGCTGATTACGGGCGCTGGGTCCGGCTCCAGTGGCAACCTGATCCGTGCTCTTCGCGCTGTGAAGCCTAAGGTCGATATCGTTGGATTGAACAGCGACAGGTTTGCGCTCAAGATGTCCTTGGCCGACCGCAACTATTCATGCCCGGCCCCGGAAAGTGGCGAGTTCGTCAATTCGATACTGCAGATCGTCCGGCGGGAACGGATCAATGTAATATTACCCACCGATGACAGCGTCGTGAAGGCCCTCTCTGACAAACGCAACCGAATCCCCGTTGAATTGTTGCTTCCCCGGCAAGCGACGATTGACCTCTGTCAGGATAAGCATGCGTTGAATGTTTTTCTTCGTCAGCGAGACATTTCAGCCCCGTTGACCTACGAAGTCCGGTCTCTCAAGAGTTCTCGACCGAATTTTTGCGCGCTTCTCGCGGGCTGGTATTCTCTGGTGTCGAGTTCGCCGTGGTGCCCGGTCGTTGGCGGCAACTCCTGTCGCCACTGCGGAGCAGGCCCGAGCTTGGATTACACAGTGGCGGGATTTGCGCGGGATCAACGTCTCCGATTTCACCATCGGGGAGTATTTGCCGGGACGGCACTTCATGGTTCAGAGCGTATGGCGCCGTGGTGAATTGCTGCGCGCGCAGGCGATCGAGATATTAGGCTATTTCGCAGCGGGGAATAACCCAAGCGGCGTGTTCTCCCTGGCAACTCTCGCGAAGACCGTTGTAGCGCCCGAGGCCGTCCAAGTGACTCTCAGAGCCGTGCGCGCGATCGAGCAACGTCCGTCAGGAGCGTTCTTTGTGGAACTCAAGGAGACGGCAGATGGCGTTCCCTCCGTTACCGAGATCAACGCGGGACGCTTTCCCGCGGGCGTCACGGCTTTGCTAGCAGTTGGAGAAGACAACATGGTTGCGATGTTCGCCGCAGCCGTCGTCGGTCAGCCGATCAAGGCCGTCGACCCGCTTGGTTCTGCGCCGGAGTACTACTTGGTCCGTGATATCGACACCCTTCCAGGGGTCTTCTCGACCGCCGATCTTCTCGAGGATCGGACGTAGTAAGGACGTAGTAGTGACCGTTGTAGTGACCGTTTGCGGTTTCCCCCGATATGCGGTACATATGAGGTATGCGGGGATTTGCACCCCGGGCCCGGCGTTGCGAGCTCGACTGTGGAGGATTGAAGCATGAGTGGTGGAATTGGAAGTGGAGGTGCGAACCAAAATCAGTTAGTGGTCTTCACTATCAGTGGCCATGTGAACCAGCAGTTAGTCGGTCTCTGGAACAGAAGCATCACGGAGCTCAAGGAAAGATTTGACTTCCAAATGAGGGCCGTAACGATACAGGGTGTAGTGACGCGTGCTACCTTGGTGCCTAAGGTCAGGCGAAAGCGAAAGGCAAGGCGAAACCCAAGACGCTGAAGCGACCGCTTCGAGAAGGGCATTTCGATTACAACTCGTCCAGTGAACCTGAAGAAGCGCGGCGCGGCGATGGAGCTGAGAGTTGCCCTGACGGGTGACCAGCGCGCTGCAGAGAACCTCATCCTCGAAGTTCGTGCGATCGCGCAGCGCTGCGGCCTAGAAATTCCCAGCATAAAGATCACTCACCAACCGAAGGTTGGCCCGAAGACGCCAAATAAGAAGGTGAGGTCGCGTCGCAAGCTCGGGATCTTGAGTTCGACGGCGTCGCTCGATCGGATTATTTACCCACGGGCTCAGCCGAGCGAATTGAAGTAACACTGGGCCTATGCGATTGGTGTTTGGCCAATAGTTCGCGGTCATCGCGCTGTGGTGGGCCACTTGCGTGCAAGCCGCGCCCTCACATGGGCTAAGCGGCCCTACCTCGTCACTGGTCGGACCTTTACAGGACCCACTGGTCAGCGCAGTAAGAGCCCATGTCGTTATCGCGCTGTTTTCGCTCGTCGGCCAAGGCAAAGGCAGCGACAACAGTTTTCGCACGGAGGATTTGCCATGGAACGGAAAAGCCGCGCGACCTTTGGACGGGTCGTGACGAGGGCAGTCATGATGAGCCTCGCCTGTTTTCTGGCGTCCAGCCTTACGGGTCGTGCGCAACCCCCGGCGCCTGCGAACTCTCCGGGTGATCGAGTTGACAATCTCTTCAAGGACTTTGACAAACCCAATTCTCCTGGCTGCGCCGTCGCGGTGATCAAAGACGGCAGCATCATCTACAAGCGCGGCTACGGCATGGCCGACCTGGATCATAGCATTGCGATCACGCCGACCACGGTTTTTCACGCCGCTTCGCTGGCGAAACAGTTCACCGCCATGTCGATCATGTTGCTTGTCCAGCAGAAAAAACTCTCGCTCGACGACGAAGTGACCAAATATGTCCGGCAGCTTCAGGTCGGAAAGCGGATCACGATTGCCGACATGCTTAGCCATGTCAGCGGGATCAGAGAGCAGTTTGTCTTGCTCACGATGGCGGGCTGGCGCCTGTATGACGATTTAGTCACCCGAGAAGACGTGATCGATTTGGTGTCCCGGATGAAGTCGCTGGACTTCGATCCCCGCAAAGACCTCATCTACAGTAACACTGGCTACACGCTAGCGGGATTGATTGTCGAAAAGGTAACCGGCCAGTCGCTGAGTGACTTCGCTCGCGACAACATATTCAAGCCGCTGGGAATGAACGATACGGTCATCGTCGAAAAGCACGGGCAAATCGTCCACAACCGTGCCTACGGGTATTCTGAGCAGCCCTTCGAATTGTGGATGCCAAATCTTGACGTTGCCGGCGCGACCAATCTCCTCACCACGGTCGAGGACCTCGCACGTTGGGATCGCAACTTCGAGGACAAGACTGTTGGTGGCGATACCGTGCTTTCACAAATGCAGACGCCAGCCGAGCTTTCTGACGGCACCCTGGCCAAACTTGGTACCGACGGGTTTGGTAATGTCGTTCACTATGGGCTTGGCCTGCAGATCACGAAGTTCTTTTCTGTCGATGTCGTCGAGCATGATGGTCGGAACGCAGGATACCGCTCGCACCTGATTCGCTTCCCCGATAAACGCTTTGCTGTGGCGTGCTTATGCAATCTGGCCTTGCCCGACGATCACCTGCGGCACTTGGCACGCCGAATCGCATTTATCTATTTAACCGATCGGTTCGCTGCACCTCCACCGAGTGAATATCCTGCGGACTTCGTGGCCGTTGACCCAACGCCTCCAGCCCCGCTTACGCCGGTTGACGTGACCGAGTACACAGGCAGCTACTACAGCAAGGAGATCGGCACGACATACCAGATCGTACTTAAGGCTTCGTCGTCGCTTGCAATCGTGCGGCACAAGTATCCTGCCACCGACCTCACACGGGCACTTCCCGATACCTTCACCATAAAGGGTTTCAGTCGCCCGTTAACGACCGCCACAGTGCGGTTCACGCGGAATCGACAGCAGACAATCGACGGATCTTTTTTAGCGGCGACCGTAACGGCCAACCCCGCATCCAGAACCTCCGCTTCACCAAACAATAATAGAGACAATCGGGCCCCGCCGGCGATCGGGAGCACGGTGGCCGGGTTTACGGATATGGGATCATTCCGGCTTGGCGCCCGACGCCTTGACGACCCTGCCCCATTTGTCGGTTTCCTCCGCAATGATCCTTGCGAAATCGGCCGGCGAGCCGGCAAGCACTGTCCCGCCCATGTCGGCAAGTCGCGCTCTCATCCGGGTATCGGCAAGGATCGCATTGGTTTCTGCGTTCAATACGTCAATGATGTCGGGCGGCGTGTTCCTGGGAGCGCCAATGCCATAAGCTGAGCTGGCTTCATAACCCGGAACGAAATCGCTGACGGTCGGAACGCCGGGCAGGACGTCGGTGCGCGCGAGGGAGGTCACCGCAAGCGCACGGAGCCTGCCCGACCGGATGTGTTCAATTGACGACAGGATCGGATCGAACATGACATGCACTTGTCCGCCGATCAAATCAGTCAGCGCGGGGGCGATGCCGCGGTACGAGACATGCAGCAAATTGGTTCCTGTCATCATTTTGAACAGCTCGCCGGCGACGTGTTGCGACGTTCCAATGCCCGAAGACGCCATGTTGATTCTTCCCGGATTGTCTTTGGCGTAGGCGATGAACTCCGGCACGGTCCTGGCGGGAAAAGACGGAGTCACTTCCATGACATTGGGCGTGCGCACGACCGCCGCGACGGCCGCAATGTCGCGCATGAAGTTGAAGCTGAGATTGTCGTAGAGCGTGGCGTTGATCACCTGCGGCGGACCGACCATCATGAGCGTGTAGCCGTCAGGTGGTGCTCTTACCACCGCTTCGGTAGCGATGTTGCTGCCCGCGCCTGGCCGGTTTTCGACGACGAATTCGGTGACCTAGGCGTTCCGACAACTGCTGGGCAATGAGCCGCGCGATAATGTCGTTCACGCCGCCCGCCGGAAAACCGACGACGATGCGCACTGTCCGCGAGGGATAAGCTTGCGCCCTTACGATCCTCGAATGCGGGAAAAGTGGGGTTACACCCGCCACGACGTGCACGAATTGACGGCGCGTGCACTTCATGCTGTCACCTCGATGAATTGCTCTTCGGCGGCACGCGGTTGGCGGGTAACGGCAGCACGCAAATCCTGTCTCGATCTCAAACCCTGTAGCATGGGCTTCCTCCCGAGGAAAAGCTTCGGTAATCTGCAGCGCGATCTATTCTGTCGCCGGATGCGCCGCCAGGCTAGCCAAACAAGCGCTCGCCGGGCCAGCCGTAGACACAAGGCGTATAGCATTTGAGATTGGCGCATAGATATTTCGGAAGCCCCACTATGAGCTCTCTCGCCGCTCGCCTCAAATCCCGCGCTGCTTTGCTGTTCTTGGCCGCAATGTTTTGCCCTTCCAGCAGCGTACCATCCTATGGTCAAGCTGATGCGCGGGGGAGCCTCCGGGAAATGACGCCCGGTCTCCTTGGCCGCACAGTCTTCGAAACAGACGTTGGCGACATCAGGATCGAGATTATGGATGTTGTTGTCGGACCAGAGAGAACTTCCGAACCAATTGTATTGTCTAAAGGGGGAGCGCTACTCGAGGTGCAGGCCGGCGAGGCGGCGTTAATTGTCAACGGCAAGAAGCGGCGCGTAAAAACAGGAGATGTGGTGTCACTGGCGCAAAATAGAAATATCACCATCGACAATAGGGGCGCACCACGCCCGTTAGTGGCGCGGCTGATCCTGGTTTCGCGGCCAGGTGGTTAGACTAGGGGCGAGGGAGACGTCTATGCGATTCCGATTAGGAAATTTACTGGTGCTCGGCACGATAGTGCTTCTCTCCTCGCCAGCGCTCGCACAGCACAAGGACCCGCATGTTCAGCGTGGCGGCAGGGAATTCAAGAACAACCCGGAAGTGCTGTCACCGCTCATCTTGCAGCGGCCGATTTATGAGTGCGCGCAGACGATCGTCGTAAATGGATATATTCCGAACGCAAAGATCCTGATCTTCGTGGCGGGCAATCCGGCGCCCGTTGGCAGCGTGGTTGCAACGGAAACGTCCAACCAGCCAATCCGGATGACGGTGCCCTTTGCGTTGGGGCAGGTCATCACCGCAGTCCAGAGCTTCGATGGAGAAGCCAGCAAGCTTTCGAATGCGGTTACCGTCACCTCACACAAGGACGACTACCCGGCTGGCCTGCCGCAACCGCGGATCGCGCCCCTACCGTGCTATGAATGCGGACGGGCGGTCGGCGTTGCGGATGTAATTCCCGGCGCTTCGTGGAAGGTATTTGCCGAAGACCCGATGGAGGGCGGCGGCTTTAGCGCACCCGTTGAGGTGGGTGGCAATGCCGATTTTTCTTATGCGTTTGTAAATCCTCCCTTCAAGAAGGGCCAACGTATCACAGCACAAGCAGGCATCTGCACCGACACGAGCGCTGCTTCGCTGGCTGAGATCGTGCGGCCGCAGCCGGCCCTGCTTCCCCAACCAGTCCTAAACTCGCTCTACGAGGGAGGAAATATCGTCGTGGCGACAGCACCGAGCGGAGGACCTCTGCTCAACGGCTCCGACGTCCGGATTTTCACCGACAATAGGACATCCAATACAATTCAGGTGGGCGGTCAGCCGGCCCCCGGCGGGTCCCAACAACGCATCAATTTGGCGGCTAGGGCTGGCAACTATTGGGCAAGTCAGGCGCTTTGTACGCCCAGTAATTTGGGACCGAAAACGCCGGTAAAGCCGTGCAGCCAGCTTCCACCAGCGAAAATCCGCCAGCCATTGCCAGGCGATTCGACGCTGGACGTATTCGACTTCGTGGCGGGATCGCGCATCGCTATCTATGCCGGCGCAGAAGAAATTGGCGACGGCAGCGGCTCGAAAATTGCGCTGACGCGCCGTGTCAGCGACGGCGATATGATCACCGTCGTTCAATCGATCGGAAGTTGCGTGGGCGAACTGGTTTACGTGGTCTCGGCCGGCTGCAGCGACCGCGACAGCAAAGTGTGCTCGAGCGAATGGCCGGCGTTCCGGCACAGTGGCCTTCGTGACGGGCAGCAGCCCTTCGATTCGCCGCTCGCCGACCCCGATAAGGTGAAGACACTGAAGATCAAGTGGACGTTCCCGCCGTCCTCCACGCCGCCTTCCGACGACTTGCTCGCGTTCCGTGCTTCCGCCATTGTTCACAAGGGTCGCGTCTATATCGGCAACGCGAATGGGCGGCTTTACGCGCTGGACGCCGCGAATGGCAATCTGCGCTGGCAATATCCCAAGCCGGGCGATCCTGCCCTCCGCTCTCAGTACGAACAACTTAGGCACAATAAGTCATCCGAAGGACTGCCGGCTAGCGCTGCAATCGGCACCGTCAATGGACGGGATGCAGTGATCTTCGGGGCACCCGATCCATCAATCGGCGCCAAGCTTGGAAGCGGACGGTTGTTTGCACTTGATGCGGTGACCGGTGCCGAACTTTGGAAATCTCCCGAAATCGCCGTGCTATCGGGACTCACAGAAGACAGCACCGCGGAACGGCACGAGAATATCGGCTATTCGTCGCCGCTCGTCCTGGAGAACCGCACCTATGTCGGCATCGCAAACCACCGTGATAGTCCGATTCAGAACGGTCGCGTGGTTGCGGTCGACACGAATTCAGGAGATATCGTCGGCTCGTTCAGCTTCAAATCGACCAACACGCGTGGCGGAGGTATCTGGTCGTCGCCGGCGGGAGGATTGGACAAGGGTGCCGTCTTCGTCACGACCGGCAACGCTCGTACCTGGCATCGTGGCAGCCAGCCAAAGCCCCGCATCGATCACTCACTGAGCCTATTACGGCTCAACGCCGCAACGGGTGCGGTCGAATGGAAGCTCAAACCTGTTCCTTTCCATCTCGACAGTGACCCGGATTGGGCGTCTGGTCCGACGTTGCTCGCCGCGCGCTGCGGGAACACGGTGGCTTCGACACAGAAAGACGGCTGGAGCTACGCGGTCAATTCAGGTCTGGGTTCGAGCGGCGCGCCTTCGGTGCGTTGGCAATTCCCGCCGACAGGGATTCCGTTCACAAGCGGAACACATGGTGATACCCGCTACCTTATCCCCGGAGCAGGCTGGAATGATACTTTTGTTACGACGACTGGCGGCTACATCATCGAGGCAGGCCAAATCCCGCCTGGACTAACGCGGTTGCATGCGCTGGACGTTTGCGGCAATCGCTTCAACCCGGTGCGCTGGGTCGCTGACATTCCTGGCACGACCAAAGGCCAGACCTATCAATTGGGCCCTCCCACCGTCACTCGCGGGATCGTGTTTGTCGGGACGCGCCAAGGCCACCTCGTTGCGCTCGCGGACCCCTCCGTGTGGCCTGCAAATGGCTCTGTGTGCAACATTCCAGAAGTCAGCAATGCCGACTGCGCTTCCCATGGCTTTACGCTTGTGCCGCGGCCGAAAATCCTGGCCGACATCAATCTTGATTGCGGTCACAACGCGGACGCTATACTTACCGAGCCCGTCTTGGCGGAGGGCCGCGTGTTCGTTGCCACTACAGCAGGCAAGCTCTATATGTTGGAACCGGACAAATAACAGGGTGTCTGCAATGGGCCGCTATCTGCAAGGTCTGCTGATCACCGTTTGCGGGCTCATGCTGTCGGACGCATCTCTTCGGGCGGAGTCCGTGAACAGGGGCCCAGGTGTTGTGTCCTCGCTTGATCGTTTCTCCGGCCGCGTTTTGCTCGGTGAGAGGACACCAAGGACAACGCGGAACCGCTCTCTAAGAATTCACTATCAGGTATTAAGCCTCGCGCCCGGTATCAGCGTCGCCGCATCGCCATCCCCAAACACAAACTTGTTGGCCCTGCCGCTGAAGGCGCGAAGCGGGATTGTCGTGTATGAGTTGCGTGCAGGCAGGCTGACGACCGTCATTGACGGCCGACGGCAAGAGCGCCGCGAAGGTGAATTCTGGACTGTGCGCCCCGGGGAAAACATCACGCTCGAGACCGAAAACGACGCCGTCGTCGTCCACGCGATCCAGATCCCTGATTCCTGAGGGTAGCTGCAGCCTCTCGCGCCGGCTCGCCGATGCAGTGACGTTGCCCCCCAGTCCTATCCATTTTGCGGCTCAATCACACACCCCTACGCGACCGCTGTGTACGCTTCGTGTTCGGCGTCACCGCCTCATGCAACACTCGCTTCCAGGTGGCTTGCCAGGCTTTACCTGGGCTGGACTTGCACCGGTCGATCGCGCCAGCTTGCCTGGAGCGAGATCACGTTCGCCTGCTCGCACCGCCATACGCTAGCCCGACTGCCGCCGACAGACTTGCAGAAATTTCTCGACAGCACGCCGCCCGTGTCGATGACGGCAGCCTGGCACGACCGCAAGAAGGTCATCGTGATGCAAGGCTTGGCGGCATCGGGCATCGACCGGTCGCTGCTGTTGTTTGACCGCTATCTTCAGAAGATGGAGGACGCGCTGCAGGAGAGGCGCTGGCTGGCAGGCGACGCGTTCTCGCTCGCCGATATCGCTTTGGCGCCCTACGTAAACCGGCTGGATATGCTGAACATGTCGGAGATGTGGACGGGGTCGAGGCCTCGACTGACCGCCTGGTTCGAATGCATCAAGTCGCGCCCGACCTTCAAGCCGGCGCTGCTCGACTGGTGCCCGCCCGATCTCACGCAGGATCTCGCTACCTTCGGAGCACAGAGCTGGCCGGAAGTGAGAAGCATCCTGCGGGCCGCATAGCAACTCGGGGGTAGGTGCGGTGCGCGCGCGACAGGCGTGCGTTCAGCAGTCGCTTGATTTCTGCTTCATTCATCGGGCCATTTCTTTCGATATCGGCATGCCGGACTTGACTGTTGAGATTCGAGCACGCGGGCGCAGCGCGCTCGGCCGGCTCCCGTTTTCGAAGCCGGAATCCTCCGACCTCGATCTCGATCACGTGCGCTCGGCACCGCCGCGGCCCAGACGTCGCTTCACCCCGGGCCACAACACCAGGACGATGCAGGTGCCGAAAATCGCCGCCGACAGCGGCCGCCGCAAGAACACCGTGTAATCGTGGTCCGAGATCATCAACGCCTGGTGGAACGAGCCCTCGGCCAGCTTGCCGAGAATGAGGCCGATGACCAGGCTGATCAGCGGATATCCGTGCCGGCGCGCGAAGTAGCCGAAGACGCCGAACGAGATCGCAACGAACACGTCCATGATGTTGCGCTCGTTGGCATAAGCACCGAACAGCGCGAGAATGAGGAGCATCGGCGCCATCAGCTCGATCCGCACGATCGTGATCAGCGCGAACCAAGGGATCATCACCAGATAGAGCGCGGTCGCAATGACCGCACCGATCAGCAACCCCACGAAGAAGCCCCAGATCAGCTCGGGGCTGGAGGTGAACAGCATCGGTCCCGGGCGCAGTCCCTGCAGGGTCACCGCGACCAGCAGGATGGCGGATGTCGCTCCCCCCGGGATCCCGAGCGTGAGCGCCGGGATGAGACTCGTCGGAATGCAGGAATTATTCGAAGCTTCCGGCGCGATGACGCCTTCGGGCGCACCCTTGCCGAACCTTTCGGGGTGTTTCGAGGAGCGCTGCGCCACGCTGTAGGCGAGGAAATTCGCGGCGGTCGCGCCGATGCCCGGGATCATCCCCAGAAAGGCGCCGACCGCCGTGCTTTGCATGAGCGTGAAAGGGTGCTTGAAAGTGTCGCGAAATCCGTCCCAGAGCGAGCCTTCCAGCCGGCCGGTCTTCGCGATGGTGCCGCCTTCGAGGATCATGGTGATGAGCTCGGTGATGGCGAACAGGCCGACCATGACCGGCACGAAGCTGATGCCGTCGAGCAGGTAGACGGTGCCGAACGTGTAGCGCTCCACGCCCAGGATCGAGTTGACGCCGACCAGGCTGATCGCGATCCCGAGCGCGCCCATCACCAGTCCCTTGACGGTGGAGCCGAGCGCGGCGACCGAGACGACGGTGAGGCCCAGGATAGCGAGCGCGAAATACTCGGCCGGGCTGAACGCGAGCGCCGCCTTCGCCACCGGGCCGGAAGCGAACATCAGCACCATGACCCCGAAGATCGCCGCCACCATGGATGCGCCGGCCGAGAGCCCCATGGCGACCCTCCCCTTGCCCTGCTGCGCCATCGGATAGCCGTCATAGGCGGTGGCCGCCGACGATGCTTCGCCGGGGATGTTGAGGAGGATCGAGGTGATCGATCCGCCGAACGCGGCGCCGACGGAGATCGAAGCGAGCATCAAGAGCGCGGAGAGCGGGTCCATCGAGAAGGTGAAGGGGATCAGGATCGCCATGGCGACCGGCCCGCCGAGGCCCGGCAACACGCCGACCCAGAGCCCGATCACCGTGCCGGCAACCATGAACAGCAATTGCTCGAGCTGCAGCGCGGCGGTGAGCCCGAGAATGAGGTTGTCGAGCATAACGGCGCCGCGGCTCAGCCGGCTCGCAGCCGGTCTATGAGCCAGTTGCCCACGAGGCCGTGCGGAAGCTCGATATGCAGAAGATAAGGCGCAACGATCGCGAGAACCGTTACTGTTGCCGCGGCGACGGCGAGATGCCGCGCGCGGCTTGCGATATCCCATCAGCGGCGGCATCAGCAGCATCGCAATGAGCGAGGCGACGACGAACCCCAACAGCCAGAACAACAGGCCGAACACCGGCGCCGACAGCAGTGCGGTTGCGAAGCGCGGCCAGCCGCTCCTGGCGGCCGGGTCATTCTCGTCCAGGGTCGCGGCTATCGCAGGCGAGACGCCGGCGAACCTGCCCGATGCCGATGAAAACAGTGAGCAGAATTCCGGCCGTGCCGATCACGGTCGGGAATAGCCGCGCATCGAATGGGGTGTCGAGCGACAGTCCGACGACCGCCAGAAAAAAGGCGAGCAGAATGCCGATCAGGCAGAATTCTTCGCGCCAATAAGTCCTGACCCTGCGCGCTAGGTTCTGTCGACACTAGCCCAACAGGTCCTTGTATTTCTCGATCACCTCGGCCTGCTTCTTCACCATCTGCTCGATTTGCGCGCGGCGTCAGCAGCTTCACGTATTCGCCGGCCTTCTGCATCTGCTCGAACAGCGTCTTGTCCTCGAACGCCTTGGCGAATGCGCTGGTCAGGACGGCGACGCGATCATCCGGCACCTTCGGCGTGGTCATGGCATACCAGATCTGGTCGATGGGCGTGACCGCGAACCCCTGCTCATTGAGCGTCGCCACGTCGGGCAGCGCTTTCTCACGCTCGGCACCTGTCACGGCGAGGAAATGCAGGCTGTCGCGCATGCGCGAACCCGACGCCGGGCCCGCTCATCGCCGCATCGACATGGCCGCCCATCACTGCCGGGTAGGCCTTCCCGGAGCCTTCGAAATGCACCATCGCAAACGGAATGTTCAGTTCCTTCTGAAGGGCAGCGAGCTGGATATGGCTCGACCCGGCGCGCCCGATCGTGCCGACCACCACGCGGCGCTTCTTGCACTCGTCGACGAACTGCGCAAACGTCCGGATCGGCAAGTCCTTCTTGACGCAGAGCTGCCAGCTCACCACGCTCCAGCCGTGGATCGGGATGAAATCGCTGGCCTTGTAGCCGGCGCGTCCGATCACCTCGTCGATGGCCCCGCCGGGAGCAGATTCCGTCATCATGGCGTAGCCATCCGGCCGCGCGGTGGCGAGCTTGGTGCGCGCAACCCGTCCGCCCGCGCCCAGCACATATTCGAGACTGGTCTTGATCCCGTTCTCGCTCCAGGTAGGGCGCGATGATGCGCGCGGTGGTGTCGAGCGAGCCGCCGGGCGCCTGGTAGATGATCCAGCTGATCTCGCGCGCCGGAAACTTCTCCTGCGCGTCCGCCGGGAAGCTCAATTGGCCGAGGCCGCCGGCGGCGGTAACGCCGAGAGCCGTCCTGCCCGCGTTGACCATAAAGCGGCGCCGGTCGATCCGTGAATTGCTGCTCATCGCCGTGCTCCTGTCATCTCATGTCGCATGTCTCATGTCGCATGTCGGACCGTCCGCCTTCGTTCAGTACGCGGTCGGTAGCCAAATTCCGAGGCCCTTCTCGAGCGCACTACGATACAAGAAATGTGCCAGAGCGACGTCCTGCGAGACAAGCCCGGTCGTATGAACGAGTATGCGCTCATCGTCGCGCTCGCGTCCCTTCTTCTCGCCGGCCGCCAACTCATGGATTTCGGCGTAGAGCTGCTTGCGCGAGAACAGGCCGGTTTCCACCGTGCGCCTGAACTCGCGCTGCAGCATGTTGAAATCCCAGCTGTCGATGACGACCTTGTCGAGCTTCGACCAGCCGGCCGGATCGAGCTCGCGGCGAGCGAGCGAGATGAAAGTGCAGCCCGGCTTCAGCCAGGGCTCGCGGCTGACGATATCCCCGGACGTGGTGCCGCCGACGACGATGTCGGCGCCACGCACCACCTCCTCGACCGAATCCTCGGGCACGACCGGAATTCCGAGTGCTTGCGACCATTTTTCCGCGAAGGCCCGGCGCGTCTCGGGCCGGCGGGACGTGCAGCGGATTTCCTCGAAGCGGTACATGGCGCAGAGGCAGCGCAAGGAGCTCGCGCCCATCGTTCCGATGCCCACAAGCCCGAGGGTTTTCGGATTTCTCGGACCGACCCATTTGCAGGCGATGGTCGCGGCCGCCGCGCTGCGGATGGCATAGCTCCAGTGCTCGTCGACAATGGCCAACGGCTCGCCGCTATGGGGGTCCGACAGCACGATGTAGCGCGTGCAGCCTAGCGCGCCGACCGTGTTGCGCACGCCGTCGTCGTAGTAGTTGTAGAGCCGAACGCCGGTGGCGGGGATGTCCTTCAGGAAGACCGACTTGACGTGCCAGTGGTTGTGAAATCCGTCCGCCACGTCGAGCTTGAAGCTCGGCGGGTTGGAGAGCACCACGCTGCCGCGCGCGTGCATCAGGTAGACCTGCTCGCAGACCCGCAGCGCGGCCTCGACGTCGAGCAGGGCGAGCGTGTCCTGGTGCGAAACGAACAGCACGCCGCGCTTTTCGGTCATGATCGGCCTCGCGCCTTCCGTCCGGCGCTCACGCACCCACGATCGAACGTGTCATTCATCCAGCACGAAATCCATGTGCCTCCCGGACGGGGCGTAGATCTCGAAGATCTCGAACACGTCGTTGCTGAGATTGGCCAGCGAGTGCTTCATGCCGGCGGGAATATACACGACGTCGTTCTCACGGATGACATGAGTGCTTCCGTCGATGGTGAGCGTCCCCTCTCCGCACTTCACGATATAGACGTTGTCGGCCTGGGTGTGATGGTGCAGCTTGCCGCGCGGTCCGCCCGGCACCAGCCGGTTGAGATGCACGTCGAGCTTTTCGGTGCCCAGGCCTGGATTGATCAGCTTGATCTGCTCTCCCCGGCCCGGCTCCATCGGGTTGGTCGGGCACTCATTTAGATGCAGGATCTTGAACACGCGCTTCTCCCGGCCGTCCTTGCCGCGTCGGCGGCCCGCATGCAATATCGCCGCAACCGTAGTCGGCGGCTCGGGCGGGTTCAAGCGCGCGTGCAATCGAGGAACGACGACATGAGCCGCGCCGCCGCGATCGCCCGGGCCCATGCTCATTTCGACAGTGGCGGGTTTCTCGTCGATCTCCAGCGCCGCGTCGCAATCGCCAGCAGCAGCCAGGAGCCGGAACGCGCCGGCCTGCTGCGCCGCTATCTCGAGGACGAGATGGCGCCGACGCTCGCCCCGCTCGGGTTCACGTCGCAAGTCCTCGACAACCGGCATGGTCCTCCGTTCCTGGTGGCGGAGCGGATCGAGGATCCGTCATTCGTGACCATTCTGATTTACGGTCACGGCGATACCGTTCGCGGCCTCGACGATGCGTGGAGAACCGGCCTGTCGCCATGGGCGCTCACGGTGGAAGGCACGCGCTTCTATGGCCGCGGAACCGCCGACAACAAGGGCCAGCACAGCATCAATATCGCAGCGCTTGCGGCGGTGCTGGCCGAGCGCGGTCGGCTCGGCTTCAACGCCAAGGTGCTCATCGAGATGGGAGAGGAAGTGGGCTCGCGCGGCTTGCGTGAGCTCTGCGTCGAGCACGAGCATCGTCTCTTGCAGGCGGATGTGCTGATCGCCTCCGACGGCCCGCGCATCGCGCCCGATCGGCCGACCATCTTCCTGGGTGCGCGCGGCGGCCACATGATCGACCTGGTCGTCGACCTGCGCGAGGGCGGGCATCACTCCGGCAACTGGGGCGGCCTGTTGGCCAATCCGGGGATCATCCTGGCGCATGCACTCGCCTGCATCACCGATGCGCGCGGGACGATTTGCGTGCCGGAATGGCGGCCGCCGCTGCCGGCATCGGTGCGGCGCATCCTGCAAGGTGTCGAGGTCGATGGCGGCGGGCAACGGCCCCAAAGTCGACCACGACTGGGGCGAGCCCGAGCTTTCGCCGGCCGAACGCGTGTTCGGCTGGAACAGCTTCGAAGTCCTCGCCTTCACCACCGGCACGCCCGAAAGCCCGGTCAATGCCATTCCCGGCAGCGCGCGGGCGCACTGCCAGCTCCGCTATGTCGTCGGAACGCAGGCCGACGACATCATCCCGGCCTTGCGCCGCCACCTCGACCGCCATGGCTTCGCCCAGGTCGAGGTGCGGCCCGGCGGCGGAGGATTCTTCAACGCGAGCCGGCTCGACCCCGAGGATCCATGGGTGGAGTTCGTCGCCCGTTCGATCGAGCGGACCACTGGCCGCGCGCCGACCATTCTCCCCAATCTCGGCGGTTCGCTGCCCAACGACAGCTTCGCCGAGGTGCTCGGCCTGCGAACGATCTGGGTGCCGCACTCCTATGCCGGATGCTCGCAGCATGCGCCCGACGAGCACCTGTTGGCGCCGATCGCGCGCGAGGGCCTCGGCACCATGGCCGGATTGTTCTGGGATATCGGCGAGCCCGACATTCCGCGCGTGGCCGCTTCAAGAGATCGTTGAGGTATCTGCTGTTCGCAGCGTTCGCAATTCGAACCCGAGGTGATCAAAACTTGCGCAGATGCGTCGTTACGCGCCATACTTCATTCGAGACAGCGGAGGCTCGGCACCGGACCGACTTTTGATCTCCAACGTAACCGGAAAGAGCAAACAACAACGCCGGGCGCATGACGCTTGCTCGTTTCGTGCCCCGCTGCAGACGAACAGACGGATTCGGATACCATCATGGCTCGCACGATCGTCGACTTGTCGGTGACGCTCACCAACAACATGCCGGCGCACAAGTTCTTTCCGCGGCCGGTCATCCTTCCGCACTTCACCCACGACGAGATGGAGACCTGGGGCAACGGCACGCCGGAGGACCCTCTCGGCGGCTGCACGACCTTCATCTCGATGATGGATCACGTCGGGACGCACGTCGACGCGTTTTGTCACGTCAAGCGCGGCGGTGCCAGCATCGACCAGATGCCGCTCGACATGTTCGTCGGCAAGGCCGTCTGCCTCGATCTTCGGCACATTCCCGATCTCGGCGACATCGATACCAAGGATTTGGAGGCGGCCGAGAAGAAGGCCGGGGTGAAGATCGACGGCCATATCGTTCTGATCTCCACCGGCCTGCACAAGCGGCACTTCCCCACCGACAAGGTGGTATGGTCGAACCCCGGCATCACCGCGGAGGCGACGCATTGGCTTGCCGACCGCTCGCGCATCCATGGCGTCGAGGGGCCATCGACCGACAAGCCCAGCCACAATCTCTTTCCCAACCACCGCGTATGCCGCGACCGCGGCATCACGCATTATGAATGGCTGTGCAATCTCGAAGGGCTGCTCGGCAAAGGAGAGTTCGAGTTCAGCGGCCTGCCGTTGCGCATCGGCAACGGCAGCGGCTCGCCGGTGCGGGCGGTGGCGTTCTTGGACTGACGAGAACCTGCACGCAGCCTGTCGCGGGGCAACGGAATGGCGGATGACTTCGCCTATATGACCGCACTCGACCTCCTTCGCCTGATCCGGACGAAGCAGGCGTCCCCGGTCGCAATCGTGGAAAGCACGCTGCGGCGCGTCGACGCGTCGCAGCCGGTTCTCAATCCTTTCGTCACCGTGACTGCCGACCTCGCAATGGAGGCCGCACGCAACGCCGAGAAGGCGGTCATGGCGGGCAAGACCGAAGGTCTGCTGGTCGGGCTGCCGCTGTCGGTCAAGGACTTGACCGCGGTGAAGGGCGTTCGCTTCACCTCCGGCTCGCGCACGCTCGCCGATTTCATCGCGCCGGTCGACTCGCCCGCCTCCGAGCGCGTGAAGGCGCATGGGGCAGCGATCATCGGCAAGACCACGACCACCGAGTTCGGCTGCAAGGCATCGAGCGACAGTCCGCTCACCGGCATCACCCGCAATCCGTGGAACCTGGACAAGACCACAGGCGGCTCCTCCGCCGGCGCCGGCGCGAGCATCGCTGCCGGCATCACGCCCTTCGCGCTCGGCACCGACGGCGGCGGCTCGATTCGCATTCCGTCCTCGTTCTGCGGTCTGTTCGGCATCAAGGCGCAGTTCGGCCGGGTCCCGGTGTTTCCGGTCGCCGCGACGCCGACGCTCGCCCATGTCGGCCCGATGGCGCGCACAGTGCGCGATGCCGCGCTGCTGCTCACCGCCATTTCGGGCTTCGACGCCCGCGATCCGGCAAGCGTCGCCGCCGAGGTGCCGGACTTATCTCGATGCCTGCGAGCGCCCGCCGAAAGGACTGCGAATCGCCTGGAGCCCAACGCTCGGCTATGCGCCGGCCGACACCGGAGGTGGTCGAGATCGCCGGCAAGGCCGCACGCGTGTTCGAGGAGTTGGGCTGCACGGTCGAGCTGGTCGAGAAGGTTTTCGACGATCCCGATCGAGCTGTGGATGGCCGAGTTCTATGCCGGCGTCGGCACGCGGCTCAAGAAGCCACTCGCCGAGCAGCGCGATATCATCGATCCTGCGGTGGTCGACGTGCTGCGACAATGCGCTCGATCAGACCATCGACGAATATTACGGGCGCGTCTTCGCGCGCTACGAGTTCCGCGAGAAGGTGCGGCAGTTCTTCTTGAGCGCTTCGATCTGTTGATGACGCCGACGACGCCGACGGCGGCCTTCGACATCGGCCGCGATCTGCCGATCGAGCTCGACGGCGAGAGCATCGTCGCCTGGGTGGCTTACACCTATCCGTTCAATCTGTGCGGCCTGCCGGCGGCATCGGTTCCCTGCGGATTCACGCAGCGCAGGTCTGCCGGTCGGCCTGCACATCGTGTCGAGTGCGCTGCACGAGACCGACATCCTCCGCGCGGCCGCGGCGTTCGAGGCGGCGCGGCCGTGGGCGGACAGAAAACCGCCGCTCGCCTGGGCACCGCAGCAGGCCGGGGCGCAAGAACGGGAACGGCTGCAAGCCGGCACACGGTAAGGAATCCTATGAACAAGATGGAGGTTGCAATGTCTGGAACGGCACTCGGAATGCGGTTTGCTGCCGCCGTCGTGGCAGCGTCGTTGGGGGCGCTCGTCCCGGCTCACGCGCAGGAGCCGATCAAGATCGGCTTTTCCGGCGCGCTGACCGGACCGGCGGCGTTCGTCGGCGTCGAGATCAAGCGCGGCGCGGAGATCGCCATCGACGAGATCAACGCCAAAGGCGGGATCAAGGGCCGCAAGCTCGTGCTGGTCTCGCGCGACGACGAGCACAATCCGGTCAAGACCGTCGCCCAATATCGCGAGCTGGTCGAGCGCGAGAAGGTCGTCGCGATCATGGGCGCCACCAACAGCGCCTCGATGCTGGCAGTCACGCCGATCGTCAACGATACCCTCAAGGTGCCGGTCATCTGCCCGGCAACCGACGCCACCGCGATCACCGAGAACGACGCGCAAGAAGCAGGGCAGCGACAATTACCTGTTCCGGGTCGGCATGTACGGCACCGGCCAGGCGAACTTCATGGTCGATACCATGGTCAAGAAGTTCGGCCACACCAAGGTCGGGCTGCTGACCTGGACCGGCGGCTGGGGCGTCACCGGCCGCGGCGAGCTGCAGCGGCGCCTGAAGGAGAACGGCCTCGCGCCGGTCGCCGACGAGACCTTCGACAACAACGACACCGACATGACCCCGCAGATCATCAAGCTCAAGAATGCGGGCGCGCAGAGCATCCTCAACTATGCGCTGGTGCGCGAGAACACGTTCGTGGTGCAGACCAAGGAGAAGCTCAGGAACGACACGCCCTACGTGTCGGCCTGGGGCATTGCCGGCCCGGCATTCTGGAAAGCGGCCGGCGCCGCTGCCGAGGGCGTGCTCACCAGCACGACGGTCACCATCGACGGCCCGCAGCCGCCCGAGCGCATGGCGTTCATCAACGAGTACCGCACGCCGGCACAACCAGGACATGGACGCCGCCGGTGTTCGCGGTCGGCGCCTACGACGCCGTCTATCTGTTCAGGCTGGTGATCGAGCGCGACGGCGCCGATCCGCAAGAAGATCCGCGCCGGCCTGGAGAACATTCCGGAGTTCAAGGGCCTGGTGAAGCACTTCAACGCGTCCGGTTTTCACCCGCGATCGCCACAACGCGGTGACCGAGGAGGACATGGTCATGACGCGGTGGACGAACGGCAAGATGCTGGAGATCAAGTACGACGACAAGGGTCCCTATGTCGAGATCGATGCGCAGACCAAGAAGTACCTCGACAAGGCCAATCTGAACCTCCTGTGAGACTGAGGCGACTGGAGATGGCGGGCCCGCGTGCAACGCGGGCTCGTCTCATTCTCCCGGCTCTCCAAGCCCTGTCTCGGCAATTTCCGGTAGCATGCCGACATGTATTTCTTCTTCCAGATCGCCTCGAGCGGAATCGCGACCGGCGCGATCTACGGGCTGATCGCGGTCGGCTACAGCCTCACCTTCATGACCACGAAGGCGCTGAATTTCGCGCTCGGCATGTGGGTGATGCTGGGCGGCATGCTGACCTATTCGCTGCATCGTCCAGCACGGCATCCATCCGCTGCTCGTGCTGCCGCTCGTCGTCGTGGCGCTGTTCCTGCTCGGGCTCGTCGCCGAGCGGTTCACCGTGCTGCCGTTCCTGCGGGCCGGCAGCGACGTGTGGGTGATGAGCACGCTCGCGGTCGGCCTCCTGATGATCGACTTCGCCGAGATCATCTGGGGCCGCAGCCCGACGCCGGTGCCGCCGTTCCTGGGCAAGGAGCCGATCTACCTCGGCGCGGTTTCGATCCTGCCGCAGCAGCTGCTCATCATCGCCGCCGCCTGCGTCATGTTCGTCGCGCTCGATCTGTTCTATCGCCGGACCCTGACGGGCAAGGCGTTCCGCGCGGTCGCGCATAGCGGCGAAGTCAGCGGCCTGATGGGCATCAATACCCGCCGCGTCCAGGCGGTGTCCTACGCCGCCGCGGCCGCGCTCGCCGGCTTCGCCGGCTTCCTGGTGGTGCCGCTGACGCTTGCCGAGCCGCAGCTCGGCACCGTGCTCGGCCTCAAGGCGTTCGCCATCGCCATCATTGCCGGCCTCGCGGCGCCGCGCGGCATCCTCGTCTGCGGCCTCGCCTACGGCGCGCTCGAGGCGCTGATCTCCGGCTATTTCTACACCGGCATTCGCGACATTCTCGGCTTCTCGCTGATGATCCTCGCGCTCTTCCTCAAGCCCGAAGGACTGTTCGGACGGCGGATCGAGGAGCGGGCATGAGGCTGCGGCCGGCGACGTGGCTGGCAGTGGCTCGCGCTGGCGGCGCTGGTCGTCCTGCCGTTCTTCGTGCAGGGCACCTACTACCGCTTCCTCGGCATCATCGTCTTCATCTACGGCATCGTTGCCGTCGGGCTCAATATCCTCGCCGGCTATGCCGGGCAGTTCTCGCTCGGCCACGCGGCATTGATGGCGATGGGCGCCTATACGACGGCGATCCTCACGCAAGGCGCTGGCGCCGCTCCCGTTCTTCGCGGCGACCGGCCTCCATATCTGGCTCGGCGTGGTCGCCGGCACGATCGTCGCGGCGGCATCCGGCGCGCTGCTCGCCTTTCCGGCGCTGCGCGTGCGCGGGCCCTATCTCGCCATGGTGACCATCGCGTTCGGCTGGGTGATCTACAAGATCCTGCAGGAATGGGTGGCGGTGACCGGCGGCGACTTGGGCCTCGGCGTCGATTCCCAAGGCGCAGATCGGCTCCTACATGCTTCGAGACGCAGAGCTTCTATTACGTCGTGCTCGCGCTGTTCGCTGGCCGCGCTTCGTCGCTTCAGCATCGACTGGTCACCTCCGACCTCGGGCTGCGGATCCGGGCGATGAAGCACAGCGAGATTGCGGTGCCTCGGTCGGCGATCAACGTCTATCGGCTCAAGGTGCTCGTATTCGTCATCAGCGCAGCCTTTGCCGGGTTCGGCGGCACGCTGTTCGCCCATCAGCAGAACTACATCAGCCCCGACAATTTTCAGTTCTTCAGCTCGGTCTTCTTCCTGCTCGCCGTGCTGTTCGGCGGCGCCGGAACCCTGCTGGGACCGGTGATCGGCGCGGCCGTGCTGACGCTGCTGCCGGAGATGCTGCACGATTTCGACAAGTTCCGGCTGATCGTCTACGGCTGCTTCATCCTGGTCACGCTCTATTTCCTGCCGAACGGCGTCATGGGCCTGTTCGAACGCGAGGAGCCGAAGCGGTCGCTCCGCATGCCGACGACGCCGGCCGCGCGGACGAAATCCGAGCAGCCGGAGTTTGCGCCGACGGCGGGTGCCGCGCTCGAGCTCGAAGCGTCTCGAAGAGCTTCGGCGGCCTGCAGGCGCTGCGCGAGGTGAGCTTCCGGGTCGCAGCCGGGCTCGATCCACGCGCTCATCGGCCCGAACGGCGCCGGCAAGACCACGCTCGATCAATCTCGTCAGCGGCTTCTACCGGGCCGACTGCCGGCGCAGATCCTCGTCGACGGGCGCGCGGCCGATATCGCGATCGATGGACGATGCCGCACGCCGCGGCATCGTGCGCACCTTCCAGACCATCAAGCTGTTCGGCGACATGACGGTGCTCGAGCACGTCATCATCGGATTTGCCCGCCATTCGCGCTCGGGCATCGGCGGCACGATCTTCGCGGGCAAACGTGCGCGCGCGGACACCGCCCACAACCTCGCCGCCGCGCGCGAGCTGATCGCGCTGGTCGGTCTTGCTCGCTTCGAGAACAGCCCGGCGAGCGCGCTCGCCTACGGCCATCGGCGCCTGCTCGAGATCGCCCGCGCGCTTGCCGTGCGACCGCAGGTTCTCTTGCTCGACGAGCCGGCGGCGGGACTCGTCGCCGAGGAGATATCGGCGCTCGCCGACATCATCCGTCGAGCTGCGGGCGAGCCGGCATGACCGTGCTGCTGATCGAGCACCACATCGACCTCGTGGTCAGCATTTCCGACCGCGTGACCGTGCTCGACTATGGCGTCGTCATCGCCGACGGCCCGCCATCTGCGGTGCAGCGCGACGAGCGCGTGATTGCCGCCTATCTGGGTCCGTCCCATGCCGCTGCTTGAGGTCGAGCGATCTGCACGTCGCCTACGGCGAGCTCGAGGTGGTCAAGGGCATCTCGCTTGGCGGTCGAGACGCGGCGAGATCGTCACCATGCTCGGCAGCAACGGCGCCGGCAAGACGACGACGCTGCGCAGCCTCGCCGGGCTTCTGCGGGCCGACGCAGAGGCCGGATCGTATTCGTCGGGTAACGACGTCACCCGCGCGCCACCGCACGAGATCGCCGATCTCGGGCTCGCGCTGGTGCCCGAGGGCCGCCAGCTGTTTCCCGAGCACACGGTGCGGGAGAATCTGGAGCTCGGCGCCTATCGGCACCTGCGCCGCGGCGCGCGCGCCGAGTTCGCCGAGAGCCTCGACGAGGTGTTCGAGCTGTTTCCCGCGCGTGCGCGAGCGGCTGGACCAGCCGGCCGGCCTGTTGAGCGGCGGCGAGCAGCAGATGGTGGCGATCGCGCCGCGCGCTGGTGAGCCGGCCGCGGCTCCTGCTGCTCGACGAGCCGTCGCTCGGCCTCGCGCCGATCCTGCTGCGGTCGATCTTCGATGCCTTCGTGCAAGCTCAAGGCGCGCGGCCTGACCATCCTGCTCGTCGAGCAGATGGCCTGGCTCGGCCTCGAAATTTGCGACCGCGCCTATGTGCTGGAGAACGGCACGGTCGCGCTTTCAGGCGGGCCCGCGGAGGTGGCATCGAATCCGCGCGTGATCGAGGCCTATCTCGGAACGGCATCGTGATGATCAATGAGATCGAGGATCGTCTGGGTGTTCCCATCGCGGAGATCGTCGCGTGGACGCGGGCCTTCGTCCGCCATCCCAGCCCGCAAACCGAGCGCTTCGAGCAAGAGCCGCAGGTGCAGAGCTTCATCGGCGAGCAGGTCGTTCCGCTGCTGCAGAAGCTTGCATTGCCGTGGCGGCGCGATGCCATGGGCAACCTCCTGGTCGAGCTTGGGCCAGAGCGTGCCGACAGGAGTCTGATGCTGATGGCTTATGCGATGACCCATCCCGCCAACCGCATGAATCGATCCGTTCGCCGGAGAGCTGATCGAGGGGGCGAACACGACCTATGTGCGCGGGCGCGGCGTCTCGGAGCAGAAAGGCGCGTTGGCGGCGGCACTCGCGGCGGTGAAGTCGGCGCGCGACCGGCTGCCGCTCCAGGGACGGCTCGTGTTTGCGCTCAGCACCGCGGGCGAGACCGGCCGGCACGATGCAGCGATCCGCATCTGCGACGCGCTGGGATTTGCTCCAAAGCTCGCCGTCATCGCGATCGGCACCACCGGGCGCGTGGCGCTCGCCAACAAGGGCCGCATCGACGTGATCGTGACGGTGCGCGGCAAGGCTGCGCACAGCAGCATGCCGTGGACCGGCGTGAATGCGATCGAAGGCGCGCGCCGGGTGCTCGACCGGGTGATGTCGCTGGATGTCGGGGCGAACGAGCATCCGGCCCTGGGCAAGGCCACCCTCACTCCAACATCGGTGCGCTCGTGGCCGGACGCGACCCACACGGTGCCGGACGAAGTCCGGCTGGTGCTCGACCGCCGCCTGCTGCCCGGCGACGACCCGCAGGCAGCCTTTGCCGCCATCGCCGCGGCGGCGGAGATCGGCGAGCCGTGGGAAGTTCATGCCGAGCTCGGCCCCTTCATGCATCCGGCCGAGATCGCTTCCGACGGAGAATTCATGCGCGCGGCCACTGCCGGATGCCGGCGCATGGGCCTGCCCGCGCCGGCGACCTTCCACTGTCATGGCGCCCTCGATGCCGGCTTTTTCTGCGCCAGGGGCGCCGAAGCGGCAATGTGGGGTCCCGGCGCGATGGAGCAGTGGCATTCCGACGATGAGCGCATTGCCGTCTCGGATCTTGCCGCCGGCGCGCTCTCCTATCGCGGCATGATCGAAGAGTATCTTTGCCGATGAGCGACAGCGTCCTGTTCATCGATTACGCCACCACCGTGAAGCTGTTGCCGGTCCCCGACGCGATGGCGATCTGCGAGGATGTTTTCCGCATGCATGCCCGCAACTCGGTGAAGTGGTCGGTGCCGCCGAGCCAGAAGCTCGACGTCGGCGCACCGTTCCACAATCATTGGCACGTCAAGACCGTCATTCTGGAAGACGAGCCGATCGCCGGCGTGCGGCTCTACTCCTATTACGATGACGGCGCGCGCAACACCGTCGGCCGGCTCGACTGCGCCCGCTACATCGTGCTGGCCGATCCCAACACCGCGAAGCCGCTCGCCATTCTCGACGAGCATTGGACCTACGCGATCCGCAGCGCCGCCGCCGCCATGGTCGCGCTCAAATGGCTGGGCCCGAAAGCGCCGCGCCGCCTGGGTCTCGTCGGCATCGGCACGATGGGCGAGAATTGCCTGCGCTGCCTGCGGCACCTCTACCGGTTCGACGAGATCGTCTGCACGTCGCGCCGCGCCGGACACCCGCAGACGCCTTTGCGGCAAAATGGTCGAAGCTCCTCGGCGTCCCGGTGCGCACCGCTCGACACTGTCGAGGATGTCGTGCGCAACGCCGACATCGCGATCGGCGGCACCACGCGCACCGACATCGTCAGCCGAGAACCCTGGGTGCAACGCGGCGCCACTTTCGTTTCGCTGGCGCGCCGCGAAATGGATCCGGCCGGCTGGGCGCAATTCGACAAGACCGTGATCGACGACTGGGACTGCAACATGACGGTGCGCGAGTTCCGCGACATGATCGAGGCCGGGCGAGTTCGATCGCGCGCCGCCTCCACGCCGACATCGGCGAAGTGGTTGCCGGCCGCAAGCCCGGCCGCGAGCGCGACGACGAGCGCATTCTGCTCCACACCACCGGCATGGTGTCGCACGACATCGGCATCGCCTGGCGCATCTATCAGCAGGCACTGGAGCAGGGGCTGGGAATCGCGCTGCCGACTGCGGTGGCGCAGCAGGCGTTCGGCCCAAAGGATTGAAGGTCCGCTCAGACCCAATGATAGCCGTAGCTGCGGATCGAGCCGAGCAGCCGATCGGCCGCCGCCGCGCCCTGTCCTCGGCGACGGCGGCGCCGACCAGCCAGGTGCGGCCATGCACCTCGAGGCCGCGCACGTCGGCGCGGCCGGCTGAACATGGTCTCGTTGCACCAGAGCCCGCCGAGGCACTCGCTGTCCTGCAGCGAGACTGCGGCTGCGAATCGGGTCCGGTCGAGCGAGAGATTTCCGTAGCATGTCATATGATCGAGAAAGGCGGCATCGTTGAACTCGGCCTGATCGAACGAGGCAACGCCGTGGAACTCGGCGCCGGAAAACGTCGCACCGCGCCGGAAGCGCGCTTTCTCGAAGCGCGCATCGGTGAGGAAGGTAGCCGCCGACAAGTTCACGGCTGCGTTGAAGGTGCAATCGATGAACCAGGCGAGCCCCTGGAACACGGCGTTGCGCAACGAGAGCGGCGCGTTGAAGGTGGTGCCGGAAAAATCGAGATGCGGAAGCGCCGCGCCTTCAAGATCGATGCGGCTCATCGATGGTGAGGTTGCGCAAATCTTCGACCTCTCCTCGCCGGAGCGGATGCGCGAGCTTCTCCAGGCCCGCATTCATCGCCGTGCCATGTCTCATGCGCTTCCCGCCGCTCCCGCCGGCGGGCCGGCAAAGGATTCCGCGAAGGGGCCGATCGCGACCATGTCGACTTCGACGAGTCTGCGGACCGCTGGCCGCCAACGCGCGATCCAATGCTCGTCTCGAATTCCGCGATGCGTGACACCCGCTGATGGGCGAGCCCGAGCGCCGCCGCCAGCAGCCCGAAATCCGGCGTGTGGAGGTCGGCGTAGTGTCGGCGGCCGCCGAATTGCGCATCCTGGATGTTGCGAATGACGCCATAGCCGCGGTCGTTCATCAGGACGAACACGATGTCGGCCTTCGCGTCTGCGGCGGTCGCGAGCTCGCCGAGATTGACCATGGCGCCGCCGTCGCCGATGAGCGCGATGGTCTTCGCCGGAGCGCCGGCAAGAGCGGCGCCGATCGCCATCGCGACGCCCTGCCCGATTCCGCCGCCGAGCGCGTGAACTCCGAGATGCGGGGCCGCCAGGTGCACATAGCGGTTGCCGAAGGTGCTGTTCGAAAGCGTGACGTCGCGCACGAACGGATGCCGGCCGCTTCGACACGCGCGCCTGCAGCGCGTCGGCGACGACCCGGTAGGGACCGAGCGCCGCCGCCAGCTTGCTTTCGGACTGTGCCCGCGCGACGGCGACATCGCCGAGAAACTTCGCGTCGACGTCGAGCTTCGCGGGCAGGCGTTCGAGCAGTCCCGCGAGCGCCATCGCGGCATCGGCATTGATGAAGAGATCGACGGGATAGTTGCGCGCCGCCTGCGCAGGCATCGGCATCGATCTGAACGAGCGGCCGCGGCAGCCGCGCGGTATTGTTGCGGGTCTCGTTGCCGCGCAGGCGCGAGCCGACGACGATCATCAGGTCGGCGCGGTCGTAGACCGCCTGCGCCTCCGGCGTCATGTTGTAGGCGCCGAGCGTGTGCCGGTGCGTCTCCGGCACGACCGCGCGGCCGTTGGTGCTGCTCACGACGGCGAAAGCCGCGCTCGGCGAGATCGAGCGCCGCCGCCCCCGCCTCGCGGGCGCCGCCGCCGAGCCACAGCATCGGCCGGCGCGCGCGTCGGACCAGTTCGGCCAAGTGCGTCGAGCAGCTTCGGATCGGCTTGCTGCGCGGCGATCGGACCGATGCCGATATGGCTCGGGCGCACGGCCTTTTCCCGCTGCACGTCGATCGGGATTTCGAGCGAGACCGGCCCGCGCGGCGCGGTCAGCGCGGCGCGCGCCGCTGCCTCCAGCATGCCCACCGCGGTGCGGCCTTCCCAGACGCGGAAGTAAGCCTTGGAGATCGCCCGCAGCATGTCGGCCTGCCGCGGCACGTCGTGGATCGCCGCCCGATCGCGGTCCATGTAAGGGCGGTCGATCTGGGAGGTGATGTGGAGCACCGGCGAGCCCGCGGTGAGCGCCTCGACCTGCGAGCCGGCGGCATTTCCGGCCGCCGTGCCCGTGCTGGTGATGACCACGCCGAGCGACCGCGCGAGACGCGCGCATAGGCATCCGCCATGTTCATGGCGCCGGCCTCCCCGCGCGCCGGCACGAAGCGGATGCGCTGTTGCCGCGCGATGGCATCGAGGATCGGCATGTTGTGAATCGAGATCACGCCGAACATGGTGGTCACGCCGATCTCGGCGAGCGCGTGGGCGATCAGATCGCCCACGGGCTCCGCGATCGAGACCACGTCCGGCGAACGCGCGGCAACTGTCATCGGTTCGATCCTCATCGTCCTCAGATGTGACGGGACGTGCCGCCGGAAATCTCCAGCTGGGCGCCGGTGATGAACCCGGCCGCCGGCGAGCAGAGAAAGGCGATGGCGCGGGCGACCTCGTCGGGCCGGCCCAGCCGCTGCAACGGAATGTGCCGGGTGCGCGCGATCTCGGCATACCATTGCTCGCGCGTTTGTGCAGGATCCTTGCGCGTCTCGAAACGGCGCTCCCATTGGCCGGAATCGATCAATCCCGAGCATCGACCGAATTGACGCGGATGCGCGGAGCGAATTCGAGCGCCAGCGATTTGATCAGGCTCTGGGCGCCGGCGCGCGCCGCCGCGGTGGCGACCATGTAGGGTTCGGGCTGATAGGCGAGCAGCGAGTTCACGGCCAGGATCGCAGCCGCGTCGCTTTTCTCCAGGAGCGGCTTGAAGGCACGGACCGGATAAATCTGGCTGAAGAATTTCAGCTCCAGCTCTTCCCGCCAGGCCTCGTCGCTGGTGTCGGCGAAGGTCGACATGCGGGCCTGGCCGGCATTGTTGACCAGGATATCGCAGCGCCCGGACCATTGCTCGACGGCACTGGCAAACCGAGCCACCGCCTCCTTGTCGAGGACATCGCATGGCATGGCGAGCAGCCGCTTCTGCGGCTGCATTCCCGAGCAATGACGATTCGGCGGAGGCCAGCCGTGCCTGATCCCGTCCGCAGATCGCGACCGCGGCGCCCTCGGCGAGCAACAGTCGCGCCGTGGCGAGCCCGATGCCCGAAGTGCCGCCGGTGACCACGGCGACCTTGTCTTGCAGTCCCAATTCCATAGGCCGTCAGTCCTCCCCCACTCTACCGGCCCCCGCTCGCGGGAGAGGGATGTTGCGCCGGGCGTCGGTCGTTTTCATTGCGATCGGTTATTCACCAGCCTCGACGAGAGTCCTGATCGCCGTACCAGGTTCGCCGCCATCGGGTCCGATCCAGCCGAGACGGCGGGAAATCTCCGATCCCGCCTCGCGCAATTCGGCGCCGATCAGCGTTGCGTCGTTGCTCATTCGCGAAAGCGACGACCGGACCGGACACATTGATCGCGCCGACCGGCATGCCGGCGAAATCGAACACCGGCACGGCTGCCGAGCCTATGCCGCGCTCGAAATGCGCTTCGCTCCAGGCCACGCCATCGCGCCGGTCCTTCTCGGCTTTGGCGCGCAGCTCTGCAATGGTCGTCGGAGTATGCTCGCTGAAGCGATGCAACTGCTTGCCGGAAAAGAGCGTTTCGATATCGACCGGCGTCATGAAGGCCAGCAGCATGCGGCCCATGGTCGTGGCATGCGCCGGCAGCCGGCTTCCCACGCGAATGTTGCTGGCGAGCGGCGTATTCGGCGTGCGGCGCACGAGATAAAGAACGTCGGTTCCGTCGAGCACTCCGAGATGCGCCGAAAGCTGCAGCGTTTCTGCAAGCCTGGTCAGGACCGGCACCGCCACCTGCACCAGGTCCTGCGAGAACAACGCGCGCGCGCTCAATTCCAGGAACGTGAGCCCGACTTGGAATCCGGCGCCGTTCGGCCGCCTTTCGACGATGCCCTCGACCTCGAGCGTGTGCAGCAGACGCAGCAGCGTGGTCCGGTTGATCTTCAGGGTCTTGGCGGTCTCGCTCATGTTGAGCACCGGATTGCCTTCGGCAACATGGCGGATGAGCCGCACCGCCCGCTGCACCGGCGGGGCGATGTAAGGCCCAACCGTCGCGGCGCTTTTTCTTCTTGTCATTTCACGCATGTGCGTTCGCCCTGCTCGTCGACGAATTCCGCGATCGCGCGCGCCGTCTCGCCCGGCTGCTCCTGGCAGACGGCATGCCCGGCGTCCGGGATCTCTCGATAAGCGTGCCGTTGCGGTGGACCTTGCAATGCAGCGAAGACACGCCGCGCATTCGCGGGCGGCGTGATGCGATCCTGCGACCCCACCAGCACCGCGGTCGGGAACCTGGATTCTGGCCGCATCATCGAGAAGGCGTCCGCCGGCGAGCATGCGCGCGGCGTGGTCATAGCCGGGACGGCGAATACCGGCCATGGCGCGCTCGACCGCCTGCAAGACGTCGGGACGCGCGCGCGGATCGGCAAGCAGGCGCGGCGCTCGCGCGGCAGCGAAGTTTGCGGCGACCGAGCCGGTCGAGCTCATCGAGCCGGTCCGCCACCGCCGGCGGCAACGCGGCCCCCTTGTCGGTGCCGTAGCCGAGCGCAGGCGAGATCAGAACGAGCGCTGCCACCCGCCGCGGCGAGATCAGCGCAAACCGGGCGGCGATCAAGGTGCCGAGCGAGTGACCGACGAGAATGCAGCGCGACACTTCGAGGTGAGCGAGCAGGCGGTCCAGCGCCGCCGCGTAATCGCCGGCATCCGGCCAATCGAGTCGGCAAGCGGCTGCGACTCGCCATAGCCCGGCGCATCCCATGCAAGCGTGGGATGCGAACCATCGAGCGCCTGCATGAGCGGCGCGAAGGACTGCGCATTGCTGCCGATCCCGTGCAGCATGACCACCGGCAGTTCCTGCGCTGCCATCGCAGGCGATGTAGGAGAGGCCGGCGGCCAGGCGTTGCGTGGGCGCTGTCATGTGAAGACGAAGCCGGCATCGACCGGCAGCACCTGCCCGGTGAGAGCGAGCGCGCCCGGCGTCAAGAGGAACACGATGGTGTCGACGATATCTTCCGGATGCTGCGCTCCCGGCACCGCCCTTCCGGTTTCATAGTGGCGGTGACGCTCGGCGGGCACGTATTCGGTTGCCTCGCAGCGCAGAATGCCGGGCGCGACCACGGTGACCCCGATGCCGCGCGGACCGAGCTCGCGCGCGAGCGAGCGGGTCATCGAGATCACGGCGCCCTTGCTGGCGACATAGGCGAGCAGCCGGGGTGCGCCCCAAAGCGCGGTATCGGAGGCGATGTTGACGATGCGGCCTTGTCCGCCTTGCGCGAACAACGGTGCCAAGGCGCGCGTGACCAGCCAGGTGCCGCGCACATTCACCCGCATCACGCGATCCCAGAGATCGAGATCGATCTCGTCGAACGGCTTTCCTCCCACATCGGTCGCAATCGCCGCATTGTTGACGAGGCCATGCACCTCGCCGCTCCCGCTCGGCGATGTCGCGGGCGAAGGCCGCGATCGAATCCGGATCATCGAGATCGACCCGCAGGAAGCGAGCCTGGGTCATTCCGGCCAGCTCTTGCGCTGCATCGCGGCCGGCCTGCTCGAGGATGTCGCCGAGCACGAGCCGCGCACCCGCTTTGGCGCAGGCCCGCGCGATCGCACGCCCGACGCCGCGCGCGGCACCGGTGACGACGACGGTGCGGCCGGCGAGCATGGCTTGCACTCAAACCGCGGTGCGGACCGAGGACATTTCCTCGGCCGCAAGCTGGCTCTTGACCTGTTGCGTCAGAATGCGCCGCATGCGGGCGACGCCGACGTCGTGCTGGTAGAGCATCTCGCGCTTGCGGGCGTCGGCCGGGATGTTGGTGAGCATTTCGCGATCCTGCTCGAGCACGTGCCAATGGCGCGCCTCCAGCGTAGCGCGGTAGAGAAAGCGCCACGACTGTTTCGCGAGTCCCGCCGACTTGCCGGAACCGCCAGAAGAACGTCATGCAGGAACCTGCATCGACCGGCGTCGCATAACCGATGATGCGAAACGGACCACCCGGTCCCGCGGCCTCCGGATAGGGAATGTCGAGCCGGCAATAGACCTGCGTCCGTCGATGACCACGTGGGTCCAGTCGAGATTGACGTCCTTCTGTTCGAGGCGGGCGATGTAGAAGCCGTCATCGCGCTTCTCGACCGTCATCACGTCCTGCTTGGCGCCGAAGGCGAGCGTAAAGGAATCGGCATGCAGGTAGCAGGCATGCATAGGATCGGCGAAATTGTCATAGACGTATCGATAGCTGCAGTCCCATCGTCCCATGCAGAGGATGCTGCTCCATTGCGGATCGGAAAATTCGGACGGTAGCTTCAGCTCGGGGGGTGCGGACGCTCCGCGCTCGGGAAGTAGACGAAAATTCCGTCGTTCGCCTCGATCGCTCGATAGCTGTCGACGGCCTTACGGCCTTCGAGCGCGCATCCCGGCATCGCCGGGACCCGAACGATGGTGCCGCTGCCGTCGAGGGTCACGCCATGATAGCGGCACGAAATATGGTCTTGATTGACTTCGCCGCGCGAGAGCCGGGCGCCGCGATGCGGGCAATAATCCTCCAGGCAGTGCAGCTTGCCTTCGCTGTCGCGCCACAACACGAGATTGCGTCCGAGCGTCTTGACGCGTGGGGCTTCCCGCGTTTGACCTGCACCGACTTCGCAACCACGTACCACTGGCCGAGAATGCCAGTCGTCAACCGCTCCTCGACGTGGTCACTGTCGATGCTGCCCATGGGCGGAGCTCCAGCTTCTTGAAAAGCAATCTCGACGCGTGCAGCGACGAGCCACTGACGGCTTATGCACCGCCGGCTTTCGCGCGCTTGATCTTGGCGACCGGGTGATCTGGAGGATAGGTCGGCGTTACCGGCTTGCTGTTGCCGATGATGACGCACATGAGAGCCTCCTCGATCCCTTCGTTGACGAGGCCGCGATAGACGCCGGGGGGCACCGAAAACAGATCGCGTTCCTTGAGCACGGTCTCGAACCGCTCGCCCTGATGCTCGATGATGAAGCGCAGCTTATTGCCGCGTAGCACGAAGAACACCTCCTCGGCATCGGTATGGAGATGCAACGGCCCCTCGCATCCCGCCGGCAGCACCATGGTCGAGAAGGTGAAGTGCTCGGCCGGAACCGCATTGTCGTCGCCCTCGACGCCGGTGGCGCCGGTTCCGACGTAGCGCATCTGGGCGCGCCGATACTTCGGGTCGTAGTCGGCCTGAAACTTGAGCGCATCCCAGTCGAGCGAACGGGTCTCGTAGCGTGCGATGCGCGTGTCGAGCCACGAAGCCAGGGTTTCTCCCTTTGGAATGACGACACTTTCCGGCCGGATATCGGGATAGATCGGCTTGTGTTCCATGAGAAGCTCTCCTTGCAGGTTTGGCTCAGCGCATGGCGCGTGGAATGTAGTGGAGCACTCGCGCCTCGATCATGGCGACCACGGCGTAAAGCACGATGCCAACGAGCGTCAAAAGCACGATCGCGTTGAAGACCATCGCGGTGTTGGCCTGGCCTTCACCGAACGTGATGAGATAGCCGAGCCCGGTATTGCCGCCGACCAGCTCCCCCACCGTCACCCCGATCACGGCCAGCGTCGCACCGATGCGCAAACCCGCCATCAGCGCCGGCATCGACGCCGGCACCTCGATCTTCCAGAAGATCTGCAGCCGGTTCATGCTGTAGGCGCGCGCAAGATTGATCAGGTCGCGGTCGACCGTCTTCATCGACTGCAGCACGTTGACCAGGATCGGGAAGAAAACCACCAGGATTGTCACGATCAGCTTCGGCCAGGCGTTGTAGCCGAGCCACATGATGAAAAGCGGCGCGAACGCCACCTTGGGCGCGATCTGCAGTCCGAGGATGTAGGGGGAAAGCACCTTCTCGATGAAGACCGACATGCCGAGGATGTAACCCATGGCGGCGCCCAGCAAGCTGCCGATCACGAAGCCCACGGTGGCGATCGTCACGGTGGACATCACGTGCACCAGCAGGTTGTCGCGCTGCGCCATGCGGACGAACTCGCGCGCAAGATCCGTCACCGTCGGGATGATGTAGGACGGTACGCCGAGCGCCGGCGGCAGAAACTGCCAGGTGAGCAGGAAGACAATTCCAAAAGCCAGGCTGCCGAGCAGGATCGAGGAAGGCGAGGCAAGCCCAGCACGTGGCTCTGGGCGTGGATGCGCCAAGCCGGCCGGCGTCGCTGGTCGAGCGATCGGGTCGAGCGCCGCGCCGCGCTCGACTGCGGTGATCGCATCGGGGCTGGTCATGCAGCCTTCTCCTGCAGGTGCAGGCTGGCGAGCAGGTGATCGACGTATTCGCGCGCCCGCGGCGCCGAGATCCGAGCCATGGGATTGTCGCGGTCCGGCAGGTCGACCGGGATCTCCTCGACGATGCGGCCCGGCCGTTCGCTCATGACCAGGATGCGGTCCGACATGATGACCGCTTCCATCAGGTCGTGGGTGATCAGAAGCGTCGTGATCGCCGAGGAGGCGATGGTCTGCGCGAAGCTCTTCTGCAGGATGAGCTTGGTCTGCGCATCGAGCGAAGAGAACGGCTCGTCCAGGAGCACGATCGCCGGCTCGATCGCCAGCGTGCGCGCGAGCGCCGCGCGCTGGCGCATTCCGCCCGACAACTGGTAGGGATAGCTCTGCGCGAATTCTTGCAGCCGACAGCGCTGCAGCTCCTGCATGGCGCGCCGACGACGCTCGGCACGGCTGATCGAGCGCGCCTCCAGCCCGAATTCCACGTTGTGCACGATTTTCCGCCATGGCAGCAGAAGATCCTTCTGCAGCATGAAGCCCACGGTCGGATTTGGTCCTTCGACCGGGACGCCGTTGAGCGAGATGCGCCCTTCATTCGGCCGGTCGAGACCGGCAACCAGGTTCAGGATCGTGCTCTTGCCGCAGCCGGACGGCCCGACCACCGCGACGAACTCGCCGGCGCGGACTTCGAGGCTCACGCGCTCGATGGCGGTGAGCGGCGAGACGCCGTCCGGCGCGATGAACCGCTTGGTGACGCTGACGAGATCAAGCACCGATGCCGTTTTCAGCATAGGCTGCATCCAGTGAAGCGTTGATCTCCGCGAGCTCCTGCTCCAATACCGCGGCCGTCCACGCGCCGCTGGCACCGGAAGGGCGTTTGACGCCATTGCGCTCGAGCGCGCGGGCAACGTCCTCGAAATCCTGCTCGCCGGTGCGAAACACCGCCTCCAGCGCATCAGCCAGCGCACGTTCCTCCTGGGCTGAGAGCGCGACCGAGCGACTGATGCATGAGACGGGAATGAATGTCGGTCATCGGGGTCGCCAAGTCATCGTATTTTGAACTTGGAGTTCGAATAAGAACAGGGTAGCATTGTCGCCGGCAAAGTCAACAAGTGCGGCGGGAGGATTGCGTGAGTGGCGAGGCTGCCGGGACGATCCTCCTGACGATCTTTCTCAAGCACGACCAGACGAAAAACCTCGAAGGCATTCAGCGCCACCTTGCGGCCAGCGGGTGGTGGGAGCGCTTCCCTCCGAAAGGCGTCGGAGATCGTCAGCTGGAACGTGGTGATGGGGATCGGGCAGATCGTCACATTGCGACTGCCGCCGCATCTGCTCAATGTCGTGAATGTCGAGATCGAACGCTGCGCCTGGGGCGTGTTCTCGACCGAGTTCTTTCCGACCTACGATTTTATCCCGGTGCGGGAGCGGCTCGCGCGCGAGTGGCGCGAGGCATGCGGCAAAGCAAGCGGCGGCGGCATGGAGCCTGAAGCGGAGCCGCCGATCACCAGCATCGTTGAAGGAGAAATGACAATGGTGTTCGGTAAAGCTCGCTGCGAAGGCCTCAACAGGCAGCTTTGATTCTGGCTGCGGCGGTCTGGATCGCAGCCTGGTCCGGGCCTGCGCGGCGCAGCGGAAAAGATCACGTATCTGCTTCCGGCGCCGCCGAGCCTGCCCGCCTTCGCGCCCTGGGTGCTGGCCAAGCATCTCGGCTATTACTCAGAGGCCGGCTACGATGTGGACTTCGTCGTCGCGCGCGGCGGCGTCGACGTCGCCAAGCAGATCGGCGTGGGCAATGCGCCGATCGGCGGCGCCATCGGCGACACGCCCATCATCGTGCGCGGCAACGGCGTGCCGGTAAAGTCGGTCGGCCTCATGGGCGGCGGCGCGTTGACCGTCGTCGTCGGGCGCAAGGACCGCGGCATCGAGAAGATCGAGGACTTGCGCGGCAAGAAAATCTCCGTGCTCTCGTTCCAAGACACCACCTATTACGCCCTCCTGGGCGCGCTCGCCTCGAAGGGCATCACCAAGAACGACGTGAACGCGCAGGCGGTCGGCCCTGCCGGGGTGGCAAGCCTGGTGGTCGCCGGCACCGTCGATGCCTGCGCCTGCACGCCGGACTGGGAGGTCGACGTCCTGCAGGGCGTAAAGGATGCCGTGTCGCTGCCTACCAAGGACTATTTTCAGTCGATGTCGCAAGCGATCCTGGCCTCGGACAAGATGATCGCGGAGCGTCCCGAAATGGTGCGCGCGATCGTCAAGGCGACGTTGCGGGGCATGAAATTCGTCATGGACGATCCGAGCAAGGCCGCCATGGTCTATGTCGAAGCGTCGCCTTCCTTCAAAGGCAAGGAAGAACTGATGAAGAAGATCCTGGCCAATTATACGGAGCGCACTTACAAGGGTCAGAGCACGCTCGGCGCGATGGATCCGCAACGGCTCGCCAATCTGCAGAAATTCTACAAGCAGCAAGGCTTCATCGAAGCCGAGTTGCCGGTCGAGCAACTCTACAGCAACGACTTCATCAAGTAGCCGAGATGCCGCGGAGCATGGCGATGGCGGACCAGGCACAGAGAGCAGATCGACGAGTTGGTCAATCGCGGCCTGCTCGATCAGTGGTACGCGGTAGCCAAATCGGTCCAGGTCAAGCCGGGCAGGCCGCATGCCGTCAAGGCGCTCGGACGCAATCTCGTGCTCTGGCGCGATGCCGGCGGCGGACTCCAATGTCTGGAGGACTACTGTCCCCACCGCGGCGCCCGGCTGTCGCGCGGCGAAGTGCTGGGCGACAACATCGCCTGCCGCTATCACGGTGTGACGCTCGACGGCGCCGGGACCATCGTGCGGGTGCCGGCCATGCCGGATTGTGCGCTCGAAGGACGCCGTCCGGTCGAAAGCTTCCCGGTCGCCGAAGCAACCGACGCGATTTTCGTGTACTTCGCGAGCGCAGAGCATCCCCGACCGGTCCCGCTGGTGCTGCCGGAGGAATTCACCAGTCCGGACTGGACGTCGATCCTTTGCGTGTCGCCGTGGGCCTGCAATTATCGCTATGCGCTCGACAATCTCGCCGATCCCATGCACGGATCCTACCTGCATGCGAACTCCTTCACCTTGGCGTTCGGCGCCAAGCAGGATCAGATGCGCATCGAGCGCAACAGCACCGGCTTCATCGTCACCCGGGTCGAGCAGCAGAACGAGAACTTCGACTGGACCGAGATGGTGACGGAAACCGCGGCGCCCTATTGCCGGCTCGACATCCCCTACCCCGCCGCTGCCGGACCGGGCGGGCCGTTCCGCATCATCGGCTTCACCACGCCGGTCGACGAAGGGGAACTGCCTGGTGTTCTTCTGGCGCATGCGCAAGGCGTCGGGAATTGCGCGCGAAGTCTGGCGTTTTCTTTATCGCGCCACCCTCGAGGAGCGGCACTGGCACGTGCTGGAGCAGGATCGCGAAATGCTGGTGAACATGCCGCCGGACGCGCGCAAGCGCGAAATGCTCTACCAGCACGATGTCGGCGTCGCGCGCATCCGGCAGGCGCTGGTCAACAAGGCGAAGGCACAACTCGCTGCGCGCGACGCCGCCGCCGCGCGCTCGGCGAGCTGACAGCTGCTTCCTGCATGAACAACGCCGATCTGATCGTCGCAACGCTCAAGGCGAATGGGATCAGCCGCGGCTTCGGCATCCCGAGCGGCAATGTGCTGCCGTTGATGGAGGCAATGCGGATGGGCGGCGTCGAGTTCGTGCTCACCGCCCATGAAGGCTCGGCCGGCTTCGCCGCCGACGTCACCGGCCGCATGACGGGCGCGCCCGGGCTTTGCATCGCGACGCTCGGGACCGGGCGCGACCAATCTCGCGACCGGCGTCGGCAACGCCTGGCTCGACCGCTCGCCCATGATCGCGATCACCTGCAACCTCAACACCGATCAGCTCGGCCGGCGCATCCAGATGTGGATCGACCACCACGCATTGTTCAAGCCGATCACCAAGGCCACGCTGCGGCTCGAGCCCGGACGCATCGCCGAGACGCTGACGCAAGCGATACGGCTGGCGCTGAGCGAGCCGAAGGGTCCGGTGCATCTCGATCTGCCGGAGGACGTGGCGCTTGCCGCCACCAACGAGAGCCGGTCCCGGCGCCGGCGCAACCGGCGAGACTCGCCGCCGCGGCGGACGCCGGCGATCGCCCGGGCGGGAGAGCTGCTCGCATGCCGCCCGACGGCCGATTGCGGTTCTCGGCGCGTCGGCGATGCGCATGAGCGATCCGGAGCTGCTGCGCCGGGTGATCGAGCGCCACAACCTTCCGTTCGCGACCACGACCATGGCCAAGGGGATGATCGACGAGGATCATCCGCTCGCGCTCGGCTGCATCGAGCGGTCGTGCCGGCAGATCCAGCGCAAGCTCCTGCGTTCCGCCGATCTGATCATCGGGCTGGGCTACGACACCGTCGAGGTCGAATACGAAGCCTGGATCGGCGACCGGCCATTGCTGCAGATCGACATCGAGCCGGTCGACATCGCGTCCTCGGTCAAGCTCGTTCACCAGGTGAGCGGCGATCTCGACGCTTCGCTCGCGCAAGCTCGCCTCGCTGCCGGCCGCCGACCAACAGCTGGACGCCGGCCATGCTCGACGATCACCGCCGCCGGTTCCAGGCCGCGCTGCGCCCCGCGAGCAAATCCTTCACCGCCCATGCCGCGATCGACGCGGTGCGCCGCGCGCTGCCGCGCAACGGGCTGCTCTCCTTCGACGTCGGCGCGCATACCCACCAGATCGCCAGCCAATGGACGGCGCACGCGCCGAAGAGCTTCCACATCACCAACGGCTGGTCGTCGATGGGTTTCGGGCTGCCGGGAGCGATCGCGGCCAAGCTCGCGCGCCCGGATCTGCCGGTGGTGTGCATGCATCGGCGACGGCTGCTTCCAGATGACCTGCGGCGAGGTCGCCACCGCCAAGCGGCTGGGAATCACGCTTCCGGTCGTGGTCCTCGACGACCGCTGGCTCGCGCTCATCAAGGTCAAGCAGATCCGGCGCCAGTACTCGCTTTACGGCACCGAGTTGCAGCCGGAGGACTACCGCGAGCCGCCGGCGCATTATTTCGGCGTGCCGGCGCTCGCCGCCAACAGCGCCGACGCGCTGGAATGCGCCGTCAAGAAGGCGCTGGCGGCGGCCGGACCGACCGTGATCGAGGCGTCGTCGACTCCGACCACTATGTGGACACGGTTTACGACTGAGCGGGAGAACACGCTGGGTCGAATTGAGCTCGCTCATGCCCAGTCGAGAATTCCGCGCTAGCAGCTCTGAATACAGTGCAGACATGACGAGCGACAATCATCCGCAGGCTGAATTTCTGCGTGACAAGTTGTTCAGCACGATCAGCCATTATTCGCGCCGTCTTCCGGTCACGAAGCAGATCGATGATCCTCGCCGCCAGACGGTCGGGAGCGTGCGGTGGTACTAGGAATCCGCTCCAGCCGTCGCGGATCACCTCGCAACAACCTGGCATGCTCGTCGATACGATCGGGACGCCGGCAAGAGCCGCCTCGAGCAGCACGCGAGGCACGCCCTCGCGATACTCCGTCGGGAACGCAAAAATGTCGGCTAGCCTGAGCAGCGCCGGGACGTCGGATCGAGGTCCAACGGCGATGACATAAGGGGCATGCTGGTCGATTTCGGATTGCGTGACCGCAAGCGGCCCCTCGCTTTCACGCGGTCCGACCAGCAGGAACTTCACATCCGGCCGAGCCCGATGCACCAGCGCCGCTGCCTTGAGCAGGGTCGGAATTCCTTTATGCCGCGTCATGCGCGTGACGGTAATGATGACCGGGGACGTGCCGAGACCGAGCTCCCGGCGAAGCTGCCCTGCAGGAGGGGACTTGGCCAAAGCCTGTTCGAAATCCTTCGACATCGACCCCGCCGCCGCCAGCCGGGATCACGAGGCCGTTTTTCCCCGTCATCCTGTGGCGTTCGAAAAAGGCCCGATCCTCGTCCATCTCGAACACGGTGGCGGCAGTCGATCGGGCTGCCGCACGATGCAACGCGCGATACACGGGACGAGCCGCCAATGCGAGCGGCGAGTGCGACGAGTAGACCCATGCCCGTCCGCAGATCGTGCGCACGATCCCAGCATGCCCGACGGCGCGGGCGGCCAAGGGGAGGAGCAAACATGGTTTGGTGTCGAAGCCCTGCGCCAAATCCGGGCGGACGTCACCGGAGGATCGTCGAGAGTGTCTTGAGTGCCGCCCAATCAGAGAAGGGATTCATGAAACGGTCGAAGCGGAAAGGACGAAAGTCAAGGTCGACCTTGTTGAAATGACTGCGATCGCCGCTGCCCGCTGCTGTCACCCGAAATCCGCAATTCCGCAGGGCGAGCATGAAGGGAATTCGCAGATGATGGTCCTCACCTCCAACGTAAAGCAGGTGCGGGGTCAACGTTAGCGCCCTCCTAGTTACCCTCCGAGATGGTGTGGATACCGTGCTGCTAATCGGCTTCAGCCCAGGAGATACCGCCTCTCGGAAAGCGGTTATGGGTGTTGTCAGATTCATCCTCTGGCAGGTCAGGCCCCGGCGTTTTGCCTGCCAGCCAGGCGTCCAGCAGATTGCAGACCGGCACGCACCGGAATTCGCTGACCAAGGCTGCAAAACGCTTTTCACAACGATGGAGGTTAACCCGTTGACGAAAATCGTTCGTCGTCTTCATCCCACGCACCCGCGGCTGCCCCGGATCTATCTCCCAGGGATGGATATAGAAGACGTAAGGTTGTCTCAATTTGAGGATCGCACGAACGCCCCGCTGCCAAATCGCCAAAGGAACGAAACGAAAATACCCCCCTCCGCCCCATGGAATTCTGCAGGCTCCAAACCGCAGGCACGAGACACAAACCTCATACAGCCCATCGCGCAGCAGAAAGATCGGTTTCCCGAAGTCGATGCCATCTAGTCGCCCATAGCGATCGTGGGCGACCGTCGGCACCACGGAAGAATCGTACCTGAAGCCCGCTTCCTGAAGGATGGGGACCGCCCACTCTGTTATCGAGAAGCAAGGCGCTCGGTATCCGCAGATTTGCTTTCCCGTCAGGTCCTCGAGAAGCCCTTTCGACCGCAAAATGTCTGCGCGAAACTCGCTGGGCTGGAGCGAATAGACAAGTTCATGGCCGTGCCCATGGGACGCGATCTCATGGCCTGCGGCAGAGATCGAACGTACGAGCTGCGGACATTTCTCCGCAACCCACCCAAGCACGAAGAATGTTGCTTGCGCGTTTTGGGCATGAAGAATCTCGAGCATCCGCATCGTATTCTGCTCGACGCGCAACTCACATGTGTCCCATACCTCGCGTAAAATAGCGCCTTTCACGTTCTCGGTGTGAAACCAGTCTTCCACATCGACCGACATTGCGATTGGACCGGCAGGACGAGCGTTTGCGCGAGCCATCGCTCTTCCCCCTTACAGCAGCCGGTGCCCCCGCCTCCGAAACTCACGGACGTCGGAAGGCTTCGGAAATGAAAAATAGCCGGCATCGGCCATATCAAGGGGAATTGGCTGCACTTCGCCGTTCTTGAGAGCGTGCAGAACCCGTATGAGGAGCCGAGCACCTTCGCGCTTGGTGCCTTTGATCACCCGGTCGAGAGAGTCGGACCTTTTTAGCGGAAACGACTGCGTGGCGAGCACGTCGCCTGCATCGAGTTTTTGCGCCATCCTATGAACGGTGATCGTGATCGCATGCTCGCCACGCAGCATTTGCCAGAATGTAGGCATCATGCCGCGGTAATTCGGCAGCCTCCCAGAATGGACGTTGATGCAGCCGAGCCGCGGGGCGTTGAGCAGTTCCGGCAGAAAGATCTCGGGCGCCGCAACCGACACGACTACATCCGGCTCTTGGGCCCGGAGTCGCTGTATGAACTTCGGATCATTTACCGATTGCGTTGACACAAAGGGCACGCCGGCGGATGTAGCGAGCGCTTTGATAGAGTCCCCCCGCAACCGCGCACAGATAAATCGCAAGCCCAGGCGTATCGCATTCCGATAGCCATAGAATCTCAACACCCGACGAAATGTCCGCCCGATGCTTTCATGGAAAGGTTGGTCGATCGCCATCCCACAGATCTCCAGTTCCGTCGTCAGACGTTCGGAAAAAAAGACCCTGAAGAATTCGATGACGTAGATAGGATCTTCCTCAGTCACAAAGAAAATAGTCAGCTTAGGCGAAGTCACCGCACCCTTTGCCGTTGCGCTGGGCGCGTCCCGATCATTGGCGCGCTTCAGGTTGTGGCCTCGACCGGGAGCAAACACGCGATCGTAATTGAACATGTGTGTGCCGTGGCTGGTGGAGAGGTCCATTTCCTGCACCCGCATGTGCCCGCCCGCCGAAGCAGGTTGCCGAGGATGACTGTCGCTTGCGCAGGTAGAATGTTCCGCTTGTAAATTCCCGCTCGTACGTCGCACCACTGAGAGCAATGTGTAAAGAGCTGAAAGCAATCTTACTCCGTCAGTAGTACTTCGCCTTCTTGCGAGGTGCTCCCTTTGTGAACCGCGAAGCCGTCGTCGAACTCTGTTGAATCGATCTTTAGCCCCTGGCGCCCCGTCCGACGGACGACCCCAGCCCTCATAGAGCAGACCAGACGGCTCGGACGACCGTCCGGACGGTCTCATCTAGCGGCCGGTTCGTATCGATCTGGATCACCGGCGTTCCGGAAAACTCGGGCCGGCTCTCCAACTCCCAGCGTCGCCGCACCGCCGCGGCGTCGGGGCCGCCGTGCTTCAGCCGCCCCGCGTCCCTTTCGATCGTCGTCTCGATCGGCGCCGTCAGGCGAAGCACGAGACCCGGCTTGGGCAACCCCTTGTAGAGGGCGCGTTCCCGGTTCATCAGCCAGCGCTTCAGCGGAGAGCCGCATTTTGCCAGCGCCATTTCGTCAAAGCAGCAGCTGTCGATTGCTCCCACGCTTTCCGAGGGATAGCGGTCCGAGATGACGACAGAGCCGGCTGTCGCAGCTCGCAGCGCGCGGCCGAGCAGCTTACGGCGATCATAGGCGAGGAGTGTCATCCGTAGGACGTAAAGCAGCGAAAATTGCTTCTCCCGGCGGCGTTCCGGCTTTTCGTACTCTCCGGCGCGCTCCTTCGAGAGAAGGAAGCGCGCCGCTGGCACAAACAGGCGAGGCAAAAGGGTGAGAGCTGTCGGGGGCGGCTTGCCGGCGTGGATGCGGAGCACGTCGAGATGCTGGTTTAGCCGAGTTGCCAACGCATGACCGATGGTGGATTTGCCGGTCGCCTTCGGGCCGATGAGCGCAACGATCATGCCGCCCGTCTGCAGCACCAAGTCCCTGCGACGCCGGAACCGCTTAAAAGCAAGGAGAGCACGCGCCAGAGCCGGGAGAACCGCTCCGAGCATCGGGCTCAGCCTCCGCAATCCGCGCAACCGCCGGGCGATACGCCAGCCAAGGACGACGCGTCGGGTCATGGCGCGCTCGACCTCGATGGCGTCCAACAACTGCCGAACCAGCGCGGGTTCGACGCTCGGGAACCAAGCCGTGCAGAGCGCCTCGGCGCGCTCCGCATTTGCTGCCTCGCGGAGCCAAGCCAGTTCCCTCGAAACCGACCGATAGTCGCGATTGACCATCAGGATCTCGATCGGGCTGACGTGCTTGAGCGCGATCCGGAGCGCGAAGAGCACGAGTTCCGCTTCGGGCGTAGGGACCCTCACACCATGCAAGTAGCGGGTCTGCTCCAGGAGAGAGCTCTCGACCGGCAGCCGGTAGCTCTTGACCAAGCTGTCGCCACTGACGATCTGAAAATAGGCGTGCAGGTGCACCAACTCGGCGCTCGCCTCGTCGAGTCCTATCGCGTGGAAGACGCCTGGATGCCCGATGCCGGAGCGCGACTGCGCTGTCTTGAAGCCATTTTCGAGCAAGGCTGCGTGGAAGAGGCGTGGCATCACGTGTGTCGACGAGCAGATCGATGTCTTCTGCAGCCGCAAGCGTCTGCTTCGAGGCGGATATTGCTTTTCCAGTGACAGTAGCGGACGCCCTTCCGTTCCAAAGAATTGAAAAGCTCCGGATGGCTGCTTTGCCCGAGGTAGCCGGTCCCGCGTCGTTCGATTGAGCTGATTTGGTTTCTCTCGCCCAATTCGAGGGAAGCGCATAATCCACCTCAACCGATCCCCTTTCGTTGCACATCGCAGCAATACCTCCGGACATCGCGTTGCGTACTGAGCAAATTCTTCCGGGTTTCGCTTCGAGCGAACCGATCAAGCCCGGCATAAGGTGCAGCCGTCTGTAGATGAAGGCGCCCATCGCCACGTTCCAGGCGATAACGGTTGCCGTCATGGCGAGGGCGGCCCCTGTCATTCCCAGCGAATCGATCATCAGCATGCAAGCGGCGAAGTTCAAACCGGCGCACACCGCAAGCATCGCGGCGCCGGTGCGCTCGTGCCCCGTCATCGTAATTAGGTGCTGTTGAGGTCCGCATGCAGCAGCGAATACCTGGCCGAGAGCGAGGATTGTGACGATCGGGGCTCCGGTCACGAAATCATCGCCGAACCACGCGAGGAGAGGCTGCGCGAGCAGCAGCAGCGGGATGGCGGCACCGGCTGTGCCGATAAGAGACAAGAAAGCCGCCTTGGTGATTAACGATTGCAGGCCAGCCTGATCCTCCCGAGCGAACAAGGCCGAGACGGTGGGCGCGAACGCGGTCGCGACGGCCATCCGCGGGAGTGCCGTCAAGATCGCCATGCTGAACGCCACCGCGAAGATGCCTGCGTCCCGCGTATTACCCATTAGGCCGAGCGCGATCACGCCAGAACGACTCATCACGTTGTCCGCGACCATGATGATCGTGAGCGGCAACGCTGGCCGCCACCAGCTTTCGGTCGCATACGCCGGTTTCTCATTGACGAGGGCCGGCGGACGCAGCCGGCGCAAGGAGATGCGGACCAGACCGAGCATGACTACGGAGCTGAGGAGCGTCGCCGCCATCGCCAGAGTGGCATCGAGACGGTATAGGTTTCCCCAGAATGCGGCCGCAATGATCGCCAGCAATAGACCGTCGCGGACAACTCGCTCCGGTGCGAGAGCCGCTACGACTCCGCCGAAGGCGCGAACGACCGAAGCGCCGATGAGATGCAGCGCCAGAAACGGAACCGCGGCGATTCCGAGAAGGAAGGTATGGGCGAGCTCGGGTCGGATCGAGCCGTCCAAAGCGATGATCCCGCAGAATCCGATTAGGACGACGCTGATCGCGGTGCCTGCGGCGTGTCGCTGCGAATACTGAATAGCGCCGCGGACCAACGCCCACTCCTCTTTGGCTCGATAGGCCGGCACGAAACGTAGGAGAGAGACGTGGAAGCCCAATGTCGAGAAGTACCCCAGCAGTGTCACCCAGGCCAGGACGTAGGCGTAGACGCCATAGCTGTCCGGGCCGATGATCCGGGCGGTCACGAGCTGCGCCACATAGGTTAGCCCAGCACCAACAACGAACACGGCGAATGCGGCAATGCTGGTGCGCCCGAGCGGCTGGTCCGGACGGCCCCCCGCAAAAATAGCCTTGATGCGGGCTACCCCTATGGTTTGCGTCAAGCCGTCCTCGAGCGTCTCTACTAGTGGCCGCGGCATCGGCCCCGATACGTCGTAAGTCAGAATTGTGCGTCATCTGACAACTCGCACGATCCGCCGGATTTCAACGAGAAGGGAGCGTATGCTGGTACGCAGAATGCGTTGGTAGCTGTCCGACCGATCGCGACCGTGGCTGCACACCGCCAGGAGGCACGGACCTCGATCAAGCTGGTCGTCGTTCTCCTCGTGCCACAGCTCGGCTCCAATCGCGCACGATCCAATCGACTGCTTTTTCGACCAGGCGACGGTCTAGGCAACTGACATGCATCATGCGGCCGCCCTGCTCCTGCAGCATATGGGCCACCTCCCTGGTCGTCTCGATTTGCTGAAGATTTGTTTGCAGATTGACTTCGAATAACCGCTCGACCGCCCCTTGACGGCCGTGTCGCTCGCGAAGGCGAGCCTCCAGTGTTTCCCTGGGCGCGTCGAGCCGAATGAGAAGGTTAGGGCGCGGGATCAACTCCAGCCCGCGCGTAATGGCCCCTCGATCGGCGGACCGCGCCAGCAGGACAAGCGAGCACAGTGCCGTGAGAAACCCTTGGTCGAAGATGACGATCCGATCAGATGCGCTGGCCATCTTCCAGGAGCGAGATAGTAATGAAAGATATCGGCGGTAGCGAACCGACCACGAAAGATTCCGAGGCGGCAAGAGGTCCATCAAGTTCGCGGTGAGTTCGTCGCCCTGCGCGCCCGGGAGGAGAACAGGCACGGCGCTGACCAACTTGGCTGCCCTGCTCAGAGGGGCAACTAATGCAGTTCTGCACCGCCAAAAGGGTCCTTTGCTCTGGAATTGGACCGGGCCACGTTCCGCCGGTCGAGAGCTTAAGATCAGCTCAACGTCGCAACCGTTCGTCTCGAGCGCCGTCATCAACGCATGTGCGAGAGTGGTTTTTCCTGCTGCGGGCGGGCCAAAAAGCTCAACGATCATCGGTCGAACCTTGCATGGAGCGATGCGGGGCACCGCCCGTAGACCGATAGACAAAGCGGCCAATGGAGCAGGCCTCGTCACGCCGCAGCCGATAGCGGGCTACGCCAAAAGCAGGTCGCCATTGAGGTCGATCTCGAGCATGCGTCCGTCGCTGACGTGCGACCACCCGTAATCTACGACATAGAGGTTGATCTTGCCGGGATCGTCGTTAGGGTCGCTGCTCGGAGCGAACTCCAGGTCCTTGACGTTGACTCGCGTGTTGTTGGTTTCATGGCGGTATTCGGCGAGGATGTCGATTACTTCCAGAATCGCGCCGTTGCGATCGACGACCCAGATGTTCGAGCTGAAGCCGCCACCGACATAGAAGACGTCCTGATTGGCGTCGTAGGCCAGCGCCTCGGGATCCTGGATTTCCGCGGGCAGAGAGATGGTCGAGAAGAGCTGCGTGCCGGTGTTGTCGACCTCGATAATACTTGCGCGAATTCGCCGTTCACGATGAACAAGTGGCCGTTGTGCGGATTGACGTCAACGTCCTCAGGGTCGCCGCCGCCGAGGGGCAGGGTATCGAATTCCCCCAGCTTGACCGTGGGATTGGCCGGATCGACCCAGAAAATTTTGTATTGGTCGTCGTCGGAGATGAACAGCGCTACCCGTGGTAGAGTCGAAGGCCAAGCCCGTCGGCTCATCGGTGAAGTTCAAGAAGGCTGAACGACTCGATGAGGGTGCCGTCGAGTTGCTGCGCCCACAGGTTCGTATTGCGTAAGAACGGGTTCTCCTCGACTTCCGAGTCGCTGACGAAGAACCCCTGCAGTTCCGGCACATAGGCTATCCCGGAGGGATCCGTGCTGCCGAGCGCCGCCATGTCGGTGCTCGCCACAACCTTGGGGGCGGGTGGCGCGATGTGGCCGCCGGCCGATGATGTTGCCGATGATTAGCTCCGTGCCACTGGTGACGGCCACTGCCGAGTGGAGTCGGAGATTGAAGGACTCGACAAACTCTGGCAGATCATCGGCGAGCAGTTCGATCAAGATCGTGGCGCTCGTGCTGCCGGCGGGGATCGTCACCTGGCGCATACGAGATGCCGACGAAGTCGCTGCCGGCCACGGCAGTGCCGTTCGTCGTCGAGTAGGTCAGAAGCACGTCACCATTCGTTGGCGTGGACAGATTGACCGTAAAGCCGATCCGAGCCTCGGCACGCTCGGGCACTGGGTCCGGCGAGCTGTTCACCGTGACGGCCGGGAGCGCGGTGAAGACGGCGAAGTCTGCGACGGTCAAGGCGACGCCTTGGTTGAAGGTGGCGAGCGCGACGCCGCGTAAGGCGCCCGCGCCATCCGCATCCCACATCAGCGTACGGGTCGAGGCGGTTGACGAGAACACAAATTGCCCGTGACCGGACGACGTGCCCTGGACCGTGCTCGCCGAGCCAGCCACAGCCACGAAATAGGCTGGATCCAGAATCAGCTTGCCGGTTCCGTCGTTGACCAGACCGTTGCCCAGGCTCAGCCCATAGTCGCTGGCGTAAATCCCGATCCAATCCTCCGTCTGAGAAATCCTTGATCCTGTCGGTGCTAGTGGCGTCGGCGAGGCCGAATACGAAAGTGTCCGAACCTGAGCCGCCGTAGAGTTCATCCTTCCCATCCCGCCGATCAAGGTATCGTCGCCCCCGTTGCCGTAAATGAGGTCCGCGCCCCTCCGACCGCTCAAGACGTTGGCCGCTTCGTTCCCGGCGAGCTTGTTGGCGAGATCATTGCCTGTGCCGTTGATCGCCGCCGTTCCCTTCAGATTCAGCTTCTCGAGGAAGCGCACCCAGTGAATAGGTGATCCAGCTCTACACCAAATCAATGCCGCCGTCGTCGACGCCGGGACACGGTCTCCTCGCTCACGACATCGGCAAGGTTGTCGACCCGGTAGAGATCGTCGCCAGTCCCCCCAAACATGATGTCGGCACCCGTTCCGCCATCCAACAGATCGTTTCCTGCTCCGCCATATAGCTCGTCATCGCCGCCCATGGCGTAGAGCCGGTCTTTGCCGTCATAGGACGAGAGTCGATCACGCGTGTCGCTGCCGATTAGATCCTCGTCGGCGTTGGTTCCGAATTTTTCTTTGAATTCTGGGACTCTCATGGGCGCACCTATCCTGCGGCACAAAATTTACACCTGAGCCAGACACGAGCCGTCAGCCATTCCGGGTTAGAAGACCCCTCTTCAGGGTTACAGTCGGTCTCACCCGCCAATCAATACGAACTGAGCGAGCGGTGCTTATCGCGCGGCGATATCGAGATCTTCCAAGCGCAAAGCGACGTCGACCACGTCTCCAGGCTGGAGCTCGGTATCGACGTCGACCGTGAGACGTACCCTCCCGTTCAAGCCGCTTCTGAACACGGTGACATCGGCCTTGCCGGCGCCGTCCGAAGCCCGCGGAGGCCTCATACCTGCCAGTTGAAGCTTCTCCTCCACGCTCTGCAGTTTTGCCCGTTCGCCGGTCAGCTTCACGGCGGCGTCCTGCAATTCTGCCAGCAAACGGATTCGACGCTGATCGTCGATCTTCTCTAGCTCTCGCGCCAACTCTCCGCGTAAGCGCTTCACTTGCATGAGTTGGGCGGTGGTCTGAAGGCGGCGGGTCGACGAGAGCAGCACAGCTCGGCGGCATCGGCCACGCGCGGGCTTGGCAGAGAGCCCTGGCCAAAGGCTGCTTTGGCCTTCTGAAGCTCTTGAGTATCTGCCTGAACGCCCTCCTCTTCTTTCTGCTCCTGCTCTGACAAGACCTATCTGATCGCTCGCCTGCTGCATTGATTGCCGCAAAAAATCTTTCGCCCGTTCGTGACGGGCCGCCCGGGTTGACCGACAACTGAACGGGGTCCGACGATCATCGGAACAGGAAGTCGGTACGCTCCGACTCGCCCGCCCCCCTTGAGCCGACTTCCCGGCACGACCGCCGGAGAGGCGTCCCCCTCGATGCGCCGGATCCGATCCCGGGTCCGCGCGGGCCGCCGGGGACCGGGAGGTGAGGCCCGGGCCCGCCGCCGTGGCGTACATCCCCATGTCAGCCCGCCGACCCGACCCCATTGGGCCACCCGAAGGAGGACCGCAACGGACACCGGCCCGACACCCCGGCGTCGACCGGCTCACGGGCCGGTCGGCGGGCCCCGTCGCAGCCCGCATGGGCAGCAGGCGGGAGCCGGCCTGCGGCGGAGAGGGCCATCGGACGCCTGCTGCGCCCCGGCGAGGCCCACACGCCACGGGCCGGGGCGCGACTCGCTGCCCCTCCCCGACGTCCGCCTGCCGCCTCGCCCCTCCGCTCGGTAGAGTGGCACGGCCGCCGCGGGCCGCGAGGACGACCCGTCGCGCCGGGGAGCCGACTCTCGGCAGGACCGGGTCCGAGTTTGGGATCCCGAGGCCGCTTGCCCGCGATCGGGAAACAACGAGCATTCAGGACATGTCGAAGTCGACCAAGAAGCCCGACCGGCCCGACCGGATCACGGCCGCAGGCCCGGGCGGCCGAGAAGCCGTGAAGCGGCTCCGGGCCTACCACGCCGTCGGCCGCGAGGCGCTGGACCGCTGGCCCGAGGGCACCCCGCTCGACGCGGCCGCCGTCCGCGGCCTGGCCGCCGGCCAGGCGGCTAGGCCCGGGCACCGTCCGCGAGGCCCGCCGCTTCGCCCGGGCCTACGCCGCCGAGGACCTGGAGGCGCTGCTCCGGCTCCGGACCCCGGCCGGGACGCCGCTGAGCTGGGCCACGTCCGCCAGCTGGTCTCGCTCCCCGGCAAGCGGCCCGGGCGGCGCTGGCGCAGGCGGGCGGCGACGGGAGGGCTGGACGGCGCGGCGGCTGGCGGCGGCCATCCAGGGCGAGGTGGTCGGCCGCAAGGCGGCGGTCCGGCGGGCGGCCGTTCGCGGAGCCCGCGTCGCTGGGCGAGGGGCTGCGGCAGGTCGCCGTCTACACCGGGGAGTGGCTGCGGCGGTGCCGGGGGACCTGGTCCGGCGGGGCCGCCTGGCTCTCGGGAGGCGGCGGGGAGGCGGGGGATGCCGCGGTGCCGGAGGCTGAAGGCGAGGCTGGCGGGGGCGCGGGAGGCCCTGCGGGAGATGGCCCGGGCGGCCCTGGAGCTGGAGGCGACGCTCGGAGACGACTTTGCCGCGTGCCCCTTCCATTGCCGCATCACTCCATTCTGTCAAGCCCGGGATGACAGCCCGTTCAGCCGCTCGATGCCCAGCCCTTCGATGTCGACTTCCGGCTCGCGGCCCCCCATCAGGTCCGCCACCACCCGCGCGCTGCCGCAGGACAGCGCCCAGCCGCTGGAGCCATGGCCCAGGTTGATCCAGACGCCCGGAACGCCGCTGGCGCCGATCAGCGGCGGGCCGTCGGGCAGCATGGGCCGCGCGCCTTTCCATTCCTGCACGCCGGCGCCGGTGTTGGCGAGTTGCGCCGCGCCCGGGAACCAGTCGTGCAGCACCTTGTAGAGCGTCTGGATGGCGGCCGGCCGCTTGTTCGCCGGGTAGCCGCCGATCTCGGCGCTGCCGGCGACGCGCACGCGGTTGCCCAGGCGCGAGATCGCCACCTTGTAGCGCTCGTCCATCACGCGCGCTGCGCGGCGCGTTGAGCGGTTCGCGGATGGGCGCGCTGATCGAATAGCCATAGACCGCCGCGAGCGGGATGTGCAGGCCGAGCGGGCGCAGCAGCGCCGCCGAATCGACGCCGCCGCAGACCACCACGGCATCGAAGTGCCGCTGCACCGGCGCTTCGTCGCCCAGCGTCCAGACGCGCAAGGAGCCCGGCGCGGCCGGATCCAGCGGCTCCACCGCCGTAGTTGAACTCGAACTTCACGCCGCAGCGCCTGCGCTTCGTTCTTCAGCAGCATGGCGAACTGGCGGCAGTTGCCCGCTTCGTCGTTGGGCAGGTGGATGGCGCCGGAAAACTCGGTGTCGGGATTGAGCGCCGGCTCGATCTTGCGCGCCTCGTCGGCGTCGATCTCCTTGAAAGCCACGCCGGCGTCGCGCAGCACCTGCAGGCCGGGCTGCACCAGCTTGCGGTCTTTCTCGCCGCGCAGCAGCACCATGTAGCCGCTGGCTGCGGTCGTAGTCGAGCTCGCAGTGCCTCGGTGATGTCGTGCAGGCGCGTGCGGCTGTAGAAGGCCAGCCGCTGCATGCGCGCGCGGTTGGCCAGGTAGCTGGCGAGGTCGCAGGCGCGGCACCAGTGCCACATCCAGCGCGATGTCGTCGCGCGACAAGCGGCAGCGTCACGCGCACCGGCGCATGGTCGCTGAGCAGGTAGCGCGCGACCTTTGCGCGGCATGCCCGGCGCGGCCCAGGGCGTGACGTAGCCGGGCGCGACCACGCCGGCGTTGGCGAAGCTGGTTTCCTCGGCGACGGCGCCGCGGCGCTCGAAGACGGTGACCTCGTGGCCGTCGGCGGCCAGCTCGTAGGCCGTGGTGACGCCGATGATGCCGGCGCCGATGACGGCGACTCTCATCGCCGGCTCTCGGCTGCGATAGCGGCGATGCATGAATTCGCTGGTTCTAGGCGAGCGCCGCTTCCGCTTGCAGCGCGATGTTCAGCACGGCGTCGTCGCGCATCGCGCCGTGCCAGACCATCAGGCCGACCGGGAGTTCGCCGGGCGCATGGCAGGGCAGCGAGATCGCGCAGCCGTCGAGCATGTTGACGACGCTGGGGTTGCGCAGCAGCAGGGCGTTGACGCGGAAGAACTCCTCGTCGTCGCTCGGCGCCGGGCGCGACCTGGGCGATGGGCGGCGCGACGATCGGCACGGTGGGCGACAGCAGGGCGTCGAAGCCGCGCAGCGCCGCCTCCATGCGGGCGATCCAGTCGCTGCGCGCGCATGCATGCAGGTCGATGTAGTCGTGCGGCCTTCATGCCGGCGCCGCGTCGGATGCGCGGCGCGCACGCGCGGGTCGTAGCCGTCGCCTGCGCTCGGCCAGCAGCTTGCGGTGCCAGGCCTAGCTCTCGGCCGCCGCGAAGCCGCCGGTGGCCTTGATCGCTGCCAGCTCGCGCGAGCTCGGGCAGCGCGATCTCCTCGATGCGGGCGCCGGCGTCGCGCAAGCGTCGCAGGCTGCGCTCGAAGGCGCGGGCGACGGTCGGCGTCCAGGCCGTCGAGCATGCTGCGTGCGCGGCACGGCCAGGCGGTAGCCGGCCAGCGGGCCGCGGCCGCGCGTCGACGCGTGCGCGCGGCCAGGATCTCGTGCAGCAACGATCGCGTCGCGCACCGAGCGCGTCATCGCGCAGACGGTGTCCAGCGTGGTCGACAGCGGCAGCGCGCCTTCGCGTCGGCGTCAGCCGCGCCGTGTTCTTGAAGCCGACGAGCCTTGCAGCGCGGCCGGGATGCGGATCGAGCCGCCGGTGTCGGAGCCGAGCGCCGACCCAGGCCGCGCCGGTGGCCACCGACACCGCGCCGCCGGAGGTCGAGCCGCCGGGGATGCGCGGCGCGGCTCGAGCGTCGCGTGCCGGGTTGGCCGGCGTGCCGTGGTGCGGATTGATGCCGACGCCCGGAGAAGGCGAACTCGCGTCATGTTGGTGCGGCCGATCAGCGCGCGCGCCGGCGGCGCGCAGGCGCGCCACGGCCGGGCGTCGCGCGGCGGCCGGCGGGCGCATCGCGCGAGCACGCTCGAGCCGGCCGCGGTGGCCTGGCCGGCGACGTCGAACAGGTCCTTGACCGACACGGCCAGCCCGGCGAGCGGCTGCGCCGGCGCGCCGCGTCGGCTGCAGCGCCGTCGCGCCGGCGCCTGCGTCGAAGCAGCGTGCGAGATGAACGCGTGCGCGCAGGCCGGCGACTGGCGCCGCGGCGCATGCGATCGCTCTCGATGCGTCGCTGGCGGAGCCGGCCTGGCCGGACAGTGGTCTGCCGCGGGTGGCGACGAGGTCGGTGCTGCATGCGCGGCTGTCAGTGCGGGCGTGCTACAATCTTGGGTTTTGCTGAGTGGCGGCGCACGGTGCGCGAGCGCTTGCCAGCGAAACAAATCGCGAACCGGCCCATCAAGGTGTCGCTGCGCGATCTTCACGACAGCCGCCGCGATTCGGGCCGGATTCTAGACCCAACCTTTGGAGACTCACATGTCCGTCACCATGCGTGAAATGCTGGAAGCCGGCGTCCATTTCGGACACCAGACCCGCTTCTGGAACCCCAAGATGGCCCCGTACATCTTCGGCCATCGCAACAAGATCCACATCATCAACCTCGAAAAGACGCTGCCGCTGTTCCAGGAGGCGATGAAGTTCGTCGCGCCAGCTCGCCGCCAACCGCGGCACCATCCTGATGGTCGGCACCAAGCGCCAGGCGCGCGAGGTCATCGCCGCAGGAAGCCAAGCGCGCCGGCATGCCCTATCGTCGACCAGCGCTGGCTCGGCGGCATGCTGACCAACTTCAAGACCGTCAAGACGCTCGCTCAAGCGCCTGAAGGACATGAAGGCGCAGCAGCGAGGCCGGCACTCGAGACCGTGATCAAGAAGGAAGCGCTGATGTTCCAGCGCGAGATGGACAAGCTCGAGAAGGACATCGGCGGCATCCAGGACATGAACGCGCTGCCCGACGCGATGTTCGTCATCGACGTCGGCTACCACAAGATCGCCGTCGCCGAAGCCAAGAAGCTGGGCATCCCGATCATCGGCGTGGTCGACTCCAACCACTCGCCCGAAGGCATCGACTACGTGATCCCCGGCAACGACGACTCGTCCAAGGCCGTCGCGCTGTACGCCCGCGGCGTGGCCGACGCGGTGCTCGAAGGCAAGCGCCAACGCCGACGAACGACGTCGTCAAGGCCGTGGCCGAAGGCGGCGACGAGTTCGTCGAAGTCAACGAAGCGCGCCTGATCGCGCCTGGCTCGCCGCTCGGCGAGCCGACGAAGGGGCTGCTTCGAGCCCCTTTTTTCCAACCGAATCGCGACTGCCGTCGAGCCGTCGCAGCCGTCCGACGAACGGAGAAACGAGATGGCTGCAATCACCGCAAGCATGGTCGCCGAACTGCGCGCCAAGACCGACGCGCCGATGATGGAGTGCAAGAAGGCCCTGACCGAGGCCGACGGCGACATGGACAAGGCCGAGGAGATCCTGCGCGTCAAGCTCGGCAACAAGGCCGGCAAGGCCGCCGTCGCGCATCACCGCCGAAGGCGTGGTCGCCGCCTTCGTCGACGGCAGCACCGGCGCGCTGGTCGAGGTCAACTGCGAAACCGACTTCGTCACCAAGAACGACGACTTCCTGGCCTTCGCCAAGGCCGCTGCCGAGCTGGTCGCCGAAGAACAACCCGGCCGACGTCGCCGCGCTGTCGCGCGCTGCCGCTACAGCCAGGACGGCTTCGGCCCGACGGTGGAAGACGTGCGCAAGGGCCTGATCGGCAAGATCGGCGAGAACATGATCGATCCGCCGCTTCAAGCGCTACGCCGGCGGCGGCAAGCTGGCCAGCTACCTGCACGGCACCCGCATCGGCGTGCTGGTCGAGTTCGACGGCGACGACGTCGGCCGCCAAGGACGTGGCGATGCACGTCGCCGCGATGAAGCCGGTGGCGCTGTCGCAGCGCCGACGTGCCGGCCGAGCTGATCGACAAGGAGCGCTCGGTCGCGACCGCCAAGGCCGACGAGGACCGCAAGGCGGCCGAGGCCGCCGGCAAGCCGGCGCAGTCGCCGAGATCGTCGCCAAGCGCATCGAGGGCTCGGTGCAGAAGTACCTGAAGGAGGTCTCGCTGCTCAACCAGCCCTTCGTCAAGAACGACAAGCAGACGGTCGAGCAGATGCTCAAGGCCGCCAACACCACGCGTCAAGGGCTTCACGCTGTACGTGGTCGGCGAGGGCATCGAGAAGAAGGCCGACGACTTCGCCGCCGAAGTGGCGGCGCAGGTCGCCGCGGCCAAGGGCAGCTGAGCCTCGCGTCGCGGCGGCGCCGAGCGCGCCGCCGCATAGACTCGCTCGCCCGACGGCAAGCCACAGCCGAGGAGATCGACCGCATGGCCGGCCTACAAGCGCATCCTGCTCAAGCTGTCCGGCGAGGCCCTGATGGGCGACGACGCCTACGGCATCAACCGCGCGACCATCGTGCGCATGGTGCGCGAGGTGCCGGAGGTGACGCAGCTGGGCGTGCGAGGTGGCGATCGTCATCGGCGGCGGCAACATCTTCCGCGGCGTGGCCGGCGGCTCGGTCGGCATGGACCGCGCCACCGCCGACTACATGGGCATGCTGGCCACGGTGATGAACGCGCTGGCGCTGGCCGACGCCATGCGCCAGGCAGGGCATGACCGCCCGCGTGATGTCGGCCATCGCCATCGAGCAGGTGGTCGAGCCCTACGTGCGGCCCAAGGCGCTGCAGTACCTCGAAGAAGGCAAGGTCGTGATCTTCGCCGCCGGCACCGGCAACCCGTTCTTCACCACCGACACCGCCGCCGCGCTGCGCGGCGCCGAGATCGGCGCCGAGATCGTGCTCAAGGCGACCAAGGTCGACGGCGTCTACACGCGCCGACCCGAAGAAGGACCCGACGGCGACGCGCTACACGCAAGCATCAGCTTCGACGAGGCGATCGCGCAAGAACCTGCAGGTGCATGGACGCCACGGCCTTCGCGCTGTGCCGCGACCAGAAGCTGCCGATCAAGGTGTTCTCCATCTTCAAGCCCGGCGCGCTGAAGCGCGTGGTGATGGGCGAGGACGAAGGCACGCTCGTCCACGTCTGAGGAGACTGACAGACGATGACAACATTGCCGAGATCAAGAAGACCGCCGAAGCCGAAGATGGACCAGTCGATCGAGGCGTTCAAGAACGAGCTGACAGAAGATCCGCACCGGCCGCGCCAACCCGGCGCTGCTCGACAGGTGCACGTCGACTACTACGGCTCGATCGGTGCCGATCAGCCAGGTGGCCAACGTGACGCTGCTCGACGCGCGCACGATCAGCGTCCAGCCCTGGGAAAAGGGCATGGGCGCCAAGATCGAGAAGGCCATCCGCGAGAGCGACCTGGGCCTGAACCCGGCCTCGCAGGGCGACCTGATCCGCGTGCCGATGCCGCCGCTGACCGAGGAGCGCCGCAAGGAGATGACCAAGGTGGTGCGCCACGAGGGCGAGGACGCCAAGATCGCCGTGCGCAACCTGCGCCGCGACGCCAACGAGCACGTCAAGAAGCTGGTCAAGGACAAGCTGGCGTCCGAAGACGAGCAGAAGCGCTGCCGAGGCCGAGATCCAGAAGCTGACCGACCGCCACATCGCCGAGATCGACCAGCTGGTCACCGGCCAAGGAAGCACGAGATCATGGCGGTCTGATGCCCGCACGCTGCCGGCAGCGCTCGACTGCCATGACCGACCGCCAGACTCCCGCGCCGATTCCCCACCACGTCGCCATCGTCATGGACGGCAACGGCCGCTGGGCGACGCGGCGCTTCCTGCCGCGCGTCTGCGGGCCACAAGAAGGGCGTGGATGCGCTGCGTGCGCTGCGTGCAGGCACTGCGGCGACCGCGGCGTCGAGGTGCTGACGGTGTTCGCGTTCTCCTCCGAGAACTGGAACCGCCCGGCCGAGGAGGTTTCCGGCCTGATGGAACTGCTGGCGGTGGCGCTGGCGCGCGAGGTCCCGCAGCTGAACGCGCGAGGGCGTGCGCATCCACTTCGTCGGCGACCGCAGCGCGTTGTCCGACAAGGTGCGCGCCGGCCTGGCGCAGGCCGAGGCGGCGACCGCCGACAACACGCGCCTGCGTGTTCAACGTCTGCTTCAACTACGGCGGCCGCTGGGACATCGCCCAGGCCGCCGCACGGCCTGGCGGCGCGCGGCGAAGCCATCACCGAGCAAAGCCTGGACGCGCGCCATGGCGCTGGCGCACGTGCCCGATCCGGATCTCTTGATCCGCACCGGCGGCGAGCAGCGCATCAGCAACTTCCTGCTGTGGCAGGCGGCCTACTCCGAGCTCTATCTTCAGCGACAAGCTGTGGCCCGAGTTCGACGAGGCCGCGCTCGACGCGGCCCTGGCCGACTACGCCGCGCCGCGAGCGCCGCTTCGGCAAGACGTCCGAGCAGGTCGACTGCCGCCGCCGCCAAGAGGGCGGCCTGAACGCGCGTCCTGAGCATGCTCAAGCAACGCATCATCACCGCCGTCGTCCTGCTGGCCATCCTGCTGCCGGCGCTGTTCTGCCGTCGCCCGTGCCCTTCGCCGTCGTCACGCTGGTGCTGATCGCCGCCGCGCGCGCTGGGAGTGGGGCCGCCTGAACGGGCTGGGCCAGGCGCGGCTCGGTCGCTGCGGCGGTCGCCTGCCTGGCTGCTGTGCGCGGCGTCCTGGTCGGCTGGGCCTGCTCGAGCGGCCGCTGCCGCGTGCTGTGGTCGGTCGCCGGCGCGCTCTGGGTGCTGGCCGGCGCCTGGCTGCTGCGCGCCGGCGTGGCGGGCTGGCCGCACATCCCGCGGGCCGTGCGCGCTGGTCGGTCGGCGTGCTGGCCCTGTGGCTGGCCTGGCTGGCGGTGGCCCAGGCCCGGGTGATCGGCATCAACTTCCTGCTGTCGGTGCTGGTGCTGGTCTGGGTGGCCGACATCGTCGCCTACTTCGGCCGGCCGCGCCTTCGGCCTCAAGTTCACCAAGAGCAAGCTGGCGCCCGCGATCAGCCCCGGCAAGAGCTGGGAAGGGCGTCTGGGGCGGCATGGCCGGCGTGCTGGTGCTGGCCGTCGCCTGGACCTGGCCGACCGGCGCCTGGCAGGCCGGCGTGCCCAGCCTCTACACGCGGCTGGCCGAGCGCGGGCTGGTGGCTGCTGGTGATCGCCGCCGTGTTCCTGGCCGCGATGAGCGTCGTCGGCGACCTGGTCGAATCGCTGGTCAAGCGCAGCGCCGGCGTCAAGGATTCCAGCAACCTGCTGCCGGGCCACGGCGGCGTGCTCGACCGGGTCGACGCGCTGCTGCCCACCTTGCCGCTGGCCATGATGCTGGCCACCCTGATGCATCCCGATGAAACAACGCATCGCGGTCCTGGGCTCCACCGGCTCGGTGGGCGCCAACACGCTGGACGTGATCGCGCGCCATCCCGGAGCGCTTCGAGGTGTTCGCGCTCAGCGCGCGCCACGCAGGTCGACCTGATGCTGCAGCAGTGCGCGCAGTTCCGGCCGCGCTTCGCCGTGATGGCCGGCGAGGCGCGCCGGCCGCGAGCTGGCGCGCAAGCGTCGAGGCCGCCGGCCTGCCGACCGAGGTGCTGTCGGGCGCAGCGCGCGCTGGACGAAGTCGCGTCGCCACGAGTCGGTCGACACCGTGATGGCGGCCATCGTCGGCGCCGCCGGCCTGGCCTCGTGCCTGGCGGCCGCGCGCGCCGGCAAGCGGCTGCTGCTGGCCAACAAGGAAGCCCTGGTGGTCGGCGGCGAGCTGTTCATGGCGGCCGTGCAGCAGGGCGGCGCGACGCTGCTGCCGATCGACAGCGAGCACTCGGCGATCTTCCAGTCGCTGCCGGAAGACCCGGCGCACCTGGGACGCGCGGGTCGAGAAGATCATCCTCACCGCCTCCGGCGGGCCGTTCCGCACGCGCGAGCCGGCCACGCCTGCGCGACGTGACGCCCGAGGAGGCCTGCGCCCATCCCAACTGGGTGATGGGCCGCAAGATCTCGGTGGACTCGGCCACCATGATGAACAAGGCGCTCGAGGTGATCGAGGCGCGCTACCTGTTCGGCGCTGGCGCCCGAGCGGCTCGAGGTGGTGATCCATCCGCAGAGCGTCATCCATTCGATGGTGCAGTACCGCGACACCTCGGTGGTGGCGCAGCTGGGCACGCCCGACATGCGCGTGCCCATCGCCTACGGCCTGGCCTGGCCGGAGCGCGTCGCCTCCGGCGCGCAGGCGCTGGACTTCCATGCGCTGGCCGACATGACTTTCGAGTCGCTGGACAGCCGCGGCCACCGCGAGCGCTTTCCCGGCCTGGCAGCTGGCCTGGGAGAGCCTGCGCGCCGCCGCCCGGCACCACGGCCGTGCTGAACGCCGCCAACGAGGTGGCGCGTGGCGGCCTTCCTGGATCGGCGCATCCGCTTCGACCAGATCCATCGCGGTGAATCTTGCAACTTTGGAAGCGCGTTGCGCCCTCCAAGCCGGCAATCGCTGGAGGATCTGCTGGCCCTGGACGCCGCGCTCGCGCGACGCGGCGCGGCCAGGCCATCGCGCCGGCTGGGCCATGACCCAGGAGCATTGCCATGCTGACCATCGTCGCCTTCATCGTCGCCCTGGGCCTGCTGATCGCCGTGCACGAATACGGCCACTACCGCGTGGCCGTGGCCTGCGGCGTGAAGGTGCTGCGCTTCTCGGTCGGCTTCGGCAAGACGCTCTACCGCTGGCAGCCGCAGCAAGCAGCAGCCCGGCCAGGACACCGAGTTCGTGATCGGCGCCTTTCCGCTGGGCGGCTACGTGAAGATGCTCGACGAGCGCGAAGGCCCGGTCGCGCCCGAGGAGCGCCACCTGCGCCTTCAACACCCAGCCGCTGAGGTCGCGCGCCGCCATCGTGGCCGCCGGGCCGGCCGCCAACCTGCTGCTGGCGGTGCTGCTGTACGCGGCCGTCAACTGGTATGGGCGTGCAGGAGCCGCAAGCCCGTGCTGGCCAGCCCGGTGGCCGGCTCGCGTGGCCGAGCAGGCCGGGCTGCGCGGCGGCGAGCGTGGTGGAGCAGCGCCGGCTTCGAGGGCGAGGCGCTGGCAGCCGGTGCGGTCGTTCGAGGACCTGCGCTGGCTGCTGACGCGCGGCGCCCTCGACGGCCGCGACGTGCGGCTGCGAGCTGGCGACGGCGGCCGCGCGGCGCGCGCGAGTGCTGCTGCCGCTGAGCCGGATCGAGTCGCGCGATGCCGATGCGCAGCTGTTCCGCAAGGTCGGCATCATCGGGCCGCTGGACGCCGCCGGTGCATCGGCGAGGTGATGGCGGGCGGCGCCGCCGAACGCGCCGGCCTGCGCAAGGGCGACGTGGTGCTGGCCGTCGGGCAGACCGCCGGTGGTCGACGGCCAGCAACTGCGCGAGCTGATCCGCGCCGGCGTCGCAGGCGGGCAGCCGGTGCGCGCAACCTGGCGCGTGCGAGCGCGAAGGCCAGGCGCTGGAGCTGCCGGTGCACGCCGGACGTCGTGCAGGACGGCGCGGCCACGCGTCGGCCGCATCGGCGCCTACGTCGGCGCGCCGCCCGAGATGCGTCACCGTGCGCTACGGCCCGCTCGACGGCCTGTGGAAGGGCACGGTGCGCACCTGGGAGGTCTCGGTGCTCACGCTGCGCATGATGGGCCGGATGGTGATCGGCGAGGCCTCGCTGAAGAACCTCAGCGGCCCGCTGACGATCGCCGACTACGCGGGCAAGTCGGCCAGCCTGGGGCTGACGCAGTACCTGGTGTTCCTCGCCCTGATCAGCGTGAGCCTCGGCGTGCTGAACCTGCTGCCGCTGCCGGTCTTGGACGGTGGGCACCTGATGTATTATCTTTGGGAGGCCGTCACGGGCAAGAGCGTCTCCGACGCCTGGATGGAGCGCCTGCAGCGCGGCGGGGTAGCGGTGCTGCTGGTCATGATGTCGATCGCGCTGTTCAACGACGTCACCCGTCTCTTTGGTTAACCTTATTTGGCTGCCGTCGCCATTGCCCGAGGCAATGCGGGCTCAACCTTGATTCAATGAAAAAACAATTAAAGCGCTTTCGCGTGCGTACCGTTTCGGCCGTGGTCGCCATGGCCTTCGTGGCCAATGCCTGGGCGGTGGACCCCTTCACGGTGCGCGACATCCGGGTCGAAGGCCTGCAGCGCGTGGAGCCCGGCACCGTCTTCGCCTCGCTGCCCTTTCGCGTCGGCGACCAGTACAACGACGAGAAGGGCTCGGCCGCCATCCGCGCGCTGTTCGGCCTGGGCCTGTTCAAGGACGTGCGCCTCGAGGTCAGCGGCGACGTGCTGGTGGTGATCGTCGAGGAGCGTCCCACGGTGGCCGACGTCGACTTCGTCGGCACCAAGGAATTCGACAAGGACGCGCTGAAGAAGGCGCTGCGCGAGATCGGCCTGACCGAAGGCCGTCCCTACGACCAGGCGCCTGGCCGACCGCGCCGAGCAGGAACTCAAGCGCCAGTACATCAACCGGAGCCTGTACGGCGCCGAGGTCGTCACCACCGTCACGCCGATCGAGCGCAACCGCGTCAACCTGACCTTCACCGTGACCGAAGGCGAGCCGGCCCGCATCAGCGAAATCCGCATCGTCGGCAACAAGGCCTTCAGCGAAGGCACGCTCAGGGCCTGTTCGACCTGGACACCGGCGGCTGGCTGAGCTGGTACACCAAGTCCGACCGCTACTCGCGCGCCAAGCTCAACGCCGACCTGGAGGCGCTGCGCTCCTACTACCTAGCCGCGGCTACCTGGAGTTCCGCATCGACTCCACCCAGGTCGCGATCTCGCCCGAACAAGCAGGACATCACCATCACCGTCAACGTCACCGAAGGCGAGCGCTACGTGGTCTCCGGCGTCAAGCTGGAGGGCAACTACCTCGGCAAGCGAGGACGAGTTCAAGTCGCTGGTGACGCATCCGCCCGGGCGAGCCCTACAACGCCGACCAGGTGGCCGAGACCACCAAGGCCTTCACCGACTACTTCGGCAACTTCGGCTACGCCTTCGCCAACGTCGAGGCCCGGCCGGAGATCGACCGCGCCAACAACCGCGTGGCGCTTCACGCTGGTGGCCGAGCCTTCGCGCCGCGCCTACGTGCGGCGCATCAACATCGCGGGCAACAACCGCACGCGCGACGAAGTGGTCCGCCGCGAGTTCCGCCAGTTCGAGTCGTCCTGGTACGACGCCGACAAGATCAAGCTCTCGCGCGACCGGATCGACCGCCTGGGCTACTTCAAGGACGTGAACGTCGAGACCAGCGACGTGCCCGGCGCGCCCGACCAGGTCGACCTGAACATCAACGTGGTCGAGAAGCCCACCGGCAGCCTGCAGCTGGGCGCGGGCTTCTCCAGCGCCGAGAAGCTGGCGCTGTCGCTTCTCGCATCAAGCAGGAGAACGTCTTCGGCTCCGGCAACTACCTGGGCATCGAGGTCAACACCAGCAAGTACAACCGCACGCATCGTCTTCAACTCGGTCGACCCGTACTTCACGACCGACGGCATCTCGCGCACGATCGACCTGTACTACCGCACGTCGCGGCCGTACGAGGACCAGGGCGGCAACTACGAGCTGGCGACCGCCGGCGCCGGCCTGCGCTTCGGCGTTCCGTTCAGCGAACTGGACACGGTCTTTTTCGGCGGCGGCGTGGAGCGCACCGAGATCAAGCCGGGCACCAACATCCCGGCGGCCTACCTGGCCTACGCCAACGAGTTCGGCTACACCAGCACCGCGCTGCCGCTGACCGTCGGCTGGTCGCGCGACGACCGCGACAGCGCCCTCGCCCCACCAGCGGGCGCTTGCAGCGCGCTGGCGCGCGAGATCGGGCGTGGCCGGCGATGCCCGCTACGTCCGCGGCAACTACCAGTACCAGCAGTACGTGCCGCTGAACAAGCAGTTCACGCTGGCGTTCAACGGCGAACTGGGCTGGGGCAAGGGCCTGGGCGACCGGCCGTTCCCGGTGTTCAAGAACTTCTACTCCGGCGGCCTGGGTTCGGTGCGCGGCTTCGACCAGGGCACCCTGGGCCCGCGCGACGTGACCGGCTCCACGATCGGCGGCCCGCGCAAGATCACCCTGAATGCCGAGATCATCACGCCGTTCCCCGGCGCCGGCAACGACCGGACGCTGCGCATGTTCGGTTTCGTCGACGCGGGCAACGTGTTCGGCGAGAACGAGAAGATCGCGCTTCGAGCGAGCTGCGCGCCTCGGTGGGCGTGGGCCTGTCGCTGGATTTCGCCGCTCGGCCCGCTGCGCCTGGCCGTCGCCTATCCCGTCGCGCAAGTTCGCTGGCGATAGAATCCAGAGATTGCAATTCCAGATCGGAACCTCTTTCTGATGAAGTACCTGTCCCGTCAATGCCTGGTGTTTCTGTTCGGCGCGCTGGTGCTTGCCCTGCAGGTGCAGGCGCAGGAGTTCCGGGTCGGCTTCGTCAATACCGACCGGATCTTCCGCGAGGCCAACACGGCCAAGGCCGCGCAGGCCAAGCTGGAGCAGGAATTCTCCCGCCGCGAGAAGGAGCTCACCGAGCAGGGCGATGCCGCTCAAGGCGCATGTCCGACAGGTTCGAGCGCGAGGCGCCCACCTTGTCCGAAAGCCAGCGCGCGCAGCGCCAGAAGCAGCTGATCGACCAGGACCGCGACTTCCAGCGCAAGCGCCGCGAGTTCCAGGAAGACCTGAACGCGCGCAAGAACGAGGAACTGCAGCAGGTGCTCGAGCGCGCCAACCGCGTCGTCAAGCAGGTGGCCGAAGCCGAGAAGTACGACGTGATCCTGCAGGAAGCCGTCTACATCAACCCCAAGCACGACATCACCGACAAGGTGATCAAGGCGCTTAACGCCGCCAGCGGCTGGCGCAGTACGCCGCTCGGCCGTGGCAACTGCGACTAGGCTCAATCGTCGAGGCCGCTCGGCGGCGAGCTGCGCGGCGACCCCGAGCGCGGCCATCGACGGCCTGGCCCCGCTGGAAGCCGCCAGCGCCGTCGCAGCTGAGCTTCCTGAGCAACCCCAAGTACCAGCAGCAGCTGGCGGCCTCCCGGGCCGGCTGCGTGATCGTGGCGCCTGCCATGCGCGAGGCGGCGCTGGCCCGCGGCGACTGCATCGTCTCCGACGACCCCTACCTGTATTTCGCGCGCGCTGACCCAGCTGTGGAAGCAGCACCTGCGCGCCGGCCGGCCGGGCCGGCATCCATCCCAGCGCCGTGATCGACCCGGACGCGGTGGTCGATCCCACGGCCCGCATCGGCGCCGCTGTGCGTGGTCGAGCGCGGCGCGCGCATCGGCGCCGGCACCGTGCTCAAGTCGCGCGTCGAGCGTGGGCGAGGACTGCGTGATCGGCGACGCGCTGCATCATGCATCCGGGCGTGGTGATCGGCGCCGACGGCTTCGGCTTCGCGCCCGACACGAGGGCGCCTGGGAAAAGATCGAGCAGCTGGGCGCGGTGCGCATCGGCGACGACGTCGAGATCGGCGCCAACACCTGCATCGACCGCGGCGCGCTGGCAGCGACACCGTGATCGAGGACGGCGTGAAGCTCGACAACCTGATCCAGATCGGCCACAACGTCCACATCGGCAAGCACACGGCCATGGCCGGCTGCGTCGGCGTGGCCGGCAGCGCCACGATCGGCGCGTACTGCACCATCGGCGGCGCGCGCGGGCATCCTGGGCCACCTGACCATCGCCGACCACGTCGACATCTCCGCGGCGTCGCTGGTGACGCGCTCCATCCTCAAGCCCGGCCATTACACCGGCGTCTTTCCCATCGACGACAATGCGGCCTGGGAAAAGAACGCCGCCACGCTCAAGCAGCTGCACACGCTGCGCGAACGGCTCAAGGCGCTGGAAAAAACGACGTAGTGCAAGAAGAAAACACATGACCGAATCATGATGGACATCCACCAGATCCTCAAGCAGCTGCCGCACCGCTACCCCTTCCTGCTGGTGGACCGAGTGCTCGAGATCGAGAAGGGCAAGACGCATCACGGCGCTCAAGAACGTGACCATCAACGAGCCGTTCTTCACCGGCCACTTCCCGCACCGGCCGGTGATGCCGGGCGTGCTGATGCTCGAGGCGATGGCGCAGGCCGCGGCGCTGCTGTCGTTCGCCACCCAGGGCGTCGACGCCGGACGACAAGACGGTGTATCTACTTCGCCGGCATCGACGGCGCGCGCTTCAAGCGGCCGGTGGAGCCGGGCGACCAGCTGGTGATGGACGTCGAGCTGCGACGCGCATCAAGGCCGGCATCTACAAGTTCAAGGGCGTCGCGCGCGTCGGCGAGGAGCTGGCCTGCGAGGCCGAGCTGATGTGCACCATGCGCACCGTCGCCTGATCCGCGCGAGGCCGCGCATGGCCAACATCCATCCCACCGCCATCGTCGATCCCAAGGCCGCAGCTCGACAGCAGCGTCGAGGTCGGGCCCTACACGCGTGATCGGCCCGCACGTGAAGATCGGCGCCGGCACCACGGTCGGCGCGCACATGCGTGATCGAGGGCCACACCACCATCGGCCGCGACAACCGGATCTTCCAGTTCGCCTCGCTCGGCGCCGCACCCAGGACAAGAAGTACGCCGGCGAGCCACGCGAGCTGGTGATCGGCGACCGCAACACCATCCGCGAGTTCTGCACCTTCAACATCGGCACGGTGCAGGACAAGGCGGCGTCACCCGCATCGGCGACGACAACTGGATCATGGCCTACATGCACATCGCGCACGACTGCATGGTGGGCAACCACACCATCCTCGCCAACAACGCCACGCTGGCCGGCCACGTGCGAGCTGGGCGACTGGGTGACCGTCGGCGGCCTGACCGGCATCCACCAGTTCGTCAAGATCGGCGCCCACGCCATGGTCGGCTTCGCCAGCGCCGTGTCGCAGGACGTGCCGCCCTTCATGCTGGTCGACGGCAACCCGCTGGCGGTGCGCGGCTTCAACGTCGAGGGCCTGCGCCGGCGCGGCTTCAGCGCCCGAGCGCATCGCCGCCGTCAAGCAGATGCACAAGCTGCTGTACCGCGAGGGCCTGCACGCTGGAGGACGCCCGCGCGCGCGATCGCGGCGCTGGCCGCAGCCGACGCCCGAGGCCGCGCAGCCGACGTCGCGCTGATGACCGGCTTCCTGGCCGCGCGCCACGCGCGGCATCGCCCGCTGACCGCTGCATGCGATGGCGCACCGCGCTTCGCCATGGTCGCGGGCGAGGCCTCGGGCGACCTGCTGGCCGGCCTGCTGCTGGCGGCATGCAGGCGCGCTGGCCCGCGCTTGCACGCGCACGGCATCGGCGGCCCGCAGATGGCCGAGCGCAGGGCTTCGAGGCCTGGTGGCCGCACGAGAAGCTGGCGGTGCGCGGCTATGTCGAGGTGCTGCGCCACTACCGCGAGATCGTCGGCATCCGCAACCAGCTGCGCGAGCGCCTGCTGGCGCGAGCCGCCCGACGCCTTCATCGGCGTGGACGCGCCCGACTTCAACCTGGACCTGGAGGCCGACGCTGAAGGCGCGCGGCATCAAGACCGTGCACTTCGTCTGCCCCTCGATCTGGGCCTGGCGCGCCGAGCGCGTCGAGAAGATCCGCCGCGGCTGCCGACCATGTGCTGTGCATCTTCCCCTTCGAGCCCGAGCTGCTGCGCCAGGCACGGCATCGCCGCGACCTACGTCGGCCATCCGCTGGCGAGCGTGATCCCGCATGGAGCCCGACCAGGCCGCAGCCGCGCGCGCGCGCTGGGGCTGCGCGACGACGGCGACAGTGGTCGCCATGCTGCCGGGCAGCCGCGCGCTCCGAAGTCAAGTACCTGGCGCGGCCGTTCTTCGAGGCCGCGGCGCTGCTGCAGCAGCGCGCGGCCCGGGCATCCGCTTCGTCGTGCCGGCGGTGCCCGCGCCTGCGGCGCGCGATCGAGGAGCGCGGCCCGCGCGGCCGGGCCTGCGCGGCGGCCTGCAGGTCGCTCGACGGCCAGTCGCACGCCGCGCTGGCCGCCTGCGACGTGACGCTGATCGCCAGCGGCACCGCCACGCTGGAGGCGGCGCTGTTCAAGCGGCCGATGGTGATCGCCTACAACATGAACTGGCTCACCTACGCGGATCATGCGGCCGCAAGCAGCTGCAGCCCTGGGTCGGCCTGCCCAACATCCTGTGCGGCGAATTCGTCGTGCCCGAACTGCTGCAGGACGAGGCCAATCCCCAGTCGCTCGCTGCGGCAGTATTGGAATGGCTGCAAGCTCCTGCCAGAATGACGGCCGTGCAGGAAAAATTCAACGCGCTGCACATGCAGCTGCAGCGCGACACCGCCACACTGGCCACCGATGCCATCGAAAAAGTTCTTGAAAGGCTGAAGCGAGTGCCCAGGGCGCCTGGACTGGGACCCGATCGGGCTGATGGCGGGCGTCGACGAAGCGGGCCGCGGCCCGCTGGCCGGCCCGGTGGTGGCCGCGGCCGTGATCCTGGACGACACCAAGCGCATCCGCGGCCTGGCCGATTCCAAGGTGCTCACACCCTGCAGCGCGACCGGCTGTACGACCAGATCTGCGAGAAGGCGCTGTGCTGCTCCGTGGCCCAGGCCAGCGTCGAGGAGATCGACACACTCAACATCCTGCACGCCACCATGCTGGCGATGAAGCGCGCGGTGGAGGGCCTGCGCCTCAAGCCTGCCAAGGTGCTGGTGGACGGCAACCGCCTGCCCCTGCTCGACGTGCTGGCCGAAGCCGTGATCGGTGGCGACGCCAAGATCAAGTCGATTTCCGCCGCTTCCATCCTGGCCAAGGTGCACCGCGACCGGCTGTGCGAAACGCTGCACCAGGAATTCCCGCAGTACGGCTTCGCCTCCCACAAGGGTTATGGCACGCCCGAGCACCTGGAGGCGTTGCGGATGCACGGAGCCTGCCGCCACCACCGCAGATTCTTCAGCCCGGTGGCGGCCACGTTCACGGTCGAGGATGAGGACGGCGTCGCGGTCTCCGTCACGGTATCGTGACCTCCACCGGACCCCAGTCGTCACCTCGGCGGCCAATGCCTTGCTCAAGGACCTGCGCCGGCTCGCGCAGGACGGCACGGCCTATCGCAAGCAGGGCCGTATCTGGCTGGAGGGCGATCACCTTTGCCGGGCAGCGCATCGAGCGCGGCGTGCAAGCCCGAAGTCGCGGTGTTTGCCGAGTCCTTCTGGCCCTTGGCCGCGACCGAATGGTCGGGCCTGGCGGCCCGCAACGTCGTGATCGCCGACGCCCTTTTTGCCGGCTTGAGCGCGCTGGGTCTCCCGCGCGCATGGGCTTCGTACTGGAGCTTGCGCAGGCGCCGGCACTTGCAGCCTGGCCAGGCCACCGTGATCCTCGACCGGGTGCAGGACGCCGGCAACGTGGGCGCGATCCTGCGCAGCGCGGCGGCATTCGGATTTCGCCAGGTCGCTGCGCATCAAGGGACGGCGGGCTTGTGGAGCCCCAAGGTGCTGCGCGCCGGCATGGGCGCGCACTTCGGCCTGCGGCTGGTCGAAGGGCTTGAGCCGGCGCAACTGGAAGCACTGGCCGTGCCGGTGATCGTCACCAGTTCGCACCATGGCGAGTTGCTGCACAAGCAGAAGCTGCCCTGGCCCTGCGCCTGGGCGTTGGGCCACGAAGGGCAGGGCGTGAGCCCGGAAATCGCGCGCCGGGCGGCACTTTCGGTGCGCATTGCCCAGCCAGGCGGCGAGGAATCGCTGAACGTCGCGTCCGCGGCCGCGATCTGCCTGCACGCGAGTGCCGCGGCAGCGGGCCGGCTGAGGCCGTGCGTCGGCTATAATCAGGGGCTTTCCCGCAAACCCCCCGTACGCCTAGCGCATCCAGCCATCTCCCTGACAAAAGCAGCCATCGAGAGTCCGCTCTTGAGCGCGTTTGGGCGTACCGTAACCATCCGGAGAACCCAGTGCTTTTGTCTCTACAGGGAACCATCCCGCCCGCCATCCTGGCGCTCGCAGACGGCACGGTCTTTCACGGCAATTCGATCGGCGCCGCCGGCTCCACCACCGGCGAAGTCGTGTTCAACACGGCGCATGACCGGCTACCAGGAAATCCTCACCGACCCGAGCTACTGCCGGCAGATCGTCACGCTGACCTATCCGCACATCGGCAACTACGGCGTCAACGCCGAAGACGTCGAAGCCGACGCAAGGTCCATGCCGCGGGCCTGGTCATCAAGCGACCTGCCGCTGATCGCGTCCAACTTCCGCAGCGAGCCAGACGCTGTCGCGACTACCTGCAGCGCGAGAAGCACGGTGGCCATCGCCGGCATCGACACCCGCAAGCTGACCCGCATGCTGCGCGAGCAAGGGCGCGCAGAACGGCTGCATCGTCGGCCTGCGCCGCCGGCGAGCAAGTCACGCCGGCGCTGATCGACAAGGCCGTCGCGGCGGCCAAGGCGCGCGCCCGAGCATGGCCGGCCTGGACCTGGCCAAGGTCGTGTCGGTCGACGAGCCCTACGAGTGGACCGAGACCGAGTGGCGCGCTGGGCGCGGGCTACGGCGAGCTGGACGACGCCGCAAGTACCACGTCGTCGCCTTCGACTACGGCGTCAAGAGCAACATCCTGCGCATGCTGGCCGAGCGCGGCTGCAAGCGTCACGGTGCTGCCGGCGCAGACGCCCGCGGCCGAGGTGCTTGGCGCTCGAGCCCGGACGGCATCTTCCTGGCCAACGGCCCCGGCGACCCGCGAGCCCTGCGACTACGCGATCGAGGCCACGCGCGAGCTGATCGAGCGCGGCTATCCCGACCTTCGGCATCTGCCTGGGCCACCAGATCATGGCGCTGGCCTCCGGCGCCAAGACCTTCAAGATGAAGTTCGGCCACCACGGCGCCAACCACCCGGTCAAGGACCTGGACACCGGCCGGGTGCAGCATCACCAGCCAGAACCACGGCTTCGCGGTCGATCGCGAAGACGCTGCCGGCCAACCTGCGCGCCACCCACGTGTCGCTGTTCGACGGCTCGCTGCAGGGCCTGGCGCGCACCGACAAGCCGGCGTTCTGCTTCCAGGGCCACCCGGAAGCCTCGCCCGGGCCGCACGACATCGGCTACCTGTTCGACCGCTTCATCGACCTGATGGACAGCAGAGAGAAGTAAGACATGCCCAAGCGCACCGACATCAAGAGCATCCTGATCATCGGCGCCGGCCCGATCATCATCGGCCAGGCCTGCGAGTTCGACTATTCCGGCGCCCAGGCCTGCAAGGCGCTGCGCGAGGAGGGCTACAAGGTCATCCTGGTCAACAGCAACCCGGCGACGATCATGACCGACCCGGAGATGGCCGACGTGACCTACATCGAGCCGATCACCTGGCAGATGGTCGAGAAGATCATCGCGAAGGAGCGGCCCGACGCGATCCTGCCGACGATGGGCGGCCAGACGGCGCTGAACTGCGCGCTCGACCTGCACCACCACGGCGTGCTGGACAAGTACGGCGTCGAGCTGATCGGCGCCACGCCCGAGGCGATCGAGAAGGCCGAGGACCGCCTGAAGTTCAAGGACGCGATGACGCAGCATCGGCCTCGGCTCGGCGCGCTCGGGCATCGCCCACTCGATGGACGAGGCCTGGGCGGTGCAGAAGACGCGTGGGCTTCCCGGTCGATCATCCGGCCCAGCTTCACGCTGGGCGGCACCGGCGGCGGCATCGCCTACAACCCCGAGGAGTTCGAGGAGATCTGCAAGCGCGGCCTCGAGCCTGTCGCCGACCAGCGAGCTGCTGATCGAGGAATCGCTGATCGGCTGGAAAGAGTTCGAGATGGAGGTGGTGCGCGACAAGGCGGACAACTGCATCATCGTCTGCTCGATCGAGAACCTCGACCCGATGGGCGTGCACACCGGCGACTCGATCACCGTCGCGCCGGCGCAGACGCTGACCGACAAGGAATACCAGCTGATGCGCAACGCCTCGATCGCGATCCTGCGCGAGATCGGCGTCGACACCGGCGGCTCGAACGTGCAGTTCGCGATCAATCCGAAGGACGGCCGGATGATCGTCATCGAGATGAACCCGCGCGTGTCGCGCTCCTCGGCGCTGGCCTCGAAGGCCACCGGCTTCCCGATCGCCAAGGTCGCCGCCAAGCTGGCCGTCGGCTACACGCTCGACGAGCTGCGCAACGACATCACCGGCGGCGCGACGCCGGCGTCGCTTCGAGCCCAGCATCGACTACGTCGTCACCAAGATCCCGCGCTTCGCGTTCGAGAAGTTCCCGCAGGCCGACAACCACCTGACCACGCAGATGAAGTCGGTCGGCGAGGTGATGGCCATCGGCCGCACCTTCCAGGAGAGCTTCCAGAAGGCGCTGCGCGGCCTGGAGATCGGCGTCGACGGCCTGAACGAGATGACGCACCGACCGCGAGGTGATCGAGGAGGAACTCGGCGAGCCGGGCCCCGAGCGCATCTGGTACGTCGGCGATGCCTTCGCGCAGGGCTTGACGCGTGGACGAGGTCTACGACGCTGACCGCAGATCGACCCGTGGTTCCTGGCGCAGATCGAGGAGATCGTCGACATCGAGCTGCGGCTCGACAAGACGCACGCTCGGACGACCTCGACGCGGCCGACGCTGCGCTTCCTGAAGCAGAAGGGCTTCTCCGACCGCCGCCTGGCCACGCTGCTCGGAGACCACCGAGCACGAGGTGCGCGAGCAGCGCCACGCGCTGGGCGTGCGGCCGGTCTACAAGCGCGTCGACACCTGCGCCGCCGAGTTCGCGACCAGCACCGCCTACATGTACTCGACCTACGAGGAGGAGTGCGAGGCCGAGCCGACCGACCGCAAGAAGATCATGGTGCTGGGCGGCGGCCCGAACCGCATCGGCCAGGGCATCGAGTTCGACTACTGCTGCGTGCACGCCGCGCTCGCGCTGCGCGAGGACGGCTACGAGACCATCATGGTCAACTGCAACCCGGAGACCGTGTCGACCGACTACGACACCTCCGACCGCCTGTACTTCGAGCCGCTGACGCTGGAGGACGTGCTCGAGATCGTCGACAAGGAAAAGCCGCGTCGGCGTGATCGTGCAGTACGGCGGCCAGACGCCGCTGAAGCTGGCGCTCGGCCTGGAGGCCGACGGCGTGCCGATCATCGGCACCTCGCCCGACATCGATCGACATCGCCGAAGACCGCGAGCGCTTCCAGAAGCTGCTGCACGAGCTCGGACCTGCGCAGCCGCCGAACCGCACCGCGCGCACCGAGGCGGAGGCGCTGCGAGCTGGCGCAGGAGATCGGCTATCCGCTGGTGGTGCGGCCGAGCTACGTGCTGGGCGGCCGCGCGATGGAGATCGTGCACGAGCAGCGCGACCTCGAGCGCTACATGCGCGAGGCGGTCAAGGTCTCGCAACGACTCGCCGGTGCTGCTCGACCGCTTCCTCGAACGACGCGATCGAGGTCGACGTCGACTGCATCTGCGACGGCGAGCGACGTGCTGATCGGCGGCGTGATGGAGCACATCGAGCAGGCCGGCGTGCACTCCGGCGACTCGGCCTGCTCGCTGCCGCCGTACTCGCTGTCGCAGGCAACTGATCAGGACGAGCTGAAGCGCCAGACCGCGCTGATGGCCCGGGCGCTGAACGTGGTCGGCCTGATGAACGTGCAGTTCGCGATCCAGGAGAAGGACGGCAAGGACGTCGATCTACGTGCTGGAGGTGAACCCGCGCGCCTCGCGCACCGTGCCGTTCGTGTCGCAAGGCGACCGGCATCCCGCTGGCCAAGGTCGCCGCGCGCTGCATGGTCGGCCAGTCGCTGGACGCAGCAGGGCATCACGCAGCGAGGTGACGCCGCCTTACTTCAGCGTCAAGGAAGCGGTGTTCCCGTTCGTCAAGTTCCCGGGCGTGGACACCATCCTCGGCCCGGAGATGAAGTCGACCGGCGAGGTCATGGGCGTGGGCAAGACCTTCGGCGAGGCCTTCGTCAAGAGCCAGCTCGGCGCCGGCATCGCGCCTGCCGACGTCCGGGCACGGTGTTCATCACGGTCAAGAACAGCGACAAGCCGCGCGCCGTCGAAGGTGGCGCGCGACGCTGCACGAGCTCGGCTTCGAGCTCGTCGCCACCAAGGGCACCGCCGCGGCGATCGCCGCCGCCGGCATGCCGGTGCACAGCCGTCAACAAGGTCACGAAGGCCGGCCGCACGTGGTCGACATGATCAAGAACGACGAGATCGCGCTGGTGATCAACACGGTCGAGGAGCGCCGCAACGCCATCGCCGACTCGCGCGCCATCCGCACCTCGGCGCTGCTGGCCCGCGTGACCACCTACACCACCATCGCCGGCGCGCGAGCGGCGGTCGAGGGCATGAAGCACCATGGACGACCTGCGACGTGTACTCGCTGCAGGAGCTGCACGCGCGAACTGGCACTAAGCAGCTGGCATCATCCGGCGACACTACGCCAGACGCCGCCGGCTCGGCAACGCCCGGCGGTTTTCATTTGCTCGTGAGACCGAATACGCATGACCACCATTCCCATGACCAAGCGCGGCGCCGAGAAGCTGAAGGCCGAGCTGCACCGGCTCAAGACCGTCGAGCGCCCCTGCGGTGATCCAGGCGATCGCCGAGGCGCGCGCGCAGGGCGACCTGTCCGAGAACGCCGAGTACGAAGCCGCCAAGGAGCGCCAGGGCTTCATCGAAGGCCGCATCGCCGAGATCGAAGGCAAGCTGGCCGCCGCCCAGATCATCGATCCCGCCGCGCTCGACGCCGGCGGCCGCGTGGTGTTCGGCGCCGACCGTCGAGCTGGAGGAAGTGGACACCGGCGAGAAGGTGACCTACCAGATCGTCGGCGAGGACGAGGCCGACCTGAAGCAGGGCATGATCTACGTGTCCAGCTCCCGATCGCCCGCGCGCTGATCGGCAAGGAAGAGGGCGACACCGCCGAGGTGCAGGCGCCCGGCGGCATCAAGCGCTACGAGATCGTCGCCGTCAACTACGTCTGAGATGGCGGCGCCTGGAAAGAGCGCGTCGCCGGTGCTGGCCGCCGCGCTCTGGTGGGGCAGCCTGACGGCCATCGGCTTCATGGTGGTCCCGCTGCTGTTCGCTCACCTGCCCACGCCGCCGCTGGCCGGCCAGATGGCCGCCAGGCTGTTCACGGCCCAGACCTGGGTGGCGCTGGGCTGCGGCGTGCTGCTGCTGATGGCGTCGCGCTCCGGCAGCGAGCCGATCCGCATGGACTGGGCACGCGGTGCGCTGGTCTTCGTGCTGGCCGGGCGTGCTGCTGGCGCTGCTGGCCGAGTTCGCGGTCGCGCCCCGCATCGTGGCGCGCGAGAACCTGCAAGCTTTGGCACACGCGTGGGCAGCGCGATGTACCTGCTGCAGTGGTCTGTGCCGCCATCGTCCTTTACAGGACGACGGCGGCACAAGCGGCCCCGCCGGACGACCGTCAGACGACGGGCGAAATATAGGAGATCAGCCTGCCCATGCGCGCGATGAAGTTGGAGGTCACGATGAACTCCGGCTTGGGCTTCGCCACGTAGGGTTCGATGGCCGGCGGGTTGTCGGCCGGGTAGGGCGACGTGTCATAGATATCGCCTACGTGCTTGCTGCGGTAGGCGGTGCCGGTATAGGGCGTGGACGGGCCGTCGCCGCGGTAAGGGTTCACGATTTCGGGCACGGGCGCGGTCCAGTAGCTTGCCGTCCACCAGCGCGTCGATGAGCGGTGTGCACCTCGGTTTCGCGGCACCACTGGCGTCTTCATCACGGCGCCTTCGAACAGGTCGGGGAAGTCCACTTCGCGGATGGCGGTGAAGTACTTCGGCAGGGACCGCGCCGTGCGTGGCCTTCAACGGCGACTTGGCGACCATCGCGTCGATCTGCGGCCTGGCTCATAGGCGTTGAGCTGCGTCCAGGCGCTTCTGCAGCGCCGGCGGTATTCACTGAGCGGCCCGACGAGTAGTGGCTGATCGTGTTGGTGATGTCCTTGTCGAAGAAGTACGCGCCGTTGTGGATGTTCGAGCCGTAGCGGTGGATGAAGCAGCGGCTCGTTCGTGTCGAGCTCGATGAAGGTCGGCCACGTTGCGGCCCGGCGAGCAGCGGATTGGCGATCTCGCGTCGGCGGGCAGCTGGATCGAGGCGACTTGAGCCAATCGATCGCCTTCTGCAACTGCGACAGGTACTTCTTGTCGCCGGTCAGGGTGAAGTAGCCGAACAGCTGCTGGATGTTGGTCTGCGTCGTGTGCGTGGCCAGCGAGCGCGGCTCGTACGAGCGCGCGCCGGCCGGGGCGCCTGCCGGGCGGCCATTCGTATCGCGCGACAGGTGCTGCAGGCTCCAGCCCGATTGCCGGCGAGGGCTACTGCAGGCGCTGCATGGCAATCCATGGCCCGCGTGATGTTGGAGACCAGCTCCGTGTGGCCGAGCGTCATCACGCACATGGGTGAGGAACTTGATGTTCTCGCCCATGACGTCGTCGTTGAAGGTCACGTGCAGCGTGTAGTCGCTGTCTTCCATGCCGCGCGGGCGCCGGCCGGCAACTGCTGCGGGTTGGGCATGGGCATGGACGTGATCGCATTCGGGTTGTGCGGAAAGCGCTGCGGCCAGCCACCGTCGGCCACGCCGACGGCGGGCCCGAACTGCGCGTCGGTGATGAACTTGATCGCCTTGTCGTGGCGGCGCTAGGAAGACCGGGTCCTTCTTTTCCAGGTACATCCGCAGCATCAACTGCGACGGCCACGGCGGTGGTCGCGTCGTCGAAGGTCGCATTGCCGTAGTAGTGCTGGAATTCTTCCAGGCGCCAGCCGTTCTTGCCGACGGTGTCATACCAGTGCTTGAGCGACTCCTCGCCCGCGAAGTCGTGGATGTAGTTCCAGCCGCCGGACGGGATGCTGGGCCTGCGGCCACCGCTTTGGCCGTGCGGTCGGCAGCCTGATAGAAGCGCCCGTCGCTCGGTGGCGTGGAAGGCATCGAGGTAGGTGTGGCCGATCGGAAGAGGTGCCCGGCGGCTGGAGCCAGAGCATGGTGCGCTTGGCTTCCATTTCGCCGAAAGTCTGCGTGAGGTCCGGCGAGTACGACCAGACGTATCCGCCGTTGTAGGAAACCACTTCATCCATATAAACGGCGGCCTTTCTGGCCGCGAACGTTGCTTGCGACTTCAAGTCCTTCGCAGCTGCGAGGGCTTGCGCGGAAGGGGCGTCGCTTGCCACCGCCTCCGCAAGCGGCAAGGGCCAGTGGGGACAGGACGGAGATAGCAAAGTCTCGGCGTTTCATGTGTTCCTCATGTGGTTGGGTAGCGCAAGTTGGGAGTGCGCGGAGCGAACGATGTCATCAGTCATCGTACAACAGCGGTCGCGATTATTGGGAATGCTCGGCAGCGCGCGTCAAGGCAGCACGCAAAGCGAAAGACGTAACAAAACGCTGCTGAGATCTGGGCGACTTCAGCAGGCTAATGTTGTATGACGAGTGATCAGATGCAGGCGCCATGGCGGGGCGCGGCGCCTATCCCAGGCTCAGGTCTGACGGCCCTTCTTGACCGATTTCTGCTTGGGCCCTTTGGCCCGCTTGACCTGGCCGCCGGGCGTCAGGCGCTGGTTGCCCAGCACGCGCAGGGTCTTGACCTCCGGGCGCTGGCCGCCGCGCTTGCTGTACTTGAGCACCTTGAACTCGCGCGGGCCGGGCATCCGGTCTTCGTCGGCCTCGGCCTTCGCCTTGGCGGGCTTGGGCCGCCACAGGACCAGCAGCTTGCCGATGTGCTGGATCGGCGCGGCGCCCGAGTTCGTCGGCCAGGGCTGGTAGATCTCCTCGCGCTTGGCGCGGTCGTCGCCCAGCACGCGGATCTTGATCAGGCCGTGGGCATTGAGCGCGGCGTCGGTTTCCTTCTTGACGGCGGGCGTCAGGCCGTCGTTGCCGATCATGACGACCGGGTCGAGGTGGTGGGCTTCGGCGCGGTGTTCCTTGCGCTGGGCCACGTCAGTTGAATTGCAGGCATGGGCGTATTATCGGTGTCAGCACGAAAGCGCATGAAAGTGAAAACAAAAAGCAGCAAGGTCAACAGGGCGTGGTTGAACGACCACGTCAACGACCCTTACGTCAAGCTGGCCACGCGGGAGGGCTACCGCGCCCGCGCCGCCTACAAGCTCAAGGAAATCGACGAGACCCTGGGCCTGATCAAGCCCGGGCACCTGGTGGTGGACCTGGGCTCCACGCCCGGCGCCTGGAGCCAGTACGTCGCGGCGCAAGCTGTCGCCCGGCGGCGCTGCGGCCGGGCGCGCTGAACGGCACCATCGTGGCGCTGGACATCCTGCCCATGGAGCCGGTCGAGGGCGTGCTGTTCATCCAGGGCGACTTCCGCGAGCCCGAGGTGCTGGCCCAGCTGGAGGCGGCCATGGGCGGGCCGCAAGGCCGACGTGGTGGTTTCGGACATGGCGCCCAACCTGTCGGGCATCGAGTCGGCCGACACCGCCCGCATCGCCCACCTGGTCGAACTGGCCGTCGAATTTGCCCTGCACCACATGAAGCCCGAGGGCGCGCTGGTAGCCAAGGTGTTTCACGGCAGCGGCTACAGCGAGCTGGTCAAGCTGTTCAAGGAAACTTTCCGGGTCGTCAAGCCTCTGAAACCCAAGGCCTCCCGCGACAAGTCGTCCGAGACTTTCCTGGTCGGGCATGGGGCTCGAAGCCCGCTGAACGAGCCACGCTCGACGCGGCGATCGCGACATCGCTGCCCTTGCGCCTATGGCTGTCGTAGCGAAAATACATCATTCCATGCCTTGAAACGCCTAGAATGGGCAGCAACTAGCGGCAAGTACTCTTCTCCGGAGACGCAGTTGAACAATCAGTGGTTTTCCAAAATTGCCGTGTGGCTGGTCATCGCCCTGGTGCTGTTCACCGTTTTCAAGCAGTTCGACACCCGCGGCGCGCGCCGGCGCCAGCGGTGATGGGCTATTCGGATTTCCTGGAGGAAGTGCGCAGCAAGCGCATCAAGAACGCCGATCATCCAGGAAGGCCAGGGCGGCACCGAGATCGTCGCCATCACCACCGACGACCGCAAGATCCGCACCACCGCCACCTACCTCGACCGCGGCCTGGTCGGCGACCTGATCAACAACGACGTCAAGTTCGACGTCAAGCCGCGCGAAGAAGGCTCGCTGCTCATGACCCTGCTGGTCAGCTGGGGCCCGATGCTGCTGCTGATCGGCGTCTGGATCTACTTCATGCGCCAGATGCAGGGCGGCGGCAAGGGCGGCGCGTTCAGCTTCGGCAAGAGCAAGGCGCGCATGCTCGACGAGAACAACAACCAGGTGACCTTCGCCGACGTCGCAGGCTGCGACGAGGCCAAGGAAGAAGTCAAGGAAGTCGTCGACTTCCTGAAGGACCCGCAGAAGTTCCAGAAGCTCGGCGGCCGCATTCCGCGCGGCCTGCTGCTGGTCGGCCCTCCGGGCACCGGCAAGACGCTGCTGGCCAAGGGCATCGCCGGCGAGGCCAAGGTGCCGTTCTTCTCGATCTCCGGCTCCGACTTCGTCGAAATGTTCGTCGGCGTGGGCGCGGCCCGCGTGCGCGACATGTTCGAGAACGCCAAGAAGAACGCGCCCTGCATCATCTTCATCGATGAAATCGACGCGGTCGGCCGCCAGCGCGGCGCCGGCCTGGGCGGCGGCAACGACGAGCGCGAGCAGACCCTCAACCAGATGCTGGTCGAGATGGACGGCTTCGAGACCAACCTGGGCGTGATCGTGGTCGCGGCCACCAACCGCCCGGACATCCTGGACGCCGCCTTGCTGCGCCCGGGCCGCTTCGACCGCCAGGTCTACGTGCACGCTGCCCGACATCCGCGGCCGCGAGCAGATCCTGAACGTGCACATGCGCAAGATCCCGATCGGCCAGGACGTCGACCCCGAGCATCATCGCCCGCGGCACGCCCGGCATGTCCGGCGCCGACCTGGCCAACCTGTGCAACGAAGCCGCCCTGATGGCCGCGCGCCGCAACGCGCGCGTGGTCGAGATGCAGGACTTCGAGAAGGCCAAGGACAAGATCTTCATGGGCCCCGAGCGCAAGAGCATGGTCATGCCCGAGGAAGAGCGCCGCAACACGGCCTACCACGAGTCCGGCCACGCCCTGATCGGCAAGCTGCTGCCCAAGTGCGACCCGGTGCACAAGGTCACCATCATCCCGCGCGGCCGCGCGCTGGGCGTGACCATGAGCCTGCCGGCGCAGGACCGCTACAGCTACGACCGCGAATACATGCTCAACCAGATCAGCATGCTGTTCGGCGGCCGCATCGCCGAAGAGGTGTTCATGAACCAGATGACCACCGGCGCTTCGCAACGACTTCGAGCGCGCCACCCACCTGGCGCGCGACATGGTGATGCGCTACGGCATGACCGATGCGCTGGGCCCGATGGTCTACGCCGAGAACGAGGGCGAGGTGTTCCTGGGCCGCTCGGTCACCAAGACCACCAACATCAGCGAATCGACCATGCAGAAGGTCGACGCGCGAAGTGCGCCGCATCATCGACGAGCAGTACGCGCTGGCGCGCAAGCTGATCGAGGACAACAGGGACAAGATGCACGCCATGGCCAAGGCCCTGCTCGAATGGGAAACCATCGACTCCGAGCAGCTCGACGACATCATGGCCGGCAAGGAGCCGCGTCCGCCCAAGGACTGGACGCCGCGCACGCCGCCCTCGGGCAGCGGTGGCTCGGGCGGCTCGCCGGTGGCTGCGGATCCCGCGCCGACGGCGGCGTAACGCGGGCCGCGCAAGCGCGAAGGAACAAACAAGGGGGCCTGGCGGCCCCC
>CAWHPT010000024.1:0-11102 GCA_963831225.1 uncultured Alphaproteobacteria bacterium
CGGGTTGAAGATTGAAACCATCGGCTCGATCCCGAAGGAAATGCACGTTCCGACGGCGTTTTAGGGAGTTGTGCTTCGGATCGAAGACGCATCCGTCATCTATCCGACCGGCGTCTGCGCGCGCGAGTAAACGAGAGAAGAAGGAAACGAGCCCGTGGCGGGTTGCTATCCCACCCGGAAGCTGCGTTGCAGATCGCCGGCGCGCAGATCGGCGATGATGGTTTCTCCGGCAATCGCGGTCTGGCCTTCGGCTACCAGCGGCCTCACGCCGTCGGGAAGGTAGACGTCGACGCGCGAGCCGAAGCGGATCATACCGATGCGCTCGCCAGCGCCGACGCCAACGCCGGGGCTCACGAAGCAGACGATGCGTCGAGCGATGAGCCCGGCGATCTGCACCACGCCGACGCGGCTCTTGCCGGCGGCGATCACCAGCGAATTGCGCTCGTTGCCCTCGCTCGCCTTGTCGAGGTCGGCGCTGACAAAGGCGCCGGGACGATAGGCGATGCGCTCGATCTTGCCGGTCACCGGGCTGCGGTTCACATGGCAGTCGAACACGCTCATGAAGATCGACACCCGCGGTAATGGCCGCTCGCCGAGCTCGAGGTCCTTCGGCGGCACCGAATTGGAGACGCGGCTCACCCGCCCGTCGGCAGGCGAAACCACGATCCCCTCGCGGATCGGCGTCACCCGCACGGGATCGCGAAAGAAATAGGCGCACCACATCGTCGCCATCGCAGCCAGCCATCCGAGCGGCGACCACAGCCAGAACAGGAACAGGCTCGCCAAGGCGAAGACACTGATGTACGGCAGCCCCTCGCGGTGAACGGGCGCCAACTGCGAGCGGATGGAGGCGAGCACGGACATGATCACTCCGCGGCGTCGGCGCGCTCGATCGGCGGCTCGGGCAGTTCTTCCAGCGATTCGATGGGCGGCGGGTTGCGGTTCGGGGCAACCGCGTCGTCACCGACCAGCGCGAGCTTCTCGCGCGCCGCCTCGGCCTCGCGCTGCCGGTTCCACATGCTGGCATAAAGGCCGCCGCGCGCGAGCAGTTGGCGGTGGGTGCCGCGCTCGGCGATCACGCCCTGGTCGAGCACGATGATCTCGTCGGCGCCGACGATGGTGGAGAGGCGGTGCGCGATCACCAGGGTGGTGCGGTTCTGCGAAACGCGCTCCAGCGCGTCCTGGATGTCCCGCTCGGTGTGGCTGTCGAGCGCCGAGGTCGCCTCGTCCAGCAGCAGAATCGGCGGGGCCTTGAGAATGGTGCGTGCGATGGCGACGCGCTGCTTCTCGCCGCCGGACAGCTTCAGGCCGCGCTCGCCGACCTCGGTCTCGTAGCCCTTCGGCGACATGCGGATGAAGTCGTCGATCTGGGCGAGCCGCGCCGCCTCCTCGACCTCCGCATCGCCCGCCTCCCAGCGGCCGTAGCGGATGTTGTAGCGGATGGTGTCGTTGAACAGGACCGTGTCCTGGGGAACCATGCCGATCGCCATCCGCAGCGATTTCTGGGTCACGTCACGGATGTCCTGGCCGTCGATCGAGATGCGCCCGCCGGTCACCTCGTAGAAGCGGAACAGTAGCCGCGAAATAGTCGACTTGCCGGCGCCGGACGGGCCGACCACCGCGACCGTGTGACCAGCGGGGACTTCGAAGCTGAGCCCGTTGAGAATCTCCCGTTCCGGATCGTAGGCGAACGAAACGTTCTCGAAGCGGATCGCCCCGTGCGAGACCTCGAGTGGCCTCGCTCCCGGCTTGTCCTTGATCTCCGGCGGGCGCGACAGGATCGAAAACATCATCTCGATGTCGATCACGGCCTGCTTGATCTCGCGATACACCATGCCCATGAAGTTGAGCGGCTGGTAGAGCTGGATCATCATGGCGTTGATCATCACGAGATCGCCGATGGTGTTGGTGCCGTTCTTGATGCCGTAGGCGCACATCACCATCACGGCGGCAAGCCCGACGGTGAAGATGGTCGCCTGGCCGGCATTGAGCACGGCGAGCGAGACATAGGCCTTGACGCTGGCGTCCTCGTAGCGCGCCATGGAGCGGTCATAACGCTTCGCCTCGCGCTCCTCGGCGACGAAGTACTTGACGGTCTCGTAATTGAGCAGCGAATCGATCGCCTTGACGTTGGCGTCGGTGTCGCTGTCGTTCATGCGCCGGCGAATGCCGATGCGCCACTCGGTGGCAAAATAGGTGAACACCATGTACAAGGTGACGGTCACCACGATGACCGCCACGTAGCGCCAGTCGAACTGATAGAGCAGCACGGCGACGATGAGCCCGAGCTCGATGATCGTCGGCACCAGCTGCATGATCACCATGCGCACGATGATCTCGATAGCGTTGCGGCCGCGCTCGAGCACGCGGGTGAGGCCGCCGGTCTTGCGCTCGAGATGGAAGCGCAGCGAGAGCTGGTGCATGTGCTCGAAGGTGCGGTAGGCGAGCCGGCGCACCGCGTTCATCGCCACTTGCGCGAAAATGCCGTCGCGGATCTGGGTGAGCACCGCCATCAGGATGCGCATCCCGCCATAGGCGATGGTCATCAGGATCGGCGCGGTGAGCACCCAGAACAGCCAGGAGGACGGCGCCACCGGCGCGCTGCCCTGCCCGGTGAGCGCATCGGTGGCCCATTTGAAGGTGAACGGCACTGCGATGGTCGCGAGCTTGGCGGCGAGCAGGAGCACCATCGCAGCGGCGACGCGAAGCTTGAGATCGCGCCGGTCGGCCGGCCAGATAAAGGGCCACAGCGCGCGCATGATCGCAAGCAGCGAGCCGCCGTCGCCGGACACCTCCCGCTTCAATGCTTCGCCCGAGCGCAAATGTGGATCGGTCATCGCAAGCCCGTATTGACGGGCCGCAGGGGCAGACCGTCGAATTCACCTCATATAGAGAGTTTCCAGACTGCAATCACCCCCGGAATGGCTGCTGCCACGAGCGATGTCGCTGCTCGAGCCGGCTGCGCGGTCGCGGCTAGTCAGGACGCATCAGCGGCGATCACCGTCGAGATGGCGGCGAAACATCGCGAATATGCGCTCCCAGTCGCGGTTCGCGGCGTGTTTGTCGAATACGTCGCGATCCGGCAGCGCGTAGCCATGATTTGCGCCTTTGTGAACGATGCAACTGGCGACCGCAGGGCTCCCTTGCAGCACGTTCTCCATCTGCGCCACCAGATCCGCGGGCGTATGGTGATCGATCTCCCCGTAACCGCAATAGACCTCGCCGCGGAACCGACTCGCCAATCGATGCGGCGAATCCTTCCTGCTCGGAGATCAAGGACGTGCCGTGCAAGCTCGCCGAGGCCACGAAATTCAATGGAAAATGCCCGGCCGCGCACAACACATGCCGGCCGCCCATGCAGTAACCGATCCCGCCCATTGCGCCCAGGCGCACGGCGCTATCGTTGCGCAGGAAGTCGATGAGCGCGCCAGTATCGCTCACCACCATGGCGTTCGACAACAAACTGAACGTGGCTTCCATCCGCTTCCGCGTCCCCGGATCGATGCGGTCGAACGAGATCATCCTGCCATCGGGAAGGCGAACCTCGAAGCGAATCTTGCCTTCGCGATGATAGAAATTGGGCACCAGGCAGTAATAGCCGACGGTGGCGACGCGTCGCGCGATGTCGAAGAGTTCCTCGCGCAGCCCCCAAATGTCCATGAACAGAACGACGGCGGGGAAACGGCCCACCCGCTTCCGGATGGGTGATGAACGTATCCATCGGCCCGTCCGATGTCGCCACGTCGACGATTTGCTCTTTCATGATCGCCTCCGGGCACGGTGATGATCAACGAAACGCAAGTGTGACCGTAACGAGCGCAGCAATTCAACCCCTTGGTTGACACGCGACGAAGATATCGACGTCGCGCCAATTCGCCGATGAAGCAACTTGCCTTGCTGGCCAACGGACAGGCTGCTACGATTCGCGCGATCCAGAGAGCACCTCGAAACGTCGACCGCAAGCGCAGCCGGGCCGAGCAAGTCCTCGGCCGAAAGCCGACCGCCGATGGTCCGGCCGATCGGCGGCGCCTTCCGGGAGGAAAATGATGAAAGATCACGACCTTCGGCGCTGCCTTGGTGCGCTTGCGTGTCTCGTGTCTCTGTGCGGCTCGGCACCCGCGCAGGAATTCCTGGCCCAACCGACCGATCAAGCTGGTCGTTCCACTGACCGCGGGCGGTGGCGTCGACATGACGGCACGGCTCACGGCTCAGCATCTCAGCGACCAGCTCGGCCAGCAGGTGGTGGTGGAAAATCAGGGCGGCGCCGGCGGTACCATCGCGGCCCACATGGTCGCGCGCTCACGGCCCGACGGCTACACGCTGATCTTCCAGTCGGTTTCGTCGGCCGTGGTCAACGCCCTGGTCTACAAGAATCTCCAGTACGACCCGATCAAAGACCTCATCCCGGTCACGCTCGCCGGCAGGTTTCCTCTGGTGCTCGTCGTCAATCCTGACTTGCCGGCGAAGGATCTCGGCGAGCTCATCCAGCTGCTCAAGGCCAATCCCGGCAAGTACAGCTATGGGTCGTCGGGCGTCGGCACGATGCCGCATCTCGCCGGAGAATTGTTCAAGTCGATGGCGGGCGTCGACGTCGTGCACGTGCCCTATCGCGGCAATTCCGCGATCATGGCGGACCTTTTCGCTGGACGGGTCGCCATGATGTACGACGGTCCTCCTACCCAGCTCGGCAACATCCAAAGCGGGAAAGTCCGGGCGCTCGCAATCACCACGGCCGAACGCTCGCCGGTGCTGCCCGACGTACCGCCGCTGGCCGATACACTGCCCGGCTACGCGATCCCGTTCTGGACCGCAATATTCGCCCCTGCAAACACGCCGAAAGAAATCGTCGAGCGGATAGCCGTCGAAACCAGGAAAGCGATGCAGCACGCCGATGTCCTTCGCCGCTTCGACGACATCGGCGTCGTCGGAGTCGGATCGAGCCCGCAAGAGCTCGATCGCTTTTGGCGCCAGCAACTCGATTACCTCGGAAAGGTGGTGAAGGACGCGAACGTAAAACCGGTGGAATAGCGCGCGATCAAGGCTGCTCCATAGCCGAAATTATCGCCTTTTTTTCTTCGCGAAAATCGCGTTCCAGTTGTCCCTGTAAGCTCTGGAAACCGGTTTCTGTCCCTCGCCCCTGCTGTAATTGGAGGGTGAGGCGGCAGCTGTCTCGCCGCCTTCGGCCTTGGATGGGTCCGCACCTGAAGTGCTCTCCGGAGGAGCCTCCTTTTTTGGCGCGGGGTTGGTATCAGTTTTCTTGTCGTCGCTAGCCATCATCTTTCCTTGCGCTGATTTGTCTGATCCTGTCGACCTGCCGCTGAAGCTTCATCCACCGGCGATGTAGAGCCAAATGGGTTGATACGCCTTGCGACGCAATGGGCGCAAGACTGGCCGATATCGCCTGCCCGGCCCGCCTGGGCACGGCATGCCTTGACGGTCCACCCGGTTGACGCCACATGCTTGCCTCATGAGCGGAATCAATGCGATTTGCGTGTATTGCGCATCCGGCCCCGGCAACCATCCGGCTTACGTCGAAGCAGCGACGAGCTTCGGCCGCATCATGGCGGAGAACGGGATTCGTCTGGTCTATGGCGGCGGCTCGGTCGGCCTGATGGGCGCTATTGCCAAATCAGTCCTCGACCACGGCGGGCTGGTGACCGGAGTGATCCCCGATTTTCTGGTCAATCGGGAACACATGAACGTGCGCATACAGGAGCGACTCATCACGCGCGACATGCACGAGCGCAAGCGGATCATGTTCGAGCGGGCGGATGCCTTTGTTGCGCTCCCGGGAGGCGTCGGCACGCTCGAGGAACTGGTCGAGCAGATGACCTGGGCGCAGCTCGGCCGCCACAGGAAGCCCATCATGATCGTCAACATCGAGCGCTTCTGGGATCCGCTCTGCGCCCTCCTCGAGCATATGGAAAAGCTCGAATTCATCCGCGCCGGGATGTCGGTGAATTTCCTGGTCGCGCAGCGCGTCGAAGAAATCCTGCCGATGCTGATCGAGGCCGCGCGCGCGGTTTCGCGGGCCGAAAAGGAAATGGCGCCGGCGATCGCCGAGCGGATGTGACGCGTGGCCTCGAGCTGTCGAGCAGCGAGCACGCGGCCGCCGCACGCGTGCGGTGCTTGATGCTGAGAGCCGCAACGAGTAGCGTGAAATCAACATCCAGACGGACGAGATCAATGAACAGATCAGCATGCCGGCCTCTTCTGGCGGCCGCAGCCGCCGGTGCATTCGCAGTGTCTCTGTTCGGCGGGATCGGCGGCCGCGATCTCGCCGGAGCGCAGGAGCACAAGTTGGTTCGCGTAGCGCTCGCCCGCAGCCTGTCCGCGCCGGCCCTGTGGGGCATCGGCCCGTTCGCGGCCAAATACGGGCTGCGCACCGAAAACGTCCAGGCGGTCACCAATGCTGAGCAATTGCGTAGCCTGCAAGGCGGCGGCGCCGAAGTGGGTTCGATCGGTTACCAGGTCCCTGCGATCATGGCCGAACAGAACATCGCCAACGTCAAGGTGATTAGCGGCCTTTATGTGAAGGGAATAATCTGATCGTTCGCAAGGGCGTCGATGTGCAGAGTTGGAAGGATCTCGAAGGCAAGAAGATCGGCCGTCCGCCGGGAACCTACGTGGCGATCCTGTACACGCTCGCGGCAGAAGCCAACAATGTCGACCTGTCGAAGGTCAACCACATCACGACGACGGCGATCGGTATCGCGGAGCTGCAGGCGCTGAAGAACGGCGACCTGGACGGCCTACTCCTGTGGTCGCCCATCCTCGAGCGCGCCGTGGTTGACGGATATGCTTACTATCCGCCGTGTTGCGATATCGGTTCGACCAAGGAGTTCGGGCACGGCAATCAAATCCTCGGCGCCAACACTGACTTTCTCAAGGATCGCAAGACCGCGGTCAATTTCCTCAAGGCCTATCTGGAGGCGCAGGAATATTATGCGAAGCGCCCGGATGAGCTGGTGGCGCTCATAAGTCAGTACACAGGCGTGAACAAGGAGATCCTCACTGCCGCGCTGCCGCGCTCCGGCTGGGATAACCGGGTGGATATCCAGACCGCCATCAACGTCGCCAAGCAGGGGCCGAAATTCGGCTTCACCCGGGTGGATATGAGCGGAAAGGTCGCCTCGTATTTCGACTTGAGCTACCTGTCCGAGGCATCGGGCCGGCCGGAGGCGGAACTGTCCACCTCCGGGAACTAGCGCATGGTGCGATTGGATTGGTCCGCTCGGCGCGATCCCACAATCGTCACCCCTGGGCTTTTGACCAGGGCATCCATCTTTTTGCGGAGCTTCTGGCAAGTGAATGGATTGCCGGGACAACCCAGGACAACCCCGGCAATGACGCCAGAGATCTCGACATGACTGAAACATCGACTGCGATCGTGACGGGCGCGGCCCAGGGCATCGGCCGTGCCGTTGCGCTTCGTCTCGCGGGCTACGGCACGAGGGTAGTGGCCTGGGACACCCAGCGCGAAGGCGGAGAGGAGACGATACGGGAATGCCGAAAGGCTGGCGGCGAGGCGCTTTTCTGGACGGTTGACGTCGGCGATGAGGCTCGGGTCAACGGGGCTGTTGCGGAAGTGGTGAGGCGCTGCGGCGCGCCGGTGTGGCTCGTGAACAATGCAGGGATTTTCCCAAGATCGAACGCTCTCGACATGGACTTGGCCGAGTGGGAGCGCGTCTTCCGGGTCAACCTCACCGGCAGCTTCATCTGCGCGCGTGCCGTCGCGCGACACATGATCGCCGCGGGCGGCGGTGCGATCGTTAACACGGCCTCGGGCCTCGCCCTGCATGGCGCAGCCCGCGGCGCGCACTACGCCTCCTCCAAGGCGGGCATCATCGCGCTTACCAAGTCGCTCGCGCTGGACTGGGCCCAATACGGAATCCGGGTCAATTGCGTGATACCAGGGATCACCGACACGGCCATGCCGCGCGGCGGCATGGCGGACGAGCAGCTATACAAGACCGGGGAGAGTTTCCCGCTCGGCCGCCTCGGCCGGCCCGAGGAGATCGCCGCGGTGGTCGCCTTCCTCCTCGGTCCCGACGCCGCATACATGACGGGTCAGTCCGTCGCCGTCAACGGCGGGGCCATCATGCTGCCGTGACATCGCTTGGTGCCGGGGAAGTGCAGCGAGTGAAGACGATCGATCCCCGACCTGCCTGCTTCATCGCCGGCACGAGCCCCGCGTCAGCAATTCCTAAAGTCGCAGCAGGCGCTCCGCATTGCGATGAAAAATCTTGGCCCTGTCTTCGTCGCTGATGGGCGCGGCGTTGACGAAATTGACGCCCTCGAGGTTCGAATTGAACGGCCAGTCCACAGCGAACATGATCTTGTCGCGGTCGTGTTCCGCAAGGCAGCAGGTCAACGCGGCATCGGAGAAGTTACCGCTGGTCGTGAGGTAGAAGTGCTCGCGAAACGCATCGGCGAAGCCGGACTGCCGGCCGACGTTCTTGTAGAGCCAGTTGCAGCGCCACAGCATGAACGGAATGGCCTCGCCGAGGTGGCCGAGGATAAATTTCAGTCGCGGGTAGGTGTCGAACACCCCGCTCTGGATCAGCCGGATGGCTTGCAGGCCGGCCTCCGCCATGAAGCCCCACAGCACCACCCCGGTCGGGAATCCGTTCGGTTTGTAGTCCTCGTAATATGCTTCGGTCACCGCGGGGTGCGGCACGGCCGGATGCAGATAGATCGGAACGTCGAGCGCCTGCGCTCGCTCGAAAATGCACCAGAACTTCTTGTCGTCGAGAAATGCACCGTGGGTGAGCCCGTTCACCAGCGCGCCCTTAAATCCGTATTTCACGACCGTGCGCTCGAGCTCGTCTGCGGCCGCTTTCGGATCCGGCGTCGGCAGTTCGGCAAATCCCCCGAACCTGGTCGGATGCCGCCGCATTGCCGCATAGACCGCGTCGTTCGCCTCGCGCGCAAGAACGACCGCGCTTTCCGGGTCCATGAGCTGCGTTCCCGGCTGCATGTGCGACAAGATCTGGAAATCGACCCCGGCCTCGTCCATGTGGTGCAGGCGCAGCTCGCCGAGATCGTCGAGCTCTTTGGTCGGATGATGCGGGGAGACACGGTGGTAGCCGGAGTAGCGGTCGCGTAGACTTGGAATCCAGTAGTGTTCTTCTATTGAAATGATTCTCGTTTCGGCCATTCCGTGTTCTCCCATGGCACCGAAGCAGGCGATTGAACATTCGTGGAAAGGATGAACGGCTACGCCGCGCCGGCCAGGGCGGTCGAGGTCGCGAAAACCTTGCGCAACTCGACTTCGATCAGCTGGGTAATGTCGCGCCGATAGGTATTGAAGGCATCCGACGTGGCGTCGCGCGGACGCGGCAGGTCGATCCGCACGATTGCTTTGACGGTTCCGGGCCGCGCGGTCAACACCGTCACTCGATCGGACAGGTAGATCGCCTCGTCGACGCTGTGGGTGACGAAGACAACCGTCTTCAGGGTCTGCATCCACAGCCGTTGGAGCTCCTCCTGCAGGATCACGCGGGTCTGCGCGTCGACGGCCGCAAACGGCTCGTCCATGAGGAGGATTTGGGGATCGATCGCCAGCACGCGCGCCAAGGCAACGCGTTGGCGCATCCCGCCGGAGAGTTCGTGCGGATAGCGCCGGTCGAAACCGGTCAAGCCGACCATGCGGATGAATCGCTGTGCCGTCGCGGCCACTTCCGCCTTGGGGAGCCCTTTCTCGCGCAGGCCGTAGGCGACGTTCTGTTCGACGTTGAGCCATGGGAACAGCGCGTAGTCCTGGAACACGACCCCGCGGTCCGGACCCGGCTGTGTCACCACGCGACCGTTGAACAGAACTTGGCCGCCGTCCGGCTTTTCGAATCCGGCGATGATGTTGAGCAAAGTGGATTTGCCGCACCCGCTCGGACCGAGGAGGGTGAGGAATTCGCGTGGCGCGATATCGACGCGTGAGGCCGTCGAGCGCCACCACCTCGGTGCCCTCGGCCGCGTCCTGAAAAGCCTTGCGCACGGACCGGCACTCGATCCGGCCGGCCCGATCTAGCGAGCTCTTCAGCCCGGTGTTCCATCGCAAGAGCCTCCGGCTGATTGAGAGGAGCAGGCGGTCCGTCACCAGACCGAGAATGCCGATCGTGAACATCGCTGCGATGATGAGGTCGACGCGAACGAACTGGTAGGCGGTCCACATCGCGTAGCCGATGCCGCCCTTCACGGCCAGCATCTCCACGACGATGACGAGCACCCAGCCGATGCCGATGCCGAGCCGCAGTCCGGTGAAAATGAACGGGAGCGCGGCGGGCAGCACGACCCGGATCAAGAGATTGCGCGGCGGCGTGCCGAGCATCAAAGCCGCGCGGACGAGGTTCTTCGGCGTCTGCTCGGCGCCGGTCGTGCAGTTCACCACGATCGGGTAGAACGCACCCATGGCGATCAGCGAGATGGCAGCGCCTTCGCGGATGCCGAAGATGAAGGTCGCGAAGGGGAGCCAGGCCGTCATCGGAATGGGCCGCAACCACTGCACCACCGGATCGAAGAGGTCGGCGACCAGCTCGTTCCAGCCGATGAGGACGCCGAGTGTGGTGCCGACGATCGCGGCGATCGCGAACCCGACGAGCACACGCCAGGTGCTGAGATAGACATATTCAAACCACGTGCCGGAATACCAGGCGAACGCCGTCCGCTCGCCGAACATCCACTGCCACAAAGAGTCGACCACCGTGCTGGGCGCCGGGAGGAAGGTTGGATCGTAGAGATTCAGCGAGGCAGTGAGCTGCCATAGGCCAAGCAAGGCGACCGGCACCAGGAGGCGACGCAGGTTGCGCTTCCAGCCGAGCCGCCCGGGCCGCAGCCGAACCACCGCCCGGGGTATGGGCTCGGCAACCGCCGGTGCGGCGACGAGGTCTCCGGAACACACTCCTAGCCCTTCTTAACGTCCGACGACCGAGAGCTGGTCGACCGTCTTGCCTGTCGTTTCCGACAGCAAGGTCAAATCGAAATAGAATGGCATCTTATCGCTCAAGTCCGTTTTCGTGAAACCGAACGCGGGTCCGCGCTTGGCTATGTTCACGGCTGTCTGGAACATCGACGCGGTAATCCCAGGCTGCATGCTTCAAGGCTTC
>CAWHPT010000025.1:0-16993 GCA_963831225.1 uncultured Alphaproteobacteria bacterium
CGAGAAGCGCTGGATAATCCCATGCCCCTTGGAAAGCGAGGTGCCGCCTTTCAATTCGAATTTGAAACCATGCCGCTGCAGCCCGTAGAGGCAGTGCATGATCCAGTAGTCCTTCTCCACCAGCGCGGGCGCAATCCCTTTTTCATCGGCGACGATGCGGATGAGGTCGGGAAATTGTGGATGATTGTGAAGGTAGTCGGCGGCCATGGCGTTCACGTCGCGTGAAGCACCTCGGAGAAGAACTTCTTCGCGCGAACATTCCCATACTCACGCGCCGCCCGCTGCAGACGTGGCACGTCGAGAGAGGCTGCCCGTTCCTTGACGCGCGTGAGCACCTCGTCGCGGCTTTCCGCGAGCCGATCGATATTGTTGACAAGGTCGACCAACAAAAACTCCTTGCTGAGCTTGCGCGGAAAGGACGGCTTGACGCGAAACTCGAAGGTACGCCCACCCAGCGAAAACTCTCCGTGCCGCTTGTGATTATACACCACGGTCTTGTCGTAGAGCTGCGTCGTGCCAACCCCAAGCGCGTTATAGACGTTGGGCGAGGCCAGGAGGAAGCGATGGTCCTTGAGAAAACTCGCGATCAGCTTCTCGTCCTCGGCGGGAGCTTTGCCGAACACCGTCGCTTTCGGGCGCAGATAAGTCCGCCCGCCAGCTTGCGCAGCGTCCCCTCCTCCAGCAACTGCCGGATATGGCGGTCTACGGCGTTTGACCAGCGCGCCAAGTCCTGCCTGCGGTACACGTGGCCCGGACGCAGATGCATTTTGACCTCTTGGAGCTTACTCATGCCGCAAATGTAGAGACCAGCACCATGATTGCAAGATTTGTTATTGAAAATTCATGCATTCTATATGTTTACGCCTTTGATTTTTCCTGATATTCGTGGTACTCTTACGATGCTTGCGAGAAGCGTGAGAGCAGGACAAATTCGGAACGCAGGCTACGGCGAACGCTGGATGGGGGTCTCCGCTTCCCCCTGGTGGGTCACGGCGGACGTCTAAAGTGCCCCATGTTTGAAATCACCTCCGACAAGACGACCAGCCAGAAGGCACGGACGTCTTCCGCTTGGAGCCTGCCTCGGCCGGGCTCATCGAAAAGCTGCTGGTGCGCCGCCATCCTACCGGAAGCTCGGCGTTCGGGTGATCGAGGATATCTGCCATGTGCATGAGAATCCGTTCGACGTTCTCGCGGATGACGACGTGATCGCCTGGTGTGCGGAGGATGCGCCGACGCGCTTCCCCCTGGTGGCAGGGGTGATTACGTTCGCGCGCAGTGCCGACAAAAATCCGCCGCGGTGGACGCCTCTCGCTCTGCGTCTCTTGATCCAGGCCCCCGACGCCATTGCCGTGCTGGACCGGTTCGTCGGCCGCCTCTGGCACGACCGCGATGGCGGACGCGTATCGGCCATTCTCGCCTCGCGACGAGCGGTTCGAGTGAGGGCGTCAACGCGATAGGTATTCTGCAGAAAGGCATTGACCAAGCTGATGGCGCGATGGTTGTGGGCCACAGCGCAGCGCGCCACCACGCATCGAGGCGCTCCTCACAAGGGCAGATATCGCTTTCAATTCCGATCTGCCTCGATGGGCGCTTTTGGGGTGGCACTCCCGATCAACGCGGTTTGCCAAATCGGCGAAATTAGGTCGTCAATTTAATACAAAGAGCGCTGGCGCGCCACGCTCGATGAAGATGGGCACTATTACTTCGCCGTAACGCTATGATGTGGTGCTCTGCACTCTGATAGAGCCGCCGACGCTACGCCGCCCTATCCGCGAGCAATTTCCGCATGACCTCGGGATCGCGTTCAATGGCCAGCAACAACGCGCGAGCTGGCGCGTCCGGAGTGCTACGGCGCTGCTCCCAATCACGCAAAGTCGTGATGGGAAGGTGGAAGGCTTCAGCAAATTCCGTCTGCGTCATCCCTAGGCGCTGTCGCAGCACCTTGACGCGCGATACCCGGCGCATCATCGCCAGCTGCTCGGGGGTGAGTGGTTGCGCATCAGGGTCGGACAACGCGGCGGCCACGACCTCCTCATCGGTCATGGCATCGAGTCGCGCCCAATCGGTGTCGCCCCGCGGCAGCCGTTCACCAGGCTTCACGGTTACCCGCGTAGTACCAGTCTTGCTCATGTCGTGTGGCCTTCCGGGCCGATATGATTCTGCAGATGTCCTCGTCACGTAGCGTCACAATCACGAACAGGACGTCGCCGTGCATCCTGCTCGAAAAGCGAGCACCTCTTGCAACACAGCTTCACTGGATTTTAGCCCCAAGTACCCCTACGATGTGCGCCTCCAAGGAGGATGGCCATGGGCATCTACAACCTGAAGCGCGCACTGGAGCTGGCCGGTCTGCCGTATACGCGCGAGAACTACATCAGGTTGAATTGGCCAGACGGCGTCGAGGAGTGGACGTGGGAGCATGAGGAGGAGCTTCCTCCCGACTTGCGTATCAGCGAGCCCAATCCGGCAGTCGATAGCCCACGGCGCGATTGACGACCTCACGGCCGAGCACGTCGGAGGATATTTTTGTTGGCGTTGTCGCCGCGCGCCTCGATCAACTTTATCGCGCGTTGGCGATCTGACAGAACGTCCCCCGATCGCGCAATTCTTTCATCGGCTTTGCCGTATCTGTGCCGTACGTCGACCGATCAATCTGTCAATTCTCAGCTAAGATATTGAAATCACTGGCGCTCCCTAGGGGACTCGAACCCCTGTTTTCGCCGTGAGAGGGCGACGTCCTGGGCCGCTAGACGAAGGGAGCAATGCGGAGAGCTTGGGAAATAAACCCGATCACCGCCGGGCGCAAGCGCCCATCGTCCTCGGGATGTCCTCTGGGCGGGTCTCGGCGCGCCTCCGCTATCGCTTCTGCCACCAGAGCATGGGGGCCGCAGCGCGGAGTCGGTGGTGCCGCAGCGGCATCTAGCCGGGTGCGCCGCGGCTGTACTGCGAACACGCGTAAGACCGGTGCACCAGAGCTCTCACGGCTCGGTCGCGAACCGCAGCAGGCCGCGCGGAGCCAGCGTCCTGGCGTCGAAGGTGCGGATTTCGATCGGCCCGCCGATATCGACGGTGACGATGATACGGTCGCCTGCCACGGCGGTCGCAATGATGCGCGCGCCCTTCGGCAGCAGGGCGGTTGCTTCCACCGGGTTGACGGCGCTTCCCTCCACGTTGAAAAGGCGATAGCCGATGACGCCGATCACCGCGGCGATCGCCACCAGCGTGGTGGCGCCCGAGATCAGCATCAACCAGCGCACCTTCGCGACCATGCGCGCCGCCGCCGGGTCGAGAGCCTGGTCATCGTCCGGCAATGGATTGCTCATGACCTCGGCTCCGGAGCGCTGCGAGAAAGTGATGGTCGCCGCCGCCGAGGCCGGCGAACGGCTCGACCGCCTGCTGGCTGCACGCGTGGCCGACCTGTCGCGGTCGCGCCACAAGGCCCTGATCCTGGCGGGTCGCGTCGCGATCGACGGCGCCACGATCCGCGATCCCGGCCACCGCGTCAACGCCGGGGCAACGATCGTGCTCGATCTTCCGCCGCCCGCGGATATCGATATCGGAGCGGAGGATATCCCGCTGCACGTCGTGTTCGAGGACGAAGACCTCATCGTCATCGACAAGCCGGCCGGGCTCGTCGTTCATCCCGCCGCCGGCAACCGGACCGGCACGCTGGTGAACGCGCTGATCGCCCACTGCGGCGAAAGCCTTTCCGGGATCGGCGGCGCCAGGCGCCCGGGCATCGTGCATCGGCTCGACAAGAACACGAGCGGCCTGATGGTGATCGCCAAGACCGACCAGGCCCACCGCGGGCTCACCCGGCAGTTCGCCGACCACGGCCGCACCGGTCCGCTGCGCCGGGGCTACCTCGCCTTCGCATGGGGCACGCCCGAACGGCCGCGCGGCACCATCGACAAGCCGATCGACCGTCACCCGCGCGCGCGCGACAAGATGGCGGTGCGGGAAGGCGGCCGCGAAGCAGTCACCCATTGGGAGGTCCTGGAGCGCTATCGCGGCGCCGACGGCAGGCCGGTCGCCAGCCTGCTCGCCTGCCGGCTCGAAACCGGCCGCACGCATCAGATTCCGGGTGCACCTGGCCTCGATCGGCCACCCCCTCCTCGGCGACGCCAGCTATGGACCCGGCTTCAAGACCAAATCGAATCAACTCGGGACCGAGGCTCGCTCCGCCCTCGAGGCCCTTGGCAGACAGGCCCTGCACGCCTATCTATTGACGGTCGAACATCCAATAAGGGGCCATGATCTGGCGTTCCGATCGGAACTGCCGGACGATCTTCGTCGTTTACGCCATAGCCTCGGTGAGCAGGGCACATCGGCCTGAGCGAAAGCTTTAGTCGGATCAATGGCTTAGGCGGAGAGACCAGGGAGTCACGGCGACGTGACGCCGAGTTAACTTCCTCTCGCCCCCGTTTGTCCTGTAATGTTGCACCTGCGATCGCGCGCTTTCGCGGTTGCAGCAATCGGCACCGTCGGCTCGGGGAGCGGCGGTGTGTTTGCCCGCCGGGTCACCGGGGGCAATTTTGGAGGGCGCTGTAATGGCCCGTACCGCTGCTTTGCCAATTCTGACGGCCGAATCCGGCCTGACCCGCTATCTCGAAGAGATCCGGCGGTTCCCGATGCTGGAACCGCAGGAAGAATACATGCTGGCCAAGCGCTGGCGCGAGCACGGTGACCGCGACGCCGCCCACAAGCTCGTCACCAGCCATTTGCGCCTGGTCGCCAAGATCGCCATGGGCTACCGCGGCTATGGGCTGCCGATCTCCGAGGTGATCTCGGAAGGCAATGTCGGCCTCATGCAGGCGGTCAAGCGGTTCGAGCCGGAAAAGGGCTTTCGGCTCGCCACCTATGCCATGTGGTGGATCAAGGCCGCGATCCAGGAATACATCCTGCGCTCGTGGTCCCTGGTCAAGATGGGCACCACCGCCAATCAGAAGAAGCTTTTCTTCAATCTGCGCAAGGCCAAAAGCAAGATCTCCGCGCTCGAAGAGGGCGACATGCGCCCGGACCAGGTTAAGCTCATCGCCAAACGCCTGGGCGTGACCGAGCAGGACGTCGTCGACATGAACCGCCGCCTCGGCGGCGACGTGTCGCTCAATGCGCCGATCCGCGAGGACGGCAACTCCGGCGAGTGGCAGGATTGGCTGGTCGACGACGTGTCCGACCAGGAAGCACGTCTTGCCGAAAGCGAAGAGGCGGACAACCGCAGGAAAGCGCTCGGAGAAGCGCTGACGGTCCTCAACGAACGCGAACGGCGCATTTTCGAAGCCCGGCGGCTTGCCGACGACCCGATCACCCTGGAAGACTTGGCCGCCGAGTTCGGAGTCTCGCGCGAGCGCGTCCGGCAGATCGAGGTGCGTGCCTTCGAGAAAGTGCAGCGGGCGGTGAAGAACCGGGTCGCGGCCATGGAAACGCGGCCGGCCGCGGCCGCCGTTCCGGCCCACTGAGCTCCGCAAATGTCGTCTATTGCTTCCAGGCCTTGAACGCATCGGCGAAGACGCGGTCGCCGGGCGTGCCTTTTTCCATCGCCAGAATGGCGCGCCGATTGTTGTTGTAGACAACCGGGATGTCGAACCAGCCGCGTTCCTTGAGCAATTGCAGATTGCGCTCCCGGTCCGTGTCGACGTTCGAAAGGCCGATCAGGTAAAACCCGTTGGTCACTTTCACCGCAAGTCCGGCGAGCGGTACGCCGCGCGTCTGCTCGGCCTGCTTCATGAGAATGCCCGGCACATTCGAGATGCCGCCACTGGGAAAATCCGTCGGCAGCTTGAACATGATCTCCACCGTGTGGCTCGCAGGCAGGCCCTTGTCGGTGTTGCGGCGCAGTGACCAGGTCATGGCGAGCTTGCGCTCCGGCACTTCGACATCGGCGCGGATCGCAAGCTCGCTAGGCTGCCCCGGTCCGGGTGTCACGGTCTCTGTTCGCCAGATCGCAGAGCCGACGAAGCGCTTGCCGTTCGGATCCGCCGGATCCTCCTCGTATAGAACGACTTTCTGCGCCACCGCCGCCGGCTGCTGAATGCTCGGCGCGCTGGGCACGCTGGTCGGGCTGCCCGGCTCGATCCGCTCCTGCGTCTTCTTCGGCGTCACGGGTGCGGACGTATCGCGTGCGATCTCGGTCGGCGGGCCGCGGAACGAGCGATAGAGTGCGACCATGGTCGGCCATTGCCACATCAGGACGCCACCGATGCCGACGATGATGATGGCTGCGACAAGGCCTTTGATCAGATCGCGATACGAGCGGCGCAGGCGCGCCTCTTCGTGCGGCTGCTCGTAGTCCTCCTCGCCCTCGAGCGGGGGAGGAGGAACGCGCCGGGCCTTCTGAAAGCCCGGCCGCGCCTCGTCGGCGCCGAACGAGGATTCGAGCATCGGCTCGGAGTAATCCTGGTGCGAACGCGGATCATGCTGCGCCTCGGAAATGCGTTCGCGCGCGGCCTCCGAGGTCCGCGGCCCGGCGCGCTCGAATTGCGACCGTTCCTGATCCCGTGGTGCACGGTCGGAATGCAATGCCGGCGGTGGAACCGCGGGATAAGCGTCGCGTGCCGGCTTTTCCGCTCTTGCCGGCGCCCCGCCAGGCTCATTGGTCTCAGAAACTACGCTGGGGAAATCCTTCAGACCGGGATTGGATGATGTGCGGCGATCGCCGGCGGGCCGACGCAGGGGATGGCGCGCCTGCGGCGGCGGTTCGGCCGGCAACGACTGGTCGAAAACGGATTCGGAATGGCGCTGGTCGGGAAGCGGCGCCGACGACGGCGGCGTCGCCGGGTATGGCCGAGCAAGGTCAGGGCGGCCCTCCTGCTGCGCCTGCGAGGGCGGATTGACATAACGGCGCGGCGGCGGGGACTGATCGTCCGCATCCCATCGCTGGGACTCGGGCGCGCGGTTCTTGGTTGGCTGCGGCTCGTCGCGCTGGCCAGGCTCGATCGGACGAACCTTGGGAGCCGGCGGCTGACGCATCGTCTCCACGAACTGTCGCGCCGATTCGCCCTCGACCTTGCGGATCAATTCCTCGAGCGCGAGGCGTTCGCGCGTGATGTCGGACTCGTTGAGTGCCGGAGTCACTCCGCGCAATTGCGCAAGCAGCGCCGCGCGCGCGCGTTCGTAGAGCGCACGGCGGTTCTCGCCGTTGTTCTTTTCGAGACCGGCGACAGCCCGGGATATCAGTGGGTAATAGTCGGCCATATATGTTCAGCTTACTCGTTCCGTTTGCCGATTTCCCCTTAATTCAGCTTTCGAACGGATTCTGCATCAGAACGGTGTCCTCACGGTCCGGACTGGTCGACAATAAGGCGACCGGGCAACCTATCAATTCTTCGACGCGGCGGACATATTTGATGGCTTGCGCCGGCAGATCCGCCCAGGAGCGAGCCCGCGCGGTCTCGGCCTGCCAGCCCTCAACCGTTTCGTACACCGGCTCGACGCGAGCCTGAGCATGCTCGCTCGCCGGCAGGTAGTCGATCTCGCGTCCGTCGAGACGATATGACACACAAACCTCGAGCTCGGTCAGCCCATCCAGGATGTCCAGCTTGGTCAGCGCTAAGCCATTGATTCCACTGGTCCGTACGGCCTGGCGCACGAGCACCGCGTCGAACCAGCCACAGCGTCGCGGGCGCCCGGTCACGGTGCCGAATTCCCGCCCGCGCTCGCCGATGAGCTGACCGATCGCGTTTTTCTGCTCGGTCGGGAACGGCCCCTCCCCGACCCGGGTGGTGTAGGCTTTGCAAATTCCAAGCACGTAGCCGAGTGCGCCCGGACCCAGGCCCGAGCCGGTCGAGGCCTGCGCGGCCACCGTGTTGGAAGAGGTCACAAAGGGGTAGGTGCCATGGTCGACGTCCAGGAGCGCGCCCTGTGCTCCTTCGAACAGGATCCGCTTGCCCTCGCGCCGCTTCAGGTCGAGCAGCGACCAGACCGAATCCATGTATGGCAGAACCCGTGGCGCAACGCTCTCCAGTCGCTCCTGCGTCAGGTCGGCATCGACCGGGGCGAGCCCGAGCCCCCTTCGCAACGCGTTGTGGTGGGCCAGGAGCCGCTCGATCTTGGACCTGAGCGTCAGCGGCTCGGCCAGGTCCATGACCCGGATGGCACGCCGCCCGACTTTGTCCTCGTAGGCCGGGCCGATGCCGCGCCGCGTGGTGCCGACGCGCGTGAGCGCATTCGCCGATTCCCGAAAGGCGTCGAGCTCCTGATGCAACGGCAAGATCAACGTGGCGTTCTCGGCGATACGCAGGTTTTGCGGCGTGACCTCGACCCCTTGTCCCATGAGCCGGTCGATTTCCTCGAGCAGTGCGTGGGGATCGATCACCACGCCATTGCCTATGACGGAAAGCTTCCCCTGCCGCACAACACCCGACGGCAGCAGCGACAGCTTGTACGTGACCCCTTCGACAACAAGCGTATGGCCCGCATTATGTCCCCCCTGGAAGCGGACGACGATGTCGGCCTGCTCGGACAACCAGTCGACAATCTTTCCCTTCCCTTCGTCCCCCCATTGGGAACCGACCACGACCACATTGGCCATGAGGCGCCTTCCATCCACGCCGCCGATGCGTCGGCATATAGCCCTGAAGCGACAGAAGCTGCCCGCGTCGCCCCTGGCAAGGGGGAATAAGGGATCATGCCCGGTCAGGCAAGCAACGAGCCCCGGACACTTATCCTGCCCGGTCGTGCTGCATCAGCGGGTTTTCTCGACCCCTCAGCGTCGCGCCCGCATGAACCAAGCCAGCACATTCCGCTCTGCGCAAGGCAATCTCGCGGCAAGATCGCGGCGGCAGGGAGCGCGGGTCAGAACTTGAGTGGCCGCGCCTGCTGCACCTGCGGCAATGCGCGCACGGCGGCGAGCACCGCGGGCGGCAACTCCCCGTCGATCTCGATCAATGCGATGGCATTGCCGCCCGGCGCGTCGCGACCAACATGAAAGGTCGCGATATTGATTCCGGCGTCGCCGAGCGTCGACGAGAAGCGCCCGATGGACCCGGGCTTGTCGAGATTGGTGATGTAAATCATGGACGGGCCGAACCCGGCGTCCATGCGGATTCCCTTGATGTTGACGATGCGCGGCCGGCCATCGGCGAAGACGGTGCCGGATACCGCGCGCGTCTGGCGCTCGGTGACCACCGTTACGCTGATCAGGCTCTCGTAGTCGCCGGCGGCGGCGCGCGTCATTTCCTCCACGACGATGCCGCGATCCTTGGCCAGCATCGGCGCCGAAACGACATTGACCTCCTGCAGCATGGGACGCAGGAGCCCGGCGACGGCGGCCGACGTCAGTGCCTTGGTGTTCATTTCGGCCACCTGGCCCTCGTAGGAGAGCTGCACCTTCTTGATGCCGGTCTCGGTGAGCTGCCCGGCAAATGAGCCGAGCTTGTCCGCAAGATCGATGAAGGGCCGCAGCCGGGGTGCCTCCTCGGCGCTCAGCGAGGGAAAGTTGACCGCATTGGAGATTGCCCCGCGCAGCAGATAATCCGCCATCTGCTCGGCGATCTGCAGTGCCACGTTTTCCTGCGCCTCGGTGGTGGCGGCGCCCAGATGCGGAGTGCAAACCACGTTGGGATGACCGAACAACGGATTACGGGTCGCCGGCTCCTCGGTGAACACGTCGAAAGCGGCACCGGCGACATGGCCGGAATCGAGCGCAGCGCGCAAGTCCGTTTCGTTGACCAATCCGCCGCGCGCGCAATTGACGATGCGTACGCCTTTCTTCATCGCCGCGATCGCCTTTGCGTCGATGATGTTGCTGGTCTTCTCGGTAAGTGGCGTGTGCAGGGTCAGGAAGTCCGCCCGCCTGATCAGCTCGTCGAGATCCACCTTCTCGACACCGAGATCCCTGGCGCGCTCGGGCGACAGAAAGGGATCATAGGCGACGACCTTCATCTTCAGTCCGATCGCACGATTGGCCACGATCGAACCGATGTTGCCGCACCCGACCACGCCGAGCGTCTTGTTGGTGATCTCCACCCCCATGAAACGATTCTTTTCCCACTTGCCGGCCTGGGTGGAGGCGTCCGCCTGCGGAATCTGGCGGGCCAGCGCCAGCAGCAGCGTGATCGCGTGCTCGGCGGTCGTGATCGAGTTGCCGAACGGCGTGTTCATCACGATCACGCCCCGGGCGGTGGCAGCTGCAACGTCGACGTTGTCGACGCCGATGCCGGCGCGTCCGATCACCTTGAGAATTTTCGCTCGCTCCAGGATTTTCGAGGTGACCTTGGTGGCCGAGCGGATGGCGAGACCGTCGAAATGTCCGATCAGCTCGGCGAGCTTGTCCTTGTCCGAGCCGAGCTTGGGCTGGAAGTCGACCTCCACCCCGCGATCCTCGAAGATCGTCAAGGCGGCAGGAGAAAGCGAATCGGAGATGAGAACCTTGGGGGCCATCGACGTTCTTCATGCCGCCTTCGACAAGGCGCCTTTGCTCTTGGCGAAGGCCCAGTCGAGCCAAAGGGTCAGCGCCTCCACATCGGCACGCTCGACGGTCGACCCGCACCAAATGCGCAGTCCCGCAGGCGCATCGCGATAGGAATCGATGTCGTAGGCAACCCCCTCCCTTTCCAGCTCCGCCGCAATCGCCTTGACGAAGGCCGATTGCGCCTCGGTGGAAAGCTTGCCGACGGCCGCATCGACGACCTTCAGGCACACCGAAGTGTTGGAACGGATTTCCGGATCCTTTGCCAGAAAATCGATCCATGGCGTGCGCGCCACCCAGTCGGCGACTACCTCGGCATTGGCATCGGCACGCGCCATCAGCGCTTCGAGTCCGCCGACCGACTTCGCCCAACCCAACGTGTCGAGGTAATCTTCCACGCACAGCATCGAAGGCGTGTTGATGGTCTCGCCTTCGAAGATGCCCTGGTTGAGCTTGTTGCCCTTGGTCAGCCGGAAGATTTTCGGCAATGGCCAGGGCGGCGTGTAGCCTTCGAGGCGGGCGACGGCGCGCGGCGACAAGATCAGCATGCCATGCGCCGCTTCGCCCCCCAGCGCCTTCTGCCAGGAGAACGTGACGACGTCGAGCTTCGGCCAGTCGAGTGCCTGCGCGAAACAGGCGGAGGTAGCGTCGCAAATAGCGAGCCCCGCCCGATCCGCAGCGATCCAATCGGCGTTCGGCACGCGCACGCCGGATGTGGTGCCGTTCCAGGTGAAAACGATGTCGGATGCAGGATCGACCTTGGCGAGGTCGGGAAGCTCTCCATACGGGGCCTCGAGGACCGTCACGTCCTCGAGCTCGAGCTCCTTGCGGACGTCGGTCGACCCAGCCTTCGCCGAACAACTCCCAGGCCAGCATGGTGACCGGCGCGTGCGCCCAGCATCGACCACAGCGCCATCTCGACCGCCCCGGTGTCGGACGCCGGCACGATGCCGATGCGGTAGTCGGCCGGGACTTCGAGCACGTCGCGGGTGAGATTGATCGCGCGCTTGAGCTTCGCCTTGCCGATCTTCGACCGGTGCGAGCGTCCAAGCAGCGCATCGGTGAGGGCTGACAGGCTCCAGCCGGGGCGCTTGGCGCAAGGGCCGGATGAAAAGTGCGGCACGGTCGGCCGTACGGCGGGCTTCGCGTTGCTCATGCTCTACCCTTCCAGATAGGCGCCCCTCGGTGGGGAGGGGTGTCCCGCGGCCGGGCATAAGGAAGGACAGCGGCGGCGTCAAGCTGAACGGAGACGGCAGAGGACAGACGACAGACGACGGATGAAGAAGAATCAAGGCCGGTTGCAGACGCGTGAACACGACAATTGGACGAGATCCAGGTCGCCCGTCGTCTGCCACCCGCCGTCCGTCCTGCGTCATCAGCACGTCAGGCGGCTGCGGTGAGCGCGTGCACGATCTCGTCCACGACCTCTTCGATCAGCACTTTGTCGTCGCCCTCGCCCATCACCCGTATCACCGGCTCGGTGCCGGACGACCGCACGATCAGCCGGCCGTGGCCATCGAGCCGGGCTCGCGCTTCCTCGATCGCGGAGCGGACCTTGGCGTTTTCCAGCGGCTTGCCGCTCTTGTAACGCACGTTCTTGAGAATTTGCGGAAGCGGGTCGAAGCGGTGGCAGACCTTCGACACCGGCTGGTCCTGCTTCTTTATCACTGCCAGGACCTGCAGCGCGGCAAGCAGACCGTCGCCCGTGGTGGTGTAATCCGAAAGGATGATATGGCCCGACGGTTCGCCGCCGAGATTGTAGCCCTGCGCACGCATGTGCTCGAGAACGTAACGATCGCCGACCGGCGTTCGCTCGACTGCAATGCCCAGATCGTGCAGATGGCGTTCTAGCCCGAGATTGGACATGACGGTTGCAACAATTCCAGGCCGCGCCAGGACGCCATCTTGCTTCCAGCTCTCGGCAATCACCGCCAGCAGCTGATCGCCGTCGACAATGCGGCCGCGCTCGTCTGCGATGAGCACACGGTCGGCGTCGCCGTCGAGTGCGATGCCGATATCCGCGCGCATCTCCTTCACCTTCTGGCAGAGGGCCGCAGGCTCGGTCGAGCCGCATTCGCGGTTTATGTTGAAGCCATCAGGATCCACGCCGATGGCGATGACCTCGGCGTCGAGCTCGCGCAGCGCCTCCGGCGCCACCCGATATCCGGCGCCGTGCGCGCAGTCGACCACGACGCGCAGTCCGCCGAGCGACAGGTTCCGCGGCAGCGTGCGCTTGGCGAACTCGATATAGCGATCCTGGACGCCGTCGATACGCTTGGCACGGCCAAGGTCCGGGCCCTTGGCCAGCTTGTTGATGAGGTCGGCATCCATCAACGTCTCGATCGCTTTCTCGACGTCGTCGGAAAGCTTGAATCCGTCGGGGCCGAACAGCTTGATGCCGTTGTCGTCGAATGGATTGTGCGAGGCCGAGATCATCACGCCGAGATCGGCGCGCATGGAACGCGTGAGCATCCCGACCGCCGGGGTCGGGATCGGCCCGGTCAGCAGGACGTCCATGCCGACAGACGTGAACCCCGCAACCAGCGCAGTCTCTATCATGTATCCGGAAAGCCGGGTGTCCTTGCCGATGAGCACGCGGTGGCGATGGTCGCCACGGCGAAAGGTCAGGCCCGCCGCCTGCCCCACTTTGAGGGCCAACTCGGGGGTAATGACCCCGTTGGCACGGCCGCGAATGCCGTCGGTGCCGAAATGCTTGCGAGCCACAATCTCCCCCTGATCCTGAACCGCTGGATCAGGCGAAGGTGCGGTGCCTGCGCCCGGGCACGGTGATCGCGGCGATGTGCGAAGCGTGGGAAGTCCGGGCCGGGATTCTGATCTTCGCGCGTGCGCGGCGAGGGGCGTCCGCGTGGCCGGGGTGAACGAGGACCACCCGGCGGTGGACGTCTTCGAGCACAACGGGCTGCTCGCGGTGAAGCTCCTGCACGCGCTCCAGGTGGAAGTGTACGCCGCGCGGATTGCCGTGGCGGAGGGAAGTTCGCCGCGCGGATTCAGGCGGACGCTCTCAAGTCGCGCCGACGTGCGACGCGCGCCGTCGCTCGCGGGCGAGAGCGGCGCCTGGGCGGTGGAGAGGGCCGACGCGGTCGTCGTGGCGGACTACACGAAAAAGACGGTGATGCTCGGGAGCGGCGGCGACATGGCCGTCGAGACCCTCGAGAAACTCGCGCCGCATGCGGCTGTCGTCCAGTTCGCGGGCTGGGTGCGCACGGGTGAGCTGCGGGCCGCCGGCATTCCCGTGTATCCGGCGGAGGAGGTCGGTCCCCGGCGGATGGGCCGGCACGATGGCCCACCTCGGCCCCGCGCCGCTCGTGGGGCTCCACGCGGCGGGACTGAAGGCGGGCGCGATGCTGCTCGGCCGCCCCGGCCCCGAGGGGCTGGCGCAGCCGATCGCGGGCGCGCCGTGAACGAGCGCACCGAGCAGGTGGACTGCCCGCTCTGCGGGCAGGCGCCCCGCGAGATTGTCGCGGTGAAGGCGCCGCACGTGATCGCGCGCTGCCGCGGGTGCGATTCCTGCTACGCGAGCACGCGCCCCACGCCGCTCGCGATGGCCGAGTTCTACGACCGCTACTTCGCGCCGGGTCCCGAGACCGACTACGAGCACTACCGCTCGGGGGAGACGTGGCGCCGGGCCGTCGCGCGCGGCGTGCGGCTTCTCAGCGCTTCGTGGCGCGCGGGCGCGTGCTCGACCACGGGTGCGCGACCGGGATTCTCCTCAGGGCCGCGGCCGACGCGGGCTGGGAGGCCTGGGGCATCGAGGCATCCGGCGCGGCGCGCGAGGCGATTGGCCGCACGGCCCCCGACGTGAAGGTCCTAGAGCCCGACGCGATCCGATCGATCGCCCCCGGCTCGCTCGACGCGATCACGATGTTCGACAACTTCTGCTACCTGCACGACGCAGAGCCGCGCCCCGGCGAACGGGTATCACGGTGCGTGTTTGCCTTTGCCCTTGCGGTTGCATCCCCTCTCCCATGTCGAGGGTTGCGGGTCGCGGATTGCGGATTCAGCGTAGAGTTCCGGGAGCGCCATGCAGGCTCGCGAACCCAAATCCTTATAATCCGCAATCCGCATTCCGCATTCGTTACGGTCGGCGCGGCACGATCTGCGTCGGCATGTCGCCGTCACCTTCGTCGTCCGGGCCACCGATCGCCGGAGGCGCGGATCGCGGCGGCGCGAAGGACGGCGGTGGCGGCGGCGGCGGTGCGCCAGCACCCGTCGGCGGCATGCCCGGGGTCGGGCGAGTGGAATCATCGTCAATCGAGCGCAGCCCCGCCGACGGTGGTGGCGGTGGCGGTGGCATGAAGCGGTGTCGCACCCTGCTCCGGGTTGCGAATCATCCCGGCAACCACCGTCTTCGTCCTCCCAGCTCGCCTCGTTCGGAGGGGGGGCGGGCGGTGCGGGCGGCGGGGGCGGTGTCGAGGGCATCGAGGGTGGGCGGCATCGTGCTAGGCGCGGTAGCTGACCTCAACCTTCGGGGTAGTCGCCGACCGTCTTCTCTTCCTCCAGGGGCGCTGCTGCGCCAGGCTACCCGTATTGCGAGACGGCGGCGGTGGCGTCGGCGAGTCCGCCTCGGCACCGAGTTGCGCGCCGACCGTGGTCCGATCCACCGGTTGCTGGCGCGCCGCCGGGCCGGTAATCGCCCCACCCGCCCGGCTCTGGAAGGAGAAGACCGTCTTGCCGATGAAAACGACATCGCGGTGTTGCAGGATGCGCGGCTCGCCCGGCTCGCAGACGTGCTCGTTGATCACCACCGGGTTGGAGCTGCCCAGGTCGATCACCAGGTAGCCATTGCCCTGGCGCTTCACCACCGCGTGGTAGCGCGATACCATCGGGTCGTTCAGCACCATGTCGTTGTCGGAGCCGCGCCCAACAGTCAGTTGTGTTGTGTCCAGGTCGAAGCGTCGTCCGATATCTTCGCCACGCTGCACAATGAGGAATGCGGCCATCGTCTTTCGATCCTCCTCGCTATCCTTTCGTCACTCCCGCGTACACGCTATTGTACTGCTTTGTGCCACCGATCTGCTGAACGATCACGCCAGGGTTGCAGTTTCTCAGGGCGGGGTGGCGCTGGCAAGAGAAGCTGTTGCAGAGTTGCAGGCTAGCAGGGTGCAAGTACGATCACGGACGTGCAAGCTGCCAACTCTGCCAACCACTAACATCCGTCTCACGGCCCCGCGCTCACCACCACAGCCGTGAAGCCAACCACCGTTCCCGGTTGGTCGAAGCTGGTGGCGAGCAGGCCGATCAGGCCGTTGCCGCCGCCGGGGTCGTCGACGCTGGCGAGTTGCGTGCCGTTGGCGCTGACCGTGATCCGGCCCCCGCTGGTCTCCACCGCGAGGCGATTGGGACCACCGGCGACGATTGCTGCTTCCTTCCGCCAGGGCGTCGCGGCGATCCAGCGGCCCCCCTGGAAGTGCGTGATCTGGTAGAAGCCATCGCTTGACACCGCGAAGAGGTAGTAATCCTCCGGGCTGGGTGCCAGAAGACGAGACCCGCCGCGCCGGGGTTGTGCCCACGAATTGCGCCGTCGCCTCGACCCGCACGTTGGCGTAGACGGTGCCGGTAGGTGGCCCAGGCGGCGCGATTCGACCCAACCGGGGCGATGCGGTATTGCCCCTCGGTGTAGCTCGCCTCATCGCCCTGTGGCAGGCCCGTGCCGGGCGCGCCGAGTGGGTCGGTGAAGCTCACGCCGGGTGTGCCGACCACCGCCGGGCGGGTCGGCGTCGGCGGGGCGAGAGTCGGGTGGGGCTTGGTCCCGCCGATGCCGCTGGCGCGGCCGATGGAGCGCGCGTCCCGACGGCTGACGGGCGCGACGGGGGCGGCGCTCGCGTTGGGGGCGGTCGCCGCGCGCGGCGGTGCCGGAGCGGTCGGTGGAGCCGAGTTGCACCCGCCCGTGGCCGGTCTGGTTGTCAACTCCCTCCGGCGCGAATTTTTGCGGCCTGCTCCAGAGGAACTGCACGATCCCGATCGGCCGGTGGCGGTGGGGTTCGCGGTCAGGAAGAGGGCGACCGCTCCGGCGACGTGCGGAACTGCCGCCGACGTGCCGGTAAATTTCCTGCCCGCTTGCCCGTAGGAGATGGTGGAGACGGCGGTTGGCGCGGAGACGTCCGGTTTGACCCGCCCATCGGCGGTCGGCCCCTGCGAACTGTAGGTTTCGAGTTGATCGTTGTTCCAGCGGGTTGCCCCGACCGCCAGCGCGAACTTCGCGTCGCCCGGAGTGGCGATGTCCTCCGGCGCGAGGATCTCCGGGGTGGCGGACTGGGTGAAGATATTCAGCGCCACGGGGCCGGGGTCGCCAACCGCTTTGATGCGGATGGAGATCAACTGATTCCGTTGCGCCGTCAGCGTGAGGTACTCCACGGGCGACCGGCCGCTGGTATTCTGCAAATTGGTCGATTGGCGCAGCAGCTTCCCGCTAGAGTCGTAGGCCTCCAGGTTGAGGTTGATTGGCGGGCCGCTCCAGGCTTCCCAGTTGAGCACGACCTGAATCTGCGAACTGAGCGGGGTGATTTTCAGGTCGGCCTGGCCGGGGGCGAGTTGCGGTAGCCGTCGCCATCCTCGTCGGTGAAC
>CAWHPT010000026.1:0-151760 GCA_963831225.1 uncultured Alphaproteobacteria bacterium
GCTCCGGGCTATTTCGACAGCGAAATGGTCAAGGGCATGGCTGAAGAGCAGAAGCAGCGCATCGCTCGGCGCACGCCGCTCGGGCGGCTGGCGCGCGTAGATGAGGTCGCAAACGCCGTTCACTTTCTGACCTCCGACCAGGCGTCCTTCATCACCGGGCACACCCTTGTCGTGGATGGAGGCATTCATGCTGACTGCGCCCACGCCCGCGCAAATCGAATGCGTGGTGCACGACAGAATCCGGGCGATCTTGGCAGAGCGCGTCGGTGAGGTCGGCCCCTTGTCCGGCAGCGAAAAGCTCAGCGCAACGCTCGGCCTCAGCTCGCTCGACCTGGCGTTTCTGGTGGCCGAATTGGAAGCGGAGCTTGGCGTCGATCCATTTGCCAAGCTCGTTTCCATCACCAGCGTCCGATCGGTGGAGGACTTGGTGCGCGCCTATCAGCAGACGTTCTTTCCGGAGCTTCAGCGTGGCGGACAGGACGATGCGGTCGCGGCAGCGGTCAAGCGGGCGCAGACCCGGCGAACGCGCAGGGAGCGCAGATAATGGGCGGACGACCCGCAGGCGTTGCGATTGTCGGCATCGCCTGCCGTTTTCCGGCGCCGCCGATCATGCCGCCTTCTGGCAAAACCTCTGTGATGGGGTGGAATCGATCAGTGCGCTGAGCGACGAGGATCTCCGGTCGGCGGGAGTGCCTGCCGAGCTGTTGCGCGATCCGTCCTACGTAAAGGCTGCCTCGTTGCTGCCGGACATCGACCAGTTCGATGCCGCCTTCTTCGAATATTCGCCGCAGGAAGCGCGCGCTCATGGATCCGCAGCAGCGGCTGCTTCTCGAGGTGGCGTGGGAGGCCTTCGAGGACGCCGGGCAGCCCGTCGGAACGCTCGGCCATGCCGATCGGCGTGTTCACCGGATCGGGCGGGGTGGTGAGCAGCTATCTTGTCGATCGGCTGCCATTCAGCGCGGACCTGCCGGGCTACACCGGCGGCCTCCCGCATCTCGGCAACGACAAGGATTTCTCAGCACTCGAGTCTCGTACAAGCTCGACCTTACAGGACCGAGCGTCAACGTGCAGACCGCCTGCTCGACGTCGCTGGTCGCCGTGCACCTCGCCTGCCAGGCATTCTCGCAGGCGAATGCGACATGGCGCTGGCGGGCGGCGCTACCGTCCGCGTGCCCCACACGTCGGCTATACAGCGTGAAAGGCGGCATCCTGTCGCCCGACGGACATTGCCGTGCCTTCGATGCCGACGCGCAGGGCACGGTGTTCGGCAGCGGCGTCGGCGCAGTCCTGCTAAAGCGATCTCGCCGCTGCCGTCGCCGACGGCGACACATCTACGCGGTCATCCGAGGATCGGCGATCAACAACGACGGCGGCTGACAAGGTCAGCTACACCGCCCCGAGCGTCGCCGGCCAGGCGCGCGCGATGATCGAGGCGTTGCTCGCTGGCCGACGTGTCGCCAGACGAATCGGTTATGTCGAGTGCCACGGAACTGGCACGATCGTCGGTGATCCGCTGGAGGTTGACGCGTTGACCCGGGCGTTCCGCACCAGAACGGAGCGGACGGGCTTCTGCGCGATCGGCTCGGTGAAGACCAACATCGGGCATCTGGAGCAGACGGCCGGGCTCGCCGGGCTGATCAAGGCCGCGCTCGCGTTGAAGCACGGAAAGATCCCGCCCAGCCTCAACTTCCCGAACGCCCAATCCGAAGATCGACTTCGCTGCGAGTCCGTTCTTCGTCAACACGCAATTCCGCGACTGGCCTGCGGGCGAACGTCCCCGACTCGCCGCGGTCAATTCGCTCGGCCTCGGCGGCACGAACGCTTTCGTCGTGCTCGAAGAACCGCCGGCGGCGACCGAGATGGCCGGGGCGCCGGATCCGGCCTTGTTCACACTATCGGCAAGGACCGACGCCGCATTGCGTGCATCGATCGAGCGTCACCTCACGTGGCTTACTCGTGATCAAGCGCCGTTGCCGGAAATTTGTTTTACCAGCACCAGCGGTCGAATGCATTTTCCTGTGCGTTTTGCCGCCGTTGTCGGCTCGAAAGAACAATTGCGAGAAGCGCTCGCCGTGGAATCGGCCGGCGGCGCCGCGCCTCGACCGACCGGAGAGCGCCGGCTGGCCTTTCTGTTCTCCGGGCAGGCGTCGCAATACGCGCGAATGGGTGCGGAGCTCTATCGCCATCAGCCGGTATTCCGAGAGGAAGTCGATCGCTGCGCCGAGATCGTGGGCAACAGTCTGGGGCAGCCGCTCAGAGACGTGCTCCTATGCGACGATATGGATTCGAGCCTGATCGACGAAACCGCCTACACGCAGCCGGCGCTGTTCGCGGTGCAGGCGGGCCTCGTCGTGCTGTGGCGGTCCTGGGGCATCGTTCCTGATGTCGTCCTCGGGCACAGCGTCGGCGAGTTTGCGGCAGCCTATTGCGCACGCGTGTACACGCTGGAGCAAGTGCTCGGGTTGCTGGTGGAACGTGCGCGTCTCATGCAAGCTCTGCCGCGGGACGGCGCCATGGCCGCCATCTTCTCGAATGAAGCGACCGTGGCGGCGGCGATCGAGCAATTCGACCGTCCGGACGTTGCGATCGCCGCGCTGAATGGCCCGGAGAACACGGTTATCTCGGGCGCGCTTGACGCTGTGACGGCTCTCATTGCGCGTTTTGAAGGTCTCGGTATTCGCTGCGGATTGCTGACTGTTTCCCACGCCTTCCATTCTCCATTGATGCGGCCGGTCGCGGACGAGCTCGGTCGTATCGCCGCTGCCGTGCAAGGCCAGCCGCCGAAAATCGCGTGGATCTCGACCGTCTCCGCAACGCTGATGCAGGAACCACCGGATGCGAGATACTGGTGCAACCACGCGCTCAGCGCCGTGCGCTTCGTCGACGCAATGCGCGCGCTTGGCCAGAGCGGCGTTTCGACCTGGTCGAGATCGGGCCGGGCAGCACCTTGCTCGCGCTTGGGCGGCAAAATGTCAAGGAAAGCAAGAAGGCGTGGCTCGGCTCGCTCAGCAAGCGAGGCGAGTTGAACGAGATCCTGACGAGCCTTGGCGAGCTCTACCGCCGCGGTTTCGACGTTGATTGGGAGGGATTCAATCGGCCATGCCCGCGCCGACGAGTGTCACTGCCGACCTATCCTTTCGAGCACCGCCGGTTCTGGATCGAGGCCGATGCGACGGCGCGATCGGCGGGACCACTCTTCAATGGATTGACCGGCGTGCGCTTGCGCTCGGCAATGCCGGATGCCCAGTTCGAGAGCACCTATAGCTTGCAACGTTTCGCTTATCTCGATGATCATCGCATCTATGGCATGCCGGTCCTGCCGACAACGGCTGGGCTGACGGCTTTGCGGGATGCCGCGCGTCAGTATTTTGGCTCCGACGCAGTCGAGATCGGCAATCTGCAATACCGCGAGGCAATGGTCTTGCCGGAGAGCGGCGAGCGTATCGTGCAATCGATCCTCACACCGCTGGACGATTCGACGGCCGAGTTTCGCTTCGCCAGCATCGATACGAATGGCGCCGATACGTGGCGCACCCATATGCTCGGCCTGGCCCGCAAGGAGGACTCGGCGCGCAATGATCAGAGCGTCTCTATCCAGCTCGATCACGTCAGGCAACGGTGCGCCAGTTCGATCCCGATCGACCGCTATTATGAAACCTTGCGTGCTTCGGGATTGGAATATGGGGCATCGTTTCGCGGGATCAAGATGCTGCAGCGGGGCAGCGGCGAGATCTTGACGCGAGTCCGGCTGCCTACGCATCTCTGCGTTGATGGCCAATCCGGGCTTCATCCGGCGCTTCTTGATGCCTGCCTGCATCTCTATCCGGCACTGGTCGATGCCTATGGGGATTTCACACAAGCGGTCGAAGAGCCGCGGCGCACCTACCTCCCGGTCAGCGTCGAGCGTTTCCGCTGCGCCGGGGTCCGTGCCCGGGAGGTTTGGGTGCATGGCGTGCGGCGGCAATCGGGAGACGGCGACGAAGAAATCTTCACCGTCGATATCGCCATCTACCAGGATGATGGCCGGTTCGCAGCCGCGATTGAAGGATTGTCGCTGAAACGATTGCCGCCGGAAGCATTGAGACCGAAGGTCACGACTGGAACAGCTGATGCACTGAGCCAAACGGCGGAAACCGGCGCGACGATCCGACCTGCAAGGCGAGCGGCGGATGCGGCGGCGATAAGGTCGCAATTAAGAGAATCACGCGGAGCGAAACGCCGCGAATTGCTGATCGGGCTTGTCCGCCAGGAGGCGATGAAGACATTGGGCATCGCCGAAACGATCGACGCCGCTCGCCCGCTTCGCGAGTACGGGCTCGATTCTCTGATGGCGGTGACGCTTGTGAACCGGCTGGAAGCAGCACTTGGTATCAAGGTCTCGGCCGTAAAAGTGGTTCCGGGCCCCAGCATCGAGCAGCTCGTCGATGAGCTCCTGCCGGAGCTGACGGGACCCGACGATGAAGCCGTGCCGCGACCGATCATGCCCCAGCCCGAACCTAGTGCCGGCAGTTGGCCTATCACCATGGAGCCGGGAGCCGAGGGTGAAGCCCGGCCACAACCGATTGTGGTCCAGCCTGAACATTCCTTCGGCAGTTGGCCAATCGCCACGGATCCCATGGCCGACGATGAAGCCTGGCCGCAACCGATCGTGATCCAACCCAACGGTTCCGCCGGCAGTTGGGTTATCGTCGCTGGCCCAAGAGCAGCTCCCCGGCTTCGGTTGTTTTGCTTTCCGTTCGCGGGCGGAGGCTCCGCCGTCTATCGAAACTGGGCGCAGTTCATCGATCCAACGATCGAGGTGGTCGCAATCGAGCCGCCCGGCCGACTGGGCCGTATCAGCGAAGCACCGATCGCCGACATGAACGAGTTTGTCGATCAGCTCGTTTCCGAGATGGGAGAGCTGCTGGATCGGCCGTTCGCGTTCTTTGGCCATTGCCTGGGCGCCTTGACGATGTATGAGACGGCACGCCGGCTCATTCATACGACCGCGTTCCGGCCGCATCATTTGTTCGTGTCGGGCGCGCGACCGCCCGACCGGATCACCGACCAGGGTTCATTCGAACAACGTGTGATGCATGATTTGCTGAAGCTGGCGGAATTCCGCATCAGCCTGCCGGCCTACGCGCAGCCCGATGATGTGTTCGCCGAGCTCATCCGTCATTTCAATATTCAGGCGACGGAGCAGCTACTCAGTGATCCCAAATTGCGGGAGCTGATGCTGCCGGTCATTCGTGCGGAATTTCAAATGGCGAGCAACTACGAATTCGTCCGCGAACAGCCCTGGGAAATTCCGATCACGTGCTTTGCGGCAAAGGGCGATCCCTATGTGTCGCGCGGGCACGCTCTTGGCTGGGGACGTTTCACCAACTCACGTCTCGAGGTCCACATCCGGGAGGGCGCCCATTTCGCCGTCGTGGACGACATGGCGTTCATCCACGACGTCATCAATCGGGAACTGCAGGCCTGCCCTGGATCGGCACGCGACCAGGGCGGCGAGGTCGCGTGGTGATGGATTGCGCAAAACGTCCGCCTTCGCCTGAGGCTCGCCGGAGGTGCTCAATCAAGCCGGTTGACCGCGCGGCCTAGCAGGATACCATGGGAGTTGCGAAGACAACGCGCGCAATCGCAAGATGACCGGCCGGATACGGCAACAGTCCAAAAGGATCCACCTGAATATGGAGCTCTCTAGAACCGAAACCTAACCGCGTGGGTGCGGTAGCATGGGGGTGTCACATAAGTCCCTACGACAAGAGCGATACAAGCGGCGCGACAAATAACGGGGGAAGTTCGACAAAGAGAGCGATTTGCCTCGCCGGGGGTGGACCCGCGGTGGGTTTGCACATTGGCGCTCTAGAAGGCCTGAAAGACCGCGGAATAGATTTCGGTAATGATCGCTCAGTATGGGCACTGTCATGTATCGGCGCGTGGGTCGGAGTCGTCTATAACCAAGCCAAAGAAGGTAGAGAAATCGAAGAAACCTATAATTTTTTTTACGACGTGTTTCGCGATGACAAATCTTTCCAAAGCTTTCCCACTAATACCGTATTTGCACCGGATTGGGCCGGCGGCGCCGAGGCGATGCTGAATTTTCTGTTCGAACCGAAGAATTACAGGAATGCATTCTTGCCACGACACTTCATGGAGTCCTTTGTACACACCATGTCCTTGCTGGGCGATCGCAAGAGTTGGGGGAGATTTAGTGAAGGAGATTTCAATCGGTGGACGCTCAATCACGTCTTGGCAGTGAACCCGGCGGTGCGTTTTTTGACGGCCCTTTTGTACAAGTCCGAGATCGACGGCCGGTCCAGGCTTCACTATGAGGACAGCAAGATGTTGAGAGACATCGAGTTCAAAGCACTGGATAAGCGTGGAAAGCCCTACCTCTTTCACAATGCATTCAATTTTGCAAACAATAACATCGACATATTTGCCAATGACTCTCCGGAGGGGCGGCGTCGCAAAGACCACAAAGCGATCAGCGCCGCAAGCCTATGCGCCTGTTCGGCTCTGCCTTTCATTGAGCAAACCGTACAAGTCGACGCGGATATCTATTGTGAAGGCGCTCTGGTCGATACCGTCAACTTCGAAAGGTTGCTGGAAGATCACCATAGGCCGAAGCAGGGCGAACCTCTCGAGGAGATCTGGATCAACCGGATTTTGGATACGCGCCAAATTCGCAAACCTGAGAACCTGCATGACGCGCTGGCGAATCTTTGCCAGCTGTTCGCAGCGACGGTTGGCGAAGATGATATAAAGCTGTTCAAGCTTCACGTGCGAGAGAATAATCGATCGACTGACAAAGAGCTTGAAAAACTGAAGTGGACAGGCACACTAATCGAAATCGAGGTCGACAACCAGATCAATTTCCACTGGTCTCACGAAAATCTAAATCGCGGGCGAGCTAATGGGGCTAAAGCGGCAGCCAACGCGTACAAGTTATACGAAGCGTACAAGGACCTGAAAAAGCCCGATGTCACGATGATACCCGACGACCTGACGGACGAACAGATCTTGGCCGCTGGAGTGCCGCTGTCGCCGAAAAGACAAAGGCGACGTGAGGCCAGACTGCGTGCGGCCGAAGTAGCATCATTTGAGCTGGTCAAGCACGGCCTTAGCCTCCTCGAGGTACCGCGTGCCGAAGCCTTCGCTGAAACGGCCGTAGATGGATTCGAGAACGTCGCGCGCCTCGGCGCGCGCACGGACGTGGCGAGCACGCCGAAAATTGGTTCCGAAGGCCAAGGGAGGACACCATGCCGGCTCCAGGACGCGAAATCGTAGGATGGTCGGACCAACACTGGCAGGTGGTGCAGAAAGCGGTACAGAAAGCGTTGGCCGGCACTGCGAAGTGTCGCCAGGTCGTACCTAAGGGCCCCGATATGATTGGGCAAAAGTCACTGGTGGTGCCAAATGTGGCGGTACCTGCTGTCCCGATTGCCTACGGGGCTGATACGGTCGCAACCCCGATCCAGATCTATGTCGATGTCACTCTGGATGATTACCATGCCGAGAATGAAGCGGACCTCATCCGGCTGATGAGTGCGGCTGCTGCACAACTTGGGAGGCTCGAGGACCAGGAGATTGTGCAGGGAGCAGGCCCGCCTGCGCCACCACCTCCACCTCCGCTTCCACCTCCAGCCTCCCGGCCGTATTGCCCGACAGTTAGGACTTGCGAGAGCGGCGGCCGCGACGGCGGCTCCCGCAGGGCCGGCGATCGGGGCGGGGCCGAGGGATTTCCCCCCCGGTGCTGATTTATATACAGCGGTCGCGAGGGCGGTCGTCAACCTCGAGATTGCCGACCGGCCTGGCCCGTGCGCACTGCTACTGCACAACATTCTGATGGCGACCCTCCGGCAGCCTCGTTTTCCCGGCTGGGTTCCCTTGATCCAAGAGATTGAAAGCTTAATCGGCAGTAGCAAGATCGCAGGCACGAGCGCGCTCGCCGGGGAACCTTTCGTTCCAGGAGAGATCGGGGCGATCCTGTTCCGGCTCGAGCCGGCTGCAATGGATATTGTCCACACTCAGCTTCCGACAGTTACGGTGCTGGGGAGAGCCGCTGGATCTACGCATCTGCGCGTCGAGGAGGACATCGTTCTCCGGGTCTTGGATTCAGCTGCCATTCAACCGATCCCCTATTGATTGGCGCACGTCTTTTTTCGCATCGACGCCGACCAGGATCATCGCAAAGAACGATGGGGACGGGGGAATGGTCGGCGAGGCTGTTGATCGGCTGGCATGCCCCCAACGGCCAGGTTTGGCGCAGCACTATCCCACCTTTCCAAGCCTACCCGCTTTCCAAGTCTACCAATCCTTCCCAAGCGTTTCCGTCCGGAGTCTGCCGGAGGGTGACATCAGAGCTGTGCTAGGACCGCGCTAGCCTCCTTGAGATCCCGCGTGTCGAAGCCTTCGTTGAAGCGGTCATAGATGGATGAAAGGACGTCGCGCGCCTCGGCACGTTTGCCTTGATTCGATCCAAAGCCTGGCCAGGTCGGTTGCCGCGCGAAGCTCGAGCGACCGCGCCTGTTGGCTGCGGGCCGTTCGCAAAGCCTGGTCGAGCAAGGACTCCGCCTCGGCATCCGGTGCGCCGCGCATGAGCAGCGCGCGGGCCTTTAGTCGATACAGTTCGGCCTCGAAGAACCGCTCGCTGTTGTGGCTGACGATCGAGAGCCCATGATCGATCATCTCCAGCGCCGCCTCGGGTTCGTTGCGGAGCAGCAAGGCCTGACACAGCAGCACGAACTGCGCCGTGATGCCGAGCTGATAGCCGGCGCGCTGATACTCATCCAACGCAGCCTTCACCTCGTCGAGTCGGCTGCCTGATGCATCCAGCACGGCCGCGCAGATGCCCCGGATCGCGCGCGACAGCCCGAGCCACTGGCGGAATCCGTGCTGCTCCGATATGGCGAGACAGCGCTCCGCGTAGGCCTGCGCAATTGCCGGCTCGCCGCGCAGAGCGTGCAGAACAGACGCATAGTACCAGGCGTAAGCGTGCGTGTGCGCATGGTGGACCGCGTCGGCGCGCTCAAGCGCGGCAGCCATTCGGGTGACCGCCCCGTCGACATGGCCGAGAACCCAGAGCACCCACGACATGAGGGCCAGCATGGCCACTCCGGCGTCCTGGCCGGCTGCCCGAGCAGCCATTCTGTCGGCTTCCTGACTTGCGTTGAACACCTCGACAGCGCGTTCGATCGCTTCGCGGGCCTCGACGATGCGTCCCATGAAAGAAGAGAATCATCGCCCGTCCGCGTATCGCGTTGATCAACGCCGGCCGATCGCCGCGCGCTTCGGCGGCGCTCAGTAAGAGCCGCGACCGCTTCGAGGGCCTGCGGCAACTCGCCGCGCACGACGCTCACGGTCGCCAGCCAGAACATCACCTGAAGGTACTCGGGCGGCTCTCCGAGCCGCTCGCACAGCTCACGAGCACGGGCGAAGGTCGCCACGGCCTTGCTCGCGGCCGGCCCCTGCGTGGCGATGAGGCACGGCCCCAAAACCAGCTGGAGATCAAGCTCGGACCTGTCCTTGCCCTCGCCGGCCGGCAAGCGGCCTGTCCCCTCGATGCCTCGTTGCAGGTGCGCGATGGCCTCGAGGTTGGCCGAGCGCAGGGCTGCGTTCTTGCCGGCCTGTAGCCAGTATCCGATCGCTTTTTCGATCAGTCCGGCCTCCGTAAGATGGTGCGCCAGAGTTTCGGGCTGAGTTTGCACGATTTCAGGGAACTGTTGCTCGAGCGCGTTCGCAATGGCGGCGTGCAGATGCACGCGTCGGCTTTTCAGGAGGCCGGCATATGCGGCGTCCCGTACCAGCGCGTGCTTGAAGGTATAAACCGCGTGTGGAATCTCGCCCCGGCGGAAAATCAATTCCGCCCGAACCAGCTGGCCAAGCGCCTCGTCCAGTCTCTCCCTCGGCAACCCGGCGACGGCCTTCAGCAATTCGTAATGGAAGTCGCGACCCGCGACGGCGCCGATCTGCGCCACCTCCCGCACCGGTGCCAACCGATCGAGCCGCGCCATCAGCGACGCGTGCAACGTCGTTGGGATCGCCATAGACGGCAGCGGACGCTCGAGGACATAGTGGCCATTCCGTTCCTGCAACAGCTCGCTTTCCAGCACCGTCTTGGTCAGTTCCTCGATGAACAGGGGCACGCCATCGGTGCGAGCGAGAATCTCGTCCATCACCTCCTTCGGCAGTGTCTTGCCGCCCGTCACCCGCTCGACCAATGCCGCGCCGTCGCGTCGGTCAAGGCGGGTGAGCGGGATCGTCATCATGTGCGGGTCACTCGGCCAAGGCGGTGTGAATTCGGGCCTGGCAGTGACGAGCAGCAGAACCCGAAGCTGCGGCACGTGCTCCACCGCGGCGGCGAGCAGCTCGAGCGAGGTTGGGTCGATCCAGTGGATATCTTCGAAAATCACGAAAACCGGCTGCCGTGCCGCCAACCCATCGAGCTGAGCCAACAACGCCGCCAACGTCTTCTCCTTGCGTTTCTGTGGACTCAGCTCCTGTAGTCGGTAGCGATCGCTGGCCGGCAATGCGAAAAGGTTGGCCAGAACCGCCACGTGTTCCGGGTCCGCCGTGGATTGCGCAGACCAGAACGTCAAGTTTGGACAGCTTTTGCGCAGGCGAGTCGCTGCGCTCGAACCGGGCGGCACGTTCGAGTTGGCCAATGAATGGGAAGAGAGCACTGTTGGTATGATGCGCCGAGCAGAAATGGCGCAATGTGATGTGCGGTTCGCTCTGGAGCCGCTCGTCAAGCGCGAGCGCAATGTGCGACTTGCCGATACCCGGCTCTCCCGTAAGCATCACCACTCGGCCTTCCTCCTGCGTGGCGTGTCGCCACCGGCGCAACAGCAGCTCTATCTCCTCTTCACGCCCGAACAGCGGCGGCAGCTTGGTCTTGTGCATCGCCTCGAAGCGGCTCTCCACGCCGCTCGTCCCCAGCACCTGCCAAGCCGGTACCGGCTCCGCCCAGCCTTTCAGCGCGAGAGGGCCGAGATCGCGGTAATCGAAGTGCCCCCCAGTGAGCCGGCGCGTGCTCGGGCAGATCAACACTGTCCCTGGCTCCGCCAGCGTTTGCAGGCGCGCGGCGAGGTTCGGCGTCTCACCAACGACCGCCTGCTCCTGACAGCGCCTTCGCCGATCAGAAGATCGCCCACAACCACCGTGCCCGTCGCGATGCCGACGCGAACCTGCAGCTCGGTGTCGACGTTTGTCTGGAGGTTGGCCACGGCGTCGACCAGCGCGAGCCCAGCGCGCGCCGCTTGCTCCGCATCATCCTCATGTGCGTGAGGATAGCCGAAATAGGCGAGCACGCCGTCCCCCATGTATCGGGCGACGACGCCCTGGTATTGGCCGACGACCTCAGCGATGCAGGTGTGATAGGCGCCATCACCTCCCGCATATCCTCGGGGTCAAGGCGCGCCGAAAGGGCAGTCGAGCCGACCAGGTCGCAAAACATCACCGTCAGGTGGCGTCGCTCGGCCTCGTCCGGCGGCACCGGTTCGGTCGCTGTTTCGGCCGGTGCAAGAGCGGCCCTATCAAGCTCCGCAATGGCGCGCAGCATCTTGCGGCGATGCCCCACCAGCAGGACGCCGAGGTCCTTGAGGTCCTGCTCCGTCAGATCGCGGACGACCGAGAGGTCAATGGCTTCATCGGCGAAGCGTTGGGCGTACTCTCCCAGGCCGATCGATGCCAGCCACTCGCCAATGCCTCCCATGGCACTTCCCATCGCAGTTGCCGCACGATCATAGTACCACGCAAAGAAGTCGTCCAAAGGTATCCAGGAACATCGGCATAAAGTCGAACACGCTGCTGGTGGTGTCAGACGACCCGGTACAGTCGCAGTGTGTGCTCGGCTGCTTGTGAGGCTTGTCCCAGTCGTGCTTCTCCGACTGAAATTGCTGCGAGAGCGGCCAACAAACTCGCAATAAAACCAGACAAACTGTGACTTGCATCACGCCTGCGCGATATTCGCGCTGATAAGCACAAATCAAGACGATTCAGGTCTTCTCGAGTACTCCGCACGCGGGGGCGAGGCACAGTCGATCCTTGACCACGCGGTGCTTCAACGAGGGAGAGATGGCGATGTCGGCATACAAGATGGCCAGAGACGGCGATCTTTGTCTCGAGTGCGGCGCGGCACTGCGTTCCGAAGCTTGCTGCTCATGTGACGGAACGGCCGGCTCTTGGTTCTTCATCTGTGAGGAATGCGGCGGCAGAGGCCAACTGCTCTTTTGTCCGAATCGGGCTTCCCATTGCCCGCGGCCAGCTGAACCGGGAGCGTCCGATTGGAACTTCTGGCATGGTTCAGCGGGACAATTCAGCAACCCATTCCATAGCAAAAGGTGAGCGGGACTCCGCCTGGCGCCTCCCAGTTCTGACCGGACTGCCGGTGGTGTTCGTCACGGGTTTTGCGGACTTCAGGGGTAGTCAGGCGGTGGGCGAGGCTGCCCGTCAACGCCCTGCCGGCGCCCGCAGCAGCCGCAGGATCAGCCAGATCGGCACGACGATGACCGCGCCGAGCAGGAAATATCGAAATAACCATAACACGGCGTCGAAACCCATCTCCCAGACCGCGCGAATCAGGTCCTCGATGCTGCGCAGGATGTTGAACGGATCGAGCCCGAGCACTTTGAGGATCACTCCGATCAGGATCGAGAGCAGCACGAGGCGAAAAATCACGGACAAAGGCGGTCCGCCGAAGAAGCGGTGGAGGGAATTGCTGGCCATCGGCCTTTCCGTCGGCAGGCTCATGCGATGCTCCTATCACAGAGTGCGATTCGTTGCTGCCGCGGTGGCGCGGCCGGAACTCGATCTTCTCCAGCATGCGCTCGAGGGTTTCCAGCCTATCGGCTTCCCCGGGAGGCTTGTCCCAGCGCAGCCGGTTGATGCGGGGAAAGCGCATGGCGAGGCCTGATCTGTGCCGGGTCGACCGCTGCAAGCCTTCGAAGGCGACTTCGAGCACCAGCCCCTGGTCGGGCCTGTGCACCACCTCGCGGACGGGGCCGAAACGCTCAACGGTATTGCGGCGGACGAAGCGGTCGATCTGGATGAGCTCCTCGTCGGTGAAGCCGAAATAGGCTTTTCCAACCGGAACCAGCACGTCGCCGTCCTCGCCGCTGGTCCAGACTCCGAAGGTGTAGTCGGAATAATACGACGAGCGCTTGCCGTGGCCGCGCTGGGCGTAAAGCAGCACCGCGTCGACGATGAAGGGATCGCGCTTCCACTTCCACCAGGGGCCTTTGGGACGGCCGGGCACATAAGGGGCGTCGCGGCGCTTGAGCATGATGCCCTCGACGGCACCGGCGTCGACACCCGCGCCGGCGGCGGCCGGATCTTTGCGGGCGGCGGCGAGCTCCTCCCAAGTCGTGAACGCCACCAGGGGGGACAGATCGATCCGCGGCTCATCGAGACGCGCGACGAATTGCTCCAGCCGCGCGCGCCGCTGCGCGAAGGGGAGCCGGCGCACGTCCTCGTCGCCCTCGGCCAGAAGATCATAGGCACGCAAATGCGCGGGAAAATCGTCGAGCAGCTTCGCCGTCACCGTCTTGCGATTGAGGCGCTGCTGCAGCACGTTGAAGCTCTGCACGCGTCCTTCTCGCAGGATCAGGAGCTCGCCATCGATCGCGGCCGGGAGCCGCAAGGCCTCCAGCAGATCGGGAAAGGTCGCCGAAATATCCTCGCCGGTGCGCGTATAGAGCCGTGCCGTCACTCTGCCATGCTCGGCTGACCCCGCGACCGCCTGGACGCGGATGCCGTCCCATTTCCATTCACCGAGAAATTCCTTCGGATCGAGCGCGGCGAGATCGCCCTCATCGATGGCATGCGCGAGCATCGCGGGACGGTAGGGAGCGGGGTCGCGATTGGCCGGCCGGTCCGCGCGGCCCTCGAGCCAGGCGAACAGCTCACCATAGGGCGGCGCGAGGCCGGGCCAGATCAGCTCGATCTCCCGCGGGTCGTGCGCGCCGAGCGCGGCAGCCGCCGTCTTGGCAAGCCGCGCCGAGACACCGATGCGCAGGCCTCCGGTCACGAGCTTCAGCAACGCCCAGCGTCCGGTCTCCTCGAGCTGGTCGAGCCAGCGCGCGATCTGGCCGGGCAACTCGGATTTGCCGAGCGAGGCCAGCGCGGTAACCACCTGCGACAGAGAGAGTGCGTCAGCGCATTGGTGCTGAGCACGGGCGGGCGCCGGCCACATGAGCGCGACGGTCTCGGACAGATCGCCGACATAGTCGTAGGACAGCTCGAACAGCACCGGATCCGTGCGCTCCGCGATCAACGCGCGGATCACTCCCGGTTTGGCATGCGCGAAGGTGAGCACACCGGTAAGCGCCGCCAGCGCCCATCCACGCTCGGGATCGGGCGTGCTGCGAAAATAGTCCGTCATCAGCCGCAGCTTGTTGTTGCGGCTGGGTTCATATGCAAGGCGATCGAGCAACTCGGCGAAGCGGTTCATGGTGTCTCGGCGGAATTGGCAATTTCGCCTACACCGTCGCTCTCGTCCTCATCGCCGTATCCGACGATGTCCAGCGGACGCGCCCGCAAGCCGTGCGTGCGGCTCCAATGGACGAGCGCATCCTCTTGACCATGGGTGACCCAGATTTCGGCGGCGCCGGTTGCGGCAATGGTGGCGGTCAGGCCTTGCCAATCGGCGTGGTCCGAGATCACCAGCGGCAACTCGACCAGATGCTGGCGGGCGCGCGCGCGCACGCGCATCCAGCCGGACGCAAAGCAGGTCAACGGATCAGGGAAGCGGCGCGACCAGACTTCCTTCAGGGTCGACGGCGGACACACGGTGATCGCGCCGGCAAGGTCTGTTTTCTTTGCTCCGCGCACAAGCTCGATGCGGCCGAGCTCGATTCCGCGACTTTCGTAATAGCGAGTGGTCTTCTCCAGCGCGCCATGAAGGTAGATCTGGCCCGTCGTGCCCGGCCTTGCGAAGGAGCGCGATGACCCGCTGCGCCTTGCCGAGCGAATAGGCGCCGACGAGATGGGCACGCTCGGGGAACAAGGTCAGCGGAATGCAGGAGCTTGCCGATCTCGGCGTCGGGATTGCCGTGGCGAAACACCGGCAGGCCGAAGGTCGCCTCGGTGATGAAAATGTCGCATGGAACGAGCTCGAACGGAACGCAAGTCGGATCGGCGACATCCTTGTAGTCGCCCGCCGCCACGATGCGCAGCCCATTGGCCACGACTGCGATCTGCGCCGAGCCGAGCACGTGGCCGGCGGGATGGAAGGTCACGGTCGCGCCGCCCAGGTTCACGCTTTCGCCATACCGGATGGCTTGCGTGGCGCCGGCGAAGCTTTCGCCGTAACGAAGCCGCATGACGTCGAGCGTCTCTTGCGTGGCGAGCACCGCGCCATGGCCGGCACGGGCGTGGTCGGAATGACCATGGGTGATCACGGCCTTGTCCACCGGACGGGTGGGATCGATATGAAAGCCGCCGAGCTTGCAGCACACGCCCGCCGCGCTCGGCAGCAAAACCTCCTCGGGACGCATCCGCGTCAGATATGCTGTAAAACGCGCAATGACAGGTAGACGAAACTTGCCGGCGTTACTCTCCCGCGCATCACTGTGGGGGTTGCCGGCATGAAGCGCTTGGAGAAAAGCGCGGCTGCAACGAAGGAGCCGGTGGATCGTTCGCGCGTCGCGGATGTCCAGGCTGGACCCGACACGGCCTCGCCTCTGCCGGACGTGTTTGCTCGCTGGTTCGCGCGCCGCGGCTGGTCGCCGCGGCACATCAAATCGAGCTGTTGGCCAAGGCCCGAGCCGGCCGCTCGGTGCTGCTGATTGCTCCCACCGGGGCGGGCAAGACGCTCGCAGGTTTCTTGCCGAGCCTGGTGGAATTGAGCACTGCGCAAGTCGGGCAAGCCCGACTTGCGCATGTCTCCACCGGCCGCGAGCTCCGCCGGGCGGGCGGTCTGCACACGCTTTACATCTCGCCGCTCAAGGCGCTCGCGGTCGATATCGCGCGCAATCTGGAGCGGCCGGTCGCCGAAATGGGGCTGCCGATCCGGATCGAGACCCGCACCGGCGACACGCCGGCCTCGAAGCGACAGCGCCAGCGGCGCGACCCGCCGCATATCCTGCTCACCACGCCCGAGCAGCTCGCATTGATACTGGCGACACCCGATGCGCCGTACCTGTTCGGCTCGCTCCAGCGGGTCGTGCTCGACGAGTTGCACGCACTGGTGACGTCGAAACGCGGCGATCTGCTTTCGCTCGGCCTGGCGCGGCTGTTCAAGCTGGCGCCCGATCTCGCCAGCGTGGGACTGTCCGCGACCGTGGCCGAGCCTGACGATCTGCGTCGCTTTCTGGTGCCGCAGCCGGAGCACGGCACTGCCGCGGCCGATCTCGTCGTGGCGCGAGGGCGGCGCCCAGCCCGAGGTCACCATGCTCGATACCGCCGAGCGCCTGCCATGGGCCGGCCACTCCGCCCGTCACGCGCTCGGCGAGATATACGAGCTGATCAGGCGACACCGGACCACGCTGGTCTTCGTCAACACCCGCAGCCAGGCCGAAAGCATTTTCCAGGAGCTCTGGCGCATCAACGACGACGCGCTCGCGATCGCGCTCCATCATGGCTCGCTCGACGTCGCGCAGCGCCGCAAGGTCGAGGCGGCGATGTCGGAGGGGCAGCTTGCGCGCGGTGGTCTGCACCTCCTCGCTCGATCTCGGCGTCGACTGGGGCGACGTCGATCTCGTGATCAATGTCGGCGCGCCCAAGGGCGCGTCGCGCCTGCTGCAGCGCATCGGCCGCGCCAATCACCGCATGGACGAGCCGTCGAAGGGCGTGCTCATCCCGGCGAATCGCTTCGAGGTGCTCGAATGCACCGCTGCGCTCGGCGCCATCGCCGAGACACGCGCAGGATACGCCGCCGGCGCGCGCCGGCGCGCTCGACGTGCTGGCGCAGCACGTGCTCGGCTCGGCCTGCGGCGAGCCGTTCCACGCCGATGAGCTCTATGCCGAGGTGAAGAGCGCCGCGCCCTATGCCGGCCTCGCCCGCGCCGATTTCGACGCGGTGCTCGATTTCGTCGCGACCGGCGGCTATGCGCTGAAAGCCTACGAGCGCTTCGCCAAGATCAGGCAGGACAAGGACGGCCGCTGGCGCGTGAGCCATCCGATGATCGCGCAGCGCTACCGCATGAATGTCGGCACCATCGTCGAGGCCGACATGCTCAAGGTGCGGCTCGTGCGCTCGCGCGCCTCCAGGATGATCCCGCGCGGCGGGCGGCTGCTCGGCGAGGTCGAGGAATATTTCATCGAGACGCTGGTGCCCGGCGACACCTTCGTCTTCGCCGGCGAGATCCTGAAATACGAGGCGCTGGTCGAGGACGAGGTCTATGTCTCGCGCGCAACGGCGGAAGATCCCAAGGTGCCGTCCTACGAGGGCGGGAAATTTCCGCTCTCGACCTATCTGGCCGATCGCGTGCGCAAGATCATCTCCGACCATCAGCAATGGCGGCCGCTGCCGCGAGCAGGTGCGCGAATGGCTGGAGATCCAGGAATGGCGCTCGCTGCTGCCGCGGCCACGGCAATTGCTGGTCGAGACCTTCCCGCGCGCCGACAAGCACTATCTCGTCTGCTATCCGTTCGAGGGCCGGCTTGCGCACCAGACGCTCGGCATGCTGCTCACGCGCCGGCTCGAGCGCGCGCGGCTGCGCCCGCTCGGCTTCGTCGCCAACGAATATGCGCTGGCGGTCTGGGGGCTCGGCGACGTCGCGCTGCAGCATCGAGCGCGGCGAGTTCTCGCTCGCGGCCCTGTTCGACGAGGACATGCTGGGCGACGATCTCGAAGCCTGGCTCGCCGAATCGGCGCTGATGAAGCGCACCTTCCGCACCTGCGCGATCATCGCCGGCCTGATCGAGCGGCGCTTTCCCGGCAAGGAAAAGTCGCGCCGCGAGGTCACGATCTCGACCGATCTGGTCTACGACGTGCTGCGCAAGCACCAGCCCGACCATATCCTGCTGCGCGCCGCGCGCGCCGACGCCGCGACCGGCCTGCTCGACATCCGCCGGCTCGGCGAAATGCTCTCGCGCATCAAGGGCCGAATCGTCCATAAGGCGCTGGATCACGTCTCGCCGCTGGCGGTGCCGGTGATGCTGGAGATCGGCCGCGAGACTGGTTTACGGCGAGGCGTCGGAAGCGCTGCTGGCGGAAGCCGAGGCGGAACTGGTGAAGGAGGCGATGCAGTGAGCTGATGCGATGGCACGATCGCCGCGGCCTGCGACGGGCGAGGTCTCGATCGCCGGCGTCGCGCTCGTCGCCGATTGCGCCGGCGCGCTCTATTGGCCCGAGGAAGGCGTGCTCGCGCTCGCCGACCTGCATCTGGAGAAAGGCTCGAGCTTCGCCGCGCGCGGCGTGTTGCTGCCGCCCTACGACACCGCCGCGACGCTGGCGCGGCTGGCGCGCCTCATCGCCCGCTACGCGCCGCGCGTCGTGATCGCGCTCGGCGACAGCTTTCACGACGGCGACGGTCCGGCACGCATCGCGGCGACCGACCGCGCGACGCTCGCCGCGCTCCAGCGCGGCCGCGACTGGATCTGGATCACCGGCAATCACGATCCCGATCCGGCGCGGCGGCATCGGCGGCAGCTTCGCCGGCAGCGCTCGCGATCGGCGCGCTGATCTTCCGCCACGAGCCGACCGGCGCAGCCGGCGAGATCGCCGGCCATCTGCATCCGGTCGCGCGCGTGAGCGCGCGCGGCCGCACCGTGAGCCGGCGCTGCTTCGCGAGCGACGGCGCGCGCCTGGTGATGCCGGCGTTCGGCGCCTATGCCGGCGGGCTCAATGTGCGCGACCGCGCCTTCGCCGACGTGTTCGGCACGCTCGCTTTCACCGCGCATATGCTGGGCGAGGGACGGCCGCAGCTCTATCGCCTGTCGCGCGCCAGCAATCCGGCATGCTGCCATGTCGCGGACTGAGCGATGCAGCACGGTCTAGTCGCGCCTGAACACCACCGAGGCGAACCAGCCGGTGGCGAGCGCCATCATCGCGGTGGCGAGGCCGTAGAGCAGGCCGTGGTCGCGCGCGGCCGATGGTGACGAACTGCTCGAAGCCCGCACTTGTAGACTTCGAACGGGGCCGGCGCGCGCGCGATCAGCGCGCCGTCGGCGAACAGCCTCACGTCGACCTCGTAGATCCCGACCGGCACCTCGGCCGGCAGCGGGATCGAGGCGCGGAACAGCGACCGGCGTGAGGAAGGTGACGCCGTTCGACGCCTCGCGGTAGAGCCCGTGCTCGGTCTTGAGCTTGATGAAGGCGAGGCGGAACGGATCGTCGCTCGCGGCATCGGCGATATTGACGCTGGCGCGCTGCGGCAACGGAATATTGTCGAGGCCGAGCTGCAGGCGGCGCAGCGTCTCGGCGTTGGCGATGGCGTCGAGCGGCCGGTTCGAGAGCACGGCGAGATAGGACGGCGCATTCTCGAACACGCGCGAATCGGCATTGACCCAGATGCCGAGCACTCGCGCCTTGCGGAAGGTCACCACGGTCTGGCGCGGCCCGGTCACGGTGACGACGATGTCGTAGCCGCCGCGCCGCGGCCGCGACGCCGCATCCTGCTCGATGCCGCCGAACAGGACGAGCTCGTCGCCGGTGAAGTTCGAAGTCACCATCACGCGGTGATTGGACAGCGAGGCGATCAGCCGCTCGGCCGTCGGCCGGCACCGCCGGCCCGGCGAGCGCGCCGAGCGCGAGCGCAGCAAGCAGCATAGTCGCAAACGCCGCCTCATGGCTCGGTCATCCAGTGGCCGGATCGAATAGAGGTTCTCCGGCGGCAACACGAGATCGAGCGCGAAGCGAATGCCGACCGCGAGCACCAGCAGGCCGAGCAGCAGGCGCAGCCGCTCGCCGCGCATCTTCTGCCCGGCGCGGGCGCCGAACTGCGCGCCGGTGACGCCGCCGACCATCAGGATCAGCGCGAGCACCGCATCGACCAGATGATTGGTCGCGGCGTGCATCACGGTGGCCGAGGCCATGGTGACCAGCGTGAGCACCATCGAGGTGCCGATCACCGTCGCGGTCGGCACCCGCAGCAGGTAGATCAGCATCGGCACCAGCAGAAAGCCGCCGCCGATGCCCATGACGGCGCCGATGAATCCGATGAAGAAGCCGATGCCCCAGACCGGAATCGCCGAGACATAGATGCGCGAGCGCTTGAAGCGCAGCTTGAACGGCAGGCCGTGAATCCAGGTGTGGCTGCCGGGCCGGCGCAGCTCGACCGGCTTGCCCTGCCGCGCGCGGATGATCGCGCGCACGCTCTCGGCCACCATCAGCGCGCCGACGATGCTGAGCAGCAGCACGTAGGAAACGCCGATGGTGATGTCGAGCTGGCCGAGCGCGCGCAGAAGTCGTGAACAGCCAGACGCCGAAGGCGGTGCCGATGATGCCGCCGGCGAGCAGCATGAAGGCGAGCGCGAGATCGATCGCGCGGCGCCGCCAATAGCTGATCGCGCCGGACAAGGACGAGGCGGCGATGTGGCTGGTGACGCTCGCCACCGCGACCGCCGGCGAGATGCCGAGGAAGATCAGCAGCGGCGTCATCAGGAAGCCGCCGCCGATGCCGAACATGCCGGAGATGAATCCGACCGCGAGCCCCATGCCCAGAATGACGAAGACGTTGACCGGCAGGTCCGCGATCGGAAGGTAGATCTGCACGGGCGCGGGTCCTCGGTTCGAGGCTCGAATGCTGCGCGGAACCGGCGCTGCCGGCCCTTGCGAAAAGTCGACTCGAGTCTCGACCGAATTCGCGGCGCGTCGCCCTGCGACGTCACGTTCGACGAATTTGCGACCGAAATCGGCGCAGCCGACTTGCGCTCAATCGTGGCGAGGGCTTGCCGGACGCCCCGCGCGAATCGGCCCGGGGCTCGAGCGGGCAGGTGAGCGCATGCAACCGATGCGAGTTGCGCCCACCACGCCTTCCTTCATTTCTTATTGTGCAGGAATGCGGGGTCGCAAGGTCGAGCTTGGGTCCGCGCCGCGGCGCGGCTTGCGCTTGGCGGGGCGGCCGGCGACGGGCCTGTCCGGCGTTCCCAGCCGCCGGCGGCGTCTTGACCTGCACCGCGGCGTCCGGCTGCGGCTGCGGTTTCCAGGCTTGCGCCGCCTGCGTAGCGGCCTGCCAGCGACTGCTGGTCGAGGCGGCGGCCATATCGTCGCGCTTCTTGGCCGCTTCCGCGTCGCCTGTCGCGCGCCGCGAGCGCAAACCACTTGTAGGCTTCGGCCAGATTCTGCTCCACGCCGATGCCGCGGGCATAGAGGATCGCGAGGTTGTACTGGCTGTCGGCGATGCCGTAGTCGGCCGCCTTGCGGAACCATGCGGCCGCGGTTTGATAGTCCGGCTTGCCGTCGATGCCTTCGGCATAGAGCACGGCCAGATTGTGCATCGCCTTGGCGTGGCCGGGCTTCCCGGCGGCGAGGTAGAAGCGGCGCGCCGCGTTCGAGATTCTTCTTTACGCCGAGCCCTTTCTCGTAGAGGCCGCCGAGCCGGAACTGCGCCGGCTACCAGCCCCTGCTTGGCGGCAGCGCTCGAACCATTCCGCCGCCTGTCGGTCGGATCCTGCGGCACTCCGCGGCCTTCGAAATAGCGCAGCGCCACTTCGTATTGGGCGCTGGCATCGCCCTTGGCCGCGGCTGCACGCAGAACGCTGCCGAAGGCTGCCGGCAATTGGATTTCGCCCTCGGCTACGGTCGGCACGGATTCTGCCTTCGGGGCTGCCGGCACGACGGGCATGATCTCGCGTGGAGGATCAACAGCGACCGTCGGCGGTTGCGTGTCCTCCACCGCTGGGACGATTGGCGGCTGGTGAGACGCCGCAGGTGCGAGGAGTGGGGCCGGCGGTGCGGGTAGGGCGGGAGGTGCGGGCAAAGCCTGCTCTTGCGTCGAGGCAGGCTCTGCAAGCATTGCGGAAGCAATCGGCGCCGGAACAACGCGCGATGGATTTGCAGACCTCGGTTCCGTTTCCTCGCCAGCCCTCAACAAGGTCCTTGCGAGTTGCGCCGACCCGAGCACGAGCGCGAGTGCGAGCACCCCGACCACCAGAGCGCGCCATCGATCGAGCCGGGTGGCGAGCTTGCCGGCTGCGAATGCAATTTCGTTCGACGCACGAGCACCGCTCCTGGCTCCACCATCGCGGCCAGCCGCCTGTGCGGCACGGCGTGCTGCGGCGATGAAGTGCGCCTTGCCGCCGGGATCCGAAGGGATCGAGAGCTTGACTTCGTCGAGTGCTGCTTCGGAAGCCACGATGCGGTCGGCAGGCGAGCGGGCATCGGGTCCGCGCGCCGCACCGGAGCCCGGTTCGAGAGAACGATCGGGCGGCAGATCGGGGTCGATGGGCCGACGCTCGAGCGCAGGCAGGTCTGCAGGCCTGAGGGTCTGTGCGATCTCCATCGGCTCCGAAGCAGCGACCAGGAAGGGGGCGGTGACCGGCACCTGCCTGAGCGGATCATGCACGAGCCCGAGCGTACCTTGCGACGTGCTTTCGGTTTGCCCGAGGTCGGCGATATTGCGTGACGGCGCTTCGCGCGCCGGCAGTTGTGACGAGGCTCGCACCCGCGCCAAGCGCGGCACGCGCTGGTTCTCGAGATGCATCAGCAGCTCGGTCAGACCATGCTCGATCGCCTCGAGATGGCCGAGCCGAGCGTCGGAGGCATCCAGCTTCTCCACCAGCTTGCCGATGCGCTCCTCGAGATGCTTGATCCCCGCATGGTTGGGGAGGGCAAGCTGGAGGCGATCGATCTTCTCCATCAGTCCCTTGACCACGCCTCCGAGCTCACAAGGCTCGTTCTGGCGACGCTGATTGCGCGCTTCGAGCGCGTCGGAGAGCTTTCGCACCTCGCTCTCGAGCCCTCGATCGCCTTGCGCGGCATCGCTTCCTGCAGCATCAGCCCGATCTCGGCGAGATCGTCACGCAGCGTGTTGACCGCAGTGTCCAGTCCGTATGGTGCTGTCCGAGGCCGCGATCCGGCTGTTGATCTGCCGAAGCTGTTGCTCGTGGCTGGACAGATCCTGCGTACGCGGAGCGAGAGCGGGTCGGATGTCGTCGCCGGCTGGACGAGGGCGGCGCCGGCACTGATGCGTGGGTAGCCGTCGAGGGCGCGCTGGCGATGTTGGTCGCCGCCTCGGCAAATGCATGATCCTCGTATCGTTGCATGCGACCTGCCGGCTCGACCCTGCCTCATGGCTTTCGTCTTGTGGTGCTCGCAGCGATCGTTGTGCGGGCGCTCCGACCGCCTCGGATCGACTCCGTCATGCAAAGCCGAATCGAGGATGATGCGCGTCGAGCCACTCGCCAACCGACATGCCGGCACGGCGCGCGGCTTCCTGGGCGGTGTCGCGCGCGTGCTGCCGTACTCCTTCTACTTGCCACGAAACTCCAGAATTCATGCCCGCATCCGCATGTTGGACAGGGCGAGGAGCGGGAGTCGAACGGCCCTTGTCGGAACCGGCGCTCCGTTAACAGGCGGTGGATGACAAGCGTGGCCCTGTGCCCTCAGGCCCCAGTTTTTCCCTGCTCGGGGTAAACAGACCGTTAAGGCATGCGGTCAGGAGAAGCACCGGGCGCATCCTGGCCGGGGCAGTTTGATCACAGCCAGCTTCGCCGGAACGCGGCGCAATGCAGAAGGTCGGCGCGATCTACGAGCTCCTGTCGAGGCGCGTCACTGCAGGATCAGACCTGCCGTCACGGCAACCAGGATGACCAGCGTCGTGCCCAGGATGGTCGCGACATGACGCCAGCCGAGCGCGGCGATGGCGGTCAGCGATGTGCCGAGGCCGAGCGCTGCGATCGCAATCACGAGGCCCCAGGTGGATGCCTCGATCAGCGGGGCCTTGATCCACATGCAAAGCTCGGCGCAAGCTCGGGGAATGCGGCGCGATGCTGTTGAGCACGCACAAGGCGACGAAGACGAGCGCAAAAACCGGGACGGGAATCTTCGCGGCGGCACTCGCGACGGTCCGCCGAGCAAACAGCCAGCCGATCACGAGGACCACCGGCAACATCAGAAATACCCGGAACAGCTTGACGATCACTGCCGTATTGCCGGTCTCGTCGGAGACCGCGTATCCGGCGCCGACGACCTGCGCGACGTCGTGAATGGTGGCGCCCAGCATCACGCCGGTGGTCTGCGGATCGAAACCGAGCCAGATGCAAACCAGCGGATAGGTCACCATCGCCACGGTCGAGAGCGCATTGACTGCAACGACGACGAAAGCGACGTCGGTTTCCTTGCCTTTATAGTCCGGCAGGACGATCGATGTCGCGAGCGTCGCGGATGCGCCGCATACCGCGGTGCCCGCGCCCGCCAATGCCGCATATGCCGGCTGCAGCGCCAAGGCGCGTGCAATCAAGAAGCCGGCGGCCAGCGTTGCCGCCATCGTCACGATGACCAGGATCGCCGTGGACCATCCCAGCGCCGCAATGTCGCCGAGCGCAATGCGCAGGCCGAGCAACGCCACCGCCCAGCGCAAAACGATCTTGAGGCAGAAGATGATGCCGGGTTGAAATGCGGGCCGGCGCGCCAGTGGATTGAGCGCGATGCCGATCAGGAGCGCGATCACCATGGCAGGGATCGGAACAATCCCGGCCACGAGAGGGGCGGTGCCTACAGCGGCGAGGGCGACCAATAGCTGACAGCAACAGCGCCGGGCAAACAGCGCCGAACGCCGCTCGTCCTTGCGCCGCCGATCTCGTGTAGATCGTCAATGGTCGGATGGCCAGCCGCTCGGTCCTGCCGAGCCTGCGGTCCTCGAATGTGCCACCGCGCACCATCGCAGAGATCAGAGCTGCGGCCGATGACATATCGTGCCGGCTGAACACAAGTGGCTGATGCGCGTGCCGCAGGTTGCGCGCATCGCGTAGGCGGATCGCTGTGAGGCTGGTAGACCGGCCGCATGAGGATTGTCCTTTTGCTTCGACCCGCCGGTTGTGAAAAAGTGCCGTCCGCTTGTCAACGACCCGCCGCTCTCGCATTGCGCGGCAGCGGGCGTTCGGATCGTGGCGATCAACAGGATTTCGACATGGATGTCCTCAGCCTTCCCCGACCTGGTTGGATGACCGAGGACCTCGTGCTGCTCCAGGAGCAGGCGAGGCGCTTCATCGCGGCCGAATATCGTTCCGCAGCTCGAACGCTGGAACGAGGAGGGCATGTACGATCGTGAAGTGTGGACCAAGGCCGGCGCGGCCGGCCTCCTCTGCCCGGCAGTCCCGGAAGACTATGGCGGCGTCGGGCGGCACTTTCGCGCACGAGGCGGTGATCGGCCGGGAGCTCAGTCTCGCGGGATTCGATTCTTTCGGCGCGCCGCTCCATTCCGGCATCGTTGCTCCCTATATCCTGCACTACGGGACCGAAGAGCAGAAGCGACGCTGGCTGCCGAAGCTCGTGACCGGCGAGCTCGTCGGTGCGATCGCGATGAGCGAGCCGGGCACCGGCTCCGATCTGCAGGGCGTGCGCACCACGGCCAGAAAATCCGGCAACGGCTATGTGCTCAACGGCTCCAAGACCTTCATCACCAACGGCCAGCACGCCAACCTGATCATCGTCGTCGCCAAGACCGATGCCGACGCGGGCGCCAAGGGTGTCTCGCTGATGGTGGTCGAGACCGAAAATGCGCCGGGGTTCCGCCGCGGCCGCAAGCTCAAGAAGCTCGGTCTCGATGCCGCCGACACCTCCGAGCTGTTCTTCGAGGACGTGAAGCTGCCGCCGGAAAATCTCTTGGGCAGCGAGGAAGGCCAGGGTTTCGCGCAGCTCATGAATGATCTGCCGCGCGAGCGCCTCATCGTTGCCGTCCATGCCCAGGCCATGATCGAGCGCGCGCTCGCGCTCACCATCGACTACGTCAAGCAGCGCGCAGCCTTCGGCAAGAAGATCATCGAGTTTCAGAACACGCAATTCGTGCTCGCCGAATGCAAGTCGGAGGCAACGATCGGACGGGTCTTTCACGACCACTGCATCGAGCGCTATCTCGACGGCGCGCTCGATACCGTGACTGCCTCCATGGCCAAGTACTGGCTCACCGACCTGCAGGGAAAGATCATCGATCGCTGCCTGCAGCTCTTCGGTGGCTATGGTTACATGGAGGAATATCCGATTTCGCGCATGTACCGCGACGCGCGGGTCATGCGCATCTATGCCGGCACCAACGAGATCATGAAGCTTCTGATCGCGCGCAGCTTATGATAGGGCTCCGCCGGCGCTCTCGGTATGCGGAAAGCAATGCCAAAGATCGACATAGCAAAGGTTCCGGCGGAACGGATCACATCCTATCCGAAGGAGTTTGCCGCGACTGTTTCCGGGCGCGTCAAGCAGAAGATCGGCGACGCTGCCGGCCTGACCCAGTTCGGCGTCAACATTACCCGCATCAGAGCCGGGCTCGGCCTCTGCGCTGCGCCACTGGCACGAACAGGAAGACGAGTTCATCCTGATGCTCGAGGGCGAGTTGGTGCTGCAGGAGAATGACGGCGAGACCCTGCTCACCGCCGGAGACGCAGCCGGCTTCAAGGCCGGCAGCGGTATCGCTCATTGCCTGGTCAATCGCACCGATCGTGACGCGGTCTATCTCGAGATCGGTACGCGTGCCGAGCGCGAGCGCGTCCACTATCCCGACGTCGATTTCATGCTGGAGCGCGACGACACCGGCCGTCGTTTTTTCCGCAAGTCGGGCGAGCCGATCGCAGGCTGATCCGAAGCGGTCATGCGCAACCGCTCAGGTCAGCGAAATGTCAGCCACCACCGGGAGGTGGTCGGATGCACGACGGGCGCCGCGGTCGACGAAGCTCGCCTGCATCGCTCCGGGCGGCCAGCAGAAAATCCGGTCCAGGTGCAGGAGCGGATACCAGGAAGGGAATGTCGCGTATGCGCGTACGGGCAGGCAGCTCGCGCCCGAGCGCGCCGCGCAGCGAAGCCGGCCAGAACCATTCGTTGAAATCGCCGAGCATCACGGTCGTCATGGTGTGCTGGCGAGCGATTGCCACCAGTCGGCGTGCTTGGCGCCGTCGCTCGGAAAGGCTCAGGCCGAAATGCGCGGCAACCAGCCGGAACGTGCCGCCCGGCGCTGAAATCTCGACCTCGATGGCGCGCCGCGGCTCGCGTTTGGCGTGGGTGATGTCGTGAATTCGTGTCGAGTTGAAAGGCCAGCGGCTCACCACCATCTGGCCGTATTCGCCGTCCGCGGTGGTGATCGATTTCGCTTCGATCCCGTGATCGCCGACGGCTTCGCGCAAGACGGCGAACGGCGAGCCGCCCGCGGCGACGGTTCGCCGGGAATCGACCTCCTGCAGCGCGACGACATCGGGATGATGTTGTGCGATCGTATCCACCACGCGTCCGAGATCGAAGCGGCGGTCGGTGTCCGACACCGCCATGGATGTTCCATGTCATCACGCGGACGATACCGGCTCTGCCCCTCAATTGCCGCGCCTCCGCCAGCGCAGAAGCAGGGCCTGTCCGCCAATCGATGCGGCGAGCCAGGCGAGCACCGCCAGGACGAACAGCAGGATGTTCGTCAGCGTCGGCTCCGTAATGATGCTCCAGATCTGATAGCCCAGCGCGGACATCAAAATGAGGCCGGGCGCCATGCCGATGATGGTGCCGAGCAGATAATCGGCAAACCGGATCTTGCTGGCGCCGGCGACCAGATTGACCAGCGTGAACGGTGCGATCGGGAACGAGCCGGACCGCCGCCACGGCGAGCACGCCGCGTTGAACGATGCCGCGGCGCACGCGATTGAGCCGCGGTCCCATGACATTCTCCATCGCATTGCGGCCGATCGCAGCGCCGAGCGCATAAGTCACGACTGCGCTCGCAATTGCGCCGGTGCCGGCCAAGGCGAAGCCGAGCCAAGGTCCGAACACGGCAGCCGTCGCCGCGATCAGCAACAGCACTGGAAACACCAGAAGGCCGCCGATGACGAATGCGGCGAGCACGATCAAGGGCGCTGCCGGCATGTCGGCGATGTCGGCAAGCCATTCCCGAATGCTCTGAGGATCGGCAAGCGCCGAGAGCGGGGTGAAGCGCCAGGCGAGGATCAGCGCAATGATGACAACTCCGAACCCGACGATCTTGGCGACGCGGCGAAGGCGTTGTGCTGGCGGACGCTCACCGACGAAGCTCTGCAAAAATGCCGGCGGGGCGATCGGGCGCTCGGGATCGGCGACGATCTCCAGCGCCGATCGCCGGGCCGTTCTGGGCACCGGCAAGATCGATCGGCTCGAGGCTATGGCCGCCGCACCGGAGCGAGCGGGCGGCGGCGATCAACGAGCCTGTGCGGGACAGCGATGCTGCCACCTCTTCGGCGGGGTACCGCAAAAGTGGCCGAGCATGCGATTGCGGACGTGAACGATTGCCGCACGCTGGGCCGGCGTTTTCCCCTCGAAGGCAAGATCGCACTCGGTATCGAGACCGAAAGAGCGGTTGTTCAGGTTTGCCGATCCGATCCGCAGCAAAACGTCGTCGACGACCATGACCTTGGAATGGATCATGACATCGGCAGTGCTTGCCGCCCTCGCTCACCTGCGGATGCAGCAACGCTACGCGCTCGCTCACGCCGGCGTCGGCGAACAATCGCATGAACCGGCCGAGACCGGCATGCATGGTCTGCTCCTCGAGCCAGGAATGGGCGTGCTTGGGTGCAATGATGAGGACTTCGAGCTCGGGTTTCTCGAGCATGCGCTTGGCGACGCGGCCGGCAAACCTGGTGGCAGTGAGGTATTGGTTCTCGATCACGATGGTACGTTCGGCGCAGTCGACGGAATCGAAGAACAAGCGCTTCGCATTCGCGGATTTCCTCGTTTTCCTCGACCGCAGGATAGGTGCGGGCGATCCCGACATCGACGCCGGTGAGATCGGGGGCGACGCTCGTCGGCCAGGGATCCCCCCGCCGGTGCACGCGCGGCGTGCGCTCGCAGGCGCCGCTTCGCCATCGCTCGCGCACAAGCTCGGCGAGCGCGAGCGCGGCGCTGCCGTCCACCACGGTCTGGACGTCGTGATACGGAGCATAGGGCGATCCCGAGGGGTCCATGCGGTGCGGATCGGCAAGACGATGCTCGGTGCTGTCCCAGCGCCGGATGGTCAAATCCTGTCCGCCGGAAAAGGCGATCGCATCATCCACCACGACGATCTTCTGATGGTGCGAGGCGCCCACCGGCAGGTGATCGTCCAGGCAATAGCGGATGCCACGGGGCATGCGCCAGTGCATCGAAAAAGCCGGAAACGGCTCGCGCTCCGTAGCATAAAGCAACGAATAATCCCACACCAGGATGTAGATCTTCAGCCGCGGCCTCTGCTCGACCAAGGCGGCAAGGAATTCAGCGAACGTTGCAGGGAGACCGTCGTCTGCCTTACCGCTCTCGCCTACCAGCCGGGTGCGGCCGTCAAGATCCCATCCGACGATGAAAACGGTCGAATGCGCCTTGATCAACGCCTCGCGCAAAGCGCCGAAATAGCTCGCATCAGGTGAGGATCGCCGCTCGGTCCGCCCGTTCGACGCGCCAGACGTTGCGATTGGGGGTGAGGATCACGGTGGCCACTCGTCATTGCTACGCCCGGAGTTGCTCCCGCGCTCCATTCAACGCACGAGTGGCCGAATAGTTTTCCGCGAAGGTGCCCAAATGCCGCGAGCAACGCGGGTTGTTCGTCCGAAAACAGGGCGGCGGTGCCGCGATCGCCGACATCGCCGACCCAATTGCCCTTCCTTGCAGCCGCCGTGTATGGTCGCGGCCCTTTCCATCGGGACCCCGGATGGCTCGCGACCAAGTCGACATGACGCCGATCGAATCGCGCGACGACCTCGTCGCCTGGTTCGAAGCCGGCAATAAGCCGAGATCGCAGTTCCGCATCGGGACCGAGCACGAAAAGTTCGTGTTCACTGTCGAAGATCACAAGCCGGTACCTTACGACGGCCGCCGGGGTATCCGGACGCTGCTCGAGGGCATGCAGCACCTGCTCGGCTGGGAGCCGATCGTCGAGGACGGCAATGTCATCGGCCTGTACGACGTCACCGGCGGAGGTGCGATCTCATTGGAGCCGGGCGGCCAGTTCGAGTTGTCAGGCGCGCCGGTAGAGACCGTGCATCAGACTTGCTCGGAATTGATGGCGCATCTTGCGCAGGTCAAGGAGATCTCGCGTCCGCTCGGCTTCGGTTTTCTCGGGCTCGGCATGACGCCGAACTGGCGCCGCACCGATATTCCGATGATGCCGAAGGGCCGCTACCGCATCATGACCGCCTATATGCCTGAAGTAGGCAAATACGGTCTCGACATGATGTACCGAACGTGCACGGTGCAGACCAATCTCGATTTTTGTTCCGAAACCGATATGGTCAAGAAGCTGCGAGTCGCACTCGCGCTGCAGCCGGTCACGACTGCGATGTTCGCGAATTCACCGTTCACCGAGGGTAAGCCGAACGGCTTCCTCTCGTTCCGCTCGGAGATCTGGCGCGACACTGATCGGGACCGCACCGGGATGTTGCCATGGGCGTTCGAGCCGGGCATGGGCTTCGAGCGTTACGTCGACTATGCGCTCGACGTGCCGATGTATTTCGTCAAGCGCGGGGAACGCTACATAGATGTCGCCGGCCAGTCCTTCCGCGACCTCATGGCGGGGAAGTTGCATGGCATGCCCGGCGAGCGCGCCACCCTCTCCGACTGGGCGAACCACATTTCAACGATCTTCCCGGAGGTGCGACTCAAGCGCTACCTGGAAATGCGTGGTGCGGACGGCGGTCCGTGGCGACGGCTGCCGGCATTGCCCGCCTACTGGGCCGGCATTCTGTATGATGAAAGCGTGCTCGACGCCGCCTGGGATTTGGTCAAGAACTGGACTGCGGCCGAGCGGCAGAAACTCCGTGACGATGTGCCGAAGCTCGGCTTCAGGGCGACGATCGCAGGGCAGGGCGCGCTGCAACTTGCCAAGACCACCCTCGACCTGGCCGGGAAGGGGCTGGCCGGCCGGCAGCGGCTGGACTCCAATGGTAATGATGAGAGCCGCTATCTGCGTCCGCTCCAGGACTACGTCGCACGCGGGATCACGCCGGCAGAAGAGCTACTGGAAAAATTTCATGGTGCCTGGGGCGGGAGCGTCGAGCCGGTTTTCCAGGAATACGCGTATTGATGCGGGGCGCGAGCGAGGGATCCGAAGATGAGGCGAGACAGGCTCGCGCTGAGCTTCGTGTTGCTGGCCGCAGTGACATTGTTCGGCCTGCCGTTGCGCGCGCAGGTCGGGTTCGACCGCCCAGGCGGGGATTATGCCAATTTTACCCTGCGCGCGGGCGACCCTGCCCAGTGCGCCGCCCGCTGCGAGCGGGATGCGCGCTGCCGGGCCTGGGCCTTTTCCTATCCCCTCACGGAAAGCACCAATGCCGTCTGCTGGCTCAAATCCAGGGTTACGTCGCGAATTGCATCCACATGCTGCGTGTCCGGGGTGCGCGGCACCGGCGTCATCGAGCCGCGTGGCGGATCAACCGAGTTCGGCGTCGATCGGTCCGGCGGTGACTACCGGCATTTCGACATGCCAGCCGACCCGACCGGAAAGAGGTGCCAGGCCGCCTGCGAAGCCGAGGAACGCTGCCGCGCCTGGACCTATGTGCGTCCCGGTTATGTCGGCACTTCGGCGGTCTGCTATCTCAAGAATCGCATCACGCGGCCGGCTCGCAAGCCATGCTGCATCTCCGGGGTGGTGAGATAGCGGGTGCGCAGGCCATGATCATTCCGCCGGAATAGGGCATCGACCTTCCCTGCAAGCCGACGGTGCCGGGGCTATATATGCAAAGGGGTCCCAGCTTATTCGGAGGTCACCATGACGAGAGCCGTCATCTGTCTCGCAGCTTCGGCGCTGCTCACCGGCGCTGCTTTTGCCCACCACGGCTGGGGCAGTTACGATGCCGCCAAGCCGATCACCGTCACCGGGCCCATCCTGACTTCGAAGTTCGAGAACCCGCACGCCACCCTCACCGTTCGGGGCAGCGACAAGGTCTGGACGGTGACGCTTGCGCCCACCTCGCGCATGACAAGTCGCGGCGCGATTGCCAAGATCATCGCCGTCGGCAACAACATCTCGGCATACGGCTATCCCTCAACTGCGACGCCGGACGAAATCCGGGCCGAACGAATCACGGTTGACGGCAAGAGCTACGAGATGCGTTGATGAACGAGCAGGCGCCGGCGATCTTCATCGCACTCGAAGAATCGGGCTTCGGTGCGGCGATTCGCCAGTCGCTCTGGGTCTATCCGGCAGCGAATGTCGGTCACATCGTGGCGCTGGTCTTCTTCGCCGGCGCACTGGCAGTGATGGATGTGCGTCTGCTCGGCGGCTTTTCCGCGACTGCTCCGGGTTTCGTGATCGGGCGGGCGCGCTCGTTCGCCATCGCCGCGTTCGCCGGAATGGCGCTCACGGGCTTCTTGCTGTTCTCGGCCGAAGCGAGCCACGTTGCTCTCAACCCCGTGTTCCAGCTGAAGATGGCCTTGGTCGGGGCAGGCCTGGTCAATGTCGCACTCTATGAATTCGGGGCAAAAGCCAAAGTCGCCGGGCTTGCGCCCGGGGCGGTCATGCCGGCCCGCGCCAGGATGGTCGGCGCTGTTTCGCTCCTGGTCTGGGTGTTCGTGGCCGCCTGCGGACGCAGCATCGCGTATTTTTGACCGTCAGCTCAGGCCCGAGCCGAGATCGGATTGCAACACCACCAAATAAGGGCGCTGCACTGCATCGATGGGATCGGGATTGGCAACCACATCGAATTGACGGGTCACTGGGTGTCCGGCCGATAGCGGAGCCTCCCGGCGAGCAATCCGTGGCGATCAATGAACGCATTGATCGACGCTATTGCTTCCCGGTTTTCTTCCAACCAACGTTTCTCCTGCTCCGCCCGAACAATGTTGCGCAGGCGGTGCTCGAGAGTGTCGGAGATGTTGATGCGCATGCGCCGTGCTTCGTCGATGCCCAGGAAGACCGCCGGTTTCGGGCGATCAGCCCGTCCCGCCGACGGTGATCCGGTCCATGCGCAGGGTAGGCTGGCCGACGCCGACCGGCACCCCTTGGCCGTTCTTGCCGCAGGTGCCGATGCCGGTATCGAGCGCGAGGTCGTTGCCGATCATGCTCACCCGGTTGAGGTCGGTGGGGCCATTGCCGATCAGCATGGCGCCTTTGAGCGGCTGGCCGATCTTGCCGTCTTCGATCTTGTAGGCTTCGGTAACCTGGAAGACGTATTTTCCGGACGTGATGTCGACCTGGCCGCCGCCGAAATTGACGGCATAGATGCCGTTATTGACCGATGTGATGATCTCGTTCGGGTCACGCTCGCCGGCGAGCATGAAGGTATTGGTCATTCGCGGCATCGGCACATGCGCATGGCTCTGGCGCCGGCCGTTGCCGGTCGGCTTCATGTCCATCAGGCGGGCATTCTGGCGGTCCTGCATGTAGCCGACGAGAATGCCGTCCTCGATCAGCACGGTGCGACCGGTCGGTGTGCCCTCGTCGTCGATCGAAAGCGAGCCGCGCCGCTGCGCAAGGGTTCCGTCGTCCACGACGGTCACCCCCTTCGAAGCCACCCGTTGCCCCATGAGACCCGCAAAGGCGGAGGTGCGCTTGCGGTTGAAATCGCCTTCCAGCCCGTGGCCGACCGCCTCATGCAGCATGACGCCGGGCCAACCGGCCCCCAGCACCACGTCCATTTCACCGGCGGGTGCAGGCATGGCTTCCAGATTGACCAGAGCCTGGCGCACGGCATCGTCGACCGCGCCCTGCCAGGCGTGACTTTCGATGAAACGCGAAAAGCCTTCGCGTCCCCCATAACCGTGGCTGCCGGCTTCCTGGCGCTCGCCGTCACCGACCACCACCGAGACATTGAGGCGCACCAGGGGCCGCACATCGCGATAGCTTTCGCCATCATTCCGCAGGATCTCGATCGCCTGCCAGGTGGCGCCGAACGAAATCGAAACCTGGCGCACGCGCGGATCCTTGGCCCGGGCATAGGCGTCGATAGTTTCCAAGAGCCTGACCTTGGTCTCGAAGGCCGGCGTTGCGAGCGGATTATCGTCGCCGTAAAGGTGCACATTGCTGCGACCCGGCGGCTCGGCATAGCGGCCGCTATAGCCGCCCTTGACGGCACGCACGGCATCCGCCGCGCGCGCTAACGCCGCCTCCGAGAGGTCGGACGAATGGGCATAGCCTACCGCCTCGTCCTTCACGGCGCGCAGGCCAAATCCCTGGTCGGTGTCGTAGGTCGCCTGCTTGAGCCGCCCGTTGTCGAAGACGAGCATCTCGGATTGCGCATATTCGAGATACAGCTCGCCGTCGTCGGCGCCGGCGAGGCCGCGATCGATGTGACGCGCCACCTCCTGGCGGTCGAGGCCGGCGCGGTCGAGAAGAGAGATGGTCGGTGAGGTCATGATGGCACCCGGATTGGCTCTGCGGGCAAAGATAGTCTGCCGCGCCTCGACTTGCGAGGCCGCCACGCACGATTGGAATTGACGGAATGCCGGGGCCCGCGCCGGTTAGAGCGCGTTTCGATTAGGTTGAATCGGAAACGCCCTGTAGCTTCTTTAGTTGGTCGCATTTTCTGCGGAAAACCGGTCTCCACTTTTCCGGAAAATGCTCTACTGGGCAGCTTGTCGAACCCCTCGCCGAAACCCTTGAGGCTCATCGGGAACCCGATGCCTTCCTCCGGCGTCTGGAAGATGATGAAGGTCGCGGTCTGACCCACGCGCAATTGCTTGACCAGGTTGTCGTCCATGACCACCTCCGCAACGCAGCCATTGGGCAGGCAGCGGACGAAGCCGGCACGGCCGACATCGGCCTGGTCGATTTTCAGCCCCAGCCCGGAGGGGAGCAGCACGCCGACGGGTGCGACCACACGCATCAATCGGCTCTTCTGATCGGCGGTCTTGAGCACGATCACGGTAAGTCCGACGTTGGCGCGATCCTCCGCCGTGACGCTCTGGATCAACGCACATTGCTCGCCCTGGGCGCCGGGCGGTGTATCGCAGCGCACCTGCCAGTCATTGTGGACCGACTTGACCGCCCCCTGCGCCGCGACCGTCTCGACCGACGCTGCCGCCAGCAGCGTCGTCGCGGCCGCCGCCAACAGCGCTCGCATTGCCTGAGCCAACATTCCGCGGCTGATTGATCCCATGCGCTCCCCGTGCCCTCGAACCTGCGTGGCCCCCCGCCATGCTCGAACCGAGCCGAAGCCAGTGCCTCGGAACCACGATGGAGCCTGTGCGCTGATACCTAGTCAAGCAGCGCATTGTGGCCGAGAAAGGGTCGAAATGGCGGCCGTTTGGCAGCGCTCCACGCCCGGCCTTTGGTCGCATGGCGAGAGTGCAGGCGAGAGTGAACGGGTGCATTGCGAGGCGCCGGGAATTGTGGTTTGAGAGGCCGGGATTCCCCTCAGGTGGCGCCGCCGCATGCGCCGAGGAGCCCGTCCAGGGGCGGACGTCTTGCTCAACGTGTGCGGGCGCGGCCGATTGGCCCAGGCGGCACGGCCCGTCCGGCGTCGGCGCCTCATTCGAAGGAGCAACGGCGACAATGCTGGTCTTCAGGCGAATAGCCGCATGGGCTGCGACAGTCTTGGTCATCCCCTCCGGCGCAGACGCGGCATCGCCTGTGCTCGGGCAGCCTTCGCCCTGGCAGCTCGGGCTGCAACAATCGGTCACGCCGGTGATGGACAACATCGTGTCGTTTCACGATTTCCTGCTCTACATCATCACCGCCATCACCGCGTTCGTGCTGCTGCTGCTGGTTCTCGTCATCGTCAAGTTCAATGCGCGCGCCAATCCGACACCCGCGCGAACCACGCACAATACCCTGCTCGAGATGGCATGGACCATCGTTCCCATTGCGATCCTGGTGGTGATCGCGGTCCCCTCGTTCAAGCTGCTGTTTTTTCAGCTCGTGCTGCCTCCGATCGACCTCACCGTGAAAGCTACCGGCAAGCAATGGTTCTGGAGCTACAGCTATCCGGACCACGGCCAGTTCGAATTCGATTCGTTGCTGGTCAAGGACGGCGAGCGCAAGGCCGAGCAGCCGCGGCTGCTCGCGGTCGACAATGAGATGGTGGTGCCGGTGAACAGGAATGTACGCGTAATAACCACCGGCTCCGATGTCATCCATGCCTTCGCGGTGCCGGCGTTCGGCATCAAGGTCAATTCGATCCCCGGGCGCATCAACGAGACCTGGTTCAAGGCGACGCGGGAAGGTGTCTATTACGGTCAGTGCTCGGAATTGTGCGGCAAGGATCACGCCTACATGCCGATTGCAGTCCGCGTGGTGAACGAGCAGGCCTTTGCCACCTGGGTCGAGCAGGCGAAGCAGAAATACGCCCGCGACAAAACGGCGCCGCCGACCAGTGTCGCATCGGCGGCGCGCTCGCCGGCTCGGTGATGCGGCGCGACGGCGCGTCAGGGTGAGCGGTGCAACGACGGATTCGAAGGACTTGAGTGATGGCTACGACCGCAAAAGCTCTTGGCGCTCACGAACACCACGACGCACACGATCATCCCCGTGGCTGGCGGCGCTACGTCTATTCGACCAACCACAAAGACATCGGCACGATGTACCTGGTCTTTGCGCTGGTCGGCGGCGTGGTCGGCGGCGCACTCTCGATCGGCATCCGGCTCGAGCTGATGAATCCTGGGCTGCAGTTCTTTCATGATGCCCATACCTACAACGTATTCACCACCGCGCACGGACTGATCATGATCTTCTTCATGGTCATGCCGGCGATGATCGGCGGCTTCGGGAATTGGATGGTGCCGCTCATGATCGGGGCCCCCGACATGGCATTCCCGCGGATGAACAATATCTCATTCTGGCTGCTGCCGGCGTCGTTCGCGCTGCTCTTGATATCATTGTTCGTCGAAGGCGAGCCCGGCGCGCCCGGCGTCGGTGCCGGCTGGACCATCTATGCGCCACTCTCGACCACCGGCCATCCCGGTCCTGCCGTGGACTTCGCCATTCTGTCGCTGCATCTTGCCGGCGCGTCGTCGATCCTCGGCGCCATCAACTTCATCACCACCATCTTCAACATGCGCGCTCCCGGCATGACGATGCACAAGATGCCGCTGTTCGTCTGGTCGCAGCTGGTCACGGTGTTCCTGCTGCTGCTGGCGCTGCCGGTGCTCGCGGGGGCCATTACCATGCTGCTCACCGACCGCAACTTCGGCACCACGTTCTTCACCCCGGATGGCGGCGGCGACCCGGTTCTGTTCCAGCACCTGTTCTGGTTCTTCGGGCATCCCGAGGTCTATATCCTGATCGTGCCGGGCTTCGGAATGGTCAGCCAGATCGTTGCGACGTTCTCCAGGAAGCCGGTCTTCGGCTATCTCGGCATGGCCTATGCCATGGTCGCAATCGGCGGCATCGGTTTCGTGGTCTGGGCCCATCACATGTACACCGTCGGAATGTCGACCGCGGCGCAGGCCTACTTCGTGGTTGCGACCATGGTGATCGCGGTGCCGACCGGGATCAAGATATTCTCCTGGATCGCCACGATGTGGGGCGGCTCGATCGAGTTCAAGACCCCGATGCTGTGGGCGATCGGATTCATCTTCCTGTTCACGGTCGGCGGGGTCACCGGCGTGGTGCTGGCCAATGCCGGCGTCGACCGCTCGCTGCAAGATACCTACTATGTCGTGGCGCATTTCCACTACGTGCTCTCGCTCGGAGCCGTCTTCACCATTTTCGCGGGATGGTACTACTGGTTCCCGAAAATGTCCGGCTACATGTATTCGGAGACGATCGGCAAGTGGCACTTCTGGCTGACCTTCATCGGCGTCAACATCGTGTTCTTCCCGCAGCACTTTCTCGGGCTTGCCGGCATGCCCCGGCGCATCGCCGACTATCCGGACGCCTTCGCCGGCTGGAACCTGGTGTCTTCGCTCGGATCCTATCTCTCGGCGGTGGGCGCGTTGGTGTTCTTCTACGGCGTCGCCCTCGCATTCATGCGCAAGGAAAAGGCCGGCGACAATCCGTGGGGAGCAGGGGCGACCACGCTGGAATGGACGCTGCCGTCGCCGCCGCCGTTCCATCAGTACAACGAGCTGCCGCTGATCAAATGACCGGCGTATTCATCCGGATGAGCGGAGCGATCCAGCGAGCTGAGCACAAGCGAAGATGTCACTGATCAGCGAAGGCGCAGAGCTCGCGGCTCACGTGCCGAGCGGCCCAGCTGCGATCGCGGCCGCAACCGAGCATCGCGAGCGTCGGCGACTACATGGCCTTGATGAAGCCGCGGGTGATGTCGCTGGTGGTCTTCACGGCCCTGGTCGGGCTGGTGATCGCTCCGGGGCATGTTCATCCCGTGATCGGCTTCACCGCTCTCCTTTGCATTGCCGTCGGCGCCGGCGCCGCCGGCGCGCTCAACATGTGGTACGATGCCGATATCGACGCCCGTCATGACGCGGACCGCATAGCCGGCCGGTTCCGCAGGGCCGCATCGCGCCCGGCGAGGCGCTCGCCTTCGGCGCGACGCTGGCCGCTTTCTCGGTAGGCGTGCTCGGTCTGCTGGTGAGCTGGCTGGCTGCGGCTCTGCTCGCCTTCACCATCTTCTTTTACGTCTGCATTTACACGATCTGGCTCAAGCGCTCGACGCCACAGAACATCGTCATCGGCGGCGCAGCCGGCGCGTTTCCGCCGATGATCGGCTGGGCGGCCGTCACCGGTGACATCTCGGTCGAGCCGTGCCTGCTGTTCCTCATCATCTTTTTCTGGACCCCGCCGCATTTCTGGGCGCTGTCGCTGCTTCGCGTCGACGATTATGCGCGCGCCGGCGTGCCGATGCTGCCGGTGGTCGCAGGCCTGGAGGAGACCCGGCGGCAGATCCTGCTCTACGCGATCGTGCTGCTGCCGATCGGCGCGGCGCCTTGGTTATTGGGCTATGCCGGCGTCGCTATCCGGAGTTGCCGCGCTGCTCGCCGGTGCTCTGATGGTCGGGCTCGCCTGGCGCGTGCGCACGCAGCGTGAAGGCGAACGCGCCCGACTGGCGGCGCAGCGGCTATTCGCCTTCTCGATCCTCTATCTGTTCGTCGTTTTCGCGGCGCTGCTGGCCGAGGCTGTGATGGCGCGTCATCTCGGCGGCGTGGCGGCGTGAGGCTCCTGGTGACGGACATGGACGAGAAACCGGAGAAGATCGTCCTCACCGAAGAGCAGAAGCGCAGCCGGCGCTCGCGATCGATCGCCATTGCGCTCGCGCTCGGGCTCCTCGTCATCCTGTTTTATGTGGTCACGCTGGTGAAGGGGCCGGCGGTGTTGAACCGCCCGCTGTGATGCACAAGAGCCAACCGGCATGCATAGCGTCAGCCGTCTTCGCAACGCCGCCGCGACGTGATGGTCGCGGCGGCTTGCGGCGTGTTCGCGGCGCGATGCTGGGTGCGGCCTATGCGGCGGTGCCGCTCTACGACTGGTTCTGCCGTACGACGGGCTTCGGCGGAACGCCGCAGGTTGCCGACCGCCGCTCCGCCCCACACTCTGGATCGCAAGGTCGAGGTACGCTTCGACGCCAATGTGGTCGGCGGATTGCCGTGGCGCTTCGAGCCGGAGCGGAGTTCGATCGAGGTCAGGATCGGCGAGGTGGTGACCGTCAACTACAAGGTCGTCAATGCGTCGGCGCGCGAGACGCGTCGGCGTTGCCTCCTACAACGTCACGCCGCCGACCACCGGTGCCTACTTCTCCAAGATCAACTGCTTCTGTTTTGCCGAGCAGCGGCTCGAGGCCGGAGAGAAACGCGACATGCCGGTCGTGTTCTTCGTCGATCCTGCGCTCGTGAAGGATGCTGAGCAGGACGGCCTCGCGGCCATAACGCTCTCTTACACCATGTACCCGGTGCGGCAGCCGGAGACGCCGCGCCTGGAAAAACGCGCGAGCAGCGCCCCGGCTCTAAGCACCAACGACAACGGGTCGAGCGCGGCAGGCGCCACTTCCCGCAAGGACGGAGAGATTTGAATGGCCGACGCCCACGCCAAGCCGCGTCACGACTATCACCTGGTCGAGCCGAGCCCGTGGCCAGCCATCGGCTCGGTTTCGGTGTTCGTGATGGCCATCGGTGCCATTGCCTGGATGCATCACATGTTCGCGGCCGCGCCCTACGTTTTCGGCGCCGGCGCACTCGGCGTCGCCTACACGATGTTCGGCTGGTGGCGTGATGTCGCGCGGGAAGCGACCTATGACGGCTATCACACGCGCGTCGTGCAGATTTCCCATCGCTACGGGATGATCCTGTTCATCGCCTCCGAGGTGATGTTCTTCGTTGCCTGGTTCTGGGCCTATTTCAACAGCGCGCTGTTCCCGGCCGACTCGCAGCAGATCGTGCGCGAGCAGTTGTTCGGCGGAGTGTGGCCGCCGAAGGGAATCGAGACCTTCGATCCCTGGCACCTGCCGCTGCTCAACACGCTGATTCTGCTCACGTCGGGCACCACGGTGACCTGGGCGCATCATGCGCTGCTCGAAAACGATCGCCAGGGACTCAAGTGGGGATTGATCCTGACCATCGCACTTGGTGCGGCGTTCACCTGCGTGCAGGCCTACGAGTATTCCCACGCCGCGTTCAACTTCAGCGGCAACATCTACGGCGCCACATTCTTCATGGCGACCGGCTTTCACGGCGCCCATGTCCTGATCGGCACCACGTTCCTCATCGTGTGCCTGATCCGCGCCTATCTCGGCCACTTCACGCCGACACAGCATCTCGGCTTCGAGTTCGCGGCCTGGTACTGGCATTTCGTCGACGTGGTCTGGATTTTCCTGTTCGCCTGCATCTACGTATGGGGAGGAGGTCATCCGGCCGCGCACTGAATAGCCTCGCAAGACTTGAGTTTGGGAGGCTCGCTCGCCATTTCTCCGGTGGTGCTTTTGAAATAGGCGTAGATGGTGACCCATTCCTCCGATCCACCCCCGTCGCCTTTTCTGGCCGGCCTGCTCGGACGCTGCCCGCGTTGTGGCAAGGGCCGCTTGTTCCAGGGATTTCTCGCGCTGCGCCCGCGCTGTGAGCACTGCAGCCTGGACTTCTCCTTCGCCAACTCTGCCGATGCGCCGGCGTTCTTCGTCATGTTCTTTTCCGGGTTCATAGTCGCCGGCTCGGCCCTGGCGGTCGAGATGCTCTATGCGCCTCCTTATTGGGTGCACGCGCTGCTGTGGACGCCGCTGATCCTGCTCACCGCGCTCTTGCCACTGCGTCCGATAAAAGGGCTCTTGATCGCCTTGCAGTATCATCATAAGGCGGCTGAAAGCCGCTTCGGCAGCGATGCGCCGTGAGCACCGCGCCGGCCCGGCAGTTGCGCTCCGGCCTCGCCGTGCCGAGCGTCTTCGTGCTCGTCGCACTCGTCGCCTTGGTCGGCCTCGGTACCTGGCAAATCCAGCGCAAGGCGTGGAAGGAAACGGTGATCGACACGCTGCAGCGGCGTCTATCCGCTCCGCCGACAGCGTTGCCGCCGCGCGAACTGTGGGATGAACTCGATCCATCCGAGCACGAGTTCCAACGGGTGAAGTTCTCCGCGGTATTCGCGCCGGGCGAGGAAGCTCTCGTTTATGCCGGTGGCTCGGCGCTGCCGCAGCGACGTTTCTGGGCCGGGCTACTGGGTCTTCGCTCCGGCCCGGAGCGAGGCAGGCGCGCTGATCGTCGTCAATCGCGGCTTCGTGCCCGAAGATCGCCGGGATTCTGCAACCCGCGGCGCAGGGAGGCTCAGCGGGTCCGTTGACCTCATCGGTGCGATGCGGTGGCCGGAACGGCGCGGCTGGTTCGTCCCGGCAGACAGCCCCGCGCAGAATGTGTGGTTCCTGCGCGATCATGTTGCGATCGCCGCCGACAAGGGCTGGGGTGAGGTCGCGCCGTTCTTCATTGAATTGGAAGGTCCGCAGCCGCCCGGTGGACTTCCGCGCGCGAGCGCGCTGAAGGTGAATTTGCGCAACGAGCACTTGCAATACGCGATCACCTGGTATGGGCTCGCGGCGGCCCTGACGGTCATGTTCCTATTCTGGTTGCGCGGCCGTCGGACCACATGAGCAGCCCGCGAGCAGGCTTGCTGCGAGCAGGCTTGCTTGTGGAATGCGCCCCTGCCCATTATCTTGCGGGCGCTACGTGTCGCCGCCGCAGCTTGGCGGGCCTTTTAAATCAATGGATTATGCCGTCGTTGCCGCGGGCGGATGCGGGCCCGCGCGGGGGCGGCATAGCCTCGATCGGAGCGTTTCGATCCGTGCGCTATGTCTCCACCCGGGGTGAGGCCACGCCGCTCGACTTCGTCGAGGTGACGCTTGCAGGGCTTGCTCGCGACGGCGGCCTCTACGTACCGGTGTCATGGCCGCAATTCGAGCGTGATGTCGTTGCCGGCCTCGCCGGCCGGCCCTATGCGGAAGTCGCCGTCGAGCTGATCCGTCCGTTTGTCGGCGATGCCATCCCGGAGCACGATCTCGCCCGCATGACGCGCGAGGCCTACGGCAATTTCCGCCATCCTGCCGTTGCTCCGCTCGTGCAATTCGGCGTCAACGAATTCCTGCTCGAGCTGTTTCATGGGCCAACCCTTGCATTCAAGGATTTGGCGATGCAGCTCTTGGCACAGCTCATGGACCATGCGCTTGCTGCGCGCGGCGAGCGCACGACCATTGTGGTTGCGACCTCGGGCGACACTGGCGGCGCCGCGATCGAGGCCTTCCGGGGCCGAGCGCACGCCGACGTTTTCGTGCTCTTTCCACAGGGTCGCGTGTCCGCCGTGCAGCGGCGAATGATGACCACCGCGCCCGAAGACAATGTGCATGCGCTGGCGATCGAGGGAAGCTTCGACGACTGTCAGGCGATCGTGAAGGGCATGTTCAACCACCACGCCTTCCGCGACCAGGCGCGATTGTCGGGAGTCAATTCCATCAACTGGGCGCGAATTGTCGCGCAGATCGTCTATTTTTTCACGGCAGCGGTGGCGCTCGGCGCGCCACGGCGTAACATCGCCTTTACGGTGCCGACGGGAAATTTCGGCGACGTGTATGCCGGCTATGTCGCGCAACGCATCGGGCCTGCCGGTCGACCGCCTGGTGATCGCCACCAACGTCAACGATATTCTTCCTCGCACGATCGCGACCGGCAACTACGAGCTGCGCGAGGTCGTTGCCACGTCCTCGCCCTCGATGGATATCCAGGTGGCGTCGAATTTCGAACGCCTGTTGTTCGACGTCTATGACCGGGATAGCGGCGCGGTGCGCGCGCTGATGGCTTTGCTGGCCCAGTCAAGCCGCTTTGCGCTCTCGACGGGGGCGCTCTCGGCGATACGCACCGTTTTCTCCGCCGGCCGTGCCGACGCAGACGAAACCGCCGCGACCATGCGCACCGTGCTGCGGGAGACGGGCCGTTGCATCGATCCGCACACTGCCGTCGGGGTTGCCGTCGCCGAGAAGGAAAACCGCGATCCGTCAGTGCCGATGGTGGTGCTCGGGACCGCTCATGCGTCCAAGTTTCCCGATGCAGTCGAAGCAGCATGCGGCGTGCGGCCGCCGCTTCCGGATATGGCTCGCCGATCTCGATCGGCGGCCGGAGCGTGTCGCCGCGCTGCCGGTCGACCGCATGGCCGTCGAGCGGCATATTCTCTCGGTTAGTCGCGCCGCACACGAAGGAGCTGCCGCATGAGCGTCGAAGTCACCCGTCTGCCGACGGGTCTGGTCATTGTCACCGACGCGATGCCGCATCTGGAGACCGCCTCGCTCGGGGTCTGGGTCGGGGCCGGCAGCCGCGACGAATTGCCGAACGAGCATGGCATCTCACATCTGCTCGAGCACATGGCGTTCAAGGGTACATCGCGACGAACCGCGCGCCAGATCGCGGAGGAGATCGAGGCCGTCGGCGGCGACCTCAACGCGGCGACCTCGATCGAGACCACCGCTTATTACGCGCGCGTTCTGCGCGCCGACGTTCCGCTCGCGCTCGATGTGCTGTCGGACATCCTCACCGATCCCTCGTTCGATCCGGAAGAGCTGCGGCGCGAGCAGAACGTGATCGTGCAGGAGATTGGCGCGGCAGAAGACACTCCGGATGATCTCATCTGGGACAGATTGCAGGAAACCGCCTTTTCCGGTCAGCCGATCGGCCGCTCGATACTGGGGACTCCGGCAACCGTACGCTCGTTCGACCGCAGCGGTCTTGCGGTCTATCTGACGCGAAACTATCGCGCTCCGGAAATGGTCATCGCAGCGGCGGGCGCGATCGAGCATGGGGCGGTGGTGGCCGAAGCCGAGGAGCGATTTGACAAGTTCACCGGCCCACGCGCGCCGGCGCCGCAGCCGGCACATTTCGTCGGCGGAGCCCGTATCGAAAGCCGGGATCTCGAACAGGTGCACATCGCGCTCGCCATGAATGGATTGCCACAGCGCGATGCGAACCTCTACAGCCTGCAGGTGTTCACGAGCGTGCTCGGAGGAGGCATGTCTTCGCGCCTTTTTCAGGAAGTGCGCGAGCAACGTGGCCTTTGCTATGCGATCTACGCGTTCCACGCGCCCTATTCCGACACCGGAATGTTCGGCCTTTATGCCGGAACCGATGCCGCCGATCTGGCCGAGTTGATGCGAGTGGTGGTCGGCGAGGTCCATGCTGCGGCGGACACGATCAGCGAGGCCGAGGTCGCACGCGCGAAGGCACAGATGAAGGCCGGGCTGCTGATGGCACTCGAGAGCTCCGGTGCCCGTGCCGAGCAGCTGGCGCGCCAGATCCTCCATTGGGGCCGTCCGATTCCCCTGCATGAGATCGTCGGAAAGATCGACGCCGTGACGGTTGAGACAGCCCGCGCCGCCGGCCGCGCGTTGATCGCACGCGGACGGCCCGCCGTAGCGGCGCTGGGGCCCGGCGCCGGGCTGGAAAGCGCCGCCATGATCGCTGACACTCTGGTCGCGCGCGCTGCGTAATTTCGGAGGACGGTGGGCCGGGCGGGGAGCATCGAAGGATCGATCGGTCCTGGTCGCTCCCCTCTTCTCTTCGGTCGTCCAATAGAGCATGGCGCTTTTCCGCACCGTAAGCTTGTCGGATCCGATGCCAGCGATCGCGGGAAATGGCATCGTGCTGCGCGCGCCACAAATGTCGGACTGCGCCGATTGGACCGCTTTGCGCGAAGCAAGTCGCGAATTCCTCACGCCTTGGGAACCGACCTGGCCTGCCGACGATCTCACCCGCGCGTCGTTCCGCCGCCGCATCAAGCGCTATGCCGAAGACCAGCGCAACGATCTGGCCTATGCGTTTTTCGTTTTCCGCCGGCACGACGACGCGCTGCTCGGAGGGCTGACGCTTGCCAATATTCGGCGCGGCTGCGCCCAGGCGGGGAGCCTCGGCTATTGGATGGGGGCGGCGCATGCGCGCCGCGGTCACATGACGGCGGCGGTGAATGCCATCATCCCGTTCGCGTTCGCAACATTGAAGCTGCACCGGGTCGAGGCGGCCTGCATCCCGGCCAATGTTGCATCCGTGCGACTGCTCGAAAAAACCGGATTCAGGCGCGAGGGCTTCGCGCGACAGTATCTTTGCATTGACGGCATCTGGCAGGATCATCTGCTGTTTGCGAGGCTCAAGGACGACGCCTGAGTCGGAGGACGGACGACAGACGACGGATGACGGACAGCAGAACGAAACAGGACGGGAGGGACCAGAGGTCAGATGGGCAAATTGACCGTCTTCGGTCCTAGAGCTTCCGTCATCCGTTCTCGGTCGTCTGATTTCGCCATGCGGCCGCCACGGTTTGGCTGATATAAGCTTCGAACGGGAGCTGGTCCGAGACATCCAGGCATATCCGATGCGTCCTTGGCATGACGAGGTGGGGAAGCATGGCCGCCGTCGCGTGGGCGCGTTGGTTCTGAGCGCGCTTGTGCTGTCGGGCTGCTCGTCGACCTCGAGCGTCGACTCGTCGGATGGCTCGTTCAGCGGCCGATTCGCCGGTTTCTTCTCGGGCGCGACACCAGGCGTGACCCAGGCAGCGTCGCCCACGCCGTCGTCGCCGGATATCGCGTGCCCCGGGGTCGACATCCGCCATGGAGCATCGACATTGAACATCGCCGCAAAGACCGGCGAGGCGACTGCCGGCGACCTGCGCTATCAGCTCTCGTTCGGGCAAACCGCCCGCGAGTGCTCGGTGCAGGGAAGCGATCTATCGATCAAGGTCGGGGTGCAGGGGCGCATCATCCTGGGACCGAAGGGTGGTCCGGGCGTGGTCGATGTTCCGTTGCGCTATGCAGTGGTGCGCGAGGGACGCGAGCCCAAGACGGTAGCGACGAAGTTCAAGCGGATTCCGGTGTCCATAGCGCCCGATCAGACTCATGTGCAGTTCATCGACGTCGAGGACGCGCTTGTCTTTCCGCTGCCGGAAAGCACGCAGCTGGACGCCTACGTGGTCTATGTCGGATTCGACGAGATCGGTGCGAAGAACGAGAAGAGACCCGCAAAGGGTGCAAAGCAACCGGTGCAGCGTCAGCAATAGGCGACTACCACCCGCGCAAAGCGACCACGATGCTCTTGAGATGCCGCAGGTCCGCTACGATCGTACGCGCGCCTGCTTCCATGAGTTGCTCGCCGAGCAGGGCGCTTGCGTGGCTTGCGCCGACGAACCCGATTGCTGCCATTCCGGCCGTTGTGGCGGCAGTGACGCCAGCCGGTGAATCCTCTACGACGATGCAGTCGCAGGCCCGCACCGCCATGCGCGAGGCGGCATGCAGGAACAGGTCGGGTGCCGGCTTGCCCTTTGGGACGTCGCTGGCGGAAAAGAGACTATCGAAGAACCGCGCAAGGCCGGTGGTGTCCAGGCTGGCGCGGATACGCTCGATGGCCGACGACGATGCCACGCATTTCGGCCCGCGCAGCCAGGTCAATGCATGGGCTGCGTGCGGCACGGCACGCAACTCCGCGCGCAGCCGCTCGATCGTGGCGGCGGCGACCGCGGCTTCCAGATGCGCAGGCAGCTTGCGCCTGGTCGCTGCCTCGATCATCGCGAACATATCGGCAGGTCGGCGACCGATGAAGTAACGGGTCACGAGCTCCGGCGTGATCGGCATGCCGGCGCGCGTGAATTCCTCCGCCGCGACCGCCGCAGAAATCTGCTCGCTGTCGACCAGCACCCCGTTGCAATCGAAGATGATCACGGAAGCCCCACGCCGGTGCCCGTTCCGGCCCGCATCGGATTTTCATCCGACGAATCACTGCAACATAGGAATCGCGCCGCGATGGCAAAAGTCAGGCAATGTCTCGCCGCGTTTTGCGCACGGGCTCGCAACGGCAAGAGATGGTGCGTTGATACGGGGGGCGGCGTGCCGGAATACCGCAGCAAGCTGATTTTAGTCTAATTGAGCTTGCCCTCGAGATCCGCGATGCCGCGGGCGATGAGGCCGTCGGCGACCTTGCCGTCGACCGTGCGGTTGAGGATCGCTTCGGCGGCGGCAACCGCCGCATCGGCTGCTGCGGCGCGGATGTCCGCGAGAGCCTGCGCTTCGGCCTGGGCGATCTTGCTTTCCGCCATCTTGGTGCGGCGTGCGACGAACTCCTCCAGCTTGACCCCGGCTTCGGCGGCCATCCGTTGCGCTTCGTTTTGGGCGCTGGCGACGATCGCTTGCGCCTCGCGCTCCGCCTCTTGTTGCTTTCGCTTGTACTGCGCGAGCAATGCCTCCGCTTCCGACTTGAGCCGGCGCGCGTCATCGAGCTCAGCTTTGATGCGCTTCCGGCGCTCATCGATGCTGCTCAAAACCAGCTTGTGCACTCGAAAGTAGCCGAGCACACCGAGGAAAATGAAGAAGGCGGCAGCAACCCAGAATTCGGCTTCGAACATCGGGCTTTCTCAGCGTTCGAGCACGCCGGCAACGGCGTCGGCAACGTCTTTCTTGCGCGGCACGATACCAATCAGCCGCTCGACGATCGCGGGCGCGGCCTCGAGCGCGATGCTGCGCACATTCGTCATTGCCGTCGCCCGCGTCCCGGCGATGATCTTCTCAGCATCTGCGATGTGGACCTTGAGCTTCGCATCCACCTCCTTGCGCCGGGCCTCGGCTTCGATTGCGGCTTTCGCCCGCGTCTCATTGGCGAGGGTCTGGGCGCGGCTGCGCGCCTCGCTCAGGGCCCTGTCATAGGCCGCGATCGCGTCGTCGGACTCGACCTTCAAGCGCTGGGCCGCCGCGAGATCGCCCTCGATGCTTTGCCGGCGCTGCTCCAGGATCCCACCGACGCGAGGCAGTGCGATCCGCGACATCAGCAGGTAAAGCGCGACGAAGGACAGAGCGAACCAGAGCAATTGCGAGGCGAATGTCTCCGTTGCGAACGGAGGAAACCCGCGCCCGTGCTCGCTCGCGGGAATATGCTCGATCGACGTGATGGGCTGCGCGCTCTTCTGCGCCATCGCTTACTCCGAACCTCGCGCCTGCGGCACGATCCGAAAGTCCGAGCTCAGAGCGCGAACAGAAGCAGTAGCGCGATCAGCAGTGAGAAGATGCCGAGCGCCTCGGTCACCGCAAAGCCGAAGATGAGATTGCCGAACTGACCCTGCGCGGCGGAGGGATTGCGCAGCGCGGCGGAAAGGTAATGGCCGAAGATCGTGCCGACGCCCACGCCGGCACCGCCCATGCCGATGCAGGCAATGCCGGCGCCGATCATCTTTGCGGCTTGAGGGTCCATGTGACAGCTCCTTTTCGAGGTTGGAAGGTTGGGATATCGATCAAGCTAGTGGCCCGGGTGGATTGCATCGTTGAGATAGATGCAGGTTAGGATGGCGAAGACATAAGCCTGTAGGAAGGCCACCAGCAGCTCGAGCGCGGTGAGCGCCACGGTCAGGCCGAGCGGAAGCAAGGCGCCAAGCCAACCGAGAAAACCGAGCGTGCCGAGCATGGTCACGAAGCCGCCGAACACTTTGAGCGTGATGTGGCCGGCCAGCATGTTGGCGAATAGCCGTACGCTGTGGGATACAGGCCGCGACAGAAACGACAGCACCTCGATGAAGGTGACCAGCGGCAGGATGTAGATCGGAATGCCGCTCGGCACGAACAGCCGAAAGAATCGCCACCCATTCTTCCAGAAGCCGTAGATCACCACCGTGAAGAAGACCAGGAGTGCAAGGGCGACCGTAATGATGATGTGGCTGGTGACGGTGAAGGTGTACGGAATGATCCCGATGACGTTCAGCACCAGGATGAACATGAACAGGGTGAACACGAGCGGGAAAAACTTCATCCCCTCCGAACCGGCGGTGCTTCGCAGGGTCGTCGCGACGAACTCATAGGACATTTCCGCGACGGCTTGCAGCCGGCCGGGCACCAAGGCGCGCGAGCGAGTGGTGCCGAGCATCAGGAGCAGGATCAGGGAAATCCCGATCAGCATGAACAGCGCCGAGTTCGTGAACGCGATCTCGACCCCGCCGATGCGAGCAATCGGAAAGAGATTCTTGATCTCGAACTGGTGGATGGGATCCATGACCGGGTCGGGTCCTTCGTCGCTACCCTCCGCGGCGCGCTAGCCGCGGCCATTCCTATTTTTCTCGAACGGGCGGGTCCAGATTGCTGCTTCGAACCACACCCGCTACCCGCATCACGTTGAGAACTCCCGCGGTGAAACCGAGTAGCAGAAACACGATCATCGCCCAGGGCGTGATTCCCAGCAGACGATCGATCAACCAGCCGATCGCCGCGCCGACCAGGACCCCGGCAACCAGTTCGGTCGAGAGCCGAAAACCGCGGGCGATCGCAGACGGGTCGGCGCTCGGACGTTGACCGGGGCTTTCGGAAGGAGTGCCGGGATGAACGCGGCCGAGCCGTTCGCCGAGACGCTTGAACCTCGCCGAGAGCGCAGCCTCGTCGACGGGAACTCGTTCGCGATCAGCTTTTTCGCGTGCATCGTCGGCCATGCTCTCGACACCCGCGACCGTTAGGGCAAGATCGCGACAATCCCCGCCGCCCCAAGGCCGCGCGGAACATACTGATTGGGTATGGGCGAGTCAAGAAACCGACCCTGTGCAGCAAGCCGCTGGAAACCCATGACGGCAAAGGAGAAATTTCATGCCCCGTGCGTTGCTCCTGCTCGTTGCCGGATGTGTGCTCGCCGCTCCGGCGGCCTTCGCTCAAGTTCCGGAGGCGGGCAGCGATGACAGCCGCTACAGCTTCAACCGGATCGATGACGGCTACCTGCGGCTCGACGGACGCACCGGCCAGGTTTCGCTTTGCAGCCGGCGCTCGTCGGGATGGGCATGCCAGATGGTGCCGGACGAACGCAGCGCGCTCGAGGCGGAGATCACGCGCCTGCAGGCCGACAATGCGGCCCTCAAGAAGGAGATGATCGCGCGCAACCTGCCATTGCCGGGAACGGTCGAGCCGGAGCAACCGGCGACCAAGCCGGAGTCGGGTTTGCAATTGCCGAGCGACGCCGATCTCAACAAGGTCATGACCTTCATGGAGAAGGTGTGGCGCCGCCTGGTCGAGATGATCGGAACGCTGCAGAAAGAGATTCTTGAACCGATCGTGATGAGCCGCCGCAGCGTCCGCTCTGCCGCCAACGGCGAGCTGTCTCCGATCACGACGGTAGCGCCCGAGATCATCGCGACTGCGATGCTCGGGATCGAAACCAGCGGACGAGGGTTCGTCGACATCACTTGCGACGCAATTCGATTCATCGGCAGTGCAGGTGCCGGGCACGGCACGCTGCTCATCCATCTGCGGCATACGTCAGCCTCGCTGGTGATCCAGGAGAACGCCGATCCCGACGTGCGCACCGACCTCGGCCACGCTCTCGATCGCCTGGCACCCGCCGATGCCGGCTGGGTCCACACGGTCGAAGGTCCGGACGACATGCCGGCGCACGTCAAGAGCATGCTTACGGGAGTCTCGCTCCAGGTGCCCGTGATCGGGGGAGCGCTCGCGCTCGGCACCTGGCAAGCCATCTATCTCGCCGAGCATCGCGCGCAGCCGCACCGGCGGGACGTCGTGCTGCAATTCATCGGCAGCGCCCGCCGGGTGTGATACGTTGCGGGGTCGGCGCGCAAGCGCCAAGCAGCGGAGTGGAGCCGGGTGGGCGATTCGACACGCATGGTCATCGCGGACGACCATCCGCTGTTTCGCGGGGCTTTGCGCGAGGCGGTTTCCGGCCTGTTCGCAGACGTCGATATTGCCGAGGCCGGATCCTTCGATGATGTTTCGAGGCTGCTCGAGCGCGGCGGAGAGATCGATCTCATCCTGCTCGACCTCACCATGCCCGGCGTGCGGGGGTTTTCCGGCTTGATCTATCTGCGGGCGCAGTATCCGAGCGTGCCGATCGTCGTGGTGTCGGCCAACGACGATCCCGCGGTCATCCGCCGCTGCATGGATTTCGGCGCCTCGGGTTTCATCCCCAAGACGCTCGGCATCGAAGCCATGCGCGGGGCGATCGGCCGCGTGTTCGAAGGCGGTGTCTGGACGCCGCCCGACATCGATCTCGGCGCCGGCTCGGATGCCGAGACCGCCGAACTGATGGTGCGACTTGCGTCATTGACGCCGCAGCAGGTGCGTGTGCTGATGATGCTGTCGGAAGGTCTGCTCAACAAGCAGATTGCCTACGAGCTCGGCGTCTCCGAGGCGACGGTCAAGGCGCATGTCTCGGCGATCTTGCAAAAGCTCGGGGTCGAGAGCCGCACCCAGGCGGTCATAGCAGCATCGAAGATCGAGCTCGGCCCCTGGCCGCAAGCAATCGGTCCCGGGCACTGAGCTTCCATTACTCCGCCGCGGCGACCCGCCGCACCCGCCATTGCGTGAGCAAAGCGCGCAAGGCGGCCGGCTTGATCGGCTTGTTGAGCACCTGGATGGCGTTGCCGCGGGCATCCTCGCGAACGCGCGGGCTGCGGTCGGCCGTGATCAGGATGGCCGTGAGATCGCTCCCGAAGCGCCGGCGCAGCTCCGCGATCGCGTCGATGCCATTGCCGTCGTCGAGGTGGTAATCGACCAGCAAGCCGTCCGGCGCTGACCTTGGCTTGCGTGACCGCGGCTAGCGCCGCTTCGAGATCCGGACGCCTTCAGAGACCCGGCATCCCCAGCCGCCGAGCAGCGTCTCCATCCCGTCGAGAATGGAAAGGTCATTGTCGATGCACAGGACGCTGATGCCCGCGAGCTGGACGCGGTCGGCCTCACGCGGTGCGCGCGGCTGCTGGCTCGCGGGAACGGTGGCGGAAAGCGGCACCTCGACCGAGAATCGCGACCCGCGGCCGGGCGCCGAGCTCATGGTGATCTCGTGGTCGAGGATGCGCGCGATGCGCTCGACGATGGACAGACCAAGGCCGAGGCCGCGCGCCACCTTGGCGCCCTGGTCGAGCCGGTGGAACTCCTGGAAGATCGCCCGTTTCTTCGAGTGCGGGATGCCGAGCCCGGTATCGTAGATGTCGATGCGAATCCGCCCGCGGCAGCGGCGGCAGCCGACCAGCACGCGTCCCCTGGGCGTGTACTTGATGGCGTTGGAAACCAGATTCTGCAGCAGCCGCCGCAGCAGGCGGCGGTCGGATCGCACGCTCAGCGAGCAGGGCACGAAGTCGAGGCGCAATCCCTTTTCCTGCGCCAGCGGCGCGAACTCCACCTCGAGCTGACGAAGCAGCTCGTCGATACGGAAGCTCAGCAGGTCTGGCTTCATGGCGCCGGTGTCGAGCCTCGAAATGTCGAGCAGCGCGCTGAAGATTTCCTCCACCGCGTCGAGCGACGCGTCGATATTGCCGACCAGCTGCGCGTCGTTGCCGCCGACTTGCCGCTCGATCAGGCTGGTGACGTAGAGCCGCGCGGCATTGAGCGGTTGCAGGATGTCGTGGCTCGCCGCGGCGAGGAACCTGGTCTTGGAGATGTTGGCCTGCTCCGCTTCTCCCTTCGCGCGCCCGAGCTCGGTATTGAGACGGGTCAATTCCTCGGTGCGCTGCTGCACCCGGCGCTCGAGCGTCTCATTGGCGCGTTCGAGCTCTTCCGCCGCCTTCACGCTCGGGGTGATATCGGTGAAGGTGGTGACGATGCCGCCGTCCGGCATGGGGTTTGCGCGCACCTCCATGACCAGATCGCGCTCCATGAACCGCTCGAGGAACGGCTCGGCGCTGGTGATGTAGCGCTCGATCTGTTGGCGCACGAGCGCGTCGACGGCGGCGGTGCCGCCGGCATTGCGCTCGGCATGGAAGCGCAGGATATGGTCGAGGCCGGTGCCGACGCGGGTGAGGGGCGGCGGCAACGCCAGGATCTCGCCGAATTGTCGATTCCAGCAGACCAGGTGCAGGTCCTTGTCGAACACGGCGATCCCCTGTCGCACATGATCGAGCGCAGTCTGCAGGATCTCGCGATTGTAATGGATGGCGGCGTTGGCATCGTCGAGCAGCTTGAGCGCGGCCTTGGTCGAAACCGTGCGCTTGCGCAGCAGCAGCGAAAGCACCAGCCGGGACGACGCTCCGCCGATGGCGGAAGCGAGCAGATGCTCGGCATAGCGCAGGAGCTGGAAGTCCGCCTCCGACTTCGCGTCCATGCTGACGCCGAGCGTCGTGGCATAGCTGTCGAACGAGGTACGCGTGCGTTCCTCGCCGAGATAGCGGGCGACCGTGGTGGCCAGCTCCTCGACGGTGACCGAAGATCGCCGCAGCCGGAAGCTCGGCGGGAGAGGCGTGAGGTCGGAGGGAACGAAAAGGTCGGCCTGCAGTCGTTCGATTGCAGCGGGCGCGCGCCCGAGCGAGAACACCACATAGGCGAGCACATTGAGCGAGAGGCTCCAGATCACGCCGTGGGCGAGCGGCGGCAGATCGAGCCCGAGCAGTGCCTGCGGGCGCAGCGCCGCTATTCCCCAGGGGCCATGCGACAGCAGGCTGTGGCCGACGATGCCGGCATCCGCCACGCTCGGCAGCAACAGCGTGTAGGCCCAGGCCAGAATTCCGACGGTCATTCCCGCGAGCGCTCCGCGCGCGGTCGCCCGCCGCCAGATCAGCCCGCAGAAGAACGCCGGCGCCAGTTGTGCGACTGCCGCGAAGGACAGCAAGCCGATGGACGCCAGCTGCGCCTCGCCGGCGAGCCGGTAATACGCGTAGGCGAGAAACATGATGAGGAAGATCGCCATCCGCCGCACCGTCAGGAGCAACCTGCCGACGTCATCGCGGCCGGTGATCAGCGCCTCGCGCCGCTGCAGCACCAGCGGCATGACGATGTCGTTCGAAACCATGATGGCGAGCGCGACCGACTCCACGATCACCATCGCGGTCGCCGCCGAAAGGCCGCCGACGAAGGCCGCGATCGTGAACAGCTCGGAATTCGCGACCAGCGGCAAGGCCAGCACGAACATGTCGCTGTCGACCTGCCCGGCGGTGAACGTGAGCAGGCCGGCCAGCGCAATCGGCACCACGAACAGGTTGATGAGCACGAGATAGAGCGGAAACAGCCAGGCGGCGCGCTTGATCTCGTCTTCGTTGTTGTTCTCGACCACCGTGACGTGGAACTGCCGCGGCAGCAGCACGATGGCGAACAGCGACAGGAGCGTCATGGCGAGCAGCGTGCTGATCAGCGGCTCGCGGGTCAGCGCTGCCGCCGTGTCCGGCCGCTCCAAGGCCTGGCCGAACAATGCGAACGGCCCGTCGAACATCCAGAAGGTGACGAACACGCCGACGCCGACGAAGGCGACCAGCTTGACCAGCGATTCGGTGGCGATCGCCAGCATCAGGCCGTCCTGGTGCTCGGTGGCGTCGATATGGCGCGTGCCGAACAGGACGGCGAAGATCGCCATCGAAACCGCCACGTAGAGCGCGATGTCGCCCAGCACCGGCTGCATCGCACCGCTGGCCGGCCCGGTGTGCACGAGGATCGTGGTGAGCGAGGACGACACCGCCTTGAGCTGAAGTGCGATGTAGGGGATCGTTCCGATGATCGCGATCAACGCCACGGCGGCGGCGACGGTCTGCGCCTTGCCGTAGCGGGCGGCGATGAAATCGGCGATCGAGGTGATGTTCTGGGCCTTGGCCAGTCGCACGATGCGCGTGATCAGCGGCGCGCAGAGCCCGATCATCAGGATCGGGCCCAGATAGATCGTCAGGAAGTCGAAGCCGGTGCGCGAGGCGAGGCCGACCGAGCCGAAGAAGGTCCAGGAGGTGCAGTAGACCGCCAGCGAGAACGGATAGATGAAATGCCGCCAGCGGCTGGCCCGGCCGAACCGTCGGGTGCGGTCGCCATAGCTCGCGATCACGAACAGGAGGCCGATATAGCCGAGCGCGAAGGCGATGACGACCCAGCCCTGCAGCATGATATCCGCAACTCTCCGCGGTATCGCGGACCGGATCGCTCGAACGGCGATCCGGTCCGCTTCACTCCGCCGCCAACGCGCGATCCTTGAGCGGCAGCTCGAGCTGCTGCCAGACCTCGACCAGCGCCTCGGCGAGCGCGTCGATCAGCGCGTCCTCGTGGTAGGGGGTGGGCGTGATCCGCAGCCGTTCGGATCCCTTGGGGACGGTCGGATAGTTGATCGGCTGGATGTAGATGCCGTGCTCGGCGAGCAGCAGGTCGGTCGCCTGCTTGCATCGTTCGGGATCGCCCACGAGCACCGGCACGATATGGGTGGCGCTCGGCATCACCGGCAGCCCGGCCGAGGCGAGCACCGCCTTGACGCGCGCGGCGCGCTCCTGGTGGCGCTCGCGCTCGAAGCTCGAGGTCTTCAGATGCCGGATCGCGGCCGCCGCGGCGGCGCAGATCGCCGGCGGCAGCGCGGTCGTGAAGATGAAGCCGGGCGCGTAGCTGCGCACCGCGTCGATCAAGGGCCGTGCTCGCCGCGATGTAGCCGCCGAGGCAGCCGAACGCCTTGGCGAGCGTGCCTTCGATCACGTCGACGCGTGCCATCGTGCCCTGCAGCTCGGCCTGGCCGCCGCCGCGCGGGCCGTACATGCCGACCGCGTGCACCTCGTCGGCATAGGTCAGGGCGCCGTAGCGCTCGCGCGAGATCGCAGATGCGGCGTGACCGGCGCCACGTCGCCGTCCATGGAATAGAGCGTCTCGAACACGATCAGCTTCGCACGGCGCCGGCGCGGCGGCCGCCAGCAGCGCCTCGAGATGGGCCATGTCATTGTGGCGGAAGATCTGCTTCTCGCATTTCGACTGGCGCACGCCCTCGATCATGGAATTGTGATTCCATTCGTCCGACAGGATCAGGCAATCGGGCAACAGCCTGGCCAGGGTCGAGATGCCGGTCTCGTTCGACACGTAGCCGGAGGTGAAGACGAGGGCGGCATCCTTGCGGTGCAGGTCGGCGAGCTCGCGCTCGAGCTCGACCAGCGGATGGTTGGTGCCGGCGATGTTGCGGGTGCCGCCGGCGCCGGTGCCCATGCGGGTTGCGGTCTCGATCATCGCGCCGATCACCTTTGGGTGCTGGCCCATGCCGAGATAGTCGTTGGAGCACCACACGATGACGTCGCGCGGCCCTTGCGGCGAGTGCCAGATCGCGCGCGGGAAGCGTCCGGCGAGCCGCTCGAGATCGGCGAACACCCGGTAGCGGCGCTCGTCCTTGCAGCCGGGCGAGCGCAGTCGGTGAAATATGTCTCGTAGTCCATGGATCGCCGGTTCCCGCAGCTCGCGGGCGCGCTGGCGCGCCCGAGTTTCTTTTTTAGAGGCGTTCCAGGGGGCTTGTCGAGGCCACCGGCGTCGGTCCCTCGCGTCACCGGCGTCACTTTGGGCTCCGGCCGGGCTTGACGGGATGCGGCGCTCGGTTAATAGCGTTTCCGGGGCACAGTGCACCATGATGACAGATCGCGGCCACGGCCTGGAGCACGGTCTCACCGATTATGGCGACCGCGACTTCTCGCTCTATCTGCGCCGCTCGTTCGCGCAGTCGATGGGCTATTCGCGGGCGATGCTGGGCAAGCCGGTGGTCGGCATCGCCTACACGGCCTCCGGCTTCAACAATTGTCACCGCCATTTCCCGGAGCTGCTGGCGGCGGTGAAGCGGGGCGTGCTGGCGGCGGGCGGGCTGCCGCTCGAGTTCCCGACCATCTCGCTCGGCGAGGTGTTCCTGGCCCCGACCAGCCTCAAATACCGCAACCTGATGTCGATCGACACCGAGGAGATGATCCGCGCGCAGCCGATGGACGCGGTGGTGCTGATGGGCGGCTGCGACAAGACCGTGCCGGCGCAGCTCATGGGTGCGGTCTCGGCCGGCCGGCCGGCGATCATGCTGGTGGCCGGGCCGATGATGACCGGCCGCCACCGCGGCGAGCGGCTCGGCGCCTGCACCGACTGCCGGCGCTTCTGGGCGCGCTACCGCGCCGGCGACGTCGAGCGAGGCCGAGATTTCGGAGGTCGAAGGCCGGCTCGCCGTCACCGCCGGCACCTGCGCCGTCATGGGCACCGCCTCCACCATGGCCTGCATCGCCGAGGCGCTCGGGCTGATGCTTCCCGGCACCGCGGCGATCCCGGCCGTGCATGCCGATCGCCTGCGCGCGGCGGAGGCGACCGGCGCGGCGGCGGTGGGCCTGATCGGCACGCGGCGCACCCCCGGGCAGATCGTCACCGGCAAGTCGGTGGAGAACGCGCTGCGCGTGCTGCTTGCGCTCGGCGGCTCGACCAATGCGATCATTCATCTCACGGCGATCGCGGGCCGTGCCGGGGTGAAGGTGTCGCTCCAGCAGCTCAACACGCTGTCCGCGACCACGCCGGTCCTGGTCGATCTCAAGCCGACCGGCAACGGCTACATGGAGGATTTCCATCGCCGCCGGCGGCATGGGCGCGCTGCTGCGCGAGCTCTCGCCGCTGCTGCACCTCGATTGCATGACGGTGACCGGCGAGACCTTGGGCGAGCGCCTCGCCGGCGGCGACGGCGGCGGCGCTCACGTCGATCGCTCGATCATCGCCGCGCGCGCAGCGCCCGTTCGAGGCGCAGGGCGGGCTGGTGGCGCTGTTCGGCAATCTCGCCCCGCGCGGCGCGATCCTCAAGCGCTCGGCGGCCGATCCCGCGCTGCTCGAGCACGAGGGCAGGGCGGTGGTGTTCAACTCGCTCGCCGATCTCGCCGCGCGCATCGACGATCCCGCCCTCGAGGTGGAGCGCGGGGACGTCATGGTGCTGCAGAACGCCGGTCCGCATGCGGCCGAATGCATGCCGGAAGCGGGCTACCTTCCGATCCCGCGCAAGCTGGCGCAGCGCGGCGTGAAGGACATGGTCCGCATTTCCGACGCCCGCATGAGCGGCACCGCATTCGGCACCATCGTGCTGCATGTCACGCCGGATGCCGCCATCGGCGGACCGCTCGGCCTGGTGCGCAGCGGCGACCGCATCCGGCTCTCGGTCGAGCAGCGGCGCATCGATGTCTTGATCGGGGAGGGCGAGCTGGAGCGGCGCGCGTCGGCTTTCACGCACCTGCGGGTGCAGCCGGCGCGCGGCTATGCCAGGCTCTATGCGCGGGAGATTCTCGGCGCCGATCGCGGCTGCGACTTCGGCTTCCTGCAGCCGGCCGAGGATTGGGACGCGATCAGATAGCCGCGGCGGGAGGAGCACGACCAGGGCGAGCCCGCGCCCTCTGTACCGGCGCTACCCCGTCGCGTAAGGAGTCCCCCTCCGCCGCGCAGGCGCGGGCGGCTCACGGGTGCTGCGCCGCTTCCGGGGGCGCGGGAGAGGGGTTGCGCGTGAAGAGGATGAGCGGGATGGCGGTCGAGAGCATCTTTTATTCGGTGGCCGGGATCGGCTGCCGTGGGGCGCTGGTGTGGGACGAAAGCGTCAAGGCGCCGCGGCCGCTGCTGCTGATGTCGCCGAACTGGCGCGGCGTCGTCAAGCCGGCGATCGAGACCGGCCAGATGCTGGCGGACGAGGGCTATGTGGTGTTCGTGGCCGACATGTTCGGCGAGGGCAACGGCCCGGTCGGCACCGAGGATCCGATGGCGTTCCTGGCGCCTTTCATGGCCGACGTCGCGGGCATGCGCCGGCGCATCGCTGCCGCGCTCGATGCCATGACGCGGGAAGCCGACCGGCGCGCGATCGGCGACATCAGCCGGCGCGCCGCGATCGGCTTCTGCTTCGGCGGCCTCACCGTTCTCGATCTGGCGCGCGCCGGCGCCGACGTGCAGGCGGTCGTTTCCATGCATGGGACGCTGACCACCCCGCAGCCGGCCGGGCCGCGGCGACATCAAGGCGGCGGTGCTGGCGGTGCACGGCGCCGCCGATCCGATTGCGCCGAAGGCGGAGCGCGACGCCTTCGAGGCGGAGATGACGGCCGCCGGCGCGCGCTGGGCGCTGTTGACCTTCGGCGGCGTGGTTCATGCCTTCACCGACCCGCAGGCCGGGCTCGCCGGGGTCGCCGTCTACGACGAGCCGGCCACGCGCCATGGTTACGCGCTCGCGCACGCCTACATCTCCGATGCGTTTGCCGGTCGCGCGTGAGCGTTGGGTTCGTTCGGCCAAGATGACGGTTGGCGCTCCGGCCGGTGCCGCGCCAGGGAATCGGAACGGCGGCCCCCGCAAACGCCTGCCATTGATTCCGCTGATGATTCGTGGGTTGGGTTCGTTCGGCCGTTCGGCCAAGATGGCGCTCCGGCCGGTGCCGGGTCCGGAAATCGGGTCGGCGCTGGCCGCAAGCGCCATCCCTTTGATTTCGCTGATGTTTCGTTGGTCAGCTTCGTTCGGGCCAAAATGGGTTGCGGCGATGGCCGACGGGGAGCGCACCTTGCAAGGGTCGGCGGATGAAAGTGCCGGTGCCGGCGCCGGGGACGCGGCCGGCGGGATCGCCGCGCCGGCGCCCGCGCCCGCGGAGCTGATTGCCCGGGCGCGCGCGCTCGTTCCGGCGCTCGCCTCCGGTTCGCTGGAGGGCCGGCGCCGGCGCTCGATTGCGCACGAGACCATTGCCGAGATGCAGCGGGCGGGCTTGTTTCGCGTGCTCCAGCCCAGGCGCTGGGCCGGCTACGAGATGGATCTGGAGACCTTCTACGAGATCGAGCTGGCGCTCGGCGCCTTGCAGGGGATGCTCGCTGCGCTCCTGGATTACGGCCGCACCCGGGTGACGCGGGCGGGCGGCCGCTCGTCCGAGAATCCGTTCGTGCAGCTGCTGTGTGCGCAGACGGCTGCCGCGATCGACGAGATGACGGCGGTGCTGCACCGCAATTTCCGCAACCTGCACGGCTATGCGCAGCGCGGCGAGACGCCGCCGCTGGAGGAGCGTCTGCGCTACAAGTTCCAGTCGACGGCCGTCACCGAGCGCTGCACGCTCTTGGCCGCGCGCATCTTCAAGGCGACCGGCGCCGCCGGCCTTTCCGACGACCTGCGGTTCGGCGGCATTCTCGCCGACCTCATGGCCGGGCGGGCGCACATCTCCAACCAGCACGAGCATGTCGGCACCAGCTTCGGCGGGGTTCTGTTCGGGCTGGAGAGCAACGACCTGATGCTGTGATCGTTGTCCTCCTTTTTATCAAACTCGCATTCGAAAAGTGATGCTTCCCGAAGAAGGCGGCCGCGCCGAGTAAATAGGTCGTTATTGACTTATTGACCTGACAGGCGACTGTTTTGATACGCTGCTTCGATTAGCTGCTTGATTACGTCGCGGCGTTGCGCAACGTCGTCTTTGTCTAGTGAAAGCCTGTAAGAAGTCCACCTCGCCCGGATTCCAAGCGGTCAAATCCAGCATCATCAATAAGCTTGTCAATGTCGATCATTGCGGGCGAGCTTCAGTCCAATATTGATCGTGTTCTTCTTTGGCTTAAAAATAGCAAAATTATAGGGCTGTCCGTTCTTGGAAAGCCCGATATAGAATTTGTTGTACTTGAGCGCGAGCGAAGGATCGTGCTCTCGGACAATCGACAGTAACTCATCCGCAAGCTCCACCGTCTTCTTGGTTCCGCGTACTTCCCAATAGGTGCGATCTGTTGGTGCTGCTTCGGCGTCCTCGTCCTCGTCCACAACGCCACGCGACATCTCATCCATCACCTTCGTAAAAACAAGAATGAGGTTTCCTGCGACCCTTAGAGCCTGCATTAATAAATCGCAATGAACGGAAGCATTCCATTAAAAAGTGACACGACGTTCAGGAAACGACTTGTGATATTTTCAGCAATCAGCACCGCGCAGTGATCGTATTGGGGATAACGCTTTTTCTCGATATCCCAATATTCAATTGTGCGGACAATGTTAAGGGAACTTGTCGGTGGCTCCCAGCTGAATTTCTACCTCGTAGCGCCGATTGCTCTCACGATCTTGCAATAGCAGGTCGAGGCGACCGGCTCGCGGCTGCATCCGCTCCTTATCGCGGAGAACGAGGTCTCCGAGGCCGAGTATGGAAGGATCAGCCGCAATAAGACCTTGCACCCAACTTTCATTCAATTCTGGATGCAACTTCAGGGAAATGGATTTGTGTTTTACGTAGTCTCATCTCCATTGAGATCGCTCCATTCTACAAGAAATTTCAACTCGACTTAGGAGCCTATCGGACCGATGGGGGCATTCTGCAAATTCGGCTTCTGCCGGCCGGGAGCCGGTGCTGGTCGTGCTGGTGCAGGTCGTGGGCCATCGCTGCTACTCCACGGCGGCCGTTATCCGCCGCCGCCTCTGTAGCGACACTCTGTAAGTAGGCTTGTCAACTACTTTTAGTGGCCGGCTATGAGGGCGGGCGAATTAGCGGCGGCTGCGGCGTGCCATGCTCTTGACTTTCGCCGCCCATTCGATCGCGACGTCGCGGATCGGATTCTCGGTCTCCGCGACGAGGTTGAACAGGCCCTCGGCCTTGCCGCGCTGCAGAAGCTTGATCAGCACCCGGCCGTCTTGCAGGCCCACCACGCACAGCTCGCCTAGAAGGTCCTGGGTGACCGGGCGCCGGACGTCGTCGTAGAACACGAGCCATCGGTTGAAGATGGCTCCCAGGCTGTTGCCGCGGATTTCCACTGCGACGGTGTCTTCGTTGGCTTCCCGCGGCGGCTCGACTTCATCGAGATCGCCTTGTGCGACTTCGTAGAAATGGGCTTCGCTGCCGGCGCCGACATAGCCGACGACGGCCACGTTGGGCTCCGGGGGCTGGTGCTGCTCGGCGTCGAAGGCCGGCTCGCCGGGGCCGGCGCCATATCCCGTCAGCAGCCATTCCGGGGTCACCCCGAAGCGGCGGGCGTATCGCTTGGCTTCGTTCGGCCCGTAGTCGCGGCCGCCCGTTGTTTCCGCGCGCTCATGGGCGCCGTATGTGGCGGGTGCGAGGCCGATGGCTTGGGCGGCCTTCCGCGCCGACGGGAAACGTCGTTCGCGCGCGATTCGTAGCCGTTCTCCGCGAGTTCTAGCCATGGAGCATGTTTCCGCCTGTCTTTGTCATAGAGTCATGACTACACTAATTGGAATGTGAATGCAATAGGTGTTGAGCAGCTTCGCCACTTAGCGCGGTCAGCGATGGCCTTTGCCGGGATGGGAAGCGTAGCGCAGCGGCGCGGCCGATCCATAAAGTGATCGGCCTGGATGATCGTAGCAACGAGGCCCGTCGTGATGATCCGTCGCTTCTTCGATGACCTGCCGGTCGAGATCGAGAGGACGCTCGGCCGAAGCGGCTCGTGGCCGCAAGCTGTCGTTCGCCGTGCACTGGTACCTTGCAGCACGCCCCTTCATTGCCGTACCTGGTTTTCACCGCAGCGCGATCTCCGGCGCCGACGGTTTCATTGCCGCATCTACGTCGTGGATGGCCCTGATCAGGTCGTCGGACATCCCGTTTGAGCTGCGCTAAGGTTTTCTCAGCGGCTTGCGGCTGGGTGCCGGGGTTGGCGTGATAGAGCCGGTGGGCTTGCCCGATGATCGCCGGGCAGCGTCGGTCGGCGGCGACGAGGAGTGAGAGTAGCGCGCCAGCAAGCCGTCTGTCTTGCTGCGGGCCGGGCCTCTGGATGTACCTATGGTGCTCAGTCATCGCGGCTGATCCCATTGTTTCCGGTTGATGGCGTGGGCCGATGGCTTTGCACCTTGCCGCGAGCGCGGCGATGGTGAGCAGGAAATCAGCGGCCTGCGGCGGGTCGGCGGCGTCAGTGATGGGCTCGCTGGCACCCTGCGTCGCGATGAACCGCGCGTAGCGGCGCTGCCACGCCTCCAACTGGCGTTCGATGAAAGCCGCGCGTGCGGCGTTGTTCGCGAGCGTGGCGAGATGCATGTCGAGGCGTGCCAGGAAGCGCTCGTCCCGTCCCTGTTTGCGTGCTTCGTGTTCAGTTTTGGCTTCCGGCGCGCGGAAGGACTTTGCTGACATTCAAGAGTCTTCCTAAGTTGGGATAACTAAGTTGACTGCTTATGCCCGTGTCGCCAGGCTTCACTGCTCACCGCCTATTTTGGCTGGGGCAGCATGCTCGATTTTCTCCGTCCCGCTTACTGTCTCAAGCACCGCAATCTGTCCCGCTCGCGCTCGGTGAAGTTAGCTTCCTCAGCCGCTGATCGCCCACAGCTGGCCCAATGCATCGAGAGCCGATTTCATTCGCTCAGCCGCGGCGGCATAGGCTTGCGACCGGCTGCTCCAGCCCAAACCGTAGCCCACCTCGTGGAGCTGAACTTCGCGGCACACCAACCGGTCCAGAACGTAGGCTCCGATCTTTCCGATCTCCTGCGTTGCTTCCCGGTAGCGCTGTCGATGAAAAAATTCGGCTTCGGTTCGCGCCATTCCCGAGAAGCTGTCGGGGTCGGACGCAAAAACCCGACCGAGGTCGATGGATGCTAATTGTCCGGAGAGACCAGCATGATACCAATGATGGCGGTATTTTTGCGCGACGGCATACTGCGACGGGGTGACCACCCTGCGTGCGAAGGCGCGCTCCAGAGGGCTGTCGCGCATGGTAATCTGGCCGCTCTCGCCGCGCTCGAAATCAGTGCCGGCCCGGCGCATGCGCTCGAGCGTAGGGGCGGCAACCTTCCCGGTTGACTGCCGCTCTTTGCGGCCGCTTGCGAGCCGCCTTACGTGGACTTCGACCAGTCGCATTCGGGATTTCACTTCGACCCCTTTTTAGCTAGGGCGCGGCGGCGTCATCGCCACGCTGTTCTGATGAGAAGCGACCCGGTACCAGCCCGCTTTCTGCGTTCTGGCTTCCAATGTTGCGTGCGATACTGGTGACGCGATACGCGCGCGCGCAATGGGCGGGGCAGTAGGGCCGACCAGGTGACGCCTCCGCCCCGCAGTAGAAAAAATCCGAATGGCTCGGATCGCCGACCGGCCACCGGCAGTCAGTGCGAGTCAATTCCGCCAGCGTTCGCCGCTGCCCGAGTGGAATGTCTGCATCGATGCCCGCATCGTCTACATAAGGCTCAATCTCGCCGAGCCAGCACCGCAGCAGCCATTGCGAAAGTAAGCTGTCCGAAGCAGAAAAATTATCCATGCCTCTACGACTACACTCCGTAGCCCGGTTTGTCAATACACTTTGTAGGTATGCGCACAGTGTATCCGACACCATCGCGGGAAATTGAGCTTGAAGCCGATCGGATCAGGCGGTGGTGGGCAGAGGGGCTAATGCCTCACGAACAGCCAGTTCGACATTCCGGCCAGAAAGCCAACAAGGCCGGCGAATGACACGATGGCCCAGCGCACGCCACGCGCCTGCATCAGGACGGCATGAATCTCGTCGACCTTAGTCGCTGTCTTCGCGGTGTGCTCTTCGATGTGCTTGACGCGTTGTTCCAGAACTGCGAGCCGTTCGTTGTCCGTCATGGCGTCACCACCAGGTCTGGCGACGCTCGCCACGCCGCCTCTCTTCCATTTCCCGGTGCTCCTGCGCATCCTTCTCTCCGCGTCGATAGGCATACAACGCGGCAATAACCGACATGACGACCGCCCCAGCGAGGGAGCGCATCGGTGGAAAGAACCATGCAAGCGCAATCCCTGCCAAAATGACCAAGGTACCGGCACCACACCAATACCAGAACGGCGACACTGAAAATGTCGCTGATATGAACTCAGCCAAGCTGTGCCAGATGAAATCCATCTATCCTCCTTTCCCGACCGGGGTGGTCGTCAAGCAGCGTAGAATGATGTTGAGAATGTTGGTGCCGAGCATGATCCATGCCGCCGTTTCGGCGGAGAAGATCACGCCCCAGCCGCCGAAACCCGCGAGATAGCCCGCGATCTCCACGATTGCGATTAGTGCCGCCAAAGCAGCATTGATCGCGATCGTGCGCCAACCCTTGTAGCAAGTCAGGAACGCAACCATTGTCAGCGTCCGCGGCCGGCAAGCCAGCCGGTGATGGCTGCGTTCACAGAAGCAGCGGCCGCAGCTACCGCCGCCCACATCCGCTTTGGAACGGAGTCGCCTTGCGCGGCGGAGTATTCCGTCAGCAAGGCATATCCGAGAAACATTCCCGCAGCGAGCAGTAGGAAGGTCAAAAATCCAGACATGTTATTTCTCCTTGTTGCAGTGACGAACGAGATAGACAGCGATCGCGGCAGCGATGATCGCGACGCAGAAAGTGAGTGCAGGACGACCGAGTATCCAGTGCGCAGTTGCTCCAAATTCCAACAACCAAGCCTGTGCCCAAACCGACGTTCGTGATTGTCGCGAGTGGAGCTGATGGCTTCTGACTCGGCGACGGCCCGTCGCGGATCTGCGGCGGTCCCGCAAAGAGCGCGATCGAGCGATCGATCTCGGCAATCCTCTTCAGCAGCGGCATGGTTCCGCACTGGCGGTCGAGCGCGACGGCTGACCACACACCGTCAGCAACATATTTTCCGCCCTGATAGATGTTGCTGAATGACCAGAGGTACGCGGACGGTGTCGAATGGTGCCGGTAACCCCACCCGTTATAGCGTTCGCATTCGTAAGCAATGCGCTCGATGGACCAGTCCCCGACGCTGTGCATTTCCTTCAACTTGAGCGCGTCGATTGCGCTCTCCTCCCATGTAAATGGGGGCGCGCCTTTGACAGGCCTACCCGCGGGCACATGGTGAGTTCGCAATGCAAGCGGGTCGCCATTGTGCAGGTGGGCCGTGAAATCGGCGCTCGATTCACGCTCGTGCAGAACCGCGACCAGAAACCATGGAGCTCCGATCTTTGCCGCCACAGCCAGATATCGGTTCTTGCTGAGCAGCAGCTTGCGCGCGACGGTATCTACGTTCTTTGCCGCGCGCTGGGAAATCTCCATACGCTGCCACAGCGCACTGTATTCCATGCGCAATGCTTCGAAGGTATGCATGGTCAAAGCTCCGATGCAGGGAGAATGGTGGTTGAAAACCGGTGGCGGTTATCTGCGAGGAAGCGCTCGTCGGTCTTCACGAGTCGCATGAACTCGCGGTGTCCCTGGCGCGTGCGCCCCACAAGGCAGCCGGCGCTCGCGCTGCCGACATCATCGCGCGGCAGGTCATATCCCCAATGTTGATTTATGCCGAACCAGCCGGTGTCGGTCGCATCGCCGAGGCGGATGTAGTTCTCGTCACTATCGCGATGCACGGTGACTGTGCCGCCCGTCTGCACGAGCGCCTCGTGTTCCCCGCGGTGCATGCCGAGCTGCCATGACTCGTACTGCCCGAACGCGATGCGCGCCGTGCCCTTGGCGTTCATCCGGTTCTCGGTCCAATACTTGCCGGGCTCGGTTGTCGCTTCCCACGATCCGGCAATCACCGGCACGCCCTGCACGAACCGAATCACGAAATCTCGCGTCGTTGAATTCGTTTGGCCGGTCATCGTTGGGCGCGCCATCCGGCGATATGCCTTCGACGTAGACGATGTTCACGTGCCTGGGCTCGCGATCGATGCAATAGCGCTTGCGCTCCATTGCGCGGATGATGCGTTCGGCAAGGCCGGCTGGCCGCGGAGCTGGATCGATTCCCGTCGCTGCACTTCCGCCGCCGAACAGACGCGACAAGAATTCACGGAGCGTTTTGAGCATTGACATCTCCAAATAAAAACGCCGCATCCCCGCGCGAGCGGGGAAAGCGGCGTGACAGCAGGTCGGCAGGTAGCGTTACGACTTCCTTAGGCCGTAGAAACTGAAACGCCCTGATGCGAAGGTGCCGGTCTCCGGAAGGAAGCGAATTGCAGTAATCGCACTGGCGGTGTTGTAACGGCCGCCGCCCCAGAACGGCGTTGGAATACCGGCTGCATCTGAGTAGGCACCCCGCCAGAAAAATTCGCAGAAGTCAGATGCGTCTGGATTGTTGAAATTGATGACTGCGTTGTAATTCTCGCCAGTGGCATTTCCGAGAGCAGCCCCAGCGCTGGTGAAGGAAAGAACCATTTCTAAATCGCCAACATCTCCGACTATGCCGCTGGTAGCACCACGCAATACGTCCGTCTGCCAGTAGTACGCAGATACGCCTGCTTGATAGGTCGGCCCGCCACCGGTCCCTATCCGCATCCACATTTCCACGTCGTCCGTTGCCGGCTTGGCGTTGCTGATTCGAATTTCATAGGCATCATAGGTGTCATCGAGGCCGGCATCGAAGTCGATCGTCGCAGAAGAGGATGCTTCTTGAGTCTCGATCAGCACCCAACTCGCACCAGCCGCAGCACTGGGGACGATATTCGACGGCTTGACCTTCTTGGCCGCGCCGGCCGATGTGTCGTAACTGAGCAGGAAGTCTGCGGCCTCATCCGGTGACGTATCCTCGGTCAGCGCGTCGACCACCTTGAGCAAGTTGGCCAGCGTGATCTTTTCCGTAGCCGTCCCGGACGTGTCGTAAATCAGCAACTCGTCATCGGTCGCCGGCGCCGTCTCGGCCGTCAGCAAGGTCACGACCTTGAGAAGGTTCGCCAGCGTCATTTTGCGGTTGGTCGTTGCCGAGGCATCGTACAGCGGCACCTCGTCCGCCACGGCCGGCGAGGTCTCCGCGGTTCCGCCGGCGATGTCGACATGGGTCAGGAGCGCCGAGGCGAGATGGCACTGCAAAAGGAACGCCGGAATGCTGTTGTCGTAAGTCACCGCGTGAACGGAGTTGGCCAGAATGGCGGCGGTCGCAACAGCGACGCCGCTCGCAGTCTGAATGGCTTTTGCACCGAGTCCATCGACGTTGAGCGTCGGGCTCGCGCCGTTCGCCGCATTGAAGCGAATGGCGAGCTGGTTGCCATCGAGGGCCGCGAGCGAAGCAAAGACTTGCGAGGTTGTCGCTGTGTACGCCGTCGACGTTCCGCCGGTCGTCAGCGTGCCTTCCACATCGTCGCGATACTTGGCGATGGAAGCCATCATCGCGCGAGCGGAATCGTTCACGGACGAAGGCGCCTGGCCTTCCGCCCAGTTCACGTTGCTGTCCGCGGTCGAGTTGTTCGATGCCGTCGTGGACCAGCTTGCTACTCCAGTTGTCATCTGTGACGATCCTGAAAATCAGACACCATTGCGACCAAAGACAAGGGACAACCGCGACATTCAAGGAACGGATTGTTTCAGCTCGCTGATGTGCGTCCTGGCAACCTCCAGGATTCGAACGCGATCCTGCGGCGTCAATCTTCCCTCGCCGAATGCAACCCGCTTGATCAAGGCTTGAACGTCCTCGGGAAGGGATTTCGACTTCCCGACAAGCTTCATCTCGCCTGGACGGACGACAGAATCCGCATCGAAGATCTTCGCAACGCCGTAAGCCAGGTCGATGTCGGCCGCCGTGGGCTGGCTCCGGATCATCGATCGGAAGACCGGCGCTAACTCGGCATACCCGTTCACCGGCACCACTTCGGTAGTGTCATTGCGCGTGCTGGATACGTGATCGGACGTCAGGTCATCGGTTTGTTCGGCAATGTCGGCGTTCGCCGAATCAGGGCTCGTGCCGCGAGATGGAGACGGGCGGCCTGCAGCTGCCTTGTCTGATTTCTGAAGCGTCAGCTTGGGATACGCTCGCGAGATAAGAACCTTTGCGAGCTCGGGGCTTGCACCCGCCGCTGCGATCTCGGTCGGCGAAAGTCCCTTGCCGCTCAAGGCCTGCATGATTGCCGCCTGGTTATGTCGCGTCTTGCGAGCCTGCTGGTCTGCGAAGGCACCGGACAGAGCCATTTGCAACCCACGGCCGAGCCCGCCCTGCGCGATCCCCGCGCCAAGCCCGATCAGTGTCATCGAATTGTCGCTGAGGCCGCGGTTCAGTCGGCCGAGGAAACCTGGTTCCGCGACCGGGGCCTCTGGGGGCGCGCTGATATTGCCGAGCAGCCCGCCGCGGTATTGGCCGGAGGTAAGCCAGTCAGGAAGGATTGCCATATCTCATCACTTTTTGATTGCGCCATAGAGCCCAGCACCGGCAATCGCCCCGCCGATCACCGGCTGATACCAGGGCGTGTCCGTCGTCGATGTCTCGGTGCCGGTCGTGTTCACGGTGCTAAATGCGGACCCGATCGGGAGCGCGATGCCCATCTGCGCGGCAAGAGTTTGCAGCGGGATGCCGCGACGCTGCGCCTCGACGGCAAGGATCTGGTTGTACGGATCGTTTGCGGCGCTTTGCGCCTGCCCGGCCACACCCACGCCCGTGCTGCGGTTTCCGAGTGCGGTCTGATCGAGTTGCGAAAGCAACCCCGCCGATTGATTTCCAGCTCCATAGAGGCTGTTCATCGCGCCGAGCTGGTTCTGCCGTTCCTGCTGGTACTGCTGGGCGAATACCGGCGCGACACCTTCCGCGATGCCACGGCCGAGGTTCTGGCCGTATCCGCCTGATCCAGACGGATCGCGCCCCGCCCCCGCATACATCGCGTTGACGCGGTTCTGCACATCGTCGCCGATTCGGCTCGTAACCTGATTGAAGAACGGGTTGCTCGACGGATCGAGAAACTGCCCCTGATCGTACCGGCGAGTTGATTGCGGTAATCGTCCATCCCACCCTGCACCATGCCGGTGCGATCGGTCCCGCCTCCAGAGCAGTGAATTGGCCAGTCCGCTGATCTGCGGCGCGAACTGGCTCATGTAATCGTCGTTGCCCAGCAGCCCGCGCAAAGCCGCATTCTCCGCACGATTCAGGTCCGGCATCGATCCCGCGCACCTGTCCGAGGATGCCGTTGCAGCGTTCCCGCTGCTGGCCCCCATGGGGTCTTGGTCGAGGTCTGGTTAGTCTGCGTTGTCGTTTCGGTATCGTCGCCCATCACAGGCTCCTTTCGAGCACCACGGCCTTGGGCCGGTAATCCTTGAGCACTCGCTGCCATCCGCGCCGGCCGATGATGACCATTGCAGCGCAGCCTTCGTCGCGAGCGTATTGCTCGATCTTCGTGATCAGCGGCAGCCAGCCGTGAGGCCATCGCCACCACAGGCCACGATCACGCATTGCTTGCGGCCGTTGACGGCGCTGATCGAGGTCACGATTGCAGCCCGAAAGCGAATGCCGTCCCAGACGACCCACAGCAGCGCCGCCATTCGCATCATCTTGCCAATAACCGTTAGTATGTCGGTGCTGACGCTGCGCTCTACCGCACTTCGGATCATCGGCTCCACCTGCGGCCAGATTTCCGGTACTCGGGCGGGATCGACACAGAACAGCTTGCAGTGTGCTGTCCTCGCGGAGGCATGGGTCATGGCAGCGGTCGAATGAACACGTACACATCGGCCGTCGCCGCGGCGCCCTGTGCGGTGCCGACGCGGAAATACAGGTTCTCGTGGTTGCGCCAGACGCTCGATGCGGAGAGCGCCAACGAGGTCAGGTTACGATCGGTATTGACCGCATTCGAGGTGATCGCGCTCAGCGCCTGGTTGGCCGCGAGCGTGGTACCGCCGCCCGCCGTCGCCGTGAACAGTCCCGCCGTCGCCGTGGTGAGAGAAGCAGTGGTTCCCTTGTTCTTGACGACGCAGGAATCAATTACCCAGTTCATCCACAGTGAGGTGATCTGGATCGTGTTGTCGCTGTTCGCCGAGTTGAGATTGACATCCGAAGCATAACCACCGAGCAGGATGCCGGGTTTCCGGGACAGGTATTCCGACAACTGCCGGATCACGCTGACGATCTTGAAGGGGTCCTTTTCCTGCGGCGACAGCGTGAGCAGGTTCACCGCTTGCCCTCCAGAACCACGTCGGGCTCGATACCGCTGGCATAGGTCCAGACGGTTCCTGCGGGGATGCGCAGCTTGCCTCTGGCATGTCTGGTCGAGACGTTGGCGGGAACCATGCCGTAAACGTTGATCGCGACTTCGTCGCTCTCGATTGCGGCCGCTTGCAAGTTCTCCCGCTTGGATATGCGGCCAAACACCGTCGGCGCATCGGTGATTGGCCGGAAGCCTCGTACCCTTAGCCTTTGCCCATCACCGCTTTTCTCGGCGGTCACCATCGTCGCCTCCAGATTGGCGCCGGTGAAGAAGCCGAGCTTGTGCACGCTGTTGACGGCGGACAGCTGCGACAGCGACGCGGTCGAAACGTCGTCGAGAGAGAACGTCAGCGCGTCAAGCGAACCCGAGATGGAATCGAGGCTTTCCAGCGTGATGCCCGGCTGTGCCAGGGTGGCGAGGTATTCGCCCATCATCTCGATGGGCGAGAACCGTTGCAGGGCCCAGTCGTAGCAGATGATCTTGTCGAACGACCCAGTCGAGCCGGAGAGCGACTTGTAGGCCCAGTACACACGGCTCGACTTCGGATCGGATGCGCCGATGCATAGCTGCAGATTTCCGGTATCGACATCATCGAAGAAAGTACGGTCGATCTTCTCCTTGCCGATCGGCTGCGGATAGCCGCCCGGCAGGATCATCTGAAAGCCGTCGTTGCCGATGAAGAACACGCGGTCGCCGCCGCGGATCATCGAGAGCGGCGCGAAGATGCCTTTCTCCTCGCTGATCCGCTCGATCTGAAACACGACGGGGGAGCCCGGCGCATAGATCATGCGCCGCACGCTCGAATCCTGGAACACCACGCCGTATTCGCCGCCGGCCACGCCGCGAACAATGCCGCCGTCGGGGAAGTCCTGGAAGTCGGATTGATTGGTCCCCGATGTCCAGGTCGTGGTCGCGTTGAAGCCGGACCACTGGATGCGATATGGCGTCGCGGAGCCCAGTCCCGATAAGACGAGAAAGCGGTTCACGACCGCGATGTAGCGGGCCTGCGGAGGCGAGCCGCCGAGGTCGGCAAACGCGGTGGACGTCGTGAGATCGAACACCTGCACAGCGGTGTTGATCTGCACCGCGAACACGAAATTGTTGAACTGTGCGAACTGCCATTGATCGGTGCTCGGCAGCGCCGAATAAGTGCCGGCCGCCTTCGACACGTCGGTCCAGGAGAAATCGGTGTTGCTCAGCGTGTAGAGTTTGGTCGATATGCCGGCGAACACTAGCACCGAGCCGTCGGCCTTGCGGGCATAGAAGAAACCGCGGCAGGCGGCCGCGAGCGCCGTCGTGAACATGGTGAAGTCGGGGAACGGCCCGTAACCATCGGCGCGCGGCAGCACGTTGCGCACGGTCTGAGCGGCGATCCCCTCGTAGTCGGACACGTCAGGCTTGTACTCGGGAATTGGCAGGATCGGCATGACTACGGCGTGACCCCCATGACCCGAATGGCGCCGGCGCCGCGGGTCTTGTTGCTCAGCTTCTCGATCTCGGAGAAGATTTCATCGCGTCGACGCGCCCACAGCGCAGCGCGTTCATCGTTGACGCCAAACATCTCGGCCTCGCACAGCGACCCGAACAGGTAGACATCCGGGTGTGTCGAGAACAGCCAGTTGATCGTTCCGGACAGCGCGTCGACCTTCTCGAAATAGTCGAACTCGAGCGCGGTATCGTCGATCGGCCGGATCTTCAGTGTCGAGCCTTCGATCGTGAAGATGCGCGGGATATCGCTGGGTGATGTCGGATAGGCGGCCTGGAGGTAGGACGGATGCACGTATTCCAACTCGACCCTTGTGGAGCCGGTCCAGGTCACCCGCCGCCAAGCGAGGTAATTGGAAGGAAGCGACACCGAGCCCGATGACGGCGTCAGATTGGTCGAGGTCTCCATCTGACGGACGCGCAGCCGCCGGTTGGCGCACGCCTCGAACAGCGTGATGAAGTCCGGGATGGCCGAGGTCAGGTCGGAGCGCCCGAGCCAAGAGCCGATCGCGGTCTGGAGCTCGGCGTAGGTCGTAATGCTCATCCGTCCGTCCGCAGTTTCTTCCAGTTGGGATCGGCAAGCTTGCGTTCCACGATCGCGTTGAACTCCGGCGAGAACATCCGCAGTCGGGTGTTGCCGGCGGCGTATTCCTCGTTGAGCCAATGCACCAGGATCACGTTGGGGATGCTCGCCACGTGGCGCCCCCAGTCGCTGCGCTGCGGCTCGCCGCGCAAGACGTGGTTGCGATCGAGAATCGGCTCAATGTCCTGCGTAGTCGAGGCGATGATCCGGCTGTGGTTTCGATCGAGGATCAGTTCGGTGAGCATCAGTCCCGCTCGATCACCGCCGTGAACATGGTAGGACAGCTCGTTGACGACGCGCCGTCCGAGACGAACTCGATGGCGTCGCCTTCATTGACGTAATGATTGCTGCCAGTAGGCAGGCCGATATCGACATCGCCGGCGGCCGAGCCCGATTGCGTCACGGTCACAGAGATGCCGGTCACTGCAATGCCGTTGACCTCCAGCGTCCACGCCGCGTCGGCGCCGGTGATAGCAGCGTAGATCGTCGAATAGGCGCGGACGATACGGCCGCGGCAGGGTGCGACCACGAATGCCGAGCTGGGCGTGCTCAGGTCGGCCATATAGGCCGCTACCTGCGTCTCGCTGATCGGCCGGGGTACGGGGAGTGCCATTGTCGTATGCTCCTAATCTTGTCTCCGCACAAAGCGGGGCGAAAGGCCGGCATTCGCGCCGGCCAGTTGGGGAGGAGGTTCGTTAGACCGTTGCGCTGAACGGCGTGGCCTCAGTGCCGGAGCACGATGTCACACCCTGAACTGCCCATGAGTCGGCTGCCACATCAATGAGCGTAATGAAATCGCCCTTGATGCCGCCTGTAGTGGTACCGTTGAGCGTAATCGTGTCGCTGTCGGCGGCAGTCGGCCACGGCTGCGCCAGATCCGGCGTGTCGCTGGTCGAGTTGGCGATGATGTTGCCGAACATCACGTCGTCGCCAGTTACCTTGATCGTGGTCGAGTTCGACGTGACGCTGGTACCGACGAAGAACGAGTATTTGTCGCCGCTTCCGGTTGCCGCCGGAAGCGTCACGGCAATGCCGGCCGCGCGGTTGAGCGTGACCACTCGATTGGCGTGATCGGCTTGCGCGACGGCCAATGTCGCCGCGGTGACATTCACCAGGCCGTTACCGGCATAGATCTTGAGATCGGTCGCGGTGATGCTCTTCGTGAGACCAGTGCTAGCATCGTAAACAAGCAGCTTATCCGCGTCAGCGATGCTGTCGAGGTCGGTCTCATTCTGGAAGGTGTAGATCGTACCCATAGAGTTTCTCCAATGAAAAAGGGCGGCTGACGCCGCCCTGTGAGGTTTCGCTATGGGTTCGATTACGACGTCGTGTTATCGAACACCCCGCCTGAAGCCTTCTCGTTGCGCGCCACCAAAGCGTATTCGGAAAGCATCTGCCGACGGTCGCTGTCGCCGGTCTTTGCGAGTGGGATCGAGACCATCTTGCGGCCCTTGAGATAGGCCAAGGCCCACATGTCGGTCTGCAATACCAGCACATCGCGCGATCGCTGAAAACGGTTTGGCGTCACGCTGAGCTTGCCGAAATCGCTCTCGTAGTAGTCGACTGAGGCGACGATCTTCTTTGCCTTGGTGTCCTCGGTCGGCGTGGCCCGGCCAGTGAAGGTCGAGAACACCTGCTTGTTGAAGCCGCCGGTCATGATGACGTCCGGCTTGCCGCCCGCATTCCAGATTGCCTGGAGCACGGTTTTCAGGTTGGCCTCGGTGAACGCGCGCTGGGTGCCGTCGGTGCGGGTGCCGGTACCATCGGCCGCGGATGGATCGGAGCCGCCTGAACCCTTTGACGTGTTGGTCTTGATCCAGGACAGGGCCGAGGCTGTGACGCGGGCGGTGACTGCCGCGCCAGCGTTCTTTGCCTGGTTGGTGCCGCAGAGGATCGATTCCATGTCGCGCTTGAGTTCAAGGCCCTTGAGCATTTCCTGATACTCGAGTTCGTCGTCTCGGCCGGCGTGATCGACGGCGCGCTGGGTGCCGGTAACGCGCGCCACCTTGTCCGAGATCTGGCAGATGTTGCCGAGCCGGACGGTCGCAGTCGCAGCGTCGGTGGTGGCGTCGTCGCCTTCGAGCACCGCGTTCGTGGTGTCGACGGAAGCGAGCGCCTGCGTCTGCCACTCGTGGTTGACGGCGGTCGCCTGTTCGCGCTCGACCGCGCTCATGAACGGAGTGTCGGACGGATCGATGCGATAGATCACGTCGGAGAGGTCTTCGCGGTTGCCGATTGCGGCATAGGTCGCGAAGGTATTGGTCGGGAGAGCCATTGGTAGTTCCTTTCTGCGCTTCCGCGGGGACATGCCTAGCGGGCCGCGCGCCGCGCCGCGACGAGCTTCGCCGCCGCCCGGAGTGCGTTCACACCGCTTGCCTTGTCGAGTTGCTGGTTGAGGTTCTGGATTGCGGCTTCACGTTCGGCGCCTTTGCCTTGCGAGACGCCTGGCCGCTGAACCGGGGGAACGGGCTTGGCTGTTGCTGCTTTGGCCTTAGCCTGCGCCTCGTGCCAGAGAGTGGCGTCACGCACCAGGAGCTGCACCCGATGGTCACGCAAGCTCATGCCTTGCTTGCCGTGATACGACCGGGACAGCTCCTCGTCCGAGAAACCCAACTCCTTGAGCACGGACACCGCCGCGCCTTGCAGCTTCGCAGCTTTGTCCTTGTCCGCCATTTCAGGGGCTTTCTCGGTAAAGAGAAAATCCTCGCGCTTGGCGAACTCGGTCCACCGCTGCTTGAGCTCCGCCATTCGCCGCTCCTCGGCGCCCTTCATCTCCTGCTGGACAGCCGCAACCTGTTTTTGCTGCGCGTCCCAGCGGACATAGCGGGGCCAATCCTCGGCTGCCATCTTCTGGACGTCTGCCATCGTCTTGATGTCGGAAAACTCGCCCTGCATTGCAGACTGAAGATTGTCGAGAAGCAGCGGCAGCGCGGATTCGTATTGTTGTCTCGCCTGGTCCGCCGCTTGCTCTTTGGCCGTGAGACCCTTGAGCTTTTCGGCGGCTTCGTTTTGACCGCGGCGCAGCTCCCGCTCGCGTTCCCGTTCGCGCTCCGCAAGGTACTCCTGCGTTTCGCGAGGCAAGGATTGCCAGCGTTCCTTGGCTTCCTTGTTCCAAGACCTCGGGGGCTCGATGGGCGGCGCTTCTGCCGGTTCGGCCTGGCTCTCAGTCTCGCCGGGAACCTCCGTTTTCGGAGGGGCGGCGTCTGCCTCCACTTGCGCGGAGGCGGATTCGTGTGGCGTTGCGGCGGGTGCTGGTACGGCAACTGCCGGGTCGGATTCCCGGGCTTGCTCCGGGTATTTTTCTTTGGGCTTGCGGGCATCACGCAGCATTCGTCCCGCTTCGCTCACGGACAGCTGACCCTCGCCCGTGCTATTGATTACGGTGACAGGTGTCTCCGCCGGCGCGCCGCCGGCGCCCGGACTGCCTTGCACTTCCATTTATGTTGTCCTCTGGGTTAGCGCGGCTTGGGAGTCGCGAATTCATCGAGCTGGCGCTTGGCGAGCTTACCATCGTTCAGGATCTTGAAGAGATGATCGCGAACCTTCTCAACGATGTTCACCGCCTGCCACAACCGCTCGCGACCGTCGGTGTCTCTAGCTGGGGATTGCCGCCACGCCTCGATGTAGTCCTTTTCAAGTTTGGCGAACGTCTCGGTGAGCAGATCGTCCCGCAACAGGCCTGCGGCACGGTCACTGCGAGCGACGGCACTCTGTAGCTTATCGTTGCTCATGGTTTTGTCCTATTTGTAGACTTGCATCATCGGCCGGATTGGGGAGGGCCCGACAATGCTCGAGATCGTTTTCGTAACCGGGACGGTCGGTGCCGCCTGGCTGATCGGCGAGAACCTCCTGCATCCACAGATCAAATATGGGGCGCGTGAGCCTGTATTGATCCGAATTGGCACAATCTGGCTCATGCTCGCCGGAATATTCCTGTTCGGCTTTGGCCTTGCCTGGGACCTGACCCGCAACGGCGTGCTGCAATGAGCACAACTTGGAGATAGCAGCCGTCTCCAATAGGAGAAGTTTGAGATGTTCGACACCGTGTTCGCGCATCGAGCGTCGCGGTCGGAGCGCCGGTTAATCAGTTTCGCTTGAACACGCGCCATCGCGAATTTGTGCCGTCGTACAACACATCTGCCGCCTGATTTGCGGTCAAAGTAATATCTGCCCCGGTCGAACTCAGGAACTGATTGGCAGCCGCGCTTGTTGTTTGATGCTTGAGCACGATGTCCTGCGCTCCGACGTTCACGATGACGTGCGCTTGGCCATCGACCTGCGCCGCAGTAAAGGTCATGCCGGTGATATTGCGCGATGCGTCTGTATTCCACCGTTGGAAATATGAGCTTCCGCCGGGATTATAATTATCCTGGTTAGACGCGATCTGCGCTGGAGAAGTCGCAACAGCACGGAAAGTCGCACCCGCGCCACTGGAAGCCGAGAAACCGACAACCTTAGCCGCGGCACGAAGAAGGGAAGTATCTACAGTTGTGTTAGCTGAGGCGCCGCTGGCGAAATGATACCCGCCAGCTTGTCGGACGAACATTCCATCCGAGCCAGTGCCGTAGTCGCCAACCGCGCCCAAGACAGTCGCCATGGATGCAATGCGACCAAATTCAACGGCAGCGGAATCCAACTTGATCGCACCGGAGAAAGCGTTGTCTGAGGTGATTGCGTTAGCGGTCTTGTTCCATAGAAGTTGCGAGTCGCCGCTGACAACCCCGCCGTCGTTGAACACAATCTGCTTATCGATACCACCTGAAATCGGCGTGGTGCCGCTCACAAGGCCGCCTCCACCACCATCTGCTCGCAATGTCACTTACGCGCCCTCCCCAGGAGTGATGTAAAGTGTTGCCGTGCCGGCGGTGGTCTTGGCAGCAATATGTGTGGCATTCAGCGGGACCGTGAAGACTTCGATCGCACCGGGCCCGAGCCGCATGCTGGCACCGCTCGACGCAGCGGCCACGCCCGATGTACCGAATTCAACGAAGCAAATGGAATCCGTGCTGTCGGTGCTCAGCCGAACCTGCGTCGGATTTCCTGGGATGACGAGGCTACCAGATACCGACGTGACCGAAAGCATTGTCGAGCTCGCCGCCTGCGGCTTGAACGAAAGAGGGTGGCGCATGTCGTGCTCCCTATTTTTCCAGCTGACCGGCCTGCGCGGCGATCGTCTCTTTTCTGTGCAGTTGCTGCATGCTCATGGCATGGCTTTCCCGCTTCGACCTCATGTCGAGAACATGGTTCTCGCGCTTGATTTCCAGTTCCAGCAATTTGATTTGTCGTTCCAGTTCAAAGCGTTGCAACTCTATCTGCCTGTCGTGTTGGAATTTCCGCTCTGCCAAGGCAGCGTCCGCCGAGACCTTCTGGTTGTTGGTCGCCATATCCGCCTGAGCCTGCGTTTTCTCGATCTCGTTCTTCATCTGCAACTCGATGAGCTTCGGGTCTTGTTTTGTTTGCGGAGCTGGTTGCCCTTCCGGATCGTTAAAGAATCGAGTGGCGTCCTTCAGCCCCACCAGCTTCGTGACTTCCTTAGCGGCGTTGTAGATCTTTTCAGCGTCTACAAGATTGGTGAACCCACCCGCGAGCGCTTCTTTCTGCAAGCCAAGGATCGTCATCATGTGGGCCAGTTGCTCAGACTTGCTGCCGGTGCCCAGCCCCACGTTGATGGTCATGTCGCTGCGGGACCTCCAGTCACGCGGATCGACTCGCACCCATTGGTTCCGCAGCCGCACCGTCTGCGCCTGGCTGCCGTTTTTGCGGATAGTCATGTGCAAGAGGCTAAACAGGTCGCGGATGCCGGTCTCGGCAAAGATCCGTGCGATCAACTTCACCTTGGCTTGCGCCGCATTGAACATCTGGTTGGCGATGGTCGCGACCTGATTTTGCAGCGCATTAGGATCAATGCCCTGTCCTTGGCGCGATACTCCGGTTCGCCACTCGCGCGTTGCATCCATGTACTGCATCGCCGGATAGACATGGGCGCCAATTGAGGGCACTTCCTGCCAGATCACCGCGGTAGTTGTCTTTGCCCTGATTGGCGCCCCGTGGCGAGAGACGAGCAAATCGTCCAGCGTGGATTCATTTGCCTCGTTCTCGGCCATCACTGGACGCGGATTGTTGGCCATATAGGCATTATCGAGCAGCGCCCGTAACAGCGCGGTCTTGATGCGCTGAATGTCCATCACAAGGTCGGCGATCGAGCTGACCGAAGAACCGATGGGTGATGATGACCGGAGTCATGGCCGCGAACGGAATCGCATCCTCCTCGATGACGTCGGGTTCGCCGTCCCGGATCAGGACCTCGCTTTCGTCCCCGCCCGTGGTGACCCGGTAAAGACAGGGCTTGTCGTCGCGCTTGTAGTCCATGCGGATGTAGTGCTCGGTCACCCGAATCTGTCGGCTTGCCATGTTCAGCGCATCGCCGCCCTGCTTCTCCGTACCCTCGTCGATGGTATCGCGGGACTGGCGCTCGATCGTGTCGGTTACGATGTAGGTCGGAAGTCGTTTGACCTGCTCGCGGTCATAGCCCTGCTCGATCAGCTTGGCCTCTGACTTGAGCACCTCATGAAAGCAATAATCAGTGTCGCGGATGGAGCGCGCGTGCCTCGCAATCCCAAATTCCTCCGGCGGCACGCCCTCCGTGCGGGCGCATTCGTTATCGCGCTTCGTCTCGACGGTAACGTCATGCAGCCCGTTGTGCTGGGTGTGAGCAATGACATCGACCGAGGGATCGGCCACGATCATGGCGAAGGTATCGGCCGGCTGGTCGAGATAGGTTTTCCTCTCACGCTCTTCCTTGATTTCCCAATAGACCTTGACGATGCCGACCTTTGAAAGCAGCGCATCTTTGATGAAGGAATACAACACCAGGAAGCCAGGGTTCTGCTCCATGAAAACATGGTTCACGTAATCGGTTTCCTGCTCGGCAGCCGCCTCGTCCTCCGGCCCTACCGGATCGAAGCGCGCCACGTCGTCGCCGCCGCAGAAGATGTCCATCAGCGTGGGCATCAGGCCTTCGATGGTATCGGCGACATCGGTCGAGACTGCGCGCGAGCGCCCCTCGGGCGTAGGCATGTCGGCGGACATTTCGCCGAGATAATAATCAAGCGCCTTCGCTCGCTCGTCGGACAGCTTGGACGCTGACGTTGCTGCGAGCGCATCGGCCTTAGCGGCGGCCAGCAACGCCTTGAGGTCGCCGCGCGAGAGGGCACCCATCAGACGATCCCGAGCGGCTGGTATTCGATCCGACGATTGAAGCCTGTCATGGAAACTCTGCGGTCCAGTGTCATTGCCAGATAACGGAACGAGTCAGCGGAATGCGATGTCCAGTCGTGGACGGGCTGCGGCTTCAGGACTGGCCGTCCAGCCGGATCGTGCATCTTGTCCTCGACGGCAGAGCGATAGAGTTTGAGAGCGTCAACCCCGCGCGCGCATTTCGTTGCATCCCACCAGCATTTCGGAATTAATACGCGGACTGCGTTTATGCCGTCTTCGATGCGATGAAATGGTGCGACGGTGATGTTTTTCAATCCAAGGCTTTCGAGCACTTCTAGCCGGGACTTGCCGGTGCCTAGTTCCTTTGCCTTCGCATCATGCGGGACAATGTGCCCGGCGTAGATATAAGGACGCGACACAATCTGGCGAACGTAGTGACCGAGATCGACCCCGCTCGCCTCGTAGTGATCAATGATGCGGACTTCTCGTCCAACGATTTGCGCAAACCAGATTGCTGTCGCGTCACGAATTCCGAGGTCCCATGAGGTCCAGACTTGCGCGCTCGGCTCACAGGGAACCCCTGCAATGCGCTTATCGCGCTCGGCTTCGGCCATCAGCTGCCCGTAATAGGCGCCAACTATCGCAGCTTCGAACGAGCATTCAAACTCTTGCGCATATTGCTCCTGAGTCAAGTCGCGCCGGGCAAGGGCGAGTTCACTCTCTTCAATGAGGCCAGTTTCCGAAGCTTTGAGCATAAGGCTGAACCACCCCGCTTCCGATTGCGAGCGTCTCCACAATTCGTAGAACGCATTGCGCCCCTTCGGCGTGCCGATGAAGACTGCCCAACCCTGGCGATCCGCCAAGGCTGGACGAATAATCTCGGACCAGACGCGCGGATCCATGTCGGCGTATTCATCGAGCACAATCCCATCAAGGTAGATACCCCGCAACGCGTCGGGATTGTCGGCACCGTGCAAGCGGACTTGGCCGCCGTTAGGATAATCAACCCGCAGTTCGCTCTCATGTGCGGTTGCTCCGATTGGCCGTATAGGATCGATCGCAGCGCGCAAGTAGTCCCACGCCACCGTCTTGGATTGCTTGAGAAACGGCGAGAGATAAGCGAAACGCGGCCGGTGATTGTTGTTGTTCGCCGCTCCATGGTGCAGCTCATGAATACAAGCGACCGTCTTCCCGGCACGGCGATGTGTTACGATACAGGCGAAGCGAGCGGCCCGACGGTGGAAAGCAAGGAACTGGGGCCGTGGCTGGTATGTGGTGCGGAGGGAACATTCCATTTGGTCGCTTTCGTCAGTGCTTCAGTATTGACGCCACAACAGGCATGCTCTTTTCGATAGGCTGGCTTGGTGCGAGCGTCGATTTGCCGTAGATACGATCCAAAGTCTCCCTGAGTGCTTTAACGTCGCCGACGAGCGCAATCTCAGCCAGCCTATTGGCTACGAGCTGAAATCCGGTCATTAGGCGCCCGGTTTCTTGCTGTACTTGTTCCTGTCCTAGCTCACGCAGCAGTGCTTCGCGCATCCATTTATTTCGTTTACGGTCAAGGTGCTCTTCCCCTGTGTGCATGCGAGTTCCCTTTCCTGCTCAGCCGAATTGGCCTTACGCGACCAGACGCAACAGACTCGCCGGCGACCGACCCTGCGCGATTGGCAATGCGCAAGACAGCCGCCAGCGCGGCTGTGGCCGGCGAGCCGACCGAGCCGTCATCAGGTCAATGCGTAACTTTGGAGAATGCCTAGATCATACAGAAACCTGTAACATTGTCAATCAAAACTTTTGCTGACGGTGAGAAATTTTGGACTCCCGTTGATTCGTAAGCGATTTTTAGGTTTGCAAATTGGATAGGTATTGAAGTTGGAATGCATTTACGCCGAATTGGTCTATGACTGACGCGGTCGTCAGCACAGTCGTGGGCTCCTTTTCAACTGCCGTGATTGGAGCGTTCGAATCCTTGGAGAGGGTATGATGAAGGACGTGGAAGAAAATTGCCGAATTGACGTTATCTGGTGGCAAGTAGTTGCCGACTAAGGCGCTCAAGTGAACTAAGGCGCTCAAGGCAAGTGATTGCTCAAGCGCCAGGTTTAGCCGAGCGATTCCGTCACCTCTCGCTCTGACTTCCTCGACGTCGTGCATCAGGAAATCGGCCATTCTTCCATGGACGTTAGGCTGTGTTCCTCCGTCATTGCCTCTATTAGCCGAGTCCTTCTCTGAAGGAGCGTGCGGCCGTCCTAGCGATGCCCATAGATCTTTCCTAGAGCTCTAGAAGACGACAGCCCTCGATGAGACATCTGCGTTCTGCTTGGCTCGCGTGATCTCAAAGCCGCCACATCCGCACGTCTATCGGTTTTTCCAACGGGTCCAGGGTCCCCTTAACATCGATGACGAGACCGCGACCATTTTTCAGCAGTCGTTTTATTAGCGGCCATCCCGAACTTCGGTAGCTGTCATGTGCGACTGCCAAGACAATGGCGTCGGCAGGCACAAGATCATGTTCTGGCAACAATTTGAGACCGTATTGTGCAGCCACTGCGATTGGATCGGCGAGCGGATCGTGCACTTGCACGGTGATGCCGAAGCTCTGTAACTCGCGGATAATATCGGCGACTTGCGAATTGCGGATATCGACGACGTTTTCTTTGAACGTCAGTCCAAGAACAATCACCTGTTCGGCCCGTCTATCACCCTGCAAGAGTTCACGCAGGCATTCGCGGGCAACGCGAATTCCCATGGAGTTGTTGATGCGCCGCCCTGCAAGAATGACGTCGGGGTGATAACCTGCTTTTTCCGCTCGGTAAGTCAGGTAATAGGGGTCGACGCCGATGCAGTGCCCGCCGACTAGCCCGGGCACAAAATTTAGGAAATTCCATTTCGTTGCAGCTGCTTCGAGGACCTCTTTTGTATCGATGCCGATCGAGTGGAAAATCACGGACAGCTCGTTCATAAATGCGATGTTGAGGTCGCGCTGTGCGTTCTCGATGACCTTGGCTGCTTCCGCGACCTTGATCGAAGGAGCGCGGTGCAAACCGGCCGTCACCACTGACCCGTAGACCTCTGCAATAATGTCGAGGGTTCGCGAGTCTTGACCGGCAACGATTTTCTTGATGGTTTCAAATCTGTGAGTCTTGTCTCCCGGATTAATACGCTCGGGCGAGTACCCAACCGTGAAGTCGCGACCAGCCTGCAAGCCGGAGGCTTGCTCCAGGACTGGCAGGCAATCTTCCTCGGTCGCTCCTGGGTAAACAGTAGACTCGTAAACGACAATATCGCCAACCTTGAGGGCGCTTCCGACAGTCTTTGAGGCGCGCAAGAGCGCGCTCAGATCAGGTCGCCGCGCCTGATCAATCGGCGTTGGAACCGTCACGATGAAGAAATCGGCGGCGGCTAGGTCAGTGGGGTTCGAACTCACGCGCAGCGTTAAACTACGCAGGTCGTCCGTCTCGACCTCATGTGTGCGGTCCCACCCGGACTTGAGTTCGGCAATGCGCGTAGCGTCGATGTCGAAGCCGATAATGGACGCGCCCTGCCGAGCGAAGCTGATTGCGACGGGTAGCCCGACGTATCCGAGACCAATGACGGCAAGCTTACGACCGTGTGACACGACTGGCCTTTACTATTCGACCGGTTCTACCGTGCCACCCGCGGCATGGCGACATTTTTTCGGACCGCCGGCGGTTCTCATGTTGGCCCGCATCGATAGTACCGAGAGCTATAAAGGGCACAGGGAGCTCATAGCGGTCTGGCCAAAGATCGTTTCGGCCGTTCCCCGCGCCCGATTGCTGATCGCTGGTCAGGGCTCCGGCCTGGAGGAGATGAAACGCACAGCGAGAGCATCCGGCGCCGCCAGTCATATCGAGTTCGTCGGGTTCATGCCGGAACGCGAGCTGCCTGCGCTTTGGCAACGTGCTCACCTTCTCGCGATGCCGAGCCGTAAGGAAGGCTTCGGCCTGGTTTATGTCGAGGCGATGCGCTACGGATTGCCGGTCGTCGCCTCGGTTCATGACGCGGGACAGGAGATCAACGTCGATGGCGTGACCGGGCGCAATGTCGATCTCGACCGCCCGGGTGAGTTGGAGGAAACCCTCGTCGCCCTGCTCAGGTCGCCCGACCTCATGAAACGCATGGGGCAAGCCGGACACGAGCGCTGGCGCACGCACTTTCGCCGATCCGCCTTCCGCCGCCGGTTGCAGCCGATCATGGCGGATTACATCAAGGCTGCCTCATGACGGCGAAACGCTCCCCGTGGTCCTCACATCCGCAAGCACGACCACCGGGGCGCGACCAGGATCGAGCACGCGATCGAAGGTGATCGACGCCGCGAAGAGGGAAGGCGAGGTGGTCTGAATACACCACCCGGATCATCAACCAGCTCTTGCGTCCGAGGGGCAGGCTCCGAACGCACGCCTTCACCCCCGAGCAGACCGAGGACGGTATCGTGGCCTGGAAAAGGTCTACGATGCGCTGTTCAGGTGAGGTGCCGGCGGGCCGAGGCTCCCTATCCCTCTCCTGCAAGCACCCGCAGGCGGGTGAGGGTCGCACCGCAAGGAGCAAAATCCAGGTGACCTCGCCCGCGGATTCGACGCATGGGATCGGAGCAGCTGGCCGGGGATACTTCCGCGGCAATGTCTTGATCCCACTGCGCCCAGCGCTAGCCTGTTGATCCGATTCAATTCGACAGGCGGGTCTCGTCGGCCCGACGGCGCGATTTTACCATGCCCCCTACCGCGGCGCAGATGAAGCTTCCCTTGATCGCCTCGCCGTACGATTCCGACGGATCCACGATGCTCCTCGATGCGTTCGCGGATCCGAAACGCACTTGCGGGTTTCTGCCACTGGCGGAAGATGCGGTGCGGGCAGATCCCGGCAGCCCGGTGATCCTGTGCCTCGCCGCCACGGCGGCGCTGCTCGATGAGCACCCGGAGCGGGCGCTGGTGTTCCTGAAGCGGTATTCCAAACGCTACGTCCCAACCGGAACCCATCACCTGCTCCATGCTCTGGCGTTGGCGCAGCAGAACAAATTCGGCGCGGCGCACGCGTTGCTGAGACGTCATGGGCTGACCTCCGCTCCCGAGGCCCTGCGCGTATTCCCCGGCGGCTGGGCACGAAGCAAATGGCTGTGGCATCGGCTGCGCCGCATCCTGGAGGGAGGCAAGCCCCTCGCCGGGAAGCGCGCGATCGCGGGCGTGCGCCGGGCACCATCCAAGAGCCCGGCGACCTCCCGGCCAGCCGAACGTCCGCGCACCGCGTCGCCCTCGCCCGCACCGCCGGCGCAGGCGCCGGCCGCGCCGGCCGGACTGCCGCGGATCGAGATCGACATTCCATTCGCGGTCGAGCTCGATCTTGCGCTTCTCCTGACCGCCATGAAGGGCCGGCCCGAGCATGATGGCAGCTGGTACCAGCTGCGCGAGCGCTTCGCTCACCTCAGCCTGGCGCAAGGGTTTCGACGAGCTGCTGTGCCTGCCCCACCTGCGTGGCATCGAGACCTTCTGGTATCAGGTCGAGACGGTGCGCAAGGTGCTCAAGCAATTCCGCGGCCGGGTGCTGCTGGCCGACGAAGTCGGGCTCGGCAAGACCATCGAGGCCGGCATGGTGCTCAAGGAGTACCTGCTGCGCGGCATGGTCGAAAGCGTGCTGGTGCTGGTGCCGGCATCGCTGGTCGGACAATGGCGCGAGGAGCTGGATACCAAGTTCGACATCTCCTGCGCCACCACCCACGACGCGCTGCTGCGCGCCGACCCCGGCGCGTTCTGGAGCCAGAAGCGGCTGATCGCATCGGTGGCGCTGGCACGCCGGAGCGAGCACGCCGAGCGCCTGCTCGAACGCAGCTTCGATCTCGTCATCGTCGATGAGGCGCACCACCTGCGCGACCGCGCCAGCCAGAGCTACAAGCTCGTGGACGGCCTGAACAAGCGCTTCCTGCTGCTGTTGTCGGCGACGCCGGTGCAGAACGATCTCACCGAGCTGTACAACCTGCTCACCCTGCTCAAGCCCGGCATCTTCAAGACCCTCAAGGAATTTCGAGCCGCCTACGTCACCGCCGGCAAGCCGCGCCAGCCCGCCAATCCCGAGCGGCTGCGCGAGCTGATGCGCGACGCCATGATCCGCAACACCCGTGCCGTGGTCGCGCTGAAGCTGCCGCGCCGGCATGCCGCCACCGTTCGGGTGGAAGGGGCGCAGGGCGAACCCCAGGGCTACCAGGAGCTCGCCGCTGCGGCGCGCGGCCTCGCGGCCGGTGGCGGTCCGGGCCGGCATCGGCTCGCGCTGCATCACCTGCTCGCAGCCGCAGGATCGTCGCCGGCCGCGGCGAGCGCCGCACTGATGCGTTTTGCGGCGCGCCATCCGCACGAGCCGGCCTGGCGCGCGCTGGCGGACCGATGGGCCGCATTGGGCACGGGCGGCAAGGAGGCGGCGCTGCTCGATCTGCTGCGGCGCAATCCGGACGAAAAGAAGCTGGTGTTCGTGCATTACCGCGAGACGCTCGATCACATCGCCGATCTCCTGGCAGCGGGAAGGCATGGCGTTCGCCCGTTTCGAGGGCAGTCTCAGCGGCCCGGACAAGGACGCCGCCATTGCCCGCTTCCGCGACCAGGTGCCGGTGCTGCTGTGCACGGAGTCGGGCGGCGAGGGCCGTAACATTCAGTTCTGCAACACGCTGATCAATTTCGATGTGCCCTGGAATCCCATGGCCATCGAGCAGCGCATCGGCCGCATCGATCGCATCGGGCAGCAGCGCGAGGTGTTCGTGTTCAATCTGGTGACCCGCGGCACGCTGGAGGAGCAGGTGCTGCAACTGCTCGAGGAGAAGATCTCCATGTTCGAGCTGGTGGTCGGTGAGGTCGGCGCCATCCTGGGAAGCCTCGAGGAGGAGCGCGACTTCGCCGAGCTGGTGCTCAGTGCCTGGCTGGAGACGACGGAAGCCACGCGGACCGAAGCCTTCGACGCCATCAGCCGCCGCCTGGACGAGGCGCGGCAGCAGCACGAGGGCGCCAAGGCATTGGATGACGCCCTGTTCGGCGAGGATTTCGAGACGGCGTGAGGCGGGCGAAGCCATGGGAGAGCTGCGCGATTTCGTCGCCGGCGTGCTGGAACGCCGGGGCGCTGCGGTCGAGCCGGTGGCAGCGGATGGGCTCGAGGTGCTGGCGCCCGAGCCGTTGCGTCGCGCCATGGGATGGCCGGAGCTGGCGCGCCTGCGGTTCGGGAGCGGAGCGACGGATCAGGCGATCCGGATCGGGCTCGAAGGCGACTGGCTCGATCGTTTCGGCGCGCTCCTCGGCGAGCAGGGGCGCTGGGCCGAGCGGCAGCTGGCGCTGACCGGCCGCGCGCTGGCGGCGCCGGGTGACGCGGAGCGCATCCTCGATCGCGCACTCGATCTGCCCAATGCGGTCTGGCGCTTCCAAGGATCGACCGCGACCTTCACCCGCTGCCTGCTGCTGGGCTTCCGTTACAGCGCGCTCTCCGACGAGAAGCGCGAGGGGCTGATCTGGCTCGGGTTCAACCTGGCGACAGGCGCCGTCGTCGACGAAGCTGCTGGCGCGACTGCGGCCCGTTCTGTTGCAGGAGGCTTGTTGGGAAGCTCCCGAGCCGGCCGTGCGTGCTGCGGCCGGGCCGGCGTGGGAGGCCGCCTCGCTCGAAGCGAGGGTCCGCCCACTGCTCGACCATCGGGTCCGGCAGGACCTGGAGCCGTTCCTGCGTTCCATGCGGCGGCGTCTCGAGCGCGACCGCAATCGGGTGCACGCCTATCACGATGATCTGCGCGGCGCGTCGCTGAAACGGCTGTCTGCGCTCGCCAGGGCCGCAGGCGAAAAAGCCGAGACGGACCGGCGGCGCGAGACTTTGCGCGTGGCCGCAATCGAACGCGAATACCACGCCAAGCTCGACGATCTGCGCCACAACTACGCCTTGCGCGTGACGCTCGAGTGGGTGCAGGCGCTGGAGCTGTACCTGCCGGTGCATCGCTTCAATGTGCTCATTCGCCGGCGCAAGGGAGAACGGCGCATCCAGCTCGACTGGCATCCGCTGGCACGGCTGAGCGAGCCCCCGCCGTGCGACTGGGGGCCGGGGGTCGATCGGATACGCCTCGTCTGCGACGAGCAGCTGCATCTGACGGAGCCCGCCGGCCAGGCGCCATGCGCTTCCTGCGGCAAGGCATGGTGCCGCGCGTGCCATCCCGCCGCGTGCCCGCGTTGCGGCCAGCCGGCAGTCAGCGCAAACTTGGCGGCGCGCATTCTTTAGTGTGTTGCCGCGCGCGAAAACCTTCCACCGTCACCCCGAGTTGCCAGACCGGGGGATAGTTCGTAGGGTGGGCGCGGCGCGTCGCATCCTCGACGCGTGGGCAAAACCGTCGCGGCGCCGTGCCCACGCGCCGCGCAATCTGAACGGTTTTGCCCACCCTACTCTTCTGCTGTTCGCGAGGGATAGCTGACATGCGTCTCGTGCAGGATCTCGGCATTGCGCCGCTCGGATGATGCAGTGAGAAAGCCCGTCGGACTCATCGGCGCCGGCCTGCTGGGGCAGGCACTGGCCCATCGTCTGCTCGCGGCCGGCTTCGAGGTCGCCGGCTTCGATGTCGATCCCGAAAAGAACCGCGCGCTCGCCGGTCTCGGCGGCCGGCCGGCCGGCTCGGCCGCCGAGGTCGCAGAGGATTGCGATCCCATCGTCGTTGCGGTGTTCAGCACCGACCAGGTGGAGCATGTCGTCGAGCGGGAGATTTTGGGGGTGCCGGGGCAGGGCGCCGGCACGCTCGTGCTTTGCGCGAGCACCTGCGACCCCGATCGCATCGCCGCCCTCTGCGAGCGGGTCTGCAATCGCGGCCTGCGATTCCTGGAGACGCCGGTCTCGGGCTCGAGCGGACAGGTAAGCCGCGGCGAAGGCATCGGCCTGGTCGGAGGTGATCCCCAAGTCGCTGCCGCGGCCGAGCCGGTGCTGCGCGCGATGTTTCCGACTTGTTTTCACGTCGGCAAGGCCGGCGACGCAGGGCGCGCGAAGCTCGCCATCAATCTCATTCTCGGGCTCAATCGCCTGGCGCTGGCCGAAGGCCTGGTTTTTGCCGAGCGGATCGGCCTCGATCCCGCGGCTTTCTTGCGAGTTGCGCGCGCATCGGCCGCCTGGTCCCAGGTCATGGACGTCAAAGGTCCTAAAATGGTGCAAGGCGACTTCGCCGCGGAAGGCCGCATCACGCAACACCTCAAGGACGTCCACCTGATCCAGCAGCAGGCCGGGCGGGCAAACCAGCACCTGCCGCTGCTCGATGTCCACGCCGACGTGCTCGAAGCCTGCGTGCGACGGGGCGAGGGCGAGCGGGACAATTGCGCGGTGATCGAGGAAATCCGCCGCCGCAGGCCCGGGCCCATAGCGGGATGAGCGTTGACGTGAACGATCGTAACGCCGCCGCCGGCTTGCTTGACCCAAGCGCATTGCCGGCATCTGATGGGGCACTCTGCGACTTGGCCAGAAAACGCCATTATAACAATTTGCGCCAAGAACGATTCACGCTCACCGTCACCCTGAGGTGCTCGCCCACCGCAGGCAAGTGTACGCAGCCTGCGGCAAGCTTGGCTGGGGGGCGAGCCTCGAAGGGCGACGGCCCCCGAATCCAGGGAGGATGGTCCATGATCGTGTTGCGTTCGATCTCACCGGCCTTACCGGGTTCGAGGATCGCTATCCGCACGAGCTCACCGGCGGCATGCGCCAGCGCGTGGCGGTCGCACGCACCTGGGTGGCCGATCCCGACGTGATCCTCATGGACGAGCCGTTTGTGGCGGTCGACGCCATGACCCGGCTCACGCTGCAGGAAGAGGGAATTCGGCGCGTTCGCCGGGCGCGACGGCGCGCTCAACCGCATCCGCCTGCGCAATGTCGGTGCCGACAATCTCAATCGTCTCGCCGGTATCCCCTGGATCGCCCGCATCGAGCCGCTCAGGTGATATCCGCAAAGGCAGGAGCGATCATGACCGACGGAGAAGTACGTTATTCGCGCGAAGGCGCGGTCGCCACGGTGATCTTCGACCGGCCGGCGGCGCGCAACGCGATGACCTGGCGCATGTACGAGCAACTCGGCGAGGCTTGCGCTCGCATGCAAGGGGAAAACGGGTTGCGGGTCGCCGTCCTTCGCGGCGCCGGGGGCAAGGCGTTCATCGCCGGCACCGACATCGGCCAGTTCCAGGCGTTCCGGAGCGCCGAGGACGGCATCGCCTACGAGGAAAAAATGGAGGGCTATATCGGCGCCGTCGAGGCGCTGCCGTTTCCGACGCTGGCGGTGATCGAAGGCTTCGCCATCGGCGGCGGCCTTGCGATCGCGGCCGCCTGCGACCTGCGCATCGCCACCCCCGGCGCGCGCTTCGGCGTTCCGATTGCACGCACGCTCGGCAATTGCCTCTCGATGGCGAACTACGCGCGCCTCGTCGCGGCGCTCGGCATCTCGCGCGCCAAGCGCGTGCTGCTGCTCGCGGAGAATATCTCGGCCGAGGAGGCGCACGCCGCCGGCTTCCTCAGCGAGATCGTGCCGCCGCCCGACCTCGACCGGCGGGTGGCCGGGTGGTCGTCGCGGCTCGCACAGCATGCACCCATCACGATGCGGGTGACCAAGGAGGCGATCCGCCGCCTGCTGCATGCCGGCCTGCCCGGCGACGAGGATCTCCTGCGCGCCTGTTACGGCAGCGACGACTTTCACAGCGGCGTCGCAGCATTCATCGAAAAACGCGAGCCGCTATGGACCGGCACGTGATCCGTCCGCAACCATGACACAAAGAAGCAGGAGACGAGACCTATGGTGCCTTTCGACAAGCAGACCGTGACGGTCGTGAAGCCTCCGGCAACGTCTGGCTGACCAAGGAGCACGATGCCTTCGTGGCGCCGAGACCCTGAGACCTTCCGTTACACGACAGCCGCCCGTTTCCGAGCCAGCAGTCCCCGAGGCAGCGAAAATGATCGACGCGCATCATCACTTCTGGTGGAGCGGCCGCCGCAAGCTACACTTGGCCCGACGCGGTCGGCGATCGCTTCGCACGTGATTTCACGCCCGACGATCTGCGGCCGGAGCTGGCGCGTTGCGGCATCAAAGGAACCGTGCTGATCCAGGTGCTGCATGAAGTCGGCGGCGAGACCGAAGAATGTCTCGATCTTTCGCAGGAGGTCGGGTTCGTGCGCGGCGTGGTCGGCTGGGTTCCGCTCGCCGATCCGGATGCCACGGCGCGCGCGCTGGAGCAGCTGCGCGGCCGCGGCAAGCTCGTCGGCGTGCGTCATCTCATCAGCTACGAGCCCGATCCGCGCTGGCTGCTGCAGGGCGGCGTGACGGAGTCGCTGGGGATTCTGGCAGCGGCCGGGCTTGGTCTTCGACGCCATTCCCGTCAATGCCGCGCAATTCGAGTCCGTGCTCGAACTGGCCGGCCGGTTGCCGGAGCTCAAGATCGTCGTCAATCATCTCGGCCGGCCGCCGATTCCCGAGCAGGGCTGGGAGCCGTGGGCGACGCATGTCGCGCGCGCGTCCGAGCACCGCAACATCGCGATGAAGCTCTCGATCGGGCTCGACATCATCATGCGTTGGCGCTGGTCGAGCGATGCCATCCGGCGCTATTCCGACCACGTGCTCGACCTGTTCGGTCCCGACCGCGTGATGGCGGCGAGCAATTGGCCGGTGATCCTGTTGGGTGCCGGCTATCAGGAAACCTGGAACGGCATCACCGACTTGGTTGCCGACCTTTCCGTCCCCGAGCGCCACGCGGTATTGGGGGCACCGCAGAGCGGATCTACGCGCTGTGACTCTTTCGCCCTACTTCTTCTTGATCGCTCGTTCCTGCCGTTCCAGCTTGCTTCGCATCGTGCGGATCGCATCGAGCACCGTTCCGACGTCATCCGGATGGAGCGGCGAATCTCCCGCCACGGCGATCGCGAGCTCGACGATGTCTCTTTGAAAGGCATTCAACGGATGGTCGTGATTGGAAGCGTTGGCAAGGTCGGGCGGCACATCGCGCGGCTTTACCTCGGGCCATTGCGCGGGCGCGCGCGGAGCTGACCGGTTGAAAGCTTCGATCAAGCTTGCCGACGCACTGTCGCGTTGCGTCAAGTGCCCGAGCTGCCACTTGTCCGATAACATCCTGATCATCGAGGTATGGGTGACGGTCGTGCTGACGATGGTCCCAGGTTCGACATAGGCCGACACGAGCACCGCCGGGACCCGCACGCCCAGCCTGTCGAACCGGAATCCGAATTGGCCGGCCGGCCCGGCCGTCTCCGGCGGCGTTGCTGGCGGCGGGGAAACATGATCGTAACATCCGCCATGCTCGTCGAACGTGATCACCAGCAGCGTGTTCCGAAAATTGCTGCCGGTCGCGCTGTCGGACAGTCTAACGGCATTGTAGATCTCGCTGACCAGAGCCTCCCCATCCAGGATGCTCGAACGCTGCGTGTCCCCCAAAATCTGAATGGGCGGATGCATGTCGTTGTGGTTGATGAACAGCCGCGGCTCGATGAAGGAATAGCTCGGGAGCTTTCCCGCTCTCGCGTCCTCGAAAAAATCATGCATGTTGGAGAAATTCGTGCTGATGAAGGACTGCAGTCGCGGATAGTGGATCAGGGCGGTCAGCGGGAAGACGTCCTGATCGTCGAAATAAACCCTCCAGGAACGTCCTTTGGCTGCGATGCGTTCGAAGATCGTTTCGGCATCATTGTGCCGAGCCCAATGGGCAAAGGGCTCATTGATCACCGCGCCGCTCGAGCTGGCCGCGTGAAAGAACGAGCGGTTGGTGAAAGTCTGGCTCGGCACCGCGCAGAACCAATGGTCGCAAACGGCGAATTCTCTCGCCAATGTGCTGATCACGGGCACGTTGCGTGGCCGATAGCACTGCATGATGACGCTGTATTCGTCATAGCTCGGCATGCGGCCCTGCGTGCGTCTGAAATTGCTGATGTAGTCGGCCACAAATCCCTGCATGGGTGCGATGGCAGGCGGTCGATAGGGTGTGTTGAACGGCGCCGACATCGAGGTTGCCGACCTGTATCGGTTCCCTTCCGGATCCACCGTCCCGAACAACTGCGTGCTGACGTGCGGATATTCCTCGCCGGGATCGGGATTTGGATTGTCCATCACCGATCCGGCGTGCACGGGCACGATGTTACGACGGGCGTCCGGAGCGTTGGGCGGAATCGGATTCGACAACTGCTTGCCGTCGACGCCCTCGAACGCTTGTCCGCGCGGCGCACGGCCGGCCTCGTAGAGATAGCCGAGCAAATTATCGAAGGAGCGGTTTTCCAGCATCAGCACGACAACGTGGTCGAATGCGTCGGTGCCTTTGCCGATCGTCTGCGCGGCGCCAGGCATCGCGCCGATGTGAGGTCCCACGACGACCGTAGCACCCGCATTCTTGATGAGGCTCCTGCGCGAGACGCGACTCATTGGTCTCCACCCGATGCTGTCGTGTGCCTATCGGCATTCGGCCACACGCAGCCGGCCAGGGTCAACCATGCCGCTCCGCAGGAGCGTCAACGCGCGACTGCCCGGCCATGGCTGCAGCCTACCCCTCATGATTTATCGGGTGCGCCGACGTGCTCGAGATGGCGACGGATGAACTGCCCGGCATCGGCGAGCGCGCGGCGGCCGGGCTCCAACCGCGCGTTCCAGAGATGCCACGCGTGAATCATGTGCGGCCAAATCTTCCAAGGTGACGGCCACATCGGCGGCGCCGGCCCTGGCTGCAAAGCGTATTGCGTCGTCGAGCAGCGTCTCCGCCGATCCCACCTGGATCAGCATCGGCGGCAGCCCTGACAAATCGGCATAGAGCGGAGAGACCCGCGGATCTTTCCGGTCCATCCCGGCAGGAAGATAGGCGTCGGCGAGCTCGTGCAGGTATGCTTTGTGGATGATCGGATCGATCGCATCGTTGGTGGCGAGCGTCGAGCCCGAAATGGTCAGGTCGGTCCAAGGCGATACCAGCCACGCGCAAGCGGGAAGCTCCTCTCCGGCGTCGCGCAGGTGTTGGATCAGCGCCAATCGTGAGACCGCCGCCTGCACTGTCCCCGCCGATCGCCATCGCTCCGGCCGCGATACCCTGCTTGCGCACGAAGCGCCAGGCGGTGAGCGCATCATCGAGCGCCGCGGGGAACGGATGCTCGGGCGCCAGCCGATAGCCGACCGCCAGCGTCCGCATGCCGGCTGCGCGGCCCGCCTCGGTCACCATGCGACGATGACTGAGGATCGAACCGGAGCAATACCCGCCGCCGTGAAAAAACATCAGGATGCGGGAGGCGTCACTGCCGGGAACGATCGACCATTCGCCTGGCACGCCGTCGAGGTCGACAGCATCGAGCGTCACGTCATCGGCGACCGGCCAGTGCGCGCCCACGTCGTCCAGTCGCTGACGACGCTCGCGCCCAACCAACTGGTCGCGGCTTGGAGCTCAACAACGCGCGAATGTCGTCGATCTCGCTCTGCGCCATGGTCTTTTTTCCTCATCCGTGCGATTTTCGGGACGGGTCTACGCATGCACTCGCGAGGGAGCAACAAAATGTTGCAGCGCATTGCCGTTCCATTGGTGTCGGCGATCGCCATGGCCTCGAAGTTCAGCCTGGCCCAGTCGCCGTCTCCGAACGGTGTCAAGACGCTCGATCCTCCCGGTGCTATCAAGGTGGAGGGTACATGGAGTCTCGGCGCGAGAGCCGGCGACTTCGTCTTTGTCGCCGGCATGCAAGGCATCGATCCGGCGACCAATACATTGGTGCAGGACCACCAGGCCCGAGTTCGTCAGGCATTCCTCAACATCAGGTTGATTGCTCAATCGGAAGGCGCCAGCCTGCAGGATTGTGTGCGGCTCACTGTTTACGTCAGTGACCTGCACCGGTTCGCGCCCATGGTGGACAAGGCGCAGGCAGAGTTGTGGGGCAAGCCGCCCTATCCACCCCGCACGATGGTCGAGGTCCAGCGCCTGTTCGACGACGACATCGTCGAGATCGACAGCCTCTTCTACTCCCCGGTAAAAAAGTGAGCCGGCCAGATGCATCCGTGAGTGATTGGTCCGACATGGTCCGCCTTTCCGTGCAGGCGCAGGCCAGCGGATCGCTTCATCATGTCTAAGCCGTTTCCCCCGCGTCTCGATGACGTCTCTGATCTCGGCCGCGTCGGTGCGAGGGGCGCGCGCCGCTTCCCTCCGCCGCGGATCGAGTCCGGCATTCAGGCGCGCGCGGTGCGCGGTGCACTCGAGGCGTTTCTGGCCTGGGACGAAAGTCGCTTCCGTCGACTGTTTTTATCGGAGGAGCGGTTGACGCCGGCTGAGGCCGAGCGCCCGTGGATGGATGTCCTCGCCAATGCCGGATACGTGAAGCCGCTGTTCCTAGGTCATGTCCGGCCGTGCGTTCGCGTCTTCTTCCTGGACGAGCTTCTCATCGCGACCGACCTCCTCGCACATCGCAGCGAGGACCAGGTCTTCTCCCTGATGCTCGAGCAGGTGTTTCTGGTGCGCTCGATGGACGTGCGGAACGGCGACCAGGTCCTGGAGCTGTGTCTTGGTTCGGGCGTGAATGCACTCGCCGCGGCTCGCCGCGGCGCTGCGAGGATCGTCGGCGTCGACGTGAACGAGCGGGCGCTTGCGTTCGCCAGGGCGAATGCCGCGGTCAACCTGTCGCCCGAGCGCGGCCACGCGCCGCTGGAGACGCTGCGCGGAAGCCTGTTCGAGCCCCTGGCGGCTGAGGATCGCTTCGACCTCGTGCTCGTCAATCCTCCGTTCGAGTTGGTTCCGCCGGATACCCGATACTTCCTTCATTCCCACGGCGGAGAGGACGGCCTCGACCTCGTGCGTGCGATGCTCCCCGGGGTCGCCGTCCGGCTTCGTTCTGGCGGACGGTTCGAGATGTACACCTGGACGCCCGGCGACGAGAAATCGGAGCGGGTGACCGATCTCGTGCTCGCCGCGTTCCCGGGATTCCGCGTCGAGGTGCGGCGCGTGGACCGGCGGCCGCTGGAGGACTGTCTCACCAAGTTCCGTCATCATCCCGATTATGCCGGGTGGCGCGGCCGGCTCGCGTCCCAGGGCGTCACGTACGTCTGGGGCGTACACATCCGGGCACTCGAGGATGCGCCAGCAGGAACTCGTGCGGACCGACGCGACGGACGATGTCCTCGCATGCGACGCCACCCTCTCCCGTTGGAAGTAGGAAATCAGCGCTCAACCGGCACGCAGGCACCCTTCTCGCCACTCTCAACGGCGGCGTTGCGCATCAGTTCTTGGGCTTCATTGGTCGCGTTGTCTTCCCAGCTCCGGAATGCTCATTGCAGCACGCACAGCTGGCGCTCAGCCGGCGTCGGATCGATGATGTGAGTAATCGAATGCGAGGATGTAACTGACCGGCCCGCGTCGCAGTCGTCATCATGTACGTCATCTCGGCGGGCAAGGCCCTCCGTAAGGTGGGACGGCCACACTGCCGCTCGCAGCCGCCGGTTGGCAAATGCCGATCCGTTCCACTTTCACGCTCGGGGCGAGCGAGTAAGAGCGCAGACTATAATTCCCTACCGCGTTGAAATAATTGCACAAGGGAAGCACAGTCGTAGTGCGGTCCAAAAACCAGTTGCCACTCGCCCCTGCCTGGTATGGGGCGCTGTCCACGGCGCCGGTCGGTTCGTGTGTGGGAACGATGGTCCAGCCGGCATCACCGATCGGATCGCAAGCGTGATCGGTCCGCGCGTACGCTCGCGATGCAGGCGGCTGCTGTTGCAATTGCAGCGGCCGCCAAGACGATGCTCGAAAACTGGCTGGGGAGCATTTCATGTTTCCATGCATCGCCCACATTTAACGCGGGCCCGCCGGCGCTTTTCCAATCGCAGGATAGGAACGTGGTGCTGGCAATTCGAGCGCATGTGAGGCACGTGCAATTTTGCGAGTGGTGCGAAACTTGGCGCAGTTGCCTTGACCGCGCCACCCACAAAGTCAAGACTATCGTTGTCAGCAGACCATATCCGGGAGGGACAGGTCATGGGCAAGGACGCGAGTGACGGCGTTTCCGGCGACGATGCGCCAGAATCCGTCAGCAGGAGAAATTTCCTATCGAAAGGCGCGACCGGTTTAGGGGCCGTTACGCTGACCGGGGTCGGGGACGCATGAAGCGAAGGCCCAGGAAGCAAAAGGTCTGCTCAAATGGGACCATTCGGCGGATGTGGTCATTATCGGCGCAGGGGTTGCCGGGCTGCCCGCTGCTATTACGGCATGCCGATCTCGGAGCGTCCGTCATCATCGTCGATGAGAATTTCGACATCGGTGGCCGCGGCATGCTGAGTGGAGGAAGGATACATCTCGGTGGCGGTCACGCTCTGCAGCAGAAGCTCGAAATCAAGGACACGCCAGAACAGGTTTTCCTGGACTGGGTGCGCCACGATCACGGTGAGAGCAGGTTCAGCGACAGAGACCTCATCCGCGTCTTTGCCGACGAAAATGTCTCGACCTACGATTTTCTGATCGACAATGGCGTGCAATTCATCGAGAAGCCGATTGGTCCGCTGAACGCTTCGACGGTGCCGCGAATCTTCGTCACGGTCGAGTGGCACGTGCCGAGCGAAATCATCGCGCCACGTCGCAACCGGAACGGTTCCGGTCTGGTCAGGAGACTGGAGGCGAGTGCGAGGAAAAAGGGCGCACAGATCTTTCTACGTCACAAGATGACGAGCATCGTCCGGGAACGCCCGAATTCGGGGAAGGTTCTTGGAGTTACGACGATGAACGGCAGCAATGCGCAGAATATTCAGGCCAGGAAAGGCATCATCATTGCCACCGGCGGCCACTCCGGCAACGTGAACTTTCGCAGAATGTTCGATCCAAGGCTCACGGAGGAGTACCAGCAGGCTTGCGAACCGTACACCCATCAAGGTGCCGATGGGGAGCTCGCGGCCATGGACATCGGGGCGTCGCTCTGGGCCACGGCCAACCAGACCATCGACGTCGGCTCGCAAATCACCAAGACACGTCACGTCGGCTGTCGCTGGGGTTACAGTTCTCTGGTCTACGAGCCCGACAGCCCCATGTTCCGTCTCGCACGCGCGACCGGTCTCACGGTGCGGGATTGGCAGGACATGATCTTCGTGAACCAAACGGGTCAGAGATTCTGGAACGAGGTGGACGGCTCCGATAAGTTCTTCGCCGCAGCCATGGCCTACAACGGCGACAAGTCCAAGCTCAACGGCGGCGGACCGATCTGGGCAATCTTCGACGCAGACGCCGTGACCCGGGAGAAATGGATTCCCAAGCCGCCACATGTGGACCCTGACGGCTTCTTCTTCAGCGCCGATACGATTCCGGAGCTGGCGGCCAGGATCAAGAATCCCTATCAGAAGAAGCCGATGTCCGGTGCCGTCCTGCAGGAGACGGTGAACCGGTATAACTCCTTCGTTGCCGCCGGGGCCGACACGGACTTCAAGAAACCCGCGCCGATGCACAAGATCGAAACGCCGCCATACTATGCAGCGTGGTCGACGCCGATCCTGCACGATTCGCTCACCGGTCTGCGGACAAGCGTGGACGCCGAGGTGATCGACATCCGTGGCGAGGTTATCCCCGGCCTCTATTGTGCGGGGGAGTCCCAGGGAGGTTTCGCTCAGCACGGGTTGGCCAGATGCCTCGTTTTCGGCCGTATCGCCGGCCGGCACGCGGCACGACGCATCGCATGAGGCCGCAGAAGTGACTTGCGGGCGACGGGAAGGGGTTGGTTCAGGAAGCCCAACCCGCTCCCCTGCGGTGCCGGCGAAGCGTATCGACTATTCGTATGGGGCCCACACGGCAACTGACATGGGCGCTGGCTGAAATGGCGCTGACAGAGCGGACGCATTCGACCACCGTCGAGTTAGATAAGCCCGTGCCGGCGGCGGTGCCGGTCGGGTCCGAGATTGTCTTGAAGCTCAGGGTCGCCTGTCCTGCTGGATGTGACTTGCGGGGCGCGCAGGTCAGAGTCGCCGCGCCAGACGGAATGGTGCTGACCAGTCAGCTGGCGCGTTGCGATGCGGAGATCAACGAAATCAAGGATATCATGCTCAAGGCCCCGCAATCGGTTGGCCAACATGCCTGGAGCGTTGTGTTCCCCCCGCACGAGACAGATGGCGTTCTTCATTTGGAATGCTCACTCGCTATTTGCGTCACGACCAAGCCTCACCAGACCAGCTTGGCCGCGTGGGCAATTCCGTCGCCGGTCGTGATGGGCGGGCAATTCGAGATCAAAGTGGGGGCGAAGTCCTCGGGCGGGTGCCAAATGAAGGGTGCCGCAATCGAGGTATGCGACGAGAGTGACGAGGTTGTAGCCCGTGGAGCCCTCCAGGAAACGCCGTGGCCGGGAACGAGCGCACTATATTGGACGCCCATCGAATTGGTCGCTCCGGCCGCGGAGGGGCTCTACTCCTGGTCGGTGAGGTTTGCGGCCACTGATTTGCAGCTTCCTCATGACGGAGCGCTCTCTCGATTCAGCGTTGCAATCGTCAAACCGCCGGAGCACAGACTGGCTGTGAGGGTTATAGAAAAGGATACCGCGGTTCCGATCGAGGATGCTCAGGTCCGGTTGGGCGTCTATCGGGCCACGACCGACGCAAACGGGCTGGCGCAATTCGAGGCGCCCAAAGGGAACTACGCACTCGATGTTTGGAAGGCGGGGTATGTGGCTCCGTCCGTGGGCGTGGAAGTCAACGAAGGAATAAGCATCGACGTCGAGGCCGTGCCGGTCCCCGAGGAAGATCCGGACGCAGCTTGGTTGATGTGAGCTCGCCCCGCCCAAGCGCGGCGGCGCTGATCTCCTGGGAAGCATCCGCCTGGCTGGCACGGCAGTCGGGTGCTCGGCATCGAGCATTGCCTCATTGGATCGACTGTGCAGCGCTATGCCAGGGGGATATGTCGATGAGCAGTTCGATCGTTCTGCACGCTCTCTTGGTTTGGGCTGTGAGTGCTGAGCTCGCGGGCGCGGAGGCTTACGCCATTCCACGCGTCGCCTTTTTCGGATTCGACTTGATCAATACGTCGCTGGAGCCAGCAAACCCACTCGAAGATAGACGCCGTCAAATGCTCGACGACCTATTGCGAGAAAAGTTGAACGCCTCGGGCCGCTTCAAGATCGTCTCCATTCCACCCGACATGCAGAGGGAGATCGCTGATGGGCCGGCGATTCGAAACTGCAATGGGTGTCAGCGGGATTTCGCGAAGCGAGTTGGTGCAGATTTGGCTGCGTGGGGCACTGTTCAGAAAGTCAGTAACCTCATTCTCAACATCAACGTCTATATGGAGGACGCGCAAACGGGAAAAATGAATTTCATGAAGAGCGTCGATATTCGTGGCAACACCGACGAGTCCTGGCGGCACGGTCTCGATTATATGCTGCGCAATTACATTCTCGTGACGCCGCAATGAAAATACCGGGTTTGGCCCCATATCCCTACGCCGGCGCCGCGACAGCACCGGTCCGGGCATGTCAAGCCGCCTCGCCGACGAGATGAACGGTCATCACCACCGAGGTCGCCAGAAGTATTCGTCGTCGAAGCGCCGGCTCCGGTAGTCCCCGGGCGGGGGACGCCACGCATAGGCATCATAGAGGTCTCGGTCGCGTCGGCGGTTATTGTTGCGCGCCGTTTTCTTCGGTTTCTTTGAACGAGCGATGGACTGCTGCTTAGCTGGCTTTGCAGCTACCGAGGCAGTCGCATTGATCGCGGTGGCGGTCGCCAATTCCGATTGTGATCGCGTGCTGACATCCGGCGCATCCGGCGCCGCCACCCGCACAGCCGGAGACGCCGGCGCCGCCACTTTCAAAGCGGGAGAAGCCCGTGACTCCGCGAGCGCAGCCGTGGCAGCCGCTGAGGCTGTATGGGACACCGTGCCGGGGTCGAGAGCAACTGCACCGGTCGCCGATCGATCCAGGATATCGGGCTCGCGGTCGGCAATCTGCACAACGGTCTGGCTTGCGACTGCGATCGATCCGAGCACAATCAAGGCGAGACCGAACTTCGCCAAGCGACGCAAGCTCGGCGAGAGACAAAAATAACCGAATTCGGGATGTAGATTGTACGCTGACGGCATGGCAACTCCTACAAGCACAGCCTGGCCATCGACAGCGCTTGGTCGACCGTAAACCGCGTCAACGGTTGAACCTTGCGTGCTTCCAACATGCGCCTGTTTGGCGTTGTCGGCAAGATCGAATGCGACGGCGGCTCGCTGCGCTCGGTGTGCGGGTAACCCGCTCCCCTCGCGTCAGCACATTCATGATTGGACAGGAAGAATTTCACGACAGAAGAGCCTCAGCATCGATCTGAAGCGCCCAAGGGGGTGGCATCGGCTCTGCCTCCATCTGCGGTCTTTCCGTAGTCATTGCAGGCCTACCGGTAAGCGCGAAAGCAGCGACCATCGCAACGAGAATTAGTTTTTTGGCCATGTGCAGCCTTTATCCAGGGCGGCGACGATTGCCGCCGACGATCGGAACATAGGCGACGGGACTGGTGAATCGATGTGATGGACGTCACAGAAACGCTTATGTCCTCGGGCTTGATTTGGCGATTTTGCAGATATTGACCTGACAGTCATGTGTTGCCGAGTGGCGCAACCTGCTGGTCCTCGCAGACCGCCGCGCTAGCTTTGCTGTCAAGTGCCGATGACCACGCCAGGTTTCACACATTGGAGGCTCCATGACCCATGACCGCAGAACTTTCCTCAAGACGACCAGCCTCGCCGGCGTTGCCGCCGTGGCGGAGGCGATCAGCTTGCCCGCGGCAACCGACGCAGCCGCGCAAGCGGCTCCGCAAGCGGGCGAGCGGAGGGAGATGCCGAAGGGCATGATCTTTGCGACGCTGCGGCGGGGGGAAGGCTTCGGGCTTGGGCTGCGCACCGACCGCGGCATCCTCGACGTGGTCGCTGCGGAGGAGGATTTCCGCGCGGGCGCGCCCACCACCATCGACGCCATGTTCAAGGGCCATGGCGACATCGACGGGCTTCGAGGCCTCGTCGACAAGGCGCGCACAAGCGCCTCGGCCGGTCGCTACTTCGTGGCGGTCGACAAGGCCACATTCGGACCGTGCGTGACCAACCCTGAAAAGATCATCTGCATCGGGCTCAACTACCGCAGGCACATCGCGGAAATGAATGCGCAAGTCCCGGCCATGCCGGTGCTTTTCAGCAAGTACAACAGCGCGCTGAACAACCAGCGCGGCACTATCAACGTGTCCGAGGCAGACGGAAAGCAGTTCGACTACGAAGCTGAACTGGTGATCGTGATCGGGCGCACGGCTCGCAATGTCAGCGAGTCGGACGCCGCCAATTACATCTTCGGATACTGTACCGGGAACGACTTCACTGCTCGCGACCTCCAGCGGCGATCGAGTCAATGGCTGATCGGCAAGAGCCTGGATGGGTCGGCGCCTGTCGGGCCATGGCTCGTCACCGCAGACCTCGCCGACGGCGACAATCTCAAGATCGAGTGCAGGGTCAACGGCGAGGTCCGCCAGTCCTCGAACACCGCCGACATGGTCTTCAATTGCAAGCAGCTCTTGAGCTACATCTCGAAGTATTTCACGTTGAAGCCGGGGGACATCATCTTTACCGGCACGCCCGAGGGCGTGATTGCGGGATATCCCAAGGACAAGCAGGTCTGGCTCAAGGCTGGTGATCAGATCGTCACGTCAATCGAGAAGCTCGGCGAGCTGACATTCACACTCACTTGAGGTCGTTCAAGCAAGACTGACCGGTCTGGACTGGTTAGGCGGATTCGCGCCGAGCGTTATTCGCGTTTCGTCATGAACCCGCGGGTTATGCCGTAGGGCTATCCCGCCCCAGTCAGCACGTGCTCTCCCGCCCGGCGCGTGCTGAACGACGCCGCTCCATTCCGGATGCCTCGCTCGCCGGGAAAATCAGCGACTTGATGATCACCGGCACGGCGCCCGAACTGGGCAGCATTGTGCCAATGTCGATGTAGTCGAACTCCTTGAGCTCGAGTCCGTCGACCGAGACGATCGCGTTTGTGAGCCGCAATTCTTGGCGCAAGTGAATTCCAACGAGGCCGCCGACGTCGCTATCGCCCGCGAGCACCAGGGGATGGCCGTGCGCCAACAGCTCGGAAAGTCCGTCGACCACACCGCGGCAGAAGCCGTCGAGTCGCTGGAACGTGGCGGAGCCGCGCCAGGGTACGAACACGGCCACCGGCGTCTCCGCTTCGCCGAGGTCGAGCCGACGCAGCACCGTCCTGATCGCCGCCGCCACCAGCCCGGCATCGATCGTATCGGCTTCGAATGAAAAGACGGGCGCGATCACCGGGACGTTGCGCAGCGGCAGCGCTTCCAGCGGCGACACGTAAATGGTGCTGCCGCTCACCTGCGTGGAGTATTGCGAAGCACCGATAACGGTCGCGCGGATGCCTTCGTGCGCACACTCGAGCCGGGGTCCCCAGCCTTCGACGCATGTGCGGATTTCCTGTGCCAGCAGCATGCCGAGATCGCCATAAGTCTGCGCCTCGCGGCCATAGATGTACTCGGCGACACCCCCGGAAAACGTAACCTGGTCGACCAAAGCCTGTGAGGAGAGCGGATCGAGGCGCAAAAGCCCGGATCCTGCCGCGGCCGGCGATCCGCCGCACATGGCGTCGAACAGGCGAGCAGCCATGCAAGCCGCCAGTGCGCGGGCGCTTTGCGGCGCCAGCGGCATGCCGAGCTCGAGCTCGAAGCCGAGCTCGGCGCCGAAGCGGCGGCCCGCCTCCTCGATGCGCACGATGCGTCCCCCGCGATCGAAGCAGATCAGGCGCGCGCCCGCGTCGAGCGCAGTGAGGTCAATCACGCGGCCGTCGGCGCATATCGCGATCTTCGATGTGCCGCCGCCCACGTCCACATTCATCACGGTCGCCCGTTCGCGGATCGAGCGCGCCGCCGCTCCCGAGCCGTGGGCGGCCATCACCGCTTCCATCCCATCGCCGGCTGATACCGCGACCATCCTGCCGGCCTGGCGTGCAAATAATTCCGCGATCTTGCGGGCATTGCGCCTGCGCACCGCGACGCCGGTCAGGATCAGCGCGCCGGTATCGATCTCGTCCGGATCGACGTGGGCGTCCCGATACTGCCCGGCGATGAACTCGCCGAGCGCCTGTGCGTCGATCTCTTCTTCGCCGGCATAAGGCGTGAGCAGAATGTCCGATTGGTGGAACGTCTCGCGTGCGCTCACGACATAGCGGCTGTCGAGCCGCTCCAGCACGATACGGGAAAACACGAGATGCGAGGTCGATGACCCGATGTCGACCCCGGCGCTCAGAATGACGATCTCGTCCTCATCGACGAGCGAACGCCCCGTGCTGGAGAAAAAAACTCGCCCGCCGGCGTCGTCATTGCTCATTGCGCCGATCCGCTGGGAATCAGGCGCCCGCGAACTTCGGAACGACGGTGCCCTTCTTGTAGAAGCCAGGCTCCATCCGGCTGGGTACGCCTTCCGCCTCGAGCTTGGCCTCATACTCCGCGCTGATGAAGGGGTCTTCCATCCAATACGGGATGGCGGTGCCGCCCTCGGGAATATCCATGCCGGTGTAGTCGATGTGTTTTTCGCCGGGCGGGCCGGGCTCGCGGCCGGGATTGTGCGGTCCGAACCATGCCGTCAGCCGCAGCGCCTCCTTCGAGGCGCCGAAATGCTGGTGATACCAGCGCGCGCCGCCGGGCGCCGCCGATACCATGCCGACCGGCTCATAGTCGACCCGCCTGATCTTGTCGGCATGGCCGTCCTTCCAGGGAGTGACGCCGTAACGTTCCGGCCAGGTGTAAGTATAACCCTTGCCCTTGAGGCAGATCAGCACCGCGGCCGATGTGTGCGCATGCGCCTTGGAATAACGGCCGTTCTCATGCTGGCCGATCCAGAGATAGAAGGTGTTGCCGGTCATGAAGGGTTCGACCCGGCGCCAGCCGGGCGAACGGCGGTTGTCGAGCGGCAGGTCGCAATTGACCACGTCCGGAATGAAGTTGGTGCGGCGCATGGCGAGCCCGCGCACGGGATCGGGCTCGATATCGTCTTTATACTTATAGAAATCGTCGGCGCCGCTGAAGCGGTCGCGGAATTCATAAGGGCAGTTGAATATCACCTCGACATTGTTGATCAGGTTCAAAAGGTTCGGCGCCGTGGTGCCGCCGAGCAACATTGCCGGCGAAGAGCTTGCATTGACGATACGGTGCCAAGCATTCACTGGGATCGAGAACAGCGAGCCATTCTGCCACTCGAACGCGTGCCGCTTGCTGTCGTTGTCCAGCCAGACTTCGGTGGTTCCGCGTCCTTCTACGACCAGATAGACTTCCTCATAGAGGTGCCTTTCCGCATTGAGAGCGCCGGCGCCCGGCACTTCGACGACGTAGCAGCCCCATTTGCCCTCGGTGCCGTGAAGCTGGATAAAGGTCCCCCTGCCGCCGAGCCGCTTCCACGGCGCGAGCGGAAGATTCTGCACCTTGCTCACGCCGATATCGCGATAGATCGGAATGTTCTCGGATTCCATGAATCAGGTCGTAGGGCGTCTTCGGCCGGCCGAATTCCCCGAACCCGGCGCGAGTGCTGCCGGTCGGCTCGTGCCAATGCGTCCTGCCGGCCAATTCATGCATGATGCACGTCCCTCAGCGAGCCGAGATCAGCAGCCCCAGGTCCTAGCCGCAAATGTTGGCCCCAAGTCTCTTAGCATGGGCTTATCATCGGTCCCTCGCCATGAATCCTTTACGGCCGGCCCCCGGGCAAGGCAAGCTGATGCCGGCCGGGCGCTCGCTGCCGTCGGCGGGTCGAAAGGCCACGCTGGAGAGGGCTTTTGGCGCATCGAACGATCAACTAGGATCGCGTCACATCTTGCCAGTGTCTTGGAGGACAGCAGACATGAAGAAAATTCTCTTGGGAACGGTCGCGCTCATGGCGCTCGGCATGCGCACCGGCCGCAGCCCAGCAATCCGTCAAGATCGGATTCGTCAGCACGTTCAGCGGCCCGACCGCCGTGATCGGAAACGATATGCGCAATTCCTTCGAGCTTGCGCTCGACCATCTCGGCCGCAAAATGGGTGGCAAGCCGGTGGAGGTGATCTACGAGGACGACCAGCAGAAGCCCGAGGTGGGCGTGCAGAAGTCGCAGAAGCTGATCGAGTCCGACAAGGTCAATTTCGTGGTCGGCTATATCTGGTCGAACGTGCTCTTGGCCTCGCTCAAGCCGGTGGTGGATTCGCAGACCTTCCTGATCAGCTCCAATGCCGGGCCTTCGCAGATCGCCGGCGAGCAGTGCTCGCCGTTCTACTTCTCGACCTCCTGGCAGAACGACCAGACGCCGCAGGCGATGGGCACCTACATGACCCAGAAGGGCGTCAAGTCGGCGTTCCTGATCGGTCCCAACTATGCCGCCGGCCGGGACATGCTCACCGGCGTACGCTCGACATTCAAGGGTCAGATCGTCGGTGAGGAATTGACCAGGTGGCCCGATCAGCTCGACTTTTCGACCGAGCTCTCGAAGGTGCGCGCCGCCAAGCCCGAAGTCGGTGTTCGTGTTCTACCCGGGCGCGGCCGGCGTGCAGTTCCTGACCCAGTATGCTCAATCCGGTCTCAAGGGGCAGATCCCGCTCTATACCGCTTTCACCATCGATGCGATCACCCTTCCGCTGCAGAAGGAGCTCGCGCTCGGCGTGCCCGGCGCGCAACAGTGGGTCAACGACCTGCCCAACGACGCCAACAAGAAGTTCGTCGCCGATTTCCGGGCCAAGCATAAGAACTATCCGTCGTTCTACGGCGCGCAGTCCTACGATGCCGTCAATCTCGTCAACAGCGCAGTGATGGCGGTGAATGGCGATCTCGGCAAGAAGGACGCGATGCGCGCAGAAATGCGCAAGGCCAATTACGCTTCGGTCCGGGGTCCATACAAGTATGGCAACAACCACTTCCCGATTCAGAATTTCTACCTTCAGGACGTGGTGAAGGATGCGCAAGGCAACCTCACGCTCAAGACCGTTGAAACCATCGTCAAGGACAGCCAGGACAACTTTCACACCAAATGCCCGATGAAATGGTGAGAACAGGCGACTGACGACAGACGACGGAAGGCAGACGAAAGGCAAGTCCGAACGCTCGCTGTTCGGTCCGCTGTCGTCGGTCATCCGCCGTCCTCATCTGATTAACCATGCTGCTGATCATCGAACAGTGCCTGAACGGATTGCAGTTCGGGCTGCTGCTGTTCCTGCTCGCGGCTGGGCTGACGCTCGTCTTCGGCATCATGGATTTGGTGAACCTGGCGCATGGTTCGCTTTACATGCTGGGCGCTTATTTCGCCGCCACCTTTGCAGCATGGACCGGGAGCTTTGCCGCGGGCGCGGTGCTGGCGCTCGTCGCCACGTTGCTGGTGGGAATGGTGCTCGAGGTCGTCGCGCTGCGTCGGCTCTACGGCCGCGACCATCTCGACCATGTGCTCGGCACGTTCGGCCTCATTCTTTTTTTCAATGAGCTCGTGCGGCTGATCTGGGGGCCCGCCGGCATGAGCCTGCCGTTGCCGATGTGGCTCATCTTGCCGGTCGAGATCCTGCCGGGCCTCTACTATCCGACCTACCGCATCGCCATCATCGTCACCGCACTCCTGGTCGCGCTCTTTCTCTATATTCTGGTGATGCGGACCAGGCTCGGCATGTTGATCCGCGCGGGAGCTTCCAACCGCGAGATGACCGGGGCGCTCGGCGTCAATATCAACCTGCTCTATACGCTGGTTTTCGGTCTCGGTGCCGCGCTTGCGGGCCTGGCGGGCTTGATGCAAGCGCCGATCCTCACCGTGCAGATCGGCATGGGCGAGAACATCCTGATCCTCGCTTTCGTGGTGATCATTATCGGCGGCATCGGCTCGATCCGCGGCGCATTCGTCGCCGCCGTTCTGGTCGGCCTCATCGACACGCTCGGACGGGCCTTCCTGCCCGAGTTGCTCCGGCTCGTGATGAGCGTGCGGGGGGCGGCTACCGTCGCTCCTGCGATGTCCTCGATGATGATCTATCTGCTCATGGCGACGGTGCTGGTTTGGCGTCCCGAGGGTCTGTTCCCGGTGTCCAACAAATGATCCCGGTGTCAGCGATCGGGAAGGCCGGTCTCGGGCGGAGGGGGTCCGGGAAGCCAGTGAGCACGGTGCGATCAGCATGAGCATCCTGCTCACGCCACGCAATATCGTGGTGGGCCTCCTGCTGCTTCTGCTGGCTCTGGTGCCAGTCTACGCGTCGTTCACCGGCAATTATTTTCTCATGACGCTGTTTACCCGCATCATCATTCTCGGCATGGCGGCGACCAGCCTCAATCTGATCCTGGGCTATGGCGGGATGGTGAGCTTCGGGCATGCCGTCTATCTCGGCATCGGCGGCTATGCGGTCGGAATCCTGGCTTTCGAAGGCGTCACATCCGGCTTCGTGCAATGGCCGGTCGCGCTTCTCGTCAGCGCGCTGTTCGGGCTGATCGTGGGTGCGCTTTCACTGCGCACGCGCGGGGTCTATTTCATCATGATCACGCTCGCTTTCGCGCAGCTCATCTATTATTTCGGCGTCGGGCTCGAGCGCTACGGCGGCGACGATGGACAGACGATCCTCCGGCGCAGCCAGTTCGGCGACCTCATCAATCTCTCCAACCGAACGCAGTTCTATTATCTTTGCTTCGTGCTGCTGCTCGGCACCATCTATGTCACCTGGCGGCTGGTGAACTCGCGCTTCGGCCTGGTGATCCAGGGATCGCGCTCGAACGACCGGCGCATGCGTGCGATCGGCTTTCCGACCTTTCGCTATCGGCTTGCCTGCTTCGTCATCGCCGGCACGATCTGCGGGCTGGCCGGCGCGCTGCTGGCCAACCATACCGGCTTCATCAGCCCGGCGACCATGCACTGGACGCGCTCCGGCGATCTCATCGTGATGGTCGTGCTCGGCGGCATGGCGTCCTCGTTCGGGCCGCTGATCGGCGCGGTCGCGCTGCTCGTGCTGGAGGAGGCGCTGCCGATCGTGATCCGGGTCATGGCGTTGCCGCTGTTCGGCGATGCCGCAACTGCGCATCGCGGAATATTGGCAGATCGTGCTCGGGCCGCTGTTCCTGCTGGTCGTGCTGTTCGCGCGCGGCGGCATCGACGGGATGCTTGCGGGTGCGCGCCGTGGCTGATGCTCTCCTGCGAGATCGATGGACTGACCAAGCGCTTCGGCGGCGTCGTGGCCTCCGATGGGATTTCGCTCGAGGTCCCGAAAGGCGAGCTGCACGCCATCATCGGACCGAACGGCGCCGGCAAGACCACGCTCATCGGGCAGCTCGCGGGTGAGATCGCTCCCGACGCCGGGCGCATCCGCTTCGACGGGCCCGACATCACCGCCTGCCGACTTATCGGCGCAGCCAGCTCGGACTTGCGCGCTCGTTCCAGATCACCTCGCTGTTTCTCGATTTCACCGCGCTCGACAATGTGGCGCTCGCCGTGCAGGCGCATGCCGGCCACTCCTTCCATTTCTGGCGCGATGCGCGCGGGGAGCCCGAGCTGCGCGAGCCCGCGCGGGACAGCGCTGGCGCGCGTCGGTCTGGGCGGACGCGCGGATGTGATCGTCTCCAATCTCAGCCACGGCGAGCACCGTCAGCTCGAAATCGCGATGGCGCTGGCGACCGGCCCGCGCATGCTGCTGCTCGACGAGCCGATGGCGGGGATGGGGCCGGACGAGAGCGCGCGCATGGTCGAGACGCTGCGCGAGCTCAAGCGCGAGCTGACCATCCTGCTTGATCGAGCACGACATGGAGGCGGTGTTCGCGCTGGCCGACCGCATCACCGTCCTGGTCTATGGCCGCATCATCGCGTCCGGCACGCCGGAGGCGATCCGGGCCAATGCCGAGGTGCGGGAGGCCTATCTCGGCGAGCAGGAGCAGCGTCATGGCTGAAGCCTCGCTGCTCGAGGTCGCCGAACATCGAGACCTGCTACGGCTTGAGCAAGGTGCTGTTCGGCATGTCGCTCGCCATCGCGCCGGGTGAGATGGTGACGCTCATGGGGCGCAACGGCATGGGCAAGACCACGACCGTGCGCTCGATCATGGGGCTGACCCCCGCGCTGACCGGGCTCCATCCGGTTCGACGGCCGGGAAATCCGCGGCCTGCCGGCCTATCAGGTCGCCAAGCTCGGCGTCGGGCTCGTTCCGGAAGGGCGGCAGGTCTTCCCGAACCTCACCGCGCGGGAGAACCTGATTGCGACCGCGGCCAACCGCAGCGGAGCAGCCGAGCCGTGGACGCTGGACAAGGTCTGCGCGCTGTTTCCGCGGCTCGCCGAGCGGATCGCCAGCATGGCCAATCTGCTCTCCGGCGGCGAGCAGCAGATGCTCGCGATCGGCCGGGCGCTGATGACCAATCCGCGGCTGCTGATTCTCGACGAGGCCACCGAAGGACTGGCGCCGCTCATCCGTGCCGAAATCTGGCAATGCCTCACGCAGACTCAAGGCCGCCGGCCAGTCGATCCTGGTGATCGACAAGAACGTCGAGGCGCTGATCCGCATCGCCGACCGCCATTATCTCATCGAACGCGGCAAGGTGGTATGGACCGGAGGCTCCGGTGAGCTTGCCGCCGACCCGAAGGTCCAGCATCGCTATCTCGGCGTGTGACCCCTCGGGCATGAGCGCGCCGCGCCCGGAATGCCCGCCGCTCGACCCTTCGAAAACGTGAGGAAATCGGCGCGTAAACCGCCTCGGAAGTGTCCCGGGAGCTGAAATGGTAACTGATTGGTAACCGCTATGGTTTCCAATCCGCCACACGCATTAGCCTTGGGTGAGGGACGGACGGTTCATGGGAAAGCACGAGAGTATCCAGATTGAGCCCAATTCTTCCACCGGGATTCAGTTATCGCCGGCACCGGTGAGCTCCATGGACCCCGCCGTGACACCGAGAATGGCTCTGGCGGGCTTCGAGGCACCGCCCGCCACGGCCAGGATCGAACCGGAGCAGCTCGTCACTTCCCCGATCGAAGCGTCGAAAACCGAGCCGGAGCCGATCGAGCTGGAGGGGATCGACGCTCCCGATGTCATTCCGCAGATCGAGGACCTCGAGCTTTCAGACCCGCAACCGCGCGTTGCGAGTGCGCAGTCGCCCGAGGCGGCGGTCCCTCCGCACGCCGGCACCGCTCCGCCGCGGGCGGACCGTTTCACCATGCTCGCGGCTTCGCTGGCGCTCGCGGCCGCGCTCGGCGGCATGGCCGGCGTTCTTGCGGTCTATTCTCTGGCTCCGGCGGGTCCGCCGCCTGCTGCAGTGGCCGGGAAAACCGTCATCGAGGAAATTCACGCGCTCAAGGAGAACGTGGTGCAGGCGCGGGTTGAGCTAGCGGCGCTGAAGGTCAGCCTCGACGCCTTCAACCGCACCGCCAACGCCCAGTTCACCAGGATCGGGGAGCGCATCGAACGCATCGATCGGAACCAGGCAGAGCCCGCAGCCAAGCTCAACAAAGCCATCGAAACCCTCGAGCGCATGTCGCGAGCCGAGATTACCGGCTCGGCCTCGCCGCCGGCGAACGCCGGCGTGCCGAGCCAGTCCGCTAAGCCGAATGTGCTCGAAGGCTGGCTGGTGCGTGACGTCCATCGCGGAACCGCGCTGATCGAAGGGCGCACCGGGATAGTCGAGGTCGATCAGGGTGATGTGGTGCCGGGACTCGGCCGTGTCGAAGCTATTCGCAAGCAGGACGGTCGCTGGGTAGTTGTGACCTCGAAAGGTACGATCCTGTCCCCGCGCTGATCGGCTGCGAGCGGCCGGTGGTCACACCGGCGGCCTTCGCGGACGCCGCCGCGATTTTTGTAGCCTCCTGCGGCGGTGGCGCATCAATCCAATCCGTGGCAATTTTCCGGTGCCCAGGGGAGCCCGATCGCGCGGGTTTCCCTCCGCTGCGTTCGCCAGGAGCCCGAGCCGGAAGGAATAGTCATATGTCTGCAGTCGCGCCCCATCCCCGGACCCTGCTGGCGGTGTGCGCCGTGTTCGTCGGTCTCCCGTTGGCTGGTCCTGCTTCTGGGCAGATTGCTGCGTTCGAGCGGGTGCAGGTCACCCCGCCGAAGCCGGAAATGATGGAGAACTGTCCCGGTCTGGTCGCTTCACATGGGCCGCACAGTCATCCCGGCGGCGTTCCGGCGGACCTTGAGCGCCGACCAGGTTCGCCTGACCTATGTCGGACACTCGACCTTCCTGATCGAGAGCCCGCAACTCGTGCGTATCGCGACCGATTACAACGACTATGTGCGCTCGCCGGTGCTGCCAGACGTGATCACCATGAATCACGCCCATACCAGCCATTTCACCGATCATCCGGACCCGAAGATCAGGCATGTGCTGCGCGGCTGGGGGCCTACTCCCGACCAGCCCGCGCGCCACGACATTACCGTCAGGGATGTGCGCGTGCGAAATGTGCCCACCAACATCCGGGACTGGCGCGGGGGCACCGAACGGCACGGTAATTCGATCTTCATCTACGAGATGGCGAACATGTGCATCGCCCATCTCGGACATCTGCATCACACGCTCAATCAGCAGCAGCTCAACGAGATCGGCCGCGTCGACGTCGTCTTCGTTCCGGTCGATGGCAGCATGACGCTCGATCTCGACGGCATGATGGAGGTGCTCACTGCGCTCAAGGCTCCGCTCATGATTCCCATGCACTTCTTCAGCACCTTCACGCTACATCGGTTCCTGGATCGCGCGCGGCAGAATTGGACGGTGGAGATGAGCGAGATTCCATCCACGATCGTATCGAAGACCGCCTTGCCCGCGACGCCGAAGGTTACGGTGCTGCCGGGACGCTAGCATGATCCGTGTAGAGCTTCGGACGGTGTCGCCTGCGCCTGGTGCCCAGGAATTCAGTTGTATTCAATGGTGGTGAGATGATGATGACGGAACGCAGAAAACTCGGAGCCTTGGAAGTATCGGCCGTCGGCCTCGGCTGCATGAGCATGACGCCGATCTATGGCGTGCCAGATCCCGACGAGGCCATCGCAACGCTGCACCGGGGGCCGGATATCGGCATCGACCTCATCGATACGTCCGATGCCTATGGGGCGAACGGCGCCAACGAAGAGCTGGTCGGGCGCGGCATGAAAGGGCGGCGAGACAAGTACATCCTCGCAACAAAGTTCGGCAACGTTCGTCTGCCCGACGGCAAGCCCGGCGCCAAGGGCAATCCCGAATACGTCATGGAGGCTTGCGAAAAGAGCCTCAAGCGGCTCGGCACTGATTACATCGACCTCTACTTCATCCATCGGGTCGACGAGACCGTGCCGATCGAAGATACGGTCGGCGCCATGGTCCGCCTCAAGTCGCAGGGTAAGATACGGCATCTGGGAATTTCCGAAGCGGGACCGAACACCATCCGCCGCGCCCACAAAGTGCATCCGATGGCTGCGCTGCAGACCGAATACTCGTTGTGGACGCGCGATGTCGAAAGCGAGATTCTTCCGCTCTGCCGCGAGCTGAGCATCGGCTTCCTCGCCTACGCCCCGCTCGGTCGCGGTTTTCTGACCGCCGTCGTCCCTCCCGGCGATGCTCTGCCGCAGAACGACCGCCGCCGCGACATGCCGCGTTTTCAAGGCGACAACGCCCAGCACAATCAGAAGCTCCTCGATGGACTGCGGCAACTGGCCGCCAAGGAAGGTCGCTCGCCGGCGCAGCTCGCCATCGCCTGGCTCCTGTCGCGCAAGCCGCAGGTAGTGCCGCTCGCCGGCACGAGCAAACGGAAGTGGCTGGAGGAGAATGCCAAGGCGGTCGAAGTGACGCCCTCCGTCGCAACGCTCCAGGCGCTCGACGAGATTTTCAAGCCCGGCACTACGCACGGTGACCGCTATCCCGCGCCGATGATGGCGCGGTTGGGATTATGATCACCTCCCTTAATGCGATTTCTCAGACGGTTACGTCGCTCGCCGCTGCCGCGCGGGCTTGGCTCGAACTTTCCCTGATCTTGTCCGCCTCCTCGCGGAATTGCCCGCCTTGCCGTTCGCGGGCTGCGCCTCCTGCTTTTCCGGAATGATCGGGAGCAGCAAGAAATTTTCCCGTCCGCCGCCGAGGTGCAACGTGGTCTTGCCCCCGTAGATCGCGACCGGACGGTCGCGCGGGTCATCGTGCAGGAACGGGCCGGTGCCAGTGAACTCGTTCTTCATATTGGAGAGTTTGCCGCCTGAGCCGCCGGGATAGACGTAGTCGCGCCCGCGTACGCTCAATGCCACGCGGTAGCCTTTCGGCACGACGATGCAGGTCGGGACGATCTCGATGTCGAGCTCGTAGACTTGACCGGGGTTGAGCGGCTGCTTCTCGTCGTGGGTATGATAGGGGCGAAACGGCAACGTGAGCTTCTTGTCGAGCTTACGGTGCGAGGCGCGCAACCAGCCTTGCCCGATCGGCGTGTGTGGATCGAGTGCACCCTGGAACACGACCTCTTTCATGTCCGGCGCAAACACTCGCAGCACGAGAAAGAAATCGGCATCCTCGGTCGACGAGGAGATTTGAAGCTTGGCGGCAATCGGGCCGGTGATCTCGGTGGCTTCCGTCACCGGCTCAGTGAGGAAGGTCACGCCATCGCCGAGCGCGTCGAACGTGACCTCGGCCGAATTTTTTGGCGCGTCCGTGACCAGCTTGTAGCCATCGGTTGCGAGATGAAACTTCGTCCACAGCGTACGTGGAACAGGCCAGGCATCCTCATGGCGGATGACGAATTGCTCGCCGGGATGACGGATATTGAGTTGCACCGGAGGCTGTTTGTCCCACCCGTTCTTCTCACCCTTGAGGAAATATCCGAAGAATCTCTTCTGAAGGTCGACGCCGTAGTCGGTGTAATAGTGTGTCCAATGCTCGATGCCGTGAACTTCGAGCCACTTCTGCTTCGATGCCGATTGGAAGAACCCTTCGAAATTTCCACGCGGGTGCAGTGGCTGACCTCCCCAATTTGCGGCCGACAGCAGCGGTACGTCGACCTTCGCCCAATCCGGAAACATGGCCTTGAAATACGCGTCGTCCAGCGGATGCGCAAAATAGGTCTTTCCGAGATCGTAGCGGTTGCCGCCCATCGCTTCGTCGGGGAGCGTTTCCGGCCCCGACACCCAGTCGCCGTTCATGCGGCTGCGGTAGCCTTTGGTGCCCAATCCGTGCTGCACGGTTCTGATCTGCATGTCGTACCAGTTCTGCGCAAACGTGTTGTAGATTCCGCCGTTGTGGCTCAGCTCGCGATAGAAGTCGGCAAATCCTTCCCACACACAGATCGCGGCGAGATGCTTCGGCTGCATGCTCGCTACCTGCCACTGATTGATGGCATAGTAGGAGATCCCGCTCAAACCGACCTTGCCGTTCGACCATGGCTGGCGGCCGGCCCACTCGATGCAGTCGAAGAAATCTTTGGTCTCGCGCGGCGACCAGTGCTCCACGTATCCTGGTGAACGGCCGCAGCCGCGCGAATCGACGCGCACGCATGCATAGCCGTCGGGCACCCACTTTTCAGGGTCGCAAACTTCCCAGCTCTGATACTTGTTGGTCGAGCCGGCCATCACGCTCGGGTGTTTTTCTTCCATGCGCTTCCAGGCAGTCTTGTAGCCGTCCTCGAAGTGCAGCCACTTGCCGTAGGGGCCGTGGCTGAGGATGACCGGATAACGCCCTTTCGCGATCGGTCGGAAGATATCTGCACGCAGCACCAGCCCGTCGTCCATCGTGATCGGCATGTCCCAATCGATCCGCATCCCTTCTCGGATTTCGCTCACCTCACGAAAGCTCATGGTCGCTTCTCCCGCAAAAGCAGTCTTGCAGATTGGGTGCTGTGGCTCGAGCCGACCTGCGATCGATCGCGACGCTATTGCGTCTTTGACACGCGCTCAATTGTAGGCCCAGTAAGGATGACAAGGCGCCTGTTGCTCACTTCTTCGGAATTATCGGCAACAGTACGAAGGCATGACGATCCGGGCCGGTGTGCAGCGTCACGTCCCCGCCGAAGACCTCCGGCGGTCGGTCGCGCGGATCGTTGTGGGTGAAGGGGCCGACGCCGGTCCACACCTTGCCGAGCGTTTCCAGCCCCGCGCCAGGCTCGCCCGGAAAGACGTAGTCGGTGCCGCGCACGGAAAGTGCCAGCCGATAGCCCGCCGGGAGCACGACGCAGGTCGGCCATACCTCGACGTCAACCTCATAAGCTCTGCCAGGCGTGAGCTTCAGCTCTTCGTCATGGGTATGATAGGGGCGGTACGGCAGGGTGAGCTTGTCATCGAGCTTGCGGTGCGAGCAGCGCAGCCATCCTTGGGCAATCGGCGTATGGGAATCGAGCGCGCCCTGGAAGGTGACTTCCTTGATGTCGGGCGTGAACGCACGCACCACCAGAAACAGATCGGCATCTTCGGTCGTCGAGGATACCCACAGTTTCGCGGCGATTGGCCCGGTGATCTCGAGCGCCTGGTCGAGCGGCTCCGTCAAGAACGTGACGCCCTCGCTCAAGCCGCCATACGTGACGGAGTGAGCGGACGTCTGTGCCTTGGTCGACATCGTCATATCGGCCGGATGGAGGTAGAACCTGGTCCACTTCGTGCGCGCAAGCGGCCACTCGTTCTCGTGCCGCTCGACGAATTTCTCGCCGGGATGGCGCACCTGCAGCATCACTTTCGGCTGCTTGCTCCAGCCGGTATCTTCGCCCTTGAGGAAGTGGCCGAAGAATCTCTTCTGCAGTCCGACGCCGTAATCGGTGTAGAAATGCGTCCAATGCTCGATGCCGTGGCATTCGAGCCACTTCTGATCCGATGCAGAGCGCACGAAGCCCTCGAAATTACCGCGCGGGTGCAGGCCTTGGCCGCCCCAGTTGGCAGTTGAGAACAGCGGTGTCTTCACCTTGCTCCAGTCGGGCATGCGCGAGCGCCAGTAATCGTCGGTGTCGAGCTTTCGTGAGATGCAGTCCTCGTAAAAGTCGTGCCGATTCTGGCCCAATTGCTCTTCCGACAAAGTTTCTGGACCGGACACCCAGTCGCCATTCATGCGGCTCTTGAATCCGCGAATGCCGCGTCCATTCTGTACGGTGTAGACCTGCGCTTTCGACCAGTCTTGAACAAAGCCGCGGCAGAAGATGCCCCCGTGGTGCGCCATGTCGCGGTAGAAGTCGGCGGCGCCTTCCCACAGGCAAATCGCGGCGAGGTGCTTGGGCTGCTGCGCCGCCGTCTGCCATTGGTTCTGGGCATAGTAGGAGATGCCGTTGAGGCCGACCTTGCCGTTCGACCACGACTGCACGCCCGCCCACTCGACGCATTGCGCCAGGTCCTGCGCCTCGCGCAGAGACCAGATGTCGATGACGCCCTGCGAGCGACCCGCTCCACGGCTGTCGACACGGATGCAGACGTACCCATCCGGCACCCATTTCTCAGGGTCGACCACCTCCCAGCACTGATATTTGTTGGTCGAACCGGTCGGCACGTCCGGCTGGTCGGCACACATTCGCTGCCACTGGTCCTTGTACAGATCCTCGAAGTGCAACCATTTGCCGTAAGGTCCACAAGTGAGAATCACCGGGTATTTGCCGTCGGCGACCGGCCGGTAGATGTCGCAACGCAGCACGATGCCGTCGTCCATTGTGATCGGCATGTCCCAATCGATGCGCATGCCGTCTCGGATTTCACTTTTCTCGCGGTAGTCCATAGGTCCCTCGACATTCCGTTCGTTATCAATCCGTGGCCTTGCAGACGCTCTGGACCGAGCCGACGGCGTTTGCTCGATCGCCCGGTCAGGCCGGGCGATGACCGCCACAGCCAGGTGGCGACCGGATCCGCCTGCCATCGGCACAAAACAAGTAAAGCCGTTGCGGGTCGAAACGGAGCGTAATGCGCGCGCCGCTCTTGACCTCGGCCATCGCCAATCCTTCGTTGACTGCGACGAAGGCTCGGTCCGTTCCGTCATCGAAGTAGAGCAACGTGTCCTTGCCGAGCGGCTCGACCAGCCGGACCGGAAGCTCGAAATCGCCCCCGCCGTCGAAATTGACGCCGACGTGCTCCGGACGAATGCCAAGCGTCGCCCGTCCCGGCTGCGTCGCTTTGAAACGTTCGGGCAGGGGAATGTTGAAGAGAGGCGAGCGGAAGCGAATCAAGCCGTCCCCCTGCACGATGTCGCCGGCCAACAGGTTCATCGACGGCGAGCCGAAGAAGTCGGCGACGAAGTAGCTCGACGGATCCGAGTATATGTCCATGGGCGAGCCGACTTGCTCGATCTCGCCGGAGCGCATGACGACGATGCGATCGGCGAGCGTCATCGCCTCTTCCTGGTCGTGAGTGACGTAGATGAAGGTTCGCCGCAACTCCTCGTGCAGCCGGTCACACTCCGCTCGCAATTCGCGGCGCAATTTTGCATCGAGGCTGGACAGCGGTTCGTCGAGCAGGAAAGTCGATGGATTGGTCACCAGCGTACGGGCAAGCGCGACCCGCTGCAACTCGCCGCCCGAACATTGACTGGGCATTTTGTCGAGCAGGTGCCCGATCCGCACCATCTCCGCGACCTCGCGTACGCGGATTGCGCGCTCGGGGGCGGCGACGTTCTTCATGCGCAGGCCGAATTCGATGTTCTGCGCCACGTTCTTGTGCGGGAACAGCGCATGGCTCTGAAACACCATCCCGATCCCGCGGTCGCGCGGCTCGACATCGTTGATCACGCGCCCGTCGAAACGGATCACGCCCGAAGTCGGATCCTCGAAGCCGGCGATCATGCGCAGTGTCGTGGTTTTGCCGCACCCCGAAGGACCCACGAAGACAACGAACTCGCCATCCTCGATCGTGAAGCTGAAATTCTTCACCGCGACGACCGAGCCATAGGACTTGGTCAAGTCACAGAGCTCGATGCGGGCCAAAGCTATCTCCGTACCATGCCAAAGCTGAAGCCTCGCGCGAGATGCTTGCGGATCACGAGCCCGACGATCATCAGCGGAACCGTAATTCCGACCGCGAGCGCCGCCTGTCGACCGTACACCCGTCCTTCCGTCGATCCCTGATACTTCGAAAGCTCGACCGGCAGCGTAGTCACCTGCGTCTTCGTGATGATGAGGGCCAACAGATACTCGCTCCACGTCAAGATGAGGATGAAAAGGAAGGTAGCGACCAGGCCCGAACGGATCAGCGGCAGCACGATCTCGAAAACGATGCGCCAGCGCGAGGCGCCGAGAATCTCAGCGGCGTGCTCGATCTCGCGCGGCACCTCGTCGATGAAGCTCTTGGTCATCCATACCGCATAGGGCAGGGTGGTGAGGAAATAGATGAGGATGAGGCCCAACCGGCTGTCCAGGAGCCCAAGAGCCGAATAGTAGAGTGACAACGGCGCTGCCACCACGATCGGCGGGATCATGCGCAGCATGAGAAGTTGGAACATGCGCGCTTCGGACAGGATCTTGTAGCGCGAGACGCCGTAGGCGATCACCGAGCCGAACAGCACTGCCAGCAGAGTGGAAGTCGATGCGATGATGCTCGAGTTGAGCAGTGAGATCAGCGGCTTCTGCGAGGAGATCGCGTATTGGGTGGCGGCATATTCCTCCGCGCCCAGCCAAACGTTGAGATAGTTCGCGAGCGTTGGCGGGTCGGGGAAATAGACCGGCGGCCAGGCGAACCACTGGGTATCCGGTTTGAACGAGGTGGAGATTATCCAATAGATCGGAAACAACGCGATCGCCGCCCAGATGCTGAGAACGATGTAGCGCACGCTCGCGGTGATTCGGCGCCGCTGCGACTTGGTCATCGCCTGTGCCCCGCTAGCTGCCGGCCGTATCGCCATACATCCGGTCGAGCGACCGCTTCTCCCGCTGCAGCAGCTTGATGGCGAACAGAACGATGGCGATCATCATCAGCATCACGATGTACGACATCGCCGCTCCCTTGGAGATTTGAAAATACTGCCAGGTGGTGAGGAAGATGTAGACCGGAAGCGTCTCGGTCGCCGTTCCCGGACCGCCCTGCAGCAGCGCCCAGGTCTTGGGGAATTCGGCTATTGCCTCGAGGAAACGCAGCACCAGCGCCAGGATGATGACGGGCTTCAGCAGCGGCAGCTGCACTTCCCAGAAGATGCGCCACTTCGAGGCGCCCAGGATCTCGGCCGCTTCGAGCGGCTCCTTGGGAATCGAGGCGAGCCCAGCCAGCAAGATGATGAAGGAGAACGGAGCCCAGTTCCAGATCTCCAGCAGCATCACGGTCGAAAGCGCGATGTGGGGGTTGGTCAGCCATGCTGGTTTGAACTCGATTCCGATGATGCGGGTGATGAGGTCGTTGAGCGGACCGCTCTGATACAACATCATCTCCGCCGTGTACGCGACCACCACCGGCACCGTCAGCATCGGCAGAATGAAGACGACATAGTAGAGCGCCTGGCCTCGGAACGGTTTGTACATGAGGTATGCGAGCGCAAACCCCACCAGGAAACAGCCGACCGTGGAGCCGGTGGCGAACACCAGCGAGCGCACGACAGCCCAGCCGAAGCGCGGGTCGGTCAAGACTTCCTGGAAAAGTTCGAGGCCGACAAAGTCGGCATCCCACCACGAGCCGAGATACACCGTCCATTGATGGACGGAGAAATAGAGCTGCAAGAACAGCACCGGCATCAGAATGGTTGCGAACAGCGCGATCAGGGGGCCGAGAATCGACCACTTGAAGCGCCGAACGCCGCGCTGTCTAAAGAGCTCGCGCGTCGAGGGCTGCGCCCGAACGTCGGCGGCCGAAATGGCGGCCACACTCATGTCTCGAACTCCGACAGGCCAGCCCGGACGAGCTCGGCGCTCGTCCGGGCGGTTTGATTGCACAGCTGTTTCTCGTTGCAACGCGCCGTCACGCCGGCTTGTCGCGTTTCGGCATCACCGCCTTGTAGCTCGCGAGCTCTTCCTTGAGCTTGGTGCGGCCGATACGACGGACGATGGCGTTCCACTCGTCCTCGGTCTTTTTCAGCACGTCCTTCGCCGGAAGCTGCCCGACATAGGCTTCCGACAGGTTCTTGCCGAGGGTGTCCTGGAACTCGAGGTAGCCGGTCAAGATAGGTCGGCGGCGACACGACCTGGAAATTCGCCTCGATGGCCTTGATTCCCGCAGGGCTATACGCATTGATGACCTGAGGCGCCGTCATATGCTCCTTCGCCCAGGCATCGTTGAACGTGTTGACGGGGTCGGACACGATCGGGATGCTGTTTTTGCCGGAGCCGAGCCACATGGCGAGGTACGCGGCCTGTGCCTTGCGCGGACTGTACTTGTTGATCAACAGCGCCGCGAGTGGCGAGGAGATCGAGCGGTGGATGCGCCGGCCCGAGAAGTCCGAGCCCGGCACGAGACCATAAAGCCACTTGCCGGCCGTCTTCGACTTCGACGGATTCTCATTCAGCTTGGCGGTGCCGTCCCAATACTGGCAGCTGACCACATGGCCCTGCGCAATGCGCGGGATCATCTGTGGCGTGCCCCAGCCGGCCAATTCCGGATGCGCCGTCTTCTTGTCCTGCAGGTAGATGTCGACGGCGTATTGTCCGGCCGGCGTGTCGAGCGTTGCTTTCATGTCGTCGTCGAACGTGAACCCGCCGGCGCTGTAGAAGATCATGTACCACCAGGTCGGGCCGTTGGCGCGATTGCGCAAGTTGCCGGACCCGTACGAGATCCTTCGCCGGATCCATCAACGTCTGTTGGATTCTGAGATCATCCTCCCAGGTCTCGGGGTACTTCAGCTCCTTGCCGTGCTTGTCGGCGAACCGCTTCTTGTTGTCCGCATCCTCGACCAAATCTTTGCGCAGATAATGGATATGCACATTGCCGTCGGTAGGAATGCCGTAGGTGTGCCCCTTGTACGTCATGAAATTGGCGTAGTCGGCCACCGCCTCGATCTTGAAGTCGGCCTTTCTCATGTAGTCGTCGAGCGGCTCGAGGTAGCCGGCGGAGGCCAGCGACGGGATCATGTTGGAGTCGATGTGGATGAAGTCGAATTGGGGCGAGCGCGAGAGTGCTTCCGCCATCACCCGCTGCGGGGCGTCGAAAATCGAAATGTCCTGAACCCCACCGACGCCGATCCCGGTCTGCTTCTTGAACTCCGCGATCACCGGCTGCATCGGGACGAGGTAAGGCGACCAGATCATCCCGCTGACGTCGGCAGCTCCGACCGCCTTGGCGGCCGTGACGGTGCGTTCCTCCAATGACGCCGCGAAGGCCAACGGGGTTGTGCCAGGTATGAAGTTTACGACCGTGAGCCCGACACCGCCTTCGATGAAAGTCCGACGCGAGATATTTGATTTGGTCATGGCTTCCTCCCTCGATGTTCATTGTCGCAAGATCATGGATGCGCATTCCAACAGGTACTGCGGCGACCATTCTACATCCGCGTTATCGGCCGCGGTTGCGATCATCGTAGGATGGAGGTTTTGCGTCCGCAACAAGAACGGCGCGCAAGTTTCCGGTGCGGGCGCGCGGACCGGCCGTCAGCGCGGCGGATACCCGCCGCCCGGGTGCGTGCCGGTGAAATTCAGCCAGGAAGGGGTGCTTTACGACGGATGCCGCAACCCCCGGAGGTCGCTTCAACTCCCCGAATGACCTGTAATCGGCGCTACGACCCCGGCGGTGTCATCCAATTGAAGCCGAGCCACAATGCCCCGAATATAATGATGATGAGGATCAAGCTCACGGCAAGAATGACCAGCACCGGGCGGTCGAGAAACCCGGCCCGCGCCTCGACCGCTGTCTCGACCTTGTGTCCGTGCACATCGCGCATGATCCTGCTCCTCGCGTGCTTTACTGCTGAGAGTCAACGCGCAATGCCCGCAGCGGGTTCCGGTCTGTGGCCGCCGCGGGGCTGGCCGACTCCGCCGGTGATCCTGTAAATTCGATGAACCGCTCCGTCACCAAACCAGCAGGAATTCGGCATGCTCAGCACCGATCAGAATGATCTCATCACCCGCACCGGGCCCGGCACTGCGGCCGGCAAGCTGATGCGCTGCTATTGGCAGCCCGCCGCACTCGTCGATGAATTGTCCGGCAACCGGCCGGTCAAGCCGGTTCGGCTGCTCGGCGAAAATCTGGTGCTGTTCCGCGACAACAATGGACGCCATGGGCTGCTCGAGCGTTCCTGCCCGCACCGCGGTACGGATCTGGCCTTCGGACGCCTGGAGCATGGGGGGCTGCGCTGCGCCTTTCATGGCTGGCTGTTCGACGTCGAAGGCAAATGCCTGGATACGCCGGCCGAGCCCGAAGGCAGCCGGATGTGTGCCAATATCCGGCAGAAGGCCTATCCCGTGACGGAGAAGAGCGGGATCCTGTTTGCGTATATGGGCCCAGGTGCAGCGCCGGCATTTCCGAATTTCGATTGCTTCACCGCCCCCGGCACGCACACCTTCGCGTTCAAGGGCATGATCGACTGCAACTGGCTGCAATCGCTGGAGGTCGGAATCGACCCCGCCCATACTTCGTTCCTGCATCGCTTTTTTCACGACGAGGAGCCGGAAACCGGGTACGGCAAGTTGTTTCGTGACAAATCAATCGATTCCGACATGCCGATGACGCGGATCATGCGCGAGTTTCCGCGCCCGCAGATCGAGGTCGAGCCGACCGATTACGGCATGCGCGTGATCACGCTGCGCCGGATCAGCGAAGCCAACACCCACGTGCGCGTCACCAATCTGGTATTCCCGCATGGCTTCACCATCCCGATGAGCAGTGAGATGACGATCACGCAATGGCACGTGCCGATCGATGACACGCGGCACTTACTGGTACGCGATATTCACCAGCTTCGGCGCGCCGGTGAACAAGGACGAGATGCGGCGCCAGCGGCTCGAGCTCTACCAGCTGCCCGACTACGTTCCGCGCAAGAACAAGAGCAACGATTACGGCTTCGATCCGCACGAGCAGGAGCACGAGACCTTCACCGGCATGGGCGCCGACATCAACGTGCACGATCAATGGGCGTGCAAATCGATGGGGCCGATCCAGGACCGCACCAAGGAGCATCTCGGGCAGTCGGACAAGGCGATCAGCGCCTATCGGCGCATTCTGCGCGGCGCCATCGAGCAGGCCGCCAGCGGTGGCAGGCCGCTGATGGTGCTCGATCAGGGTTCCGCGGCCAGGATCACGGGCCCCGCTGCCATCGACGGCATCGGGCCCGCCGAGGGCTGGCAGCGCTATTGGGAGAAGACCGACGAGGTGCGGCGCAACGCCTCGAGCTGGGCTGGGAGCATGCCGTGAGCTCTTGCCGAACGAATCGCCCCGTTCGGGCCTGATGGGTTTCGTCTCGGCCGCCGCCATCCTCCGCTGGAGCGGCTGCGAAGTCCGCGACGTGCGAGCCCCATCGCGGAGCTCACACGTCCACGCTGGCGGCGAGCGCGTTATCCTGGATGAACTCGCGCCGCGGCTCGACGATATCGCCCATGAGCTTGGTGAAGATGTCGTCGGCTTCGTCGATGGCCTTCACATTGACCTGGAGCAGGGAGCGTGCGTTGACGTCGAGCGTGGTCTCCCATAGCTGGTCGGGGTTCATTTCGCCGAGGCCCTTGTAGCGCTGCAGCGAAAGGCCCTTGCGGCCGGCATTGGTCACCGCCTCGAACAGGCCGACCGGGCCGTGAATTGCCGTCTCCTCGTCCTTGCGGCGCAACGACGCCGGGCGGCGGATAAGCTTGTTGCAGCGCGGCGGCGTGCTCGTCGAGCTTGCGTGCGTCCGCCGACCCGAGCAGGGCGTGGATCGATGACGGCGACCTCGGTAACGCCGCGCACGGTGCGCTCGAATCGGAAACCTTCGCCGTCCGTGAATTCGCCTTGCCAGCCGCGCTCGGTCTCCTCCGAGAGCGCATCGAGGCGCTGGCGATATATTTCGCCGCTTCGGCCGCCTTGTGCGGATCGCCGAAAATGTCGGAGGTGAGCACGCCGGCGATTGCGGCCTGCTCGACCACCTGCCGATTGTAGCGACTGTGCAAGCCGTGCAGGACGTTGCGGATGGCGCGCGCTTGCTCGACCAGCTGCCGCAAATCGCGCTCCGGCGCGCTCCTCGCCCGAACAGAGCCGCAGCACCGCCTCCTCGAGGCCGGTGCCGATGAGAAAGTCCTCGTGTGCGCGCTCGTCCTTGAGATACTGCTCGGACTTGCCGCGCGCGACTTTGTAGAGCGGCGGCTGCGCGATGAAGAGATGGCCGCGGTCGATGAGCTCGCGCATCTGGCGATAGAAGAACGTGAGCAGCAGCGTGCGGATGTGCGAGCCGTCGACATCCGCGTCGGTCATGATGATGATCTTGTGGTAGCGCAGCTTGTCGGCGTTGAACTCGTCCGCTGATGCCGGTCCCGAGCGCGGTGATGAGCGTGCCGATCTCCTGGCTGCGACAGCATCTTGTCCATGCGCGCGCGCTCGACATTGAGGATTTTTCCGCGCAGCGGCAGCACCGCCTGGAATGCGCGATCGCGGCCCTGCTTGGCGGAGCCGCCGGCGCTGTCGCCTTCGACGATGAACAATTCGGACTTGGCCGGATCGCGCTCCTGGCAATCGGCGAGCTTGCCGGGAAGCGACGAGATATCGAGCGCGCCCTTCTTGCGCGTGAGATCGCGCGCCTTGCGCGCTGCCTCGCGCGCCGCGGCTGCCTCGACGACCTTGCCGACGATCACCTTCGCTTCCGCGGGGTGCTCCTCGAACCAGTATTGCAGCGCCTCGTTGATGATGTTCTCGACCACCGGACGAACCTCGGAAGAAACCAGCTTGTCCTTGGTCTGCGAGGAGAATTTCGGATCCGGCACCTTGCAGGAAAGGACCGCGGTAAGCCCCTCGCGGCAATCATCGCCCGTGAGCGCCACTCTTTCCTTCTGTGCGACGCCGCGCCTTTTCGGCATAGCCGATGACCTGGCGGGTCAGAGCGCGCCGCGAAAGCCTGCGAGATGGGTGCCGCCGTCGCGCTGCGGGATCGTGTTGGTGAAAGAGAGCACCGCCTCGTGATAGTCCATCGTTCCACCACAGCGCGCACTCGACCGCGACGCGGTCGCGCTCGGCCTTGATCATGATCGGGGCCGGAATGAGCGGGCTCTTGTTGCGGTCGATATACTTGACGAAGGCCTCGACGCCGCCCTCGTAGCGCAATTCCTCGCGTTTCTCGACCGGATGGCGCATATCCGAGAGCACGATCAGCACGCCCGAATTGAGGAAGGCGAGCTCGCGCAGCCGATGCTCCAGGGTCGCGAAATCGAACTCGGTCATGGTGAAGGTTTTCGAGCTCGGCAGGAAGGTCACCTCGGTGCCGCGCTTGTCATGAGCGGCGCCGACAACCGACAAAGGCGCGAGCGCCTCACCGTCCCGAAACTCGATGAAGTGCTCTTTGCCGCTCGCGCCAGATGGTGAGCTTGAGCAAGCTCGACAGGGCGTTCACGACCGATACGCCGACCCCGTGCAGGCCGCCCGAAACCTTGTAGGAATTCTGGTCGAATTTTCCGCCGGCATGGAGCTGGGTCATGATGACCTCGGCGGCAGAGACCCCTTCGCCCTTGTGGATGTCAGTCGGGATGCCGCGGCCGTCATCGCGGACGGTCACCGACCCGTCGGGGTTGAGGATGACAATGACCTGCTTGGCGTAACCCGCGAGCGCCTCGTCGATGGCGTTGTCGACGACCTCGTAGACCATGTGATGAAGGCCGGAGCCGTCGTCGGTGTCGCCGATATACATGCCGGGGCGCTTGCGCACGGCGTCGAGGCCCTTGAGGACCTTGATCGATTCGGCATCGTAGTCAGAGGCAACAGCCGGTGTCTGGCGTGCGGGTTCGGCCATGAGCGACTTTCGAATCAGGCGCGGAAAAATGCGGGGCGATGACGTTTGATCTGACACGAAAGCAGGGTGTCGTACAGCCCAAAGTTCAAAGCTTAAGTAACTGTTTTTTATGCAATTTCAAGGGCAGCGCCAGGGGCCGGCTCGGGCCCCGAAAAATGCCTGATTCACGCCGTCCGGAAGGACCCTAATTCGGACGCGGAAACGGGATTTCAGCGGTATCATAGTCCGGCACAGGCTGCGCGAATCCGCTCAGTGCACAGGCCCACAAGGCAACGGCTGCCACGTCTGCGTCGACCGTATCGATGGCTGCCAGCAGACGCTCCCTGGCCTGCTCGTAGGGTGCCTTGCTCACGAAAGTCTCCCTGGCTTGCGCAGTGCACGAGCAAATGCTCGCCCAGTCAAAACTTCAGCCTCGCTTTCGTTCCACCATTGGAGCCATGCAGCTGCAGCCGTTTCCGCTCTCGTGTCAGGCAATCCGGATCACGATATTGCCCAGCGCCTTGCCGGCCTCGACCGCCTCATGTGCGGCAACGATGTCGTCGAGATCGAAGCTCTGCGCCACATTGTGAATGAGCTCGCCGCGCTCGAGCATGCGGGTGATCTCGGCGGTCGCGCGCTCGCGCTCCTGCGGCGCCATCAGGTAGACCAGGAAAAACTTCAGCTCGATGCTGTTCTGCAGCAGGAACTGCGAACGGGATCGTCGCCTCGGGCGCGCCGCTGCCGTAGATCGCCACGATGCCATTGGGCGCAAGCACGTCGGGCAACAGCCGGGCATTGGCCGCAAGGTCGACCTCGATCACCGCATCGACGCCGCGCTTGCCGGTGATCGCCATGACCCGTTCGCCCACGTCTCTCGCGCCGGTAATCGATGACGTGAGTCGGCGCCTGCCTGTCGAGCGAGCTCGGCTTTGGCCGCGCGAGCTCACCGTGGCGATCACGGTGGCACCGCGTTTCTTTGCGAACTGGATGGCATAATGGCCGACTGCGCCGGCGCCGCGCGGCGACCAGCACGGTCGAGCCTTCGCTGGCGCCGGTGAGCGTGACGCCCTGATAGCCGGTATAGGCAGGAATGCCGAGGCAGGCACCGGCTTCCATGGTGACATCGGCGGGGAGCGGCACGGCCTGCTCCGCCGGCAGCACGATCGATTGGGCGGCGGTTCCGAATGGACGGCGCCATTGCCCGTTCCAGACCCAGACGCGCTGGCCGAGCCGGGAGGCCGGCACGCCTTCGCCGACCGCCATCGATCTCGCCGGCGCCGTCGCTGTGCGGGATCACGCGCGGGAACGCGATCTTGCGGGTCGATGCCGGCCCGGTTCTTCACGTCGGAGGGATTGACGCCGGAGGCCCGCAGCCGCACGCGCACCTCGCCCGGACCCGGGCTTCGGCGTCTCCATATCGGCGACCTGCAACACCTCGCGGGCGGCTCCGTTCTGCTCGTAATAGGCAGCGCGCATCACGGACCTCGTTTTGTCGCTTGAGCCGGCAGTAACCTCGAACATGTCCGAACGCATATGCGAGTCCGCAAAGGCCGCTGCGTCGGCGCCGGTCATCCAGGTCTGCGCGCCGAGCATGTCCAGCTCCGCATAGAGCGCGGCGCGACGCGATGGGTCGAGATGGGCAACCACTTCGTCGAGCAGCAGCACCGGCGCAAACCCCGACATGTCGCGATGCAGCCCGGCGTGCGCCAGCACCAGGCCGATCAGCAGCGCCTTTTGCTCGCCGGTCGAGGCATCGGCGGCGGCAATGCTCTTGCCGCGCGTGGCTGACGCTGAGGTCGCTCAGATGGGCTCCGTCGAGGGTGCGGCCGGCCGCGGCATCGCGGGCGCGGTTGTCCCGGAGCACCGCGCGATAGCGATCTTCGACCTCGACGGCGGGATGCAGCGGCACCAGCTGCTCCATCCAGCCGTCGAGGGCGATCTCGGCTGCTGGAAAAGCCGAGGACGAATGCCTGCGCCCGGCCAGCACTGCCTGCAGACGCGTCGACCGTTTCCACCCGCAGCGCCGTCACTGCGACGGCGAGCTCGGCCGTCTCGTGCTCGATCGCGTCGAGCCAGTGCGGATCGGGGCGGGGATCCTCGAGCAGGCGATTGCGCGAGCGCAGCGATCGTTCGAGCGCATTGACGCGGGTCAGATGCTCGGCGTCGACCGCCAGCACCAGCCGATCGAGAAAGCGGCGCCGCTCGGAGGCCGGCCCATTGAACAATCCGTCCATCGCCGGGACCAGCCAGATGACGCGAAGGTGGTCCGCGAAAGCCGCCGCCGAGGAAACCGGCTCGCGGTCGATGCGATATTTGCGGGAGATGGCCGCCTCTTCGGACGCCGGCGGTTCGATTCCGGTTCCCATGGTCGCCAATCCGAGCGCACCGAGGACATCCGCCGACACCGCCCAGGAGCCGTCGCCTTCTGCAAATGCCATGTCTGTCGAGCGTGGCCCGCCGCATGCCGCGTCCAGGTGCGAGCAGCGAGATCGCCTCGATGAGATTGGTCTTGCCTGCGCCGTTTTGCCCTACCAGCACGACCAGATCACCGCCGACGTCGATCTGCGCGCTCCGGTAGCTGCGGAAATTCGTGAGCGTCAGTCGGCGAATGCGGGCTGCAGACATATCAGGAATCAGTAATCAGAAGCCGGCAATCAGAAAACAGGAATTTATTCCGATGACTGGCCTCTGATTTCTGATCTCTGACGCTTCACACTCTCATGGGCATCAGCACGTAGAGCGCGCCTTTGGTCTCGGGATCCTGAATGAGGGTGGGCGAGCCGGGATCGGCGAGCTTCAACACAGCGGCCTTGCCGTCGAGCTGAGCCGCAATGTCGAGCAGATAGCGGGAATTGAAGCCGATATCGAGCGGCTCGTCGGCGTACTCGACCTCGATTTCCTCGCTCGCGCTGCCGGAATCCGGATTGGTGACGGAAAGCATCAGCTTCCCGGTGGTCAGTGACAGCTTCACGGCGCGTCCGCGTTCGCTCGACACCGTCGACACGCGGTCGACCGCTTGCTCGAACTCCTTCCTGTCAACCGTGAGCTGCTTGTCGTTGCGCGACCGGAATGACGCGGGCATAGTCCGGGAAGGTACCGTCGATGAGCTTGGACGTCAGCACAGCATCGCCGATCGAGAACCGGATTTTGCCCTGCGAAAGCTCGACGGTGATCTCGGCCTCGACGTCTTCGATCAGGCGCTGTACCTCGCCGACGGTCTTGCGCGGAACGATGATGCCCGGCATGCCCTCGGCGCCCGCCGGCAATGCCAATTCGAACTGGGCCAATCGATGACCGTCGGTCGCCACCGCCCGCAATGTCGGTGTCTTGGCGGTGCCGGCAGGGTGGAGATAGATGCCGTTGAGATAATACCGCGTTTCCTCGGTCGAGATGGCGAACTGGGTCTTGTCGACGAGCCGCTTGAGGTCGAGCGCGGCGAGCTTGAACGCGTGCGACATCTCGCCGGCGGCGAGGTCGGGAAAGTCGCTTTCGGGCAGGGTTTGCAGGGTGAAGCGGGAACGGCCGGCTCGGATCGCCAGCACAGCACGATCACCCGAGGCTTCGATCACGATCTGGGCGCCCTCCGGGAGCTTGCGCACGATGTCATAGAACATGTGCGCGGGAACGGTGGTCGCGCCGCCCGGACCGACCTCGGCGGCGACCGTCTCCGTGACCTCGAGATCGAGATCGGTCGCCTTGAAGGCAAGCTTCGAATTTTCCCCTTTGATCAGCACGTTGGCGAGAATTGGGATGGTGTTGCGCCGCTCGACCACGCGATGGACGTGACCGAGCGTCTTCAACAGCGTTGCGCGTTCGACGGTGACTTTCATTTCGCGACCCGCCGCGTTGCATCCTGGGAAGGGGGAACAGAAAGTGGCGCGGGCGCGCGGTTTTCGCAAGAGCGATGGCCAGGCCGCCGCTACTTACCAACGGATTTGGCAGCTTGGAGCGTCGCTTGGTCCCGGCCCGGCCCCGTGCGTTTCTTTGCGCGCCAGAGCCGCGAGCAAGAGGCGACCGGCGTTTCGAGTGAAAGCTGCTCGCACCTTGTCCAGTCCGCAATCCATTCTCTTTCCCGGGCGGGGAGAATTCCTACTCCTGCAATTGGCGCTTGAGCGATCTCAATTTCCTCCGCGAGAGCGGTGTCGGTGTTAACCAGCGTCTCGATCTTGCGTACCGCATGCAGCACGGTGGTGTGGTCACGGCCGCCGAATCGCCGTCCGATCTCGGGAAGCGAGCGCAACGTCAATGTCTTTGCCAGATACATCGCCACCTGTCTCGGACGCACGACATTGGCGGTGCGCCGCGACGACAAAAGATCGGCACGGCTCACATTGTACTGGCGGGCCACCACGCGTTGGATGTCTTCGATCTTGACGCGCTTGGGTTCCTGCGGTCGGATCAGGTCACGCACCTCGCGCTCGGCCATTTCGAGCGTGACCGGCTGGCTCGGTGAGCTTGCTGTGCGCGAGCAGCCGATTGAGTGCGCCCTCGAGATCGCGCCCATTGTGGGTCACGGTCTTGGCGATGTACGCAAGAATCGGCGGTGGAACGTCAAAACCCGGGTGATGCTGCTTGGCCGCGGCTGCCCGGCATTTGAGGATTTCGAGCCGCAGTTCCTCGCCGAGCGATCCCATTTCAACCACGAGGCCACCGGCGAGCCGGGAGCGCACGCGCTCGTCGAGACTTTCCAGCTCGGATGGCGGTCGATCGGCAGCGATCACCACCTGTCGGCCGGCATCAATGAGCGCATTGAGCGTATGGCAGAACTCGGCTTGGGTCGACTTGCCCTGCAGGAATTGTAGATCGTCTATTACCAGCACATCGATCGTGCGCAAGGCGTCCTTGAAGGCGAGCGCATTCTGCGCCCGCAAGGCGGACACGAAGCCGTACATGAATTTTTCGGCGGTCAGATAGAGCACCTTGCGCTCGCCGGCAATGTTACCGGCCCAGGCCAGGGACTGCAGCAGATGAGTCTTTCCGAGACCAACCCCGGCGTGGATGTAGAGCGGATTGAACATCACTACATCGCCGCGCTTTGCCTGAGCCACTTGCTTGGCGGCGGCATGAGCCAGCGTATTCGATCGGCCGACGAGGAATGTTTCGAAGGTGAGGCGCGGATCGAGTGGAGAGCCGCCCAGCGCCTCGTGCACGCCGGAGGTCGGCCCCACCATCGGACGATGATCCGCACCATTGGTCTTGATTTCTCGGACCTCGCGTGGCGGGACAGTGTCCGGCTTGTTCTTGGGCGGCAAGGTCCGGATGACGGCCGAGCGGACCGTGAGCTCGATACGCGAAAAGCTCGGCTGCTCGGACTGCCAGCAGGCCAGCACCCGCTCGGCATAGTGCGATTGGATCCAGCTCTTGAGAAAACGTGTCGGGACCGACAATTTGACCGTATCCCCGTCGCTGCCATCGAGCTCCATGCGTGCGAACCAGCTCGAATAGACATCCTCGCCGACTTCGGCGCGAAGCCGCTCCTTCACGCGCGTCCAACTCTCCTGTTCCATGTCCGGCATAGGGTGTGTCTCTGGTTTGAAGGCGGAATCGGATGGGCGGAACGCGGGACAAGACGCGATGCTTTCAGACGCCATGAAGGCCGACGCGAAGCGACACGGAACACGAAACGACGTAGGACCAGGGCGGTGAGCCCGCAGCTGACGGAGGCGCAGAGAAAGCGCTGGCGCGTTCCGCGTGCGGAAATTTTCTCGATGCGCCAGCGACGGCTTGCGCACCAGTGCCAACGAGATGCAGGGTTTCGCTTCGCCCGCGCCGCGCGGCGCAGGGGACTGACAAGGAGACGCCCGTTGCTGTGGTCATAACCCCCCTGTCCACTGCCATCGACCGCCGCGATAGCAATACCATTGCCAGACATTATGAAGTATTCGGACGCTGCTTCGCGCCGTTGCAGACTACAAACCCGACACCACGAAGCTCAAGCTTATGCCCGCACACGCTGAGCCCCCACCAAATCTATGCTGAAGCGGGTGACGACTAGCCATGAGTCACCCATCCTCATCTCGATGAGCTCGAATACGAACCTTTTACTGAAAACCGCCGGTGGCCCAGTGGCGGACTGAAAATAGCACGGCCCGATACCCCTGCAACGTGCTGCGGCAGTCCCCACGGTGCGATCACGACCAGAAACGCAATCGGCAATCCAGCACCCGGAGCGGCTGGCCGCCATAGTGTTTTGAATCCGTTTGGATTTTTCGAACGGAATGGTGCGCTGTCCGGAGCCGATGCAGGCTGCTGATCCGGGGCGGCCGACGAGACGGCGCAGCGAGCTCAGGCTGCAAAAATCAAGCCCTAAATCTTGCTTGCCCTATAAGCCGTTCTGCGCACAGCTGTTTCTTTGAGCGGAAAGGTTGCGTAACCCGCCTCCAAATTTGCCGGCGGAGGCCCCGATTGTGACAATTCGGCAACCAGCAGCAAAGAGTGCAACAAGAATTGTATCATTTCCAGAACGTCGGGAGGTCCGCCCATCTCTGGTGACCATCGCCAAGCGAACGCCACCGCTCCAGCGCAACCGTTCCACGCCGGTTCGATCGTCGGGTTCAGAACGAGATGGCAGGAGCGGTAGCCGGATGAGCACAGCCGCGGAGCGAAATCGCTTCATGTTGAAGCGCGATTCTCGCTTCGAGAATTTATCAGGTCAAATCTTGCCAGAAAGCCTGCAACTTTGCGCGGTCATGCTCATTGGGCGAGCTTGGCCACACCGTGGCTCAAGCGGGAAACCTTGCGGCTCGCCGCATTGGGATGCACGACGCCCTTCTGGCCCGCGCGCATGATCACGGGCTCGGCTTCCTGGAGGGCAGCGAGCGCCTTGCTGCGGTCGCCTGTCGCGATTGCTTCCTCGACCATGCGCACGAAGCTGCGCATTTTTGAACGCCGGCCCTTGTTGATCTCGGTGCGCCGCGCGATTTTGCGGGTCGCCTTACGGGCGGAACTGGTATTGGCCATGCCTGTGCTCGTTCTGCGGGCGTCCCCGCGCTCAATCCGGCTCGGATATCCTTAAAAGGGAGCGGCGGCGAAAGCCTCGCCGCCAAAGGAAACGAACTTATAGTCACCTCGGCCATAAGCGTCAACGGCCAGTTGACACGGCCCAGCTTGACACAGTGTGCTTGGCACGGCCTGCCTGCTTTGCTTCCTGCTTGGCTTGCGCTCTCCGGCGCAACCTGATTGCTTCGGCAGCCGGAATTTTCATCCCAACCGTTACAGCGAACGTGCCTCGCCCAGCAATGGATAATCCCGATTTTCTCATCGTTGGCGGCGGGAGCGCAGGCGCCACGCTCGCCTCGCTGTTGTCGGAGGATCCGGCCACGCGGGTGATGCTGGTCGAGGCCGGGGATGACACGCTGCCGAATGCCGTACCGGCCGACATTGCCGATACATTTCCGAGCTCGTCGCTCAATCCCGGCTATTTCTGGTCGGACGTCACGGCCGTCCGGATGGCCGGAGAAGCACCGCGGCCGTTCCCGCAGGCGCGCGTGATGGGCGGTGGCTCGAGCGTCATGGGACTGTGGGCGCTGCGAGGGCTGCCGTCCGATTTCGACGCCTGGGTTGCGGCCGGCGCCGACGGCTGGGGGTGGAGCGACGTCGTCAAGTGCTATCGCCGGCTGGAACGCGACCTCGATCGCGACCGGACCCAGACGGCACACGGGTCGTACCCGATCCGGCGCCTGCCCGCTGAGGAATGGCCCGCGTTCGTCACCGCAATCGAACGCGCGGGCGCTGCGCGCGGGCTTCGCTCGATTGCCGACATCAATGAAAACCCGGCCGACGGATTCTTCCCGATGCCGCTCAGCCAGGATGCGCAGCGGGCCTCGAGCGCGCGATGCTATTTGACCAGCGCCGTTCGCCGTCGCGGCAACCTCGCGATCGCGCCGCGAACCCTCGTCACGGGATTGCGCTTGGACGGCGACCGGGTGGTGGGCGTGACGGCCGTGCGCAATGGCGAGCTCGAGCAGCTCTCGGCGCGGGAGGTGATCCTGAGCGCGGGCGCAATCCACTCGCCAGCGATGCTGCTGCGCGCCGGCATCGGCCCTGCCGGCCACCTGCGGCACCTCGGTATCACGCCGGTGCGCGACCGTCCGGGTGTCGGACGCAATTTGCAAAACCACATGTATCTGCATTTCGCCTTGACGCTTCCGCCTGGCATGCGGCTGGGGGCGGAGCTGCGCCGCTTCGCGATCGCAGGACTGCGGCACTCGTCCGGATTGGACCGCTGCCCCGCGCAAGACCTCTTGCTGTTCACGATCGGCAGGGTGAGCCCGCATCCGTACGGTCCCGATCTCGCGATGGTGGGTGCCGCGCTCTATTCACCGTTTTCGCGCGGGAAGGTCACGCTCACCAGCCCCGACAGTGCAATGCCGCCGCGCATCGAGTTTCGCATGCTGGAGGACTCGCGCAACCCGCCGCGCATGCTCAAGGCAGCGCGGTTTGCCGAAGGAGTTTTGCTCGACCCCATGGTGGCGAGCGCCTATCTCGAGGCCTTTCTGCTGCCGTCGATGATGTCGCTGCACCAGTTCAATCGGCCGGGCTGGGCCGGCACGGTGCTCGCACTCGCTGCCAAGGCGGTGCTCAACGCCCCGGCGCCGGTGCGGCGCGCAAGCATAGCCCAGCTGATCCACCCCGGCCGGTGGTTCGCCAACCGCCATCGCCGATTGCCGCTGTCGGATTCCGAGCTGCTGGCAGCGGCGGCTCCCATGGCCCATCCGGTCGGCACGTGCGCGATTGGGCGTGCTGGCGATCCGATGGCGGTCGTCGACTCCGCATGCCGAAGTCTACGGCGTACGCAATCTCCGCGTGGTCGATGCGTCGATCATGCCGCGCATCCCGAGCGCCAACACCAATTTGCCGGCGATAATGGTGGCGCATCGGGCCGCGGAGCTGATCCGGTCGCAGACTTGAGACGGCTCGCTACTCGCTGTTGATCATTCGCTTTTCCGCGCCGAGCGCCGGCGCAGGCGGCCGATGACGCTCATCACGCCACCCGGCACGTACAGCGCTATCAGGATCACGATCAGGCTGAAGATCACCCGGTTGACCTCGGAGGTGACGGTTACCCGCAGCGCATCGGCGACCAGCAGCACGAGTGGCGCACCGATGAGTGGTCCCTGCCAAGTGCCGGCGCCGCCGATCACCGCCATCAGCACGACGTTGAGCGAGATGTCGAAGGCAAACGTTCCGGTCGGCTCGAGGTACATGATGCGTTGCGCGTAAAGGCCGCCGGCAATGCCGGCAATGGCGGCGGCGAGTGCATTGGCGACCCACTTCACCTCGGTGGTGCGCACGCCGACGATCTCGGCTGCGTCTTCGTCCTCGCGAATGGCCACCAGGGCCCAGCCGAAGTTGGAGTGCTCGATTGCGAAAATCACGATCGTCGTCAGCAAGGCGAAAGCGAGGAAGATGAAATAGAACAGCCGCTCCACGCCCAAGGGCGTGAGCGGCAATGGTGCCAGATAGATGCCGAGCGCACCTTGTGTGATCGGCACATCGAGCACGAGAATCTGCATCGCGAAGGTAATGATCATGGTGACGATCGCGAAGTAGGCGCCGCGCAGCCGCAGGGTCGGAATGCCGATCAGGAGTCCGAGGAGCGCGGCCGTCAGCCCGCCGAGCGGTGCCGTGAGCAGGGGCGAAAGCTGATGGAAGTGAAACAGCATCGCGGTGGTATAGGCGCCGACGCCGAAGTACGTCACCATGCCGAAATTCAGATAGCCGCCGTAACCGCCGAGGATGTTCCAGGCCTGCGTCAGCACAATGTACATGAACACCGTGCCGAACGCGTTGAGCACGCCGAGATTGCGGCCGAGCATGCCGTAAGCGATGAGCGCCCCGAGAGCCGCGAGCCAGAGCATCAGTCCCGGTGCCGCGCGCTTCGCGGTCGCACCGCGGGTCGACGGCAGCACGAATAGAGAGAACACCGGCGCCCCCTAGATCGCGCGGCGCGTGGCGCCGCTCAGGCCTTCACGGCGCACCACCAGGATGACGGCGAGCGCGACATAGAGAATGAGATACACATAGTCGAACGGCAGGAATGCCGCCGCGAACATCTGGATGAGGCCGACGACGATTCCTGCGAGCAGCGTGTTCCCCACGCCTCCGAGACCGCCCAGGATGACCACGAGAAAGGCCCAGGCGAGCCATTGCACCTGTGTGTTCGGGGAAAACGGAAACAGCATCGCGAGCGCGACGCCGGCCGCACCGGCACACGCGATGCCGAGTCCGAACATGATGGTGGACAGCTGCAGCACATTGATGCCGAGCGAGATCGCCGCATCGCAATTCTGCCCCATGGCGCGGATGGCCCGGCCGGTGAGCGTGAACCGCAGAAAAAGCCAGAACGCAAGGATGAGAAACAGCGCCAGGGCGCCGGCAATCAGCCTCACATCGGCGAAGATCACCGGTCCGAGCACCACGGACGTGTTGGTGTAGGGCGCCGTGATCACCCGCGTATCCGTCGTCCATGCGATGGTGCCGAGATTCTCGATCAGCACCATCACTCCGAACATCGCCACCAGTCCTTGCGTCTGCTGCATCTGCTCGACGCGTGCGACCAGCACGCGGTAGACAATGGCTCCGATGGCGAAGAAAAACGGAAAGGCGACGAAGAACGATCCGATCGGATCGATCCCCAAGCGTCGAGACAGCTCGAAGGCGAAGAACGAGCCGAGCATGATGAACGCGCTGTGGGCGACGTTGACGACCCCCATGATCCCCATGACCAGGCTGAGACCGAGGGCCGCGATCGCATAGACGAGACCGAGGAGAACGCCGTCGGCAAGGATGGCTATGAAACGGAGCATGGTCGCGCGCTTACGACGTGCATCAGACACCGAGCCATCCGCGCACCATGGCGCCGAGGTCGCCTTCGAACGCGGAACGATCGCCCTCGATGTCGTTCTTGCCGGAATTGAGCACATAGATGTAGTCGGCGACCCTGATCGCCGCACGTACGTCCTGGTCGACCAGCAGGATAGTTCGTCCCTCTGCCCTGAGTGCGGTAAGCTCCTTGTAGACCTGGGTCGCGATCAGTGGGGAAAGCCCCACTGAGGGCTCGTCGATGAGGAGGACGTTCGGGCTCGAAACCAGAAGCCGCGCAATCTCGACGGTTCGCTGCTGACCGCCGCTGAGGCTTCCGGCAGAACGATCATGCAACTCGCGCAGATTGGGGTAGCGCACGAACATGGCTTCGACCGCATCGCGCAGTCGTTTGCGATCGAATCGCAGGCACCAGCCGCCGAGCTCGATGTTCTCCATCACCGAGAGCTCCGGGAAGGTCGAGCGTCCCTGCGGCAACAGGCCGATGCCGCGATCGAGATGCGCATAGGGCGGCAAAGCGCAGATTTCGGCGTCGTCGAGCCGCACGCTGCCCGCGTCCGGGTGCAGGAACCCGGCCACCACGCGTAGAAGCGTCGACTTTCCGGCCCCGTTCGGGCCGAGCACGACCGTGATACGTCCGGGCTCCGCCGTCACGTTCACGCCGCGCAGCACCGGTTGACCGGGGACGTAGCCGGCAACGACGTCGGTGATCCGCAGCTTCGGTGCGCTCCCGGCCATGATCATCCGCGCCCGAGATAGCCTTCGATCACCTTTTCGTCGCGCACGACATCGCGCGGCAATCCGGCGGCTGCGATCTTGCCTTCGACCAGGCACACCATGAAGTCCGACATGCCGACGAGATCGGGTACCTCGTGACTGACGATGAGAAACGATGCGCCGTCGCGCACGACCGTCTCGCGGATACAACGGATCAGCACCGCCTTGATTTCCGGGTGCACGCCCGCGAAGGGCTCGTCCATGAGGATCAAGCGCGGCCGGGTCACGAGCGCGCGGGAAAATTCGAGCAGCCGCTGCTGGCCGCCTGACAGTTCGCTGGCAGTGTGCTCGGCGTGCTGCTGGAGCCCGACGAACGCCAGCAGCTCGCTCGCACGCTGTCCGGCGACCCGACGCGCGCTCTCGCCCTGATGCAGCAACGGCACGAACATGTTCTGCAGCACCGTAAGGGTGCGGAACACACGGGTACTCTGGAAGGTGCGGCTCAATCCTCCGGCAGCGAGGTCGCAGGGCCGCGTGCCGCGCAATGCGGCGCCGGCGAGCCGCACCTCGCCGCAGTCGGCCGCGAAAACGCCGTTGATGACATTGAGGAGCGTCGTCTTACCCGAGCCGTTCGGGCCTATCAACCCGGCGACGGCGGCCGGCGCCACCTGAAACGACACCTCGCTGAGCGCGACGACGCCCCCGAAGCGTTTTCCGACTGCCTCGACGCTGAGCAGCGCGCCGGACGACGTTGTCATGGCATCGGGATGACCGGAGCCGCTGTCCGATGCTGGGCGGGCCAGACGACCTGGTTCTTGCCCTTGACGAACTGAAGCAGGATTTGGCTGAAGACCGGGGTACCGTCGTCTTGGTACTTGAAGTCGCCGGCCACGGTCTTGAATTCGTGGCTGTGCACGTACGCCCTGAGCTTGTCCTGGTCCAAGGTGTTGGCACCCTCGACCGCCTGCTCGATCACCTGCAGGATGGCGTAGCCGACGATTGCATAGGTCGGGAGCGTATCGTAGCCGCGCGCCTTGAACGCCTCCGCGAGCTCGGCGAGCCCGGCGAACCGTTGGCTCGGCCACGACACGGTCGTGCCGAAAGCGCCCTCGGCTGCGCTGCCGAGCTTCGGCCAGGCCGACAGCGTGGTCGCTTGCGAGCCGCAGGTGCAGAACATTGCGGGCTTGTAGTTCTGCTGCCCAATGGTGCGGGCCACCTGCAGGGTGTCGTTGGGCAGGCCGAGCTGCAGCACGAGGTCGGCGTTTGCAGCCTTGGCCTTCTGAACCAGACCGGTGAAGTCGGTCGTGTTCGGCGGATACTGCTCGTTGACCGGGACTGCTATGGCGGCCTCCTTGGCGAAATTGAGCGCGCCGCCCTTGCCGCCCACTCCGTCGCGCACCAGAAGGGGAAACGGGTTCTGTGCGGTGAAGATGGCCGCTCGTTTGGGCCGCTTGTCCTCCGGCAGGGATTTGATCAGATCGAAAAGTCCGCGCGTGTAATCGGGCTCCTGATAGGTGTAGCTGCCGATGATCGAGCCCTTGGCATTCTTGAAGATGTTGATGCCGACGAAGCCGCCGTTGAAGAGCAGCTTCTTGTGCGAGGTGACGATCGGCACCACTGCGCCGCCGACGAAGGTGGAAAACGGCGCCAGGACGAGATCGACCTTGTCCTGGTCGAGCATGCGGTTGTAGAGCTGCTGCGCGACTGTCGGAGTGCTTTCGTCGTTGTAGATGACCATCTTCACCTGCCGCCCGAGCAGGCCACCCTTCTTGTTGACCTGATCGAGCCAGCGATCGTAGACCGCCTTGTAATCCGCGGCCGGATCCGCGTAAGCGCCGGTGAGGCCGAGCGTGCCGCCGATGACGACCGGTTGTTGCGCATTTGCGGGCGCGATCAGCCAGCCCAGTGCGAACCCCAGGGCTCCGGCGCAGCACGCGAGAGTTGGTTTGTTCGTCATCATCTTCCCTCCCTGTCGCTCCGTCGAGCATCCCATCGTGCACTCGGCGGGCGCGTACCTCGCTAATCCTCGAGTCCGGCGCGGCGGGCGGCCACGCGCGACATCGCCGACCAGTCCTTCTTCTCGTCGCCATGCGCGATGGCATCGAGATAATTGTCGCGCAAAACGCTGGCGAACGGGAGTGGCACGTTGACCTCCTCGCCGGCTGCCAGCGCGAGCTTGGCGTCCTTGAGGCCGAGAAGAAGATCGAAACCCGGCGGCTCGAATTTCCCGCTGCTGATCAGGCCGGCATAGATGCGATAGACCGGCACGTCGAAGATCGAGCCCACCACCGTGTTCAAGACATCGGCAGGCTCCATCTGGTAGGCGCGTGCGAGGGCGGCCGCTTCGGCCATAGCCTCGAGAATGCACGCGACCATCAGGTTGCCGGCGATCTTGGCGACGTTGGAATTGCGCGGCGTGTCGCCGAGGCGCCAAGTCTTCCTTCCCATGGCGTCGAACAACGGCTGGACACGCGCGATCGCGCCGGGGTCGCCCGCTGCCATGATGTTGAGATTGCGCTCGGCGGCCATTTCAGGCCGGCCGAACACCGTCGCCGAAACATACGTCACCCCGCTGGCCGCATGGGCCGCCACCAACGCGTCGGTGCATTCGACCGAAGCGGTTGCCATGTTGACGTGGATCGGCGCGCCATTGTTCTCGAGGATGCGCCCGTCCAGGAAGGTTGCGCGCATCGCCTCGTCGTTCGGCAACATCGAGATCACGGCATCGCCGCGAAACGCATCCGGCGCGCTGACCGCCGGTTCGGCGCCGTGCTTGCTGATCTCGGCGAGCGCGCCGGAGGACGTGTCCCAGGCGCGCACGCGGTGGCCGCCTTGCAGCAGATTGCGCACCATCACGTGGCCCATCCGGCCCACGCCGATGAATCCAACCTCCATCATGCCTTCCCCGGGCTGTTTTTTGCCTTACCTCTCACACTATCGTCCATTCGTATGACCTTGCAAGAAACGTCGTCCGGTCGTGCCGATAGCACACGAGCTCTACGGATCAGGCCGAGGGATTCGCCAGCACGGGTTGCTGCGAACGCAGTCGGTCATAGCTGGCGGCGACCGTCGTCGCGTCGGCCGCCGAAAAACGCGTAAGCGGAGAGCCCACCCGATGCCAAGCCTGATCGCGGTGAATATGCGCGAGCAGTGCCTTTACGCCGGGGACGAGTTGCTTGCCGTCGAACAGCTTGCGGATCGCGACCGCTGTCTCCAGCGCGCCGGCGTCGCCATTGTGCCAGGCGCGCGCGCACAAGTCGGCGTTGAGATTGGCGGTGGCGGAGATGCAACCTGCGAACACTCCCGAGCGCGCCTCCATCAGCGCGGCTTCGGTCGAGGGAAACACCCGAAACCCAGGTGCCACGGCCGCGGCCTCACGGGCATAGGCCATGTCGCCGGACGAGTCCTTCAGACCGACGATGCGGCTGCCGAACGAATCGAGCAGGCGCTCGACCAGCTCGAGGTGCCATGCCAGACCGGACTGGGCGGGAAAGTGATAGAGATAGATCGGGATCGGACGTGTCGCGGTGGATGTGACAATGGTTTCGATATAGGCGACGAGACCGTCGTCGGGTACGCCCTTGTAGTAGAACGGCGGCAGCACAAGCGCTCCCGCAAAGCCGAGCTCGGCCGCATGCCGCGTCAACGCCACGGCGTCGGCGACCGCTGCAGCGCCAGTGCCGACCATGAGGCGATCCAGCGGCAGACCGCTTTCACGGTAGGCAGCCATCACGCGCCGGCGCTGGTCGAGCGAGAACGAGGTTGCCTCGCCGGTGGTGCCCAGCACGTTGAGGCCGTCGCATCCATTGGCGAGGAGAAAGCGCGCAAGCGCGCAGGAGCGGGCGCAATCGGGCTCGTTATCGTCATCGACGGCAGTTGCGATCGCGGCAATCACGCCGGCGAGCTTGTGCTTGGTCATCCAATCTCCTGCGGTTCTCGACAGTGCATCGGCATTGTCAGCCACTGACATTGAACGCCGCCAGCGCGGCCATGTTGACGAGTTGGGCGTCATTGGCCGACAGCGGCACGATTTGCACTGGTCGGTCGAGACCGACCAGGATCGGCCCGATGACGGTCGCGCCGCCCAGCTCCTGCAGCAGCTTGGTCGAGATCGATGCCGAGTGAAATGCCGGCATGATGAGCACATTGGCTGGGCCCGACAGCCGGCAGAAGGGATACGCCTCGCGCAATTCCATGTTGAGCGCGACATCCGCGGCCATGTCGCCGTCATATTCGAAGTCGACGCGGCGCTGGTCGAGGATACGCACCGCTCCCTGCACGTGCGCGGCACGTTCTCCGGGCGGTTGTCCGAAGGTCGAAAACGCCAGCAGCGCGAGCCGCGGCTCGTAGCCGAAGCGGCGCGCCACCCCTGCCGCCTCGACCGCAATGTCGGCCAGGATCTCGGCATTGGGCATTTCGGTCACTGCCGTATCGGCGATCAGCACCGTGCGGCCGCGCGCAAGCACGAGCGACACGCCCATGACGCGGTGCCCGGGCTTGGGGTCGATGCAGCGACGGATGTCTTCGAGCGCGACCGAAAAATTGCGGGTGACGCCGGTCACCATGGCGTCGGCATCACCGAGTGCGACCATGCAGGCGGCGAAATGATTGCGATCCTGATTGACGAGGCGCTGGCAGTCGCGCTGGAGAAAACCTTGACGCTGCAGCCGCTCGTACAGATAGGCGGCGTAGGCGGCGTTGCGCTGCGACAGCCGCGCATTGATGATCTCGATGCCGCCGCCGAGCTCGATCCCGAGATTGCGGGTGGTTTCGCGCACACGCTCCTCGCGGCCAACAAGCAAGGCGCTGCCGAGTCCCTGCTCGACGAAGCTCGCGGCAGCGCGGATGACCTGTTCTTCCTCGCCTTCGGCGAAGACCACGCGTTGCGGCCGTCGCCGCAGCCGCTCATAGACCCGCTGCAGCACGCCGGCTACAGGATCGAGACGTGAGCGCAACTGCGCAGCATATGCCTCCATGTCGACGATAGGGCGCCGGGCGACGCCGGTATCCATGGCGGCCTTGGCGACTGCGGGGGGCACGAATGAGATCAGCCTCGGATCGAACGGCACCGGAATGATGTAGTCGGGGCCGTATTTCGGCCGGATGCCATAGGCGGCGGCGACCTCGTCGGGCACGTCCTCGCGCGCAAGCTCGGCGAGCGCATTCGCGGCCGCGATCTTCATCTCCATGTTGATGGCGGTCGCGCGCACGTCGAGCGCGCCGCGGAAGATGTATGGAAAGCCCAGCACATTATTGATCTGGTTGGGATAGTCGGAACGCCCCGTGGCCATGATGGCATCATTGCGCACTTCGGCCACCTCTTCGGCCGTGATCTCCGGATCGGGGTTGGCCATGGCGAAGATGATGGGCTTTGGCGCCATCGACTTCACCATCTCCTTCGTCACTGCGCCCTTCACCGAAAGCCCGAAGAAGACGTCGGCGCCGGCGAGCGCCTGCGCGAGCGTTCGCGCCGAGGTTCTTGCCGCATGGGCGGATTTCCACTGGTTCATGCCCTCGGTGCGGCCTTGAAAGATGACCCCTTTGGTGTCGCAGAGAATGATGTTGTCGGGAGTGAATCCGATCGCCTTGAGCAGTTCGAGGCACGCAATGCCGGCCGCTCCGGCGCCGTTGCATACCAGCCTGGTGGACTTGATGTCGCGGCCGGTCAGGTCGAGCGCATTGATCAGGCCGGCAGCCGCAATGATGGCGGTGCCGTGCTGGTCGTCATGGAACACCGGAATGTCGAGCAGCTCGCGCAGCCGCTGCTCGATGACGAAACACTCCGGCGCCCGGATGTCCTCGAGGTTGATCCCGCCCCAGCTCTTGCCGAGGACCTTGATGGCGTTGACGAACTCATCTGGATCTTCGGTCGAAACTTCCAGGTCGATGGAATCGACATCAGCGAAGCGCTTGAACAGGACAGCCTTGCCCTCCATCACGGGTTTTGCTGCCAGCGCGCCGCGATTGCCGAGGCCGAGTATGGCGGTGCCGTTGGTGATCACGGCGACGAAATTGCCCTTGGTGGTGTAATCGAAGGCACGATCTTCGTCTTCGGCGATGGCGAGCACCGGGACGGCGACTCCCGGCGAATAGGCGAGCGACAAATCGCGCTGGGTGGCCATCGGCTTGGTGGCGACCACTTCGAGCTTGCCCGGACGGCCCTGGCTGTGAAACAGCAACGCTTCCTGATCGGTAAAGGTCGGACGCGTGCCGCGGCCGTCGTTTTTGGAGGACATCTCAACCCCTTGCTGGGCGCTTGTGCTCTGATCGAGCACGCCAAATTACCGGATGGCAGTTTATTGCTCTCTTGGAAAGCCGACACCCCGCTCGAACCGCGAGGCGGGTGCTATCATGGGGTCGGCGATCTTCCAGCACAGATTGTCCAACCTCCTCGAGAATTGAACCCGAGCGCGGAGCAAGGTAATTCATGGATGGGAGCGAGAGGCATTTTTCAGCGCGCAGAATGGCCACACCATGATCCGTTTCGTTCTGAGGTTTTTCGGTCTTTTGCTGCTCGCCTTGGGCTTCATCTTCTTGGTCCACGACGGCACCAAGTCGATTGCGGACCAGACCTTGTATCTCAGCAGCGTGGGCTCGGTCTGGTCGAACATCCACCAGAATTCGCTCGCGGCGCTGCAGCCGACGGTCGAGCGGCTGGCCGGGACCTGGGCTTGGCGAGGCGTGATCCAGCCCTACCTGCTCGATCAGCCGGTCTCGCTGGTGTTCGCCATTCTCGGCGCCGTCCTGATCCTGCTCGGACGCAAGAAGAAGCCGCTCATCGGCTACGCCCGCGACTGAGCGAGCGCGGAGAAGGCCGCGGCATTGCCGCCACGGCCTCGGTGCGGAGCTCTACTTGATCGTATCGGCGCCGGCCTTGCAGGCGACCTCGTCCTGGGCTCCCGTCGCGCCACTGCAGCCGATCGCGCCGATGATCTTGCCGCCTTCGACATCGGCAAGCCGCCGAGCGAAGCCACGAGGGTCGGGTCCGAGCGTCGGGGCGAAGGCGCCGGCAGGGGTCTGCATGAGATCGAAGAAGGCACCGGACGAACGCCGGAAGCGTGCCGCCGTGCGCGCCTTGCCTTGGGCGATCCCGATCGAAGCCACCTGTGTCTGATCCATCTTGTAGAAGTAGACCAGATCGCCATTCGGATCGACGACCGCGATGGCGAGCTTCCAGTTGCGCGGCGACTTTTTCGCCTCGGCCACCGCGGCGGCGACGACTTGCGCGGCCTTGTCCGCGGAGATCGACGGGCCGTACGGAATGTCGAACGGCATCTGGTCCGGCACCGCCGCCGGTGCCTGGGCGCGGGCGGGCGCGCCGATGGCAAGGCCCACGCAGAGAGCGAGAAACGGCAGACCAAATTTGCGCATTGGAAACTTCCTCCCGTGATGATTTTCTTCCGGCACCGGGAATCGGCGGACGGAGCGCACATGCATGTGCCGCGGGTCAGCATAGGGGGAGAATTCACCTACGGAATAGGGATGAGCAACTCCGGACTCGCGGGATCGTGATAGGCAACCAGCGTCGATCGATGGTGGCCCGAGAAACTTGCCGGTGCAGAAGTCTCGGGTTGCGACTATGTTTCGTCGCGAAAACAGGAGAAGCCGTCATGTTCATGTTCAAGAAAAAGGCCGAGATGCCGTCGGCGGCCGAGGCGCTGCCCGGCCGTTCGACGCCGATTGCGACTGCGCGCGATCATTTCGTCTTTCGGCGGCCGCTCAAAGGCCCATATCCCGATGGCTTCGAGACAGCGATGTTCGGAATGGGCTGCTTCTGGGGTGCCGAGCGCAAGTTCTGGGAATTGGGCGAAGGCATCCATTCCACCGCCGTCGGCTATGCCAGCGGACATACGCCCAATCCCGACCTACGAGGAGGTCTGCTCCGGCCGCACCGGCCACAACGAGGTCGTGCTGGTGGTCTATGATCCGAAGAAGATCTCTTATGATCGGCTGTTGCAGACGTTCTGGGAGAGCCACGATCCGACCCAGGGCATGCGGCAGGGCAACGATGCCGGGACGCAGTATCGCTCGGGCATCTATTCGTTCACGCCAGCGCAGCGCGAAGCAGCCGAGGCGTCGAAGGCGATGTACGACAAGGAGCTCGAGCGGCGCGGCGTTCGATGCGATCACCACCGAAATTCTGGATGCGCCCGCGTTCTACTTCGCCGAGGATTATCATCAGCAGTATCTGGCGAAGAACCCAAGGGCTATTGCGGCTCGGCGGCACCGGCGTGAGCTGCCCGATCGGGACCGCAGACAGCTGCCCATCCGCGCAAGCGTGACGCTGCCCGGATCGGTTTCATCCACCGCAGACGGGCGGCGCCGCTCCTGGATAGCAGATCGCGCCGCTTTGCACCGGCAAGAATCGGATATGTCGGCTTCGCCGCTGATGACATGCGCAGGATCGAGCTGCTCATCGAAGACGATCATCTTCCAGAGCCGCTGGATCCTCGCGCCGTTCTATCTCGGGCTCGCGCTCAGCCTGCTGCTGTTGCTTTATCATTTCATCGTCCAGCTCGGCGAGTTCGTGCTGAAGATTCCACACGCCACCGAGTCCGAAGTGATCCTCGGTGTGCTCGGTCTGATCGACCTCTCGTTCACCGGAAACCTGATCGTGATCGTGATCTTCTCCGGCTTCGAGAACTTCGTTTCGCGGATCGACGCCGGCGAGCACGATCGTCCGGAATGGATGACCAAGGTCGATTTCGGCGGCTTGAAGCAGAAGCTGATGACCTCGATCGTCGCGATTTCGGCGATCCAGGTGCTCAAGGCATTCATGAACATCGAGCACTACGAGCACAGCAAGCTGGCCTGGCTGGTGGGCATCCACGTGTTGTTTCTGGGATCGCTGCTGACGGTGGTGCTTGCCGATCGGCTGTCAGCTCCGATCAAGCATTCGAGCGAAGGGGCTGGAGCAGAACCGAAGCAATAGCCCGCGCGCACGGACGCGATCTCGAGACAACAACAAAGGCCGCTACGCCGCCGCCGAGCGGCGAGCGTTTCACGCCAACGGGGGCCGGTCGGCGGACGCCCGGCTCTCGTTGTCGACTGCAACTCAAAAATGCCAACGGCCCGCTCGAGCGGCGTTGGGAGACGCGTTGGCTATTTCCTGACGTGCTTGCCTAGGAACTCCATGGCGCGCTGCCACGCTGTCTTGGCGCTCGTATCGTGGAAGCTGCCGCGCTCGTCGCAATGGAAGCCGTGTTGCGCATCGGGATAGACATGGATTTCACTGTCGCCGCCGCGCTTCTGCTTGATCGTCTCGACGTCGCTCATCGGAATCGACGCGTCCTTCTCGCCGAAGTGCATCTGCACCGGAACTTTCGGCTTTTCGTCGGCATTCTTGGCGATCTGTCCGCCGTAGTAGCAGACGGCAGCCGAGAGCCCATTGAGCTTGCAGGCCGCGAGAAAGGCGATGGTGCCGCCCATGCAAAAGCCGATGATCGCGACCGGGCCATCCTTCTCGAGCTCGTCGATCGCGGCTTGGGTATCCTCGAGCATCGCGCCCCAGTCGGGATTGGCGATGAACTTGCGGGCATTGGCGATCTCGTCCGGCGTATAGCCGGTTTCGAAGTTTTTCTCTTGACGGTCGAACAGTGCCGGTGCAACGGCCGAATAGCCTTCGCTCGCGAGCCGGTCGCACACCGCGCGGATGTGGTGATTGACGCCGAAGATTTCCTGAATGACCACGATGCCGCCTTTGGCAGGGCCGGACGGATCCGCGCGATAGGCACCAAGTTGGAACTTGTCGGCTGAAGTCAGCGAGAACTGCTTACCCAAGAGGACCTCCTGTGAACTGCTGCGACCGGGCGGAACATGATGCCCGGCGTCGAACGGGGACAATTTCACGCTTTCGCCCGCGCAAAGCAACCGCCAAGGCGCCAAGCAAGCGCCAGACAGACGCGAGTCAGAACCAAGTCGTCGCCCGCGCGCGCAACGCCGATCGAGCGCCATGCGGCCGTCGCGCACTTAATGCTTTGCGAACGCCTCGGCCAGCAACTCGTAGGAGCGCCGGCGCGCGGCGTGGTCGTAGATCATGGTGGTGACCATCACCTCGTCGGCCTGGGTCGCCTTCATCAGCGGTTCCAATCGCGCCGACACGGTCGATTTTGCGCCGACGAACAGGCGGGCGCGGTTGCGCGCGATCAATCCGCGCTCGGCCGGCGAGTAAGGATAGGTCGCGGCGATCTCCGGACTTCTCGAGCGGGCAGATACTCGCCGCGTCTGCGGCGCACGAAATTGAGATCGATCGTGGAGGCGAGCCGCTCCGCCTCGGCGTCGGTGTCGGCGCATACCGCCGCGCAGGCGAGAATGGCATACGGCGTCTCTCTGCGCGGGCGACGGCTTGAACTGGTGGCGATAGCTCAGCATCGCGTCGACCGGATCGTAATCGGAGAAATGGTGCGCGAAGGAGAATCCGGCACCGACCATGGCGGCCAGTTGCGCACTGTAGCCGCTCGATCCGAGCAGCCAGATCGGCGGTAGCGCGACGTCCTGCGGCATCGCACGCACGGAGCGGAACGGATGACCTTCCGGGAAGCTGCTGCTTTCGAACAGAATCAGCTCCTGGAAGCGCTGGAGGAAATCGTCATCGCCGCCCGCGTCCTGCCGCCGCCGCAGGGCGTAAGAGGTCACCGGATCGGTTCCGGGCGCGCGACCGAGGCCGAGATCGATGCGCCCGGGAAACAGCGCTTCGAGCACCTTGAAGCGTTCGGCGACCATGAGCGGGGCGTGGTTCGGCAGCATGACGCCGCCCGAGCCGACGCGGATATGTCGGGTCACAGCCGCGATCTGGCCGATCATGATGTCGGGTGCCGAGCTCGCGATCGACGGCAGATTGTGGTGCTCGGCCACCCAGTAGCGTGTGAGGCCGAGGTCGTCGGCGAGCCGGGCAAGGTCGAGCGAGTTGCGCAGCGCGACTGCGCCGGATGAGCCGGCGGCCACCGGCGAGAGATCGAGAATGGAGAGCGGAAGCACGTGCGTTGCGTCGCCGCGCCACCCTCAGAGCAGTCCGGGGCGACGCAGGCGCCAATCCTTTTTCCAGCCGGTCAAGTGTCCTTTGCGGAATTGCAGCGCGATGGCAGAATCGACCGGATGAAATCCAGGAACTCCGGCCGATCCGTAAGCAAGGTAGATTTCAGATCCGTGGCGTCCGGAATGATAGACCAGCGGCACGCCGAGCGCGATTGCGGCCTGCGCCGGGGTCATGCCGAAGGCGAGTGGGGCGGCATTGGATTGGTACCCGCAATACGCCGCCCAGCACACGCAGATCGACGCCACAATACCCTTCATCGCGCTATCCTCGTTCCAATCGGGCGGACCGGCAAGCCGGTTTGCGATGCAATTGCAATTCGTCGTCGCTGCAATGCCTTCGGCGCCGTCGCCGCAGCGAACCGTTTCCCCTTCGCGAGAAAGCGCTGCGGCCGTTACTCCGCCGCCATCAGCTGCTCTGCCGCCCGCGGGATCTCGCCGATCTGCGATTGCGCCGATTTGGTTCCCCAGCAGATGTAATAGGAGCGAAAGACGAACTCCTCCATCTCGAACCCGTCCACTGCGTTTCGCCAGCTCTTCCCACGGTTTGATCAGTGGATTTCCGAGCATGGTGAACTTCATGAGCCATATGCTGAACGGCAGGAGGAGCCTGCCGCCCATCCCCGGCGGCAACTTTGCGTCCATGATGACGATACGCCCGCCCGGCCGAAGCTGTTTGAGTGCCTGCTGCAGCACTTCGCCGTGATGCGGCATGGTGTTGTAGGACAGCCCGAACAGGACGCCGTCGAGCGGCTCGGGCGCGAGATATTCGGCTGCATCTTCTTGAACGAGATCGATGTTGGTCCAGTGCTTGTTTTCGCGCAGCGCTTTTGCTTTCGCGAGCATCCCGGCCGAGAGATCGACGCCGTAGATACGCCCGCCTGGTCCGACCGCCTCGCGCAGATACGGGAAATTTCTTCCGGTTCCGCAACCGATCTCGAGCACACGATCGCCGGGCGCGAGGGCAAGCCGTTGTGCGGCCTGTCGACGAAACCGAGGCGGCACAAAAAACAGCCAGTCTATGAAGCCGATCAGGCCAGCGATGCGATCATACCGCCGCGCAATGAACGCGCGTTCACAATCGATCCACTGATAGGTCACGCATCGCCCCCGTATCGCCGCGGGCCTGAAAGTAGTGGCCGCTCGCCCGAGTTTTCCTTTTCAGCTCCACGGTTTTGGCGGAGATCGCCATGATCTGACGGTGAAGCCGGACGACCTGCAAAAACAGGCGGCATAAGGTCGCATAATTGCAAGGTGTAATTGTCAGCGCAGCGCTGAAGAGGTCGCGCATGCCGCCCTATTGTTGCACGATCACTTTCGTGCCGACCGGAACGCGCTCATAGAGATCGATGACCTGCTCGTTCACCAGGCGGAAGCAACCTGACGACACTGCATGTCCGATTGTCTCCGGCGCGTTGGTGCCGTGGATCCGATAGATGGTGCTGCCGAGATAGAGCGCGCGCGCTCCCATCGGGCTGCCCGGGCCGCCAGCCATGAAACGCGGGAGATAGGGCTGGCGCGCGATCATCTCAGGTGGCGGCGTCCAGTCCGGCCACTCAGCCTTGCGGGTGATCTTGAGCAGACCGTTCCACTGGAAGCCGTCGCGTCCGACGCCGACCCCGTAGCGCAGCGCCGTATTGTTGGGCTGAATGAGATAGAGAAAGCGCCGCGACGTATCGATGATGATCGTGCCGGGCGCCTCGTTGGTGCGGTAGAATACCGGCTGCCGGCGATAGGCCGCCGGCACGATCTTCTCCTCGGCTGCCGGCTCCCGGCCTGGATCGGCATCCTGGATCGTCGGCGTGAAATCGCGCAGCTCGAACGGCGTGCCGTGTTGCGCCACCACCCCGATGGGGGCAAGGCCGATTGCGAAAATTGCTGAGAGGAGGATTCGGACAGGCATGTCGATGGGCGAACCTGCAATCATTTGAGGCCGAATGCAACCGCTCCTGAAACCGGTGCTTCGGCGGACAACCGGTCCGCCGAAGCAATTCTCATTTTGGCGTTTTGAATTGGCGCCCGTGACCCGAGCTTTTGCCTGGCCGAGCGCCAGAGCTCATCGCCGATGTCGCAGACGTATGAGCCGCGAAAGCAAGAACGTTCAGGTCGCGAAGTGGCAGCGAGGTGCAGCTTGCCGTGACCGAAGTTCTCACAACATGACATCAGCAGCTTCGACGTCTGCGGATCGTCCAGGCTGAAGTCGCGCGCGTAGCCGATCGGTCGCGCAAGAGCACCGAATGAGGCGGGCTTATACTGTAATCGCCTGAGGAGAAAAGGGTTTTCCTGTCAGCTCGGGCGGTTTTTCGACCAAAATGATCGCGTTTTCTCGCTTCAGCCGGGGCCATGAGCAGCGCGCGCTTACATTTCGACAGCGGAAATTTTCCGAGCGGGTTCAGTAGCTTCTTCGGCATGGACCGACCCGCGAACACCGGGATGTCCGACCGGCTCAATTTTGCGCTG
>CAWHPT010000027.1:0-47426 GCA_963831225.1 uncultured Alphaproteobacteria bacterium
GACATGATCAGCGACTGGCGTAACCACATTTCGAAGGTCGGCGCGATCACCAGCCCAAGCACCAGCGGGGCGGGATCGAGCCCGAGTTTCTTCAGGCCAGCGACGATGCCCATGATCAGCATGATCCAGACGTCAACGATCGAGTGATTGACCTCATAGACGCCAATCACGCAGAACATGACCATCAAGGGGATAAAGATAAGCGTAGGGAATCCGCAGCACGTTTACGAAGATCCGACCAACGGGATCGAGCGCAAGCAACATCAGGTTGCCGACATACATCGAGGCGACGAAGCCCAAAAACCTTTGGGATGTCGTTGACCAGGCTCGGCCCCGGCGGACGGCGTTAATCAAGCGCCGCGATCAGCACGGCGGTCACCGGGCCGGTCGGCAGGCCAAGCGCCAGCATGGGCACGAAGGCGCCGGTTGAGGCGGCATTGTTCGCCGATTCCGGCCCGGCCACGCCGGCGACCGCGCCCTTGCCGAATTCCTCGGGATGCTTGGAAATCCGCCGCTCGACCGCATAGGAAAGAAGCTCGAAATGATATGGGCCGAACCGGGGATCAGCCGATCAAAAAGCCCAATACCGAACCGCGCGCGATCGGCATGGCGGATTGCCGCCATTCCTGGCGGCTCGGCAGAAGCTCGCGCAGCTTGGGCGGGATCACGTTGCTGTCAGCGGTGGCGGCTGGGCGTCGACAGAATTCGCCAAGCCCAAACAGTCCGACCGCGACCGGCACGATGCCGATGCCGTCGCCGAGCTCGGCGATGTCGAAGGATAGCGGAAATGTCCGGTCATCACGTCGATGCCGATGGTCCCGAGCAGGAGCCCGAAGCCGCCATCAACAGCGTGCGCAGGAGCGAGGTCGTCGACATGTAGGCGAGGAAAATAAGCCCGAGCACGAGCAGCGCGGTATATTCGGGCGGGCCGAAGCGGAGCGCAAAGTCGGCGAGCGGCGGCGCAATCAGCGTCAGCACGATCACGCCAAACGTGCCCGCGATCCATGAGCCGACAGCGGCGATGCACAAGGCCGCGCCCGCCGCCCTTTCTTCGCCATGGCATAGCCGTCGATGCAGGTCATCACCGAGGCGGCTTCGCCCGGGATCCGCATCAGGATCGACGTGGTGGAGCCGCCATATTGCGAGCCGTAGTAGATGCCGGCGAGCATCACGATCGACTTGGTGGCGTCGAGGCCGAAGGTCGCGGCAGGAGAATGCTGATGCCGGAGAGGGGGCCGATGCCGGGCAATATTCCGACCAGGGTGCCGACCAGGCAGCCGAGAAAGGCGTACCACAGACGTCGGGCTGCAGCGCGACCGAGAAGCCGAGCAGCAGGCTCTCCAACGTCCCCAGCGCTAAAACCGAAAGGCCGCGCTCGAGCGGGATCTTGAGGGCGACGCCGAACAGCCAATAGGCGAGGGCCACCACGCCGACGCTAAAGGCGGCAGCCGCCAGAATGTTACGGCGTTCGGCCCCGAACAGCAGCGCAAACAGCAGCAGCGCCATCGTGATGAGAAAGCCGAGCGTCTGATAGAGCGCGATGGCGGCGGCGGTGATGGCACGATCCGGGCCGCGTGCGGCAGGTCGCCCCACGGACGGTGGCGAGCGGCGCGCTCTCCCGCGCTTGCAGCGCGAGCAGCAGGCCGAACGCGATCATCAATCCGGCAAAGAGCTTCGGCATCATGCCGGCGCCGGGAGACGACAACGTCCGAAGGGCAGATCGCCGCTCAGCGCGAACACCAGCAGACCGAGGGCGACGAAGAAGCCACCCGCGACGTGGTCGGTACGGACAATCACGGTATCTCCGTTCCCTCTCCCCGCGCGTCGCGCGGTGGGGAGGGGTTAGGGGTGGGGGGTGTCGCTCGTTGAGCGCCGAGCAAATGACCTGCATGACTTCATCGATGTTGCCCAGGACTTCGTTGTTCCAAAAGCGAAGTATGCGATAGCCCTGCGCATTGAGGAAATCGGTTCTCCTGTCGTCGGACGCAATACGGCTGCTGTCGTTGTGCTGGCCGCCGTCAACCTCAATGACGAGCCGTCGCTCATGGCACGCGAAATCCGCGAAATACGGCCCGATCGTTGCCTGGCGCCGAAAATGTGAGTGCGCGATGGGCACTCCTCGAAGATGCCACCACAGTTTTCGCTCAGCGTCCGTCATTGCCCGTCGCAACTTGCGGAAGCGCGGAACGCGCTTGTCGGGATGGTGCGGTCGATGCGCGAAGGTCATGGTTTGGCGCCCCCACCCCTTACCCCTCCCCACCGCGCTATGCGCGGGGAAGCGAAACTCGAGCCAGCACGCTTTGTCGCGTCGTTGCGTCCGGCGGAACGAGGCCGGTAAGCTAGCCCTCGACCTTGCCGATCGAGCGGACCGCCTCTTCGACGCGCTTGGCGTCGGCATCCCAGAACGCCTTGAATTCCGGCTGATCCATGTAGGCGACATCCTGGCCGAGATTGCCATCGCGGCCTTGAATTGCTCGGTGTCCGCCGCCTTCTTGCGGATTCGCGCAGGTAGGTGACGACGTTCGCCGGCGTGCCCTTGGGCGCGAACATGCCGACCCAGAGATAGAACTCGACGTCGTAGCCGGGCTCCTTCATGGTCGGCACGTCGGGCAGCGCCTGCGAGCGCTTGCCGCCGAAGCCGGCGAGCGGCCGCACCTTGCCGGCCTTGATCTGCGACATTGCAGGCCGCGATCGAGGACACCAGCACCTGCGCATTGTTGCCGAGGAACGCGGTCAACGCCGGGCCGCCGCCGTTGGTCGGCAGATGCCGCAGCTTGATGCCGGCGGCCTTCATGAACAGCGCGGTCGGCAGATGCAGCGCGCCGTAGAGCCCGGACGAGCTGAAGATGATCTCGTTCGGCCGCTTCTTGGCGTCGTCGACGAACTCCTTCAGCGTCTTGTACGGCTGCTGGTCGTTGACGACGAGCACCATCGGATCGGCGATGAAGCGCGCGATCGGGATGAAATCGTCGCGGGTGAATTTCGGCGGCCGGCCGAACAGCTTGTCGACCTCGGCAAAGCCGGAGATCGACACGATGTGCATGAGCAGCGTGTAGCCGTCGGGCTTGGCGCTGGCGGCGAACTGCGCGCCGACCTGCGCCGGCGGCGCCGGCCTTGGTCTCGATCACCACCGGCTGCTTGATGATCGGCTCGAGCACGGCGGCGAGCGGACGCGCGACCACGTCGACGGCGCCGCCGGGCGGGAACGGATTGATGAGGGTGACCGGCCGCGGCGGATAGGCGTCCTGCGCGAAGGCGGGCCGGCTGGCGAGCGGCGGCGGCGGCGGCGGCCGAGCCGACGACGAAGTTGCGTCTGTCCACGCTGTTCCTCCCTGATGGCGATGCCGGACGTTCGATGCCGGCGTCGATGGTGGCCGCCGGATGCTAGCGAGCGCGCTTCGACTCGGGTCAACCGCAGCGACCGTGCGGCATTGCGACGCGTTCGAGCTGCTCAATCGATGATCGCGACCGCGCGCGTCCAGCCGGCGGAGCCGCCGCGCACCTTGACCGGAAAGCAGCTGACCGTGAAGCCCGTCGGCCGGCAGCGCTTCCAGATTGTGCAGCTTCTCGATGTGGCAATAGCCGATCTCGCGGCCGGCCTTGTGGCCTTCCCAGATCAGGCTCGCGTCGCCGGTGGCGAGATATTTCTCCTTGGTGTGGACGAACGGCGCGTCCCAGCTCCAGCCGTCGGTGCCGGTGACGCGCACGCCGCGCTCGAGCAGATAGAGCGTCGCCTCGCGGCCCATGCCGCAGCCCTTGGCGACATAGTCGGGCCGGCCGTAGGCCGCGCCCGCGCGGTGTTCACCACCACGATCTCGAGCGGCGCAAGCGTGTGGCCGATGCGCTTCGAGCTCGGCTTCGACGTCGCGCGCGGTCGCCACATAGCCGTCGGCGAAATGCCGGAAGTCGAGCTTGACGCCGGGCTGCAAGCACCATTCGAGCGGCACCTCGTCGATGGTGATCGCGCGCTTGCCGCGATCCATGGTCGAGGCGAAATGCCACGGCGCGTCGAGATGGGTGGTGTTGTGGGTGGAGAGCCTGATCCATTCGATCGCCCAGCCTTCGCCGTCGGGCAGATCCTGCTCGCTCAGGCCGGGAAAGAACTTGACCACGTCGGCCGCGGTCTGGCGGTGGGTGAGATAGTCGATCTTCGGCCCGTAGCCCGGCGGATCGGCGGCGACGTCGTTCTCCAGCGGCACGGAAATGTCGATCAGCTTGCGCGGCATGATGCGTCCTCCCGTGCTGCAATTCCGATTCGTCATCCGCGACAGCGGATGATCCAGGAATCACTGCCGCTTGCGATTCTCGCGTCGAACGCGGAGTGTACTGGATGCCCGCCTTCGCGGGCATGACGGTCGTCGTAGAGCAGCGTTAGCGAGGAGATCAAGCATGCCGGCCTATTGGGTTGCGCGATCGAAGATCAACGATCCGGTCGAATACAAGAAGTACACCGATCTGGTGCCCGGGCATCATCGCCAAATTCGGCGGCAAGGTGCTGGCGCGCGGCGGCCGCTTCCAGATCATGGAAGGACCGGACAAGTTCCAGCGCTTCGTGGTGATCGAGTTCCCGACCTTCGAGCAGGGCGTCGCCTGCTTCACCTCGACGGAATACGACCGCGGCCGCAGCGTTCCGCCGCAGCGGCGCGGGCGAGGTCGAGACCATCATGGTCGAGGGCGGCGACCCGTCGCGCTGACCTGCAGCAGGGCAGTTCTCGCAGGGCGCAACCCATCGCTGGACACGTGACGGGTCGTCACAGCCCCAGATAAAACTTCCGGATCAGCTCGTTGTTGTTGAGCTCGTCGGCCGAGCGGCCCTCGAACGCGATCTGGCCGTGCACGATGACGTAGCCGCGGTCGGCGATGCGCAGCGCCTGCGGGAAGTTCTGCTCCGCCATCAGCACGGTGAGCTTGTACTGGTCCTTGAGCTCCTTGATCTTGTCGATGGTGCGGCTGACCAGCACCGGCGCCAGGCCCACCGACGGCTCGTCGATCAGGAGGATGCGCGGCGCCAGCATCAGCGCGCGCGCCGAGCGCCAGCATCTGCTGCTCGCCGCCGCTCATGGAGCCGGCGAGCTGCGAGCGGCGCTCGGCCAGCCGCGGGAAGCACTCGAAGCAGAACGCGAGGTTGGTCTTGAGCGCTGCGCGCGCCTTCTTGCGGAACGCGCCGAGCAGCAGGTTCTCCTCGACCGTCAGGCGCGGAAACAGCCGGCGGCCTTCCGGCACCAGCGCGATGCCGAGATCGACGATCTGCTCGGTGGTGCGGCCGACCAGGTCGTGCTTCTCGCCGTCGATCTCGACCACGATGCGGCCCGGCGCGCGGACGGCACGATGCCCATCACGCATTTCATCAGCGTGCGACTTGCCGTTGCCGTTGGTGCCGAGCAGCACCACGGTCTCGCCGGCATTGACGTTGAGCGACACGTCCTCGAGCACGCGCACCGCGCCGTAGGCGGCGTCGATCTTCTCGATGGTGAGGCTATTGGCCAAGATACGCCCTCTCCACCTCGGGATCGCGGATCACGTCGTCGGGCTTGCCGTCGGCGATCTTCTTGCCGGAGACCAGCACGACCAGCCGCTGCGAGAAGCTCATCACCGCGCGCATGATGTGCTCGATCAGGATGATGGTGATGCCGCGCTCGTTGAGCCGGATCAGCAGGGCGACGATGTCGTCGACCTCCGATTGCGACAGCCCGGCCATGGATTCGTCGGCGATCAGGAGCTTCGGCTCGGCCGCCATGCGCGCGCGCGAGCTCGAGCTTGCGCATCTCGACCTGGGTGAGGTCGCGCGGATAGCTGGTCCGCCTTGTCGGCGAGCGCCGACCAGCGCGAGCAGCTCGGCGCAGCGCGCGTCGATCTCGGCCGGCGCGAGCGCGTGCCCCGGCCGCGCATTGACGGTGTAGAGCAGCGGCACGCGCAGATTGTCGGCGACCGTCAGGCGTCGTGAACGGCCGCGGCAGCTGGAAGCTGCGCGCCATGCCGCGACGCGTGCGCTCGTGGGTCGGCAGGCCGTCGATCGGCTCGCCGTCGAAGCGCACCGTGCCGGTCTCGTTGTGCAGCGTGCCGCAGATGCAATTGACCAGCGTCGACTTGCCCGAGCCGTTGGGGCCGATCAGGCCGACGCGCTCGCCTTCGGCGACCGCGAGATCGATGCCGTCGAGCGCGACGAAGCCGCCGAAGCGCTTGCTCAGACCCTGCGACTTCGAGCAGCGGCGGTCATCACTTCGCCCTCCCGCGCAGCCAGCTCCTGCACCAGCCCGACGATGCCGTTCGGCGCGACGATGACGAAGGCGACCAGCAGCAGGCCGACGATGAGCAGGTTGACCGCCGAGGAGATGGTGACGGTCGCGATCTGCTGCAGCGTAGCCGAGCAGGATCGCGCCGATCAGCGGCCCGACCCAGCTGGTGGTGCCGCCGATCATCGGCATGGCGATCGAGTTGACGGCGTATTCGAGCCCGAAGGCGGACGACGGCTGCAGATAGCCGATGTAATAGGGAAACGGCGCGCCGGCCATGCCCATGAGCGCGCCGGACATCGTGGTCGCGATCAGCTTGAGCCGCAGCGTCGGCACGCCGGAGGCTTCGGCCGCGAGCTCGTCGTCGCGGATGGTGGCGAAGCCGTAGCCGAGCTGCGAGCGCTCGATGCCGCGCGCGATGGTGAGCGCGATCACCGACCAGCGCCAGCATCAGCAGGAACAGATAGTGGATGTAGGGGCCGATGCAGCGCGATCTCGTTCGGGCGGATGACATAGGCGCCGCGCGCGCCGCCGACATAGTCCCAGTTGACGATGAGGGTCTGCAGCACGACCGCGAGCGCGAGCGTCGCGATGGCGAAGAACGCGCCGCGCAGCCGCAGCGTCAGATAGCCCATGCCGAGCCCGACGAGGCCGGAGACGATGCCGCCGAGCACGATCAGCACCGGGATCGGCAGCGGAAAGAACTTGTGGAAGAACACCGTGGAATAGGCGCCGAGCGCGAAGAACGCCGCCGAGCCGAAATTCACGTAGCCGGTATAGCCGCCGAGGATGTTCCAGGCGGTCGCCAGCACGATGAATTGCAGCACCACATAGCCGGCGAAGAACAGATAATCGTTGTTCGAGCGCAGCGCGCGCCGAGGAACACGGCGGCCGCCACCGCGGCGAGATCAGCAGAAAGATGCCAGGTCCGCACGATCGGCCGCCCTATCGTCCGAGAAGACCCGCCGGCCGAAACGCGAGCGTGAGCAGCAGCACGCCGAACGCCACCGCCGGCGCCCAGGACGGCCCGTAGAAGGTGGCGGTGAAGCTCTCGAGGATGCCGAGCAGCATGGCGCCGATCACGCGTGCCGGGCAGGCTGCCGAGCCCGCCGAGCACGCAGATCGCGAACACGCGGCCGATATATTCGCGCCCGACCGACGGCTCGACCGGCTGGATGATGATCAGCAGCGCGCCGGCGATCGACGCGGTCGCGATCGAGATGCCGAAGGCGATGCGCTTGATGCGGGTCGGGGAGGCCGCCATCAGCCGCAAGGCGAGCTGGTCCTGCGCCACCGCCGAGATCGCGCGGCCGATGAAGGTGCGCGACAGGAAGAGCTGCAGCGCGGCGAACAGCAGCGAGCGCGGCGAGGCACGGCACCAGCATGCGCAGCGGAAAATCCATCACTCCGATGCGCAAGCTCGGCCCGATATACCACGCCTCGCACGTAGCGGTAGTCGACGCCGAACACCAGGATCAGCAGCACCTCGGTGACGAACAGCAGGCCGAAGAAGAACGACGAGCCCGCGCAGCGCTTCCTGCCCGCGCTTCTCGAACGACTCGTAATAGACCTGGTAGATGAGCGCTCCGAGCGCATAGAACACCGGCAGCATGACGATGCTGATCAGGATCGGATCGACGCCGAGCCGCGTGTTGACGATATAGGCGATGTACGAGCCGAGGATGATGAAGGCCGGGATGCGCGATGTTGACGATGTCGAGAATGCCGAACGAGATCGAGATGCCGACCGTCACGGCGGCATAGAAGCCGCCGAGCAGAATGCCGGCGATCAGCGCGTTGATCAGCAAGTCGAAGCTAATGGCCACCTGGTCCCCCACCCGGCCGGTCACCGCAACGCACCTTCGTCGCCGCGGGCGAGCCTGTCTTATGATTGGCGAGCAGTGTGCAGGAAGGGCATCGGCCTGGCTAGCGCTCGAATGCCGCGGCTTTGCGGCGACGTCCTATCGTCACGCGGCCGCCTGGCGGCGGACGGCTCCGGCAGCGGCAGCGGCTTGTTGGCGCTCTGCAGGAACTCGATGGTCATGAACACCATCTCCCTGTCGCCGAGATTTTCCAGGTCGTGAACCTTGAACTGGCCCGACCCGTAGGTCTCGTGCCGGGTCTCGCCGGGCGCGTAGGTGTATTCGACGGTGGTGCCGTCATGCACATGCTGGCGGCCGCGTCCGCCGGTCACCGAAGTCCAGAAATAGTCGAGCACATGGCGGTGGAAGCCGATGCGCTCGCCGGGCGCGAGCCGGATCATCCAGACCCGCACGCGGTCGGTCTCCGACACCAGCACGTTGCCCACGCAAGGATTGGGATTGCTGCTTCTCGCGCTCGAATTCGGCCGCGATCTCCGGCGGCCAGGCCGAGTGCTCGGGCTCTCCGCCTGCTTGTCCATCATCGTCAGGGCCATGGCATTCCTCCAGGTTTCGCCCGATATATAGCAACTTTTCGGCGCCGGGAAACGGCGGGATCGAGCGAATTGCGGCAAGCCGAGCAAGCGGCGCGCGCTCATCGTGGGCGGCTCGATGAGCGGCCTGCTGGCGGCGCTGCTGCTGCGGCGCGCCGGCTGGGACGTCGATGTCTTCGAGCGGGTCGAGGGCGAGCTTGCCGGCCGCGGCGCCGGCATCGTCGCGCAGCCCGAACTCATCGAGACGCTGCGCCGGCTCGGCATCGATCCGGCCGATCTCGGCGTCGAGATCGCAACCCGCAAAATCCTCGATGCATCGGGGCGGCTGGCAAGCGAGCTCGCCGTGCCCGCAGGTGCTGACCGCCTGGGAGCGTGTCTACCGGGTGCTGCGCGATGCGCTTTCCGCCGGAGCGCTATCATCGCGGCAGAGGCGTCGCGCAGCTTCGAGCAGACGGAGACGGTCCGTGACCGCGCATTTCAGCGACGGCAGCCGCAGCCGACGGCGATCTCCTGGTCGGCGCCGACGGCCTTCGCTCCACCATCCGCCAGCAATGCCTGCCGGAGCTCGCGCCGCTTTATGCCGGCTATGTGGCCTGGCGCGCGCTCATTCCGGAGGCGGCATTTCCGCCCGCGATCCATCGCGAGCTGTTCGACTACATGACGTTCTGCCTGCCGCCGGGCGAGCAGTGCCTGGGCTATCCGGTGGCCGGTCCGGACAACGATCTGCGCCCGGGCCACCGCCGCTACAACGTGGTCTGGTACCGCCCCGCCGACGAAGCCACCGAGCTGCAGCGGCTGCTCACCGACGAGAGCGGCACGACCCATGTCGATCTCGATCCCGCCGCCGCTGATCCGGCGCGAGGCGATCGCCGCAATGCGCGCGGCGGCGGAGCGATTGCTGGCGCCGCAATTTCGCGAGGTCGTGCGCATGATCGAGGAGCCGATCCTGCAGCCGATCTACGATCTCGAAACGCCGCGCATGGCGTTCGGCCGGGTGGCGATCATCGGCGATGCGGCCTTCGTCGCGCGGCCGCATGTCGCGGCCGGCGTCGCCAAGGCGGCGGACGATGCGGCGGCGTTGGCCGAGGCGCTCGAGGCCGACGAGATCGAGCCGGCGCTGCGCCGCTTCGAAGCGGTCCGGCTGCCGGTCGGCCGGCGCATCATCGAGCGCGCGCGCCATCTCGGCGCCTATCTGCAGGCGACGCAGACCGCCGAGGAGCGTGCGCGCTCGCAGCGCCACGGCATTCCCGAAGCTGTGCTGGCGGAGACGGCCGTGCTCGATTTTCTGCGGAGGTAGCTGCACACAATCCGATGGAGCAGTTTGTTCCAACGGCTCCGCTATGACCGTCATCCTGAGGTGCCCGCGTCTTCGCGGGCCTCGAAGGATGAACGGCCCCCGCGCTCGGGCCGTCGCCCTTCGAGGCTCGCCACGCAGCCAAGCTTGCGCAGGCTGCGTAAACTTGCCTGCGGTGGGCGAGCGCCTCAGGGTGACGGCGACAGTGTGTCATTCTTGGCGGCTGTTGGCACTACCTCCTCCGCTTTCGTCCCCGTGCCTTCGACTTGCGCTTGACGCCGGCCATAGCCTCCAGCACGGCGCACACGGCGGCGGTGTCGTGGTCGGCGTGGCCGCTCCGCATCGCCTTCCTGTAGACCGGGATCGTGGCATCGAACATCGGCGTCGGGCAGCGGAGCCCGCGCGCGAACTCGCCGATCACGGCCATGTCCTTCTGCCAGACCGAGATCTTCATGCTCGGATCGTCGTAGCGGTCGGCGACCATCATCGGCGCGCGCAACTCGAACACGCGCGAGTTGGCCGCGCCCGCCGCCACCATCTCGAACACGGTCCTGGCGTCGAGCCCGGCCTTGAGGCCGAGCACCATGGCCTCGGCGCTGGCGACGTTGTTGATCGCCACCAGCAGGTTCGCGACATATTTCATCCGGCTGCCGTTGCCGAAGGCGCCGAGGTCGTGCATCGCCCGCGAGAAACCCGAGAACAGCGGACGCAGCTTGCGGATCGTGCCGTTGTCGCCGCTGGCATAGACCACGAGATCCGCGACCTTCGCCTGCGCGCCGGTGCCGCTGACCGGACAGTCGAGCATGACGTGACCGGCCTTGCGCAAGGCGCGCTCGGCCGCGAGCTTGTCGTCGAGGGTGAAGGTGCTCGCCTCCACGATCACCCGCGGCGGCACGCGGGCGGCGACGATGGCCTTCGCCGTGGTCTCCAGCGCACTGGGCTTGGGCAAGCTGGTGATGATGGTCGGCACCTGCGCGGCGAGCGTTTGCGCATCGGGTGCGATATCGACTCCCGCTCGCGCCATTGCCCGGCGCCGCCCGGGATCGATGTCGTAACCGTGGACGCGCCAGCCGGCCGCGAGGAGATTGCCGGCGAATGCGCCTCCCATGATGCCGAGACCGATGATGCCCACTTTGCCTTTCGCCATTCGCGCTCTCCGTTGCCCGATTGCACTGCCGCGAGTTGGGGTGATAGCGCTTTCTCCTGTCGCCGTCTTCGCCCTCAAGGATGAAGGGGAGGCGTCGCTGCACGCTTTCCCTGCATCTGCTCGCGCCAGAAGATGTATAGCCCGGCAGCGACGATGATCATTGCGCCCGACACAGTGAAGAGGTCGGGTACATCGCCGAACACGAAATAGCCGAGCACGACCGCCCAGATGATGAGCGTGTATTGATAGGGCACGACGATGCTGGCTGCCGCCAGTTTCAGCGAAAGGTTGACGCAGGCAAGTGCCACGATCGATATCACGCCGAACAGTGACAGAAGCGCGAAGTCGGCCGGCGACGGTGTGATCCACCCGAAGGGCGCAAGCACGGCACCGAACAGCAGCGTGCCGCCGAGTTGGCCCGCGATCAGGATCGTATTGGATGTCTCACGCAGCAGCCGCGTGGCAATCATCAGAAATGCAAAGAAGACGCTGCCGGTGAGGGCGATCATGGCCGGGAGAGTCAAGCTGGCGGCCGAAGGGCGAAGTGCCAGCACGACACCGACAAAGCCGACCATCACGGCGCACCAGCGCCGCCAGCCGACGTGCTCGCCGAGCAGCACGACCGATAGGGCCGTCACATAGATCGGAGCAGCGAGATAGAAGGTCACGGTATCTGCCAGAGGCAGATACGACACGGCCCAGAAGAACATCGCCACTTCGAGGGTCGACAGGATCACGCGCGCGATCTGCAGTAAAGGACGCGGTGCGCTCGCGAAAGCGGCGATCCCCGCCTGCCGGATGAATGGTGCAAGCAGAATCAGCGCGGCGGCGCTGCGGACGAGCAGAAGCTCCGCCACCGAATAGGTCTCGAGCAGCCACTTCCCCAGCGCGTCGTTGATCGAGAACAGTGCGATGCCGGCCAGCATCGCGCCGACGCCGGCAAGCGATGTGTTGGCTTCAGGTCTCGGAGATGCCGGGGAGGATTTCATGCGGCGTTTCTGGAAGTGGCGCTACGCTCCCCGCTGCGCACGTGACCATTGCAATGCCAGCAGAGCCGTCTTTCTCGCATCCCCATAATCGCCTATCGTCGCGCGCGCAAACCACGCAGCAGCGGAGGGGTCATGTCGGCTGTCATCGTCCGCATAGGCGAACGATCCAGTAAGTCGGAATTCGCTCGGCCGAACATCAGGGAAGCTCGCACATGAAGATAGGAATCGCCGGCATCGGCAAGATGGGAGCAGCCATTGCGCAGCGGCTCATGGAAGTCGGTCACGCGGTGACGGCGTGGAACCGATCTGCCGGCAGGTTGCATCCGGTCGCGCAGGCCGGTGCGGCGGTCGCCGCCTCCCCGACGGAGCTTGCCGGCAAGTCCGAAGCCGTCATCACCATCCTGACCGATGCCGCCGCCATCGACAGCGTCTACCAGGGTGCGTCCGGGCTTCTTGCCGGTGATGTCGGCGGCAAGCTGTTCATCGAGATGAGCACGGTGGCGCCCCACACCGAGGTCGCTCTCGCACAGACCGTGCGCGCGAAAGGTGCGACGCTGGTCGAATGTCCGGTCGGAGGCTCGACCGGGCCTGCGCGGCAGGGCAAGCTGATCGGCCTGATGGGCGCCGAGCCGGCCGACGCTGCCCGGGCGAAGCCTATCCTCGAGCAGCTCTGCCGGCGCCTCGAGCATTGCGGACCGGTCGGCTCCGGTGCGCTCATGAAGCTCACGATCAACATGCCGCTGATGATCTATTGGCAGGCGCTGGGCGAGGCGCTTGCGCTTTGCCGTCCGCTCGGACTTGATCCCGCACGGATCATGGAGCTGCTGTCCGACACATCGGGCGGCCCGAACGTGCTCAAGGTGCGCGGCGCTGGAGTGGCCGACATGCTCGAAGGCCGCGACGGCGGACCCGTGACATTCGACATCGACAGCGCGCTCAAGGATTTACGCACGATGCTGGCGGAGGGCGACAGCCGCGGCCTCGCGCTGCCCCTCGTCGAAAAGACGCTCGCCTGCTATGAGGAAACCAAACAGAACGTCTCGGGCGCGGCGGAGGTCTCGGCAGTGTCGGTCTACTGGGCGAGCCGCGCGAAGCAGTAATCCGCACCAGGACCACCGGAGCCCGTCATGTCCGTCATCACGCTTGCTCAAGCCTCGACCATCGTCGATTGCGCGCTGGAGAAGGGCCGTGAGACCAACTGCGCGCCGCTCACGGTGGCCGTGCTCGACGCCGGCGGGCACCTCGTGGCATTCAAGCGCGAGGACAAGTCCGGCCTGCTGCGCTTCGACATCGCATACGGCAAGGCTTGGGGAGCGCTCGGCATGGGGTTCGGCTCGCGCACGCTCGCCGGCACGCGCGGCCAAGACGCCGATGTTCTTCACCGCGCTCGCGGCCGCCAGCCAGGGACGGATCGTGACCAATCCCGGCGGCGTGCTGATCAGGACCGCGGTTGGTGACATCATCGGCGCCGTCGGCATTTCCGGCGACACCTCCGATCGCGACGAGGCTTGCGCGATTGCCGGAATCGAGGCGGCCGGCCTCAAGCCCGATCCCGGTCAGGATGCGACGTGATGTTTTTGTGACCTGGACCTGGGTGGGTACTGCGCCGGGCACGCCGTACGCGTGGGCAAAACCGTTGCGGAGCGCCGTGCCCAAGCGTGCCGTTCGGCATGACGGTCTTGCTCACAAGTTTCGGTCGGTCGACCAACGGATGCGCCGGGGGATGGTAGCGTCAACTTTCACCAGCTGCCGAGCTTCATAATGCAGGTCGTTGAGAGCGAGCGTGCCGACACAGCAGCGCTCATGGAAGAAGGACGATGAAGAAGGCGATTATCGTCGGCGGCTCGATGGCAGGCATGCTCGCGGGCAACATGCTCACCCGCCAAGGATGGGCGGTCGACATCCTCGAGCGGACCAAGGAGGGCCTGGAGGCGCGCGGGGCCGGAATCGTGCCGCAGCGCTCTCTGCTTGCCGCACTTGGGCGCGCCGGCGTGACGGTTAATCCGAATATCGGCATTCACGTGATCAAGCGCGTGGCCTACGACCGCGCAGGCGTCGCCTTTGCCACCCATCCATACGACCAATACAGCACGTCGTGGTCGCTACTTTACAACCTGCTGCGCGATGCGTTCCCCATGCAGCACTTTCATGCCGGGCGGAATTTAACAGAGATCGTGCAAGACCGTGATCGCGCCATCGCGATCGTTGATGACGGAACGAAGTTCGAAGGTGACTTGCTGATCGGCGCGGACGGAATGCGGTCCGTGGTTCGCCCGGCGTTGTTTCCGGAAGCGCAGCCGCGATACGTGGGCTATCTCGCCTGGCGTGGCATGCTCGAGGAGCGCCATGCCACGCCGGAGTTCGTTGAGAGCTGCTTCTCGGCTTTGAATTTCAGTTTTCCGAAGGGCGAGGAATTGATCGGATATCCCGTGGCCGGCGCGAACGACACCGTGGATGTCGGTCGACGGCGATTCAATATCATGTGGTATCGACCGGTTTCGCCGGGACCAGAGCTGCAAAACATGTTCACCGGAACCGACGGCGTGCACTACGAGACCGGCATTCCCCCCAGCCTTGTCAGACCTGAGCTCGTCAAAGCCATGAAAGAGGAAGCCCATCGCGTGTTTCCACCTGCTTTCGCGGATGTCATCTCGCGTATGGAGGGCATGTTCGTGCAGGCCATCTACGATCTGGAATCCGAGCTGATGGGTCGAGGAAGGGTCGCGATCATTGGTGACGCCGCATTCGTCGCCAGGCCGCATTGCGGAGCAGGCGTCTCGAAGGCGGCCGACGATGCCGTCTGGCTCGCGAACGCGCTCGGTGCGAATAATCGCATAGACGACGCGATTGCTGATTTTTCTGCCGAGCGGACGAAAGCGGGAAGGGCAGCGGTCGAATGGGCCGCGCACCTTGGATCGTATTTTCAGATGGACAGGACGGGCCATCGACGCGCTGACTTTGCTCCAGACCGCCCGCCCATCAGCCCCGAGTACATTATTCAACACACGGGCATCGAACTATCAGAGGTTGGCCAATTCTGAGAGAGCTGTACCGCCCGCCCCGTCGAGGGGTTGTCGAACGGCGGGGCATGGTCATCCTCCCCGCCCAAGCGGCCACAGACTTTCCGGACAGGCCTGTCAAGATCATGGTCGGATTTGCACCGGGCGGCACCACCGACCTTCTGGCCCGGATCATCGCCGATCGATCTGGAACAAGGTGGTCGTGGTGGAGAACCGGCCCGGCGCCGACGGAATCGTCGTCACCACCGCCTTGCACAACGCGCCAGCGGACGGCTACACGCTTCTGATGAGCACCAACGCTCTCGTGATTACGCCGCACCTAAAGCAGCTGCCCTACAACCCACTTCAGGACTTTGAGCCGATCACAATCGTCGGGCAGGAGTACCATCATTTTTTGGTGACGCCCAAGCTGCCGGCGCGGACAGTCGAGGAGTTTATCGACTTGGCGAAGTCAACTCCCGGCGGGCTGACCTTCGCGTCCGCCGGTCCCGGCAGCGCGCCCTTCCTGGGGATGCAACGCTTCCTGCAAGCTTCAGGAATTACGAACATGGTCCACGTTCCCTATCCTGGCTCGATGCCGGCAGCCTTGGCGCTGGTGACCTCGGACGTTCAATCGATGTTTTCATCCCCATCGACGACGCTGCCACTTTCGAACGAAGGCAAGATCCGCGTGCTCGCGGTCGCGGGTCCTAAGCGCGACCCAAATGTTCCCGATGTGCCGACCTTGACGGAATCAGGTCTGCCGGGCTTCGAGAGCAACACCTGGTTCGCTCTTTTGGCGTCTTCCAAGGTCCCCGCAGGACGCCTTGAACAAGATCAGGACGGACGTCGCTCAGGCCATGCGCTCTCCTACGGTGCTCAAGCGCATCCACGACATCAAGTCGATCCCAGTTGGCAATACTTCAGAAGAGTTTCGCAGGATCATCCTCGCGGACTTCGAGAGCTTCGGGCGGGTCATCGCCAACTCGAAATAGCGGCTTTGAAACTACTAACATCCCATGGCCCCTGCTGCCTTCGGAGAGGACCATGGCTGTTGCGCCATGAGCTTGCGCCAAAGGAGAGGTCGCCTCACCGCGGTCTTTCCAGAAGCCGATCAGGTGACTAGGCGCGCGAGGCGCGCTGGCAAAATGGCTACACCCGCACCGCGGTGACCGGCCGGAATTTAACCACGGCGATGAGCGCTATCAGAATGAAGATCACCAACACGGCGGCCTGCGTGATCGCGAACAGCGGCTCAGACTGCGTCGGCGTCAACGCATTGAGGGCCGAAACCTTCATGAAGCTCTGCACGACTAGAACAACGACGTTCAAATAGAGCGATACGATTGCGGTGATCACATAGATCCAGCGCCATGCGCCTACCAAGTGCTCTTTGTATAAAGCAAACACCGCGACCGCCATGATCGCGCATGCCAGGATACCGACACCCAAAGCCGGCGTGAAGCCGTGGATGGGAAACAGGAACCCCGTCACGCTTGTCAGTACCGTGGTGAAAAGAAACAGTGCGGTCGTGCCAGGCAACCTATGCGAAGCGAACATCCCGCCCACAACAATCAGTCCACTCCCAATTGCGACCAGAGTAATAATGACATGCAAAAGAGTGAAAGCTCCGACCGACATCCCTAGGATCATGGAACGCCCCGTTGTTGGCCCATACCCTTACGGAAATTGTGCTTTGCCGCGACACGGCCCGCCATAGCGGCAATACAAAATGGACGTTGATCGGTCGCCCATGTCCACTTGGTGCCGCGGCCTCAGCGTTACGCCTTCAGGAAGGCCAGCAGGTCGGCATTGATCGTGGCTGCCTGAGTGGTCGGCATGCCGTGCGGGAAGCCTTTGTAGGTCTTCAGGGTCCCGTTCTTCAGCAGCTTTGCCGACAATGGTCCGGCGTCGGCATAGGGAACGATCTGATCATCGTCCCCATGCATCACCAGGACCGGCACGGTGATCTTCTCGAGGTCGTCGGTGAAATCGGTCTGTGAGAAGGCGACGATGCCGTCGTAATGGGCCTTCGCACCGCCCATCATGCCCTGCCTCCACCAGTTCTGGATAATCGCCTCCGAGGCTTTCACGCCCGGCCGGTTGAAGCCATAGAAAGGCCCCTCTGGCAGGTCGCGATAGAATTGCGAGCGATTGGCCGCGAGCTGCGCCTGCAATCCGTCGAAGACTTCCTTGGGAAGGCCGCCCGGATTGGCCGCCGTCTTCACCATCAGCGGCGGCACCGCACTGATCAGGGCCGCCTTAGCCACCCGGCTCTCGCCATGCCGCCCCAGATAGTGTGCCACCTCGCCGCCGCCGGTGGAATGCCCAACGTGAATGGCGTTCTTCAGGTCGAGATGCGCGGTCAGCGCCGCCAGGTCATCGGCATAGTGATCCATGTCGTGACCGTCGCTCACTTGAGTGGACCGGCCATGGCCCCGGCGGTCATGCGCTATGACGCGATAGCCGTGCTCGAGGAAGAACAGCATTTGCGTGTCCCAGTCATCGGCCGACAGCGGCCAGCCATGGCTGAACACGATGGGCTGACCTCTGCCCCAGTCCTTGTAAAAGATCTCGACGCCGTCTCTGGTCGTAATCGTGCTCATAGGGGTGCCTTCCTCTGCTGTGGTTGTCGTCCACTCACTAAAGGTTGAACCACCTTGGGACTTCAGGCTAGGGCGACGGTCTGCTTTGGGTCAAAAACCCGAACGCCTCTTTAGGATCGTACGTCCGGTTTCGCCGGGTGCAGACATGGTCCGCGAGAGCAGTCCGTTGGTCAAGCTGTCCCATTCTGCTCAGCGTCGCCCGGCTGTCAGCGACCAAACTGCGCAGCGTCAGGCGATCGTGTCGGAGGAACGAGATGGATGAGGATTTGAACGGCCTGAGCCGCGACGATCTGATCGCGGAGGTTCGGCGCCTGCGCGCAGGTATCCGCGAGCACCGGGACGGCACCGGCCATGATCTGTGCTGGCATCACCCGAAGCTCTGGGGCCTCTTGCCCGAGCGTCTCGATCCGCAGATCGCCGTGCCGCCGTGGCCGAAGTTCCTGCGCGGCTGCGTTGCCTACAGGGAATCCCTCGATCGTCAGCAACCGGACGCGCCCCTCCACGATGGCGAGCACGGCGGCTGAGCGCCGTTCCGGTCGCCCAGCCGATGGGACACGCCATCGGCTGCCTCTGGGATCCCATTCTATGCCTGTCCGTCGCCGGTCACTGGAAGGGGCGGCGCGCCCGTCACGAGCAGCCGCGCGAGGTTTGAACGCTGCGCGCAGGACGGAATCGTGTCGTCGCCGTCTTTGTCGGAATTTTTGCTGGCGCACGCGATTTCGCTCTAAGGTATTGTCCAGTCGCATGATCTGATCCAGAAGGGCCTGTAACTTTTCGGGATCATGCTGTAGTACATCGCGCTGCTTCTCGGGAGGACTCATGGGCACGGCAAATTTCGGCATCGCCGGACTGGACTGGCAACAGCGCGTCAACTGGGCCCGGCTGCGAGAGTATCGGACCGAGCGTGCGCGCGAGCACATGAAGAAGCACGGCCTCGGCGCCATGCTCTGCATGTACGATGAGAACGTCCGTTATCTGACCGGCACGCTGACGCCCGGCTGGAACCGGCTCAAGCCGGGATTGCGCTACGCGCTGCTTTGCGGCGACGGCGCTCCGGTGCTGTTCGAGCAGGGCGATCTCGGCTTCCAGATCGAGCGCCACGCCCCCTGGCTGCCCAAGGAAAACGTCCGCTACTCCTATGCCTGGATCAAGGGCGCCGCCGGTCCCGCTTCGCAGCAGCAGGTCAAGAAATTCACCGACGCCATCGTCTCGGAGATGAAGCGCCACGGCGTCGCCGGCCAGAAGCTCGGCGTCGACTTCATCGACATCAACATGATCAACATCTTCAAGGAGAAGAAGATCAACTGGGTCGACGGCATGACGCCGATGATGGAGGCGCGCGCCGTCAAGAATGTCGACGAGCAGGAATGCATGCGCATCGTCGGCGCGATCGGCGACGCCACTCACTGGGAATGCATGAAGTTCCTGCGGCCCGGCATCACCGAGAACCAGGTGACGGCGCATCTGATGAAATACCTCTACAACATTCCCGGCATGGAGGACGTGGAGGACGTGATCGTGTCGTCGGGTCCCAACACCTGGCCGAACTGGCGCAATTTCTCCGACCGCATCATCCAGCCCGGCGACATCGTGTTCATGGATTTGGCCGCGCTCACCTGGAACGGCTACAAGTCCTGCTATTACCGCACCTATTGCGTCGGCAAGGAGCCGAGCAAGGAGCAGAAGGAGACCTACGCCACTGCGCTGGAATGGCTCTACGATTCGATCGGCGCGGTGAAAGCCGGGACCACCACGCGCGAGATCGCCAAGAAATGGCCATCGGCAAAAGAGGCCTGGGGCTACAAGGAAGAGGACCAGGCGGCCGCCAACCTTTGGGGTCATGGGCTCGGCCTCGCGCAATACGATCCGCCGGTGATCTCGCGCATCTGGTCGCTCGATCACCCGATCGAGATCAAGGCCGGGATGACGTTCGCGCTGGAGACGCAGCACGGCAAGCGTTTCCGCTACGGCGTGCGGATCGAGGAGATGCTCATCGTGCACGACAAGGAGATCGAGATCATCTCCAACTTCCCGGTCAAGCAGATCACCGTGGTCGATCCGATTCCCGGCTACGCCGATCACGTGAAGTGATTCGCTGATCGGAATCGCGCTGCCCGGTTCATCGTCCGCAGCTCGAGCAGGCGTCACGCGCGCTGCGACGCCGACCGGGTCGGGCCGAAAGCGGCGAACCTCGCGGCCTTGGCGCGCGCGGGCCTGCCGACGCCGGGCGGTTTCTGCCTGGGCGCCGATGCCTATCGAGCGCAGATCGCGGCACTGGGCCTGGACGATCTGGTTGGCCGCTTCGCCGCTGCCGGCATGGCGGAGCAGCGGCGGCTCTCGGTCGAGATCAGGCTCGGCGCTCTATGAGCAGCCGATCGCGCCCGAGATCCTCGTGCCGTTGCTCGCCGCCTGGGAAGGCCAGCGCCAGGAGAGCAGCGGTCCCAGCGCGGTTCGCTCCTCTGCCCTGATCGAGGACCGCAAGGGCGCGAATTTCGCCGGCCAGTTCGAGAGCTTTCTCGGCATCGATCAGGAACCGGCATTCCTCACCGCGGTGCGCGCGTGCTGGGCTGCGCTGTGGACCAGCAATGCGCGCCGCTACATGGACAACCACGGCCTCTCGCCCGCCGATACCGCCATGGCGGTGCTGATCCAGCCGCTCGTCGATGCGCGCGCCTCCGGCGGCGGCTTGAGTGAGACGGCGCAAGGCCAGATGCTGATCAGCGCGACCTGGGGGCTCGGCTCGGCCATCGCCCAAGGCGAGGTGGTGCCCGACCGGATCGTGCTCTCGCGCCAGTGTTTCCTGCGCAAGATCGAAGCCGGCCGCAAGGATCACCGCGAGACCTGCGGACACGGCGCCGGCGCCATGCCGCAGAGCAGTGCCGCGCGAGCTTGTCGGCGCGCCTTGTCTCGACGCCGCCCAGGCGGTCACCCTCGGCCGCATGATGCGCAAGGCGGAGGCCGTGGCCGGCGGCCCGGTCGAGATCGAATGGGCGCTCGATGCCGCGGGCTTCAAGCTGCTGCAGGCGCGCCCGCTGACGGTGGAGCCGGTCACCGTGCCGGACCAGATCTGGCTCGAGCATCCCGGACTCAATGGGCATCCCGCCGGGATCGGCTGGGGCGCGGGGCGCGCCGTGGTGGTTAACTGCGAATGCGAGCTTGCGCGCGTCGCGCCCGGCGATGTGCTGGTGACGCGCGTCGCCGGCCCGGCAGTGAGCCACGTTCTGCCGCGCGTCGCCGGCGTCGTTGCCGAGCTCGGCGGCTCGACGTCGCATCTCGCTTCGCTCGCGCGCGAGCGCGGCATCCCGATGGTGCTGGGCGTGCTCGATGCGACCAGCAGCATCCCGGACGGCGCGCAGGTTGCGGTCGACGGGGTCGCCGGAATCGTGCGGTGGATGGTGTGATGCGGCCGCGCATCTTCGTCACCCAGCCGGTCGCGGAAAGCGCAACCGATCGCCTGCGCCAGGTTGCGACCGTCGAGGTCAATCCGGATTCGAGCCGGATCATCGACAAGCAGACGCTGATCGCCGCCGTGCGCGAATGCGACATTCTGTTCTCGCTGCTGCACGACCGGATCGATCGCGATGTGATCGCGGCCAATCCGCAGCTGCGCGCCATCACCTCGCAATCGATAACGCCGGACAATATCGACGTGGCGGAAGCGACCCGGCGAAGGATCCCGGTCACGGTGGTGCCGCCCATCGTCGCCGAGGCCACCGCCGACATCGCGTTCGGGCTGATGCTGATGGTGGCGCGGCGCATGGTCGAGGGCGGGCGCCTGGTGCAGGCCGGCCGGTTTCCCGGCTCACAGTCGAACCATCTCCTGGGCTCCGCGGTTTTCGGCAAGACCATCGGCCTCGTCGGCGGCGGCGGGCGCATCGGCACCGCCGTCGCCCGCCGCGCCCGCGGGTTCGACATGCGCATTCTCTACTGGGCACCGCGCCGCAAGCCCGAGAGCCGGAACGCGAGCGCGGCATGACATACGTCCCGCTCGATCGGCTTCTGCAGGAATCGGATTTCGTGTCGCTGCATTCGCCGCTCAACTCCGAGACGCGCCATCAGATCGGCGCGCGTGAGCTTGCGCTCATGAAGCCGACCGCTTTCCTGATCAATACCGCGCGCGGCGCGATCATCGACGAAGCGGCGCTGGCGCGCGCGCTCGAAAACCATCAGCTCGCCGGCGCCGGCCTCGACGTGTTCGAGCACGAGCCCGAGGTGACGCCCGCGCTGCTCGCGATGCCGAACGTGGTGACCACGCCGCACCTCGGCAGCGCCGTCGTCGAGGTGCGCGAGCAGATGGCCAACATCGTGGTCGATAACATCTTCGCCCTGCTCGACGGCAAGATCCCGCCCAATTGCGTGAACCCGGAGGTGTTGCGCGTCACTCCGGCTTGAGCCCGGCTTTCTCCGCCACCCCGGTCCAGCGCGCCACCTCGGATTTGAGTCGCGCGCCGGTGGCGGTCGCATCGAGGTACATCGGCGTCAGGCCATGCCGCCGGAAGGCTTCTTGCGCGTCGCGCGTCTCGGCTACCACGGCAAGCTCTTTTTCCCACCATTGCACGATCGCGGGCGGAAGGTTGGCCGGGCCGAGGAAGCCGAACCAGAGATCGAAGTCGAGGGTCGGATGGCCGAGCTCGCCGAGCGTCGGAATATCGGGCGCAAACGGCGAGCGCTTGCTGCCGGCATTTGCGAGGATGCGCAGTTTTCCCGCCTGCACATGCGGCAGCGCGGAGCTGATGGGAAGGTAAGTGAAGTGCACCTGTCCGGACACGAAGTCGGTGATGGCCTGCGACGCGCCACGATAGGGCACGTGCTGCACATCGAGCCCCAGTTGCTGCTTGAACAGCTCGAAGCCCAGTTGCTGCAGCGTTCCGACGCCGGGCGATGAATAATTGTAGTGCCCGGGCCTGGCCTTGACGGCGGCAATCAGCTCGTCGAGCGAGTGGACCGGCATGACCGCCGGATTGACCACGAGACCGACGCTGCTCGCCGTCAGCGTGGCGATCGGCGTGAAGCTCGTGACAGGATCGTAGCGCAGGTTCTTGATCAGAGCCTTGTGGACCGTGAGCGGCGCGCCGGCGGTCACCAGCGTGTAGCCATCGGGCGCGGCGGAAGCGACCATTTCCGTGCCGAGGGTGCCGCTGGCGCCCGGCTTGTTGTCGACCACGACCGGCTGGCCGTGGCGCTCGGTGATCTTTTGCGCCGCCGTGCGGGCGATCAAATCGAATGCGGTGCCCGGCGAGAACGGAACCACGATCGTGATGCGGCGCGCCGGGTAGGCTTGCGCCAGGACCGGCGACGACGCGAACGCAAGGACGAGCACGGCGCCGGCCACCCGGCGGATGGTTGCGTTGACCATATGGTTTCGATTCAGGGATATCTCTGCACCGCAATCTTGGAGGTGGACTTTTGGCGTATGAAACCCTGCCCGAGGTAGACTATACGAGGCCGATCTCATGTTGCGAGCGCCGTGATGACTGGCGGGCGGATCGCTTCAGATTGCGCATGAGTGCATCGCTCACCAATCCCGAGAAATCCGCCGAACGACATCACTGATTAGGCAATCCGCCCGGCCTCCGTAAAGCTTGCTCGTTTTGGCTTCGGCGGCTGCCCCGGCTCTTCCACCGGCACATCACCCGGCTCTTCGGGGTCGATATGGGGAGGCGGGGGCGGCTCAATATCCGGGACTTCGGGTTTCGACGTCGGGTCGTCGTCAGGCCTTGGGTTCGGTGTTGTTGCCACTTGCGCCTCCGCTATGGCAACAAGCGCGCTGAAATCGAAAGGTTCCGAAGTGGCGACGGGCGCTGCCATCGGCGCAGGAAATTCTTATCTCGTCGGCGCGCGGTGGGCGGAGACATACCCTCGCCGCAGGCGATTGACCTCGCTGCCCGGCTCGGTACCCTCACCATGTTGGAGGTCGGCGTCCTCGGAATTCCAAACACATCAGCCACGGCGGCGCGCCGATCCAAGACCAGCACTCATCAGGGACGCCGGACAAATGGGTATCTTCAGAAGAAAAGTGCCGAGTCACTACATCCCGATCCATGCGGACAACGTCACGAAGAACGACTGGATCATCATATTGGAGGCCGGGACCATCGTCGGTCCCTCGACTGAGAAACTCCGGGTCGCCATGGCGACGTTGGAAAGAAAAATCGTAAAGAAATATAACTTTTTCCTGCGATCGAAACACTTCCTGGTCCTGGAAGGATATGATCCACGCATTCATGCCCTGTATTTTTGTCCCCAACTCTATAAGTTCGACTCCGATAATAAGCTCGTTGCCCTGGAAGGCGATGAAATCGGACAACTGCTGGCGCAAGCAGTCCAGGGCGGCGTTGTAGAAAAACAGCCGTGGTATGAACCTTCGGAGAAACTGCCGAGGCAGCCGGTCATCACCGCCGCCATGCAAACGGAGTTCGACACTGTTGTTGTCGATGGGCCCACTGCGCGTAATACCAACCGTCATGATGTTTAACTCGTCATGCCCGTCCCCGGACTTGATCCGGGGATTGTCGCGGGCATCCACGTTTTGAAATCGCGAGTCAAATCAAAGGCGTGGATGGCCGGGACAATCCCCGGATCAAGTCCGGGGACGGCCATGACGTGAGGGAGCGTCGATCATGGCGTGCGTTGGTATAATTCGTCTGCAACCGGCTCATTTTTTCGTGATTGAGACATGTCGGTCTGCTTCAGTAAAAGCATCACCGCAGCCTCGGGGTGCCGGCACGATAATCATCCTGTCACCTTTCCCCTGCGTCAAGGAATGATCCATGGCCCGTCCTTTGATCGCAGTCACGGACAGTCCGTTTCCCTCACTCGATCCCGCCAAGGCCGCGCTCGCGCATCTCGATCCGGACCTGCGCATGGCGAAGAGCGCCTCCGCCGACGACATTCTCGATGTTGCTCGCGACGCGGACGCGATCCTCGTCACCTATGCCAGGCTTCCCGGGGACCTGCTGCGCAAGCTGAGGCGCTGCAAGGCGATCGGGCGCTTCGGCCTCGGCGTCGACAATATCGATATCCCGGCGGCCGCCACGCTCGGCATCACGGTCACCTACGTGCCGGATTACTGCATGCAGGAGGTGTCCGATCACGCCATGGCGCTGCTGCTGGCGCTGGTGCGCAAGGTGCCGCTTTCCAACATGCTGGTGCAAGCCGGCCGATGGGAAGTGCCGCCGCTCATTCCGATCCACCGTCTGAGCGGGCGTGTGCTCGGGCTCGTCGGCTTCGGCAATATCCCGCGGGCGCTGGCGCCGAAGGCAAGGTCGTTCGGCTTGCGGATCGTGACGCACGATCCCAATGTCCCGGCCGAGATCATCACCGCAGCAGGCGTCGAGAGCGTAGGCTTCGACGAGCTTCTGGCGATGTCCGACTTCGTCTCGATCCACGCTCCGCTGCTGCCGGCGACGCGCGGCCTGTTCAACGCCGAGGTTTTCCGAAAGATGAAGAAGGGCGCGGCGCTCATCAACACCGCCCGCGGACCGCTCATCGACGAGGACGCGCTCGTTGCGGCGCTCGATGCCGGCCATCTCGGCGGCGCCGCACTCGACGTGGTCGCGGCCGAGCCTTTGCCGAAGGACTCCAGTCTACTCGGCCGTGACAACGTCATCCTGACGCCGCACACGGCATTCTATTCGGTCGAGGCGCTCAACGAATTGCAGACCAAGTGTGCCAGCGACGTGGCGCGGGTGCTCAGCGGGCAACCGCCGATCTATCCGGTAAAGATGGCTTGACCGGGAGCGGTTGGCTGAGAGCGGACGCGTCGGGATTCTCGAGAAGGAGCATTACTTTTCCCGCTCCCAGATCACGATCACCCGCACCACCCTGTTGTTCTGGTTGGGGTGCGGCATCGGCGGGCTCTCGATGAACAGCCGATCGCCCTCGAAACGCACGAACCGGGTCTGCTCGCCGCCGACCCATGCCTCGTTCCAGGCGGCTTCGACCTTGGTGACGACCTTGCCGTCCTCGACCCGGTAGCGGCCGGTATAGGCGATCATGGTGCGAAGCGCCTGCGCGCGCTCCGCGTCCGTTTTCGGCACCGGCCGGCCTTCGGCGGTGACGAGCGCGAGCCAGCGGCCGTCGGCGGTCGCGATCTGCCGGCCTCGGGGATGCTGGCCGAGCACCGGCGTGCGTTCCTTGGTTTCCTGATCCTCGTAGACGACCGAAATCAGGCTCCATATCCCGACGATCCTTTGCCTGATCTCATTGTCGTCGGCGTGGGCAGGAGCGATGACGAGCGACAGCAGAGCGAGCAGCAAAACGCGCATGATATCCTCCTTGGCAGCTTTGCAGCCTGGGCACGTTCATTCCGCCGTCCAGCCGCCATCGAGAACGAGGGCCGCCCCCGTCATCAGCGACGAGGCGTCGGAGGCGAGAAATATGATCGCACCGGTCAATTCGTCGAGCTGGCCGAGGCGGCCGAGCTTGATCTTGGAGAGCACTTCCTCGCGAAACGCCTTGTTCTCGAAGAACGGCCGCGTCATCGGCGTCTCGAGGAAGGTCGGCCCGAGAGTGTTGACCCGGATGTTGTGCGGGGCGAGCTCGATCGCCATCGCCTTGGTGAAACCCTCCACGGCGTGCTTGCTGGCGCAATAGACGGTGCGCCGGGCGGCGCCGACATGGCCCATCTGCGAAGAGATGTTGACGATCGAGCCGGGGCGGTGCGCCTCGATCAGGCGGCGCGCCACCGCCTGCGCCATGAAGAAGGCGGCGCGCACGTTGAGCGCGAAGACGGCGTCGAAGTCCTCGAGCGCGACATCCATCAGGTAGGCCGGGCGATTGCCGCCGGCATTGTTGATCAGGACGTCGAACGGCTCGGCCCGTGCGATGGCTGCGCGAACGCCATCGACATCGGTCACATCGAGCGCCAGCGCGGCGGCCTCCTCGCCGCGCGCCCGGATCGCCTGTGCGGCCGCATCGATTTCCGCCTGCGTGCGCGCGGCAAGCGTCACATGGGCGCCGGCCTGCGCGAGCGCCGAGGCGGCAGCGAGCCCGATGCCGCGGCCGCCGCCGGTGACGAGCGCACGCTTGCCGTCGAGACGGAAGGAGGCGAGTCTTGGCGAGAGCGATGGAGGTCACTCGGCGGCCTGCGCGTAGCCGACATTGCGGCCGCCATAGCGCCGTACCCGCACATTGGCCTGCTCGGCATGGGCGTAGAAGCCTTCGAGAATGCACAGCCGCGAGCAATGCTCGCCGACGAGCGCCGAGGCTTCGTCGGTGAGCACCTTCTGGTAGGTGCAGGTCTTGAGAAACTTGCCGACCCAGAGCCCGCCGGTATAGCGCGCCGCCTTCCTGGTCGGCAGCGTGTGGTTGGTCCCGATCACCTTGTCGCCATAGGCGACATTGGTGCGCGGCCCGAGAAAGAGCGATCCGTAGTTCTTCATCCGGGCGAGGAAGTAATCGGGGTCGCGCGTCATCACCTGCACGTGCTCGGAGGCGATGCGATCGGCCTCGTGCACCATCTCGTCGTAATCCTCGCAGACGATGACTTCGCCGAAATCGGCCCAGGCCTTGCCGGCGGCGTCGGCGGTCGGAAGGATCGCCAGCAGGCGCTCGATCTCGGCCATGGTGTCGTGCGCGAGTGTCTGCGAATTGGTGATGAGGATCGCCGGCGAGGTCGGGCCGTGCTCGGCCTGGCCGAGCAGGTCGGTGGCGCAGATCTCGCCGTCCACGCTGTCGTCGGCGATGATCAGCGTCTCGGTCGGCCCCGCCAGCAGATCGATGCCGACGCGGCCGAACAGCTGGCGCTTGGCTTCCGCTACATAGGCGTTGCCGGGCCCGACGATCATGTCCACGGCGTCGATCGTCTCGGTGCCGAGCGCCATGGCGGCAACGGCCTGCACGCCGCCGAGCACATAGATATCGTCGGCGCCGCCGAGATGCATGGCCGCAACGATCGCCGGGTGCGGTCCGCCCTTGAATGGCGGCGCGCAGGCTGCAATGCGTCCGACGCCGGCGACGCGCGCGGTCACGATCGACATATGCGCCGAGGCGACCATGGGATAGCGCCCGCCCGGCACGTAGCAGCCGATCGAGTTGACCGGGATGTGGCGGTGGCCGAGCACGACACCGGGCAAGGTCTCGACCTCGAGGTCGCGCATGGTTTCCTTTTGCTTCTGCGCGAAATTTCGCACCTGCGCCTGCGCGAACTTGATGTCCTCGAGATCGCGCTTGGGCACCTGCGAAAGCGCGCGCTCGATCTCGGGCGCGGTCAGCTTGAACGAAGGCGGCGACCAGTTGTCGAATTTCTGCGACAGCTCGCGCACCGCCGCGTCTCGTCGCGCCTCGATCTGCGCGAGGATGTGCTCGACCGTTTCGCGCACCTTCGCATCGGCGGCCTTGATCGCGCTCGCTTCCATTCCACGCTTGAGATAGCCGGCCATGAGCGTCTCCAATGTGTCACTTTATCGCTTGCGGATTGATCGGCGAGCCGGTGCCGCCGGTGATGATCAGCGGCGGGCCGCAGAAGAAGAACTCGTAGATGCCGTCGGCGTCGCAATCGTCCGCCAGCTTCTCGAGGTAGAAGATCTCGCCCATGCACAGGCCCATGGCCGGGATCACCACCCAATGCCACGGCTGGTTCGCCTCGGTGGTCTCGTTCGGCCGCACCTCCACCCCCCAGGTATCGGTGCAGATCGCCGCGATCTGCTTGTCCTGGCACCAGTAGCAGTTCTCGAACTTGACGCCGGGCGCATCGCCGCCGGCATAGCCGCCCCATTGCTTTTCCTTCAGGCAGCGCTCCATCTGGCCGGTGCGGATGATCACGAAATCGCCGCGCCGGATCTCGACGTTCTGCTTCTTGGCGCAGTTGTCGAGCTCGTCGTTGGAGATGCCTTCGCCGTCAGAGAGCCAATCGACGCCGCGAAAGCGCGCGATGTCGAGCAGCACGCCGCGCCCGACCATCTTGCTCTTGGAATGCTCGATGCCGAGCACGTTGAGCCCTTTCGCGTCGATGAGCCTGGCATCATAGCCGTTATAGGCCTTGCTCCTCGTAGAAGATGTGTCCCAGCGCATCCCAGTGGGTGGCGCCCTGCACACACAGGTTGAGGGTATCGTCGGCGTAGCGGATCTTGTTCCAGTCCTGCCGGCCGGCAACGGCGTCGGTGCCGGTGGCGAGCATCTGGTGGATCGGATTGAAGCGCCCGCCGAACAGTCCGGTCTGCGGGCCGTTGCTGTCGAGCGGGATGCCGAGCGCGAACACCTTGCCGGTGCGGATCAGGCTCGCCGCCTTCACGATGTCCTCGGGCGTGACGTGGTTGAGCGTGCCGATCTGGTCGTCCTTGCCCCAGCGGCCCCAGTTCTTGAGCTTCTCCGTGGCTTGCGCGATCGCCGCTCTGCCCACCTCGATGTCCATCGGCCGTTCCTCCGTGCTCTTGCCGCGATCCGTCCCAAACGCCGAGCGCACTGGCTGCGTCCGAATGGCAGCGCGGGATTGTGACCTGCGTGGCGCGCTTCGTCTATTTGGAAAAATGAGCTATCGTTGCTGTTGCAAATCGGCTCACTATGCGCACGAGCAACTCTGCCGCCGTCGGGAGGACGAATTGAGAGCTCGCATGACCCCGGTCATCGGATGCGATCTGGATGAGGCAATCGTGCGCAAGCTGCGACGTCGCGCCGTTCGTCACGGGCGGTCGATGAACGACGAAATTTGTCATATTCTGTGCGATGCGGTGAGGGACCAAGACCCGGCGAGAACCGGATTGGGCAGTGAAAGTCCTGCGCTCTCTCGAGGCGTTGGTTTTAAACGTCCTATTCGGGATTTGCGCGGATTTAACACTAAGCCTGCGAAGATTCGCTGACCTTTCCCAGCGCACGCAGGATTCGCCCCGGCGTGAACGGCATCTCGGTGAGCGGCGTGGCGCCGAGCGGACGCAGCGCGTCGTTGATCGCGTTCATGACGGCACCCGGGCGCGCCGGCGGTGCCGGCCTCGCCCGCGCCCTTGGCGCCAAGCTCGGAATCGGCGGTCGGCGTGACCACGTGGCCGACCTCGATATCGGGCATCTCGGCGGCCATCGGCACGAGATAGTCGGCCATGTTGCCGTTGAGCAATTGCCCGCGCTCGTCGTAGAGGCAGTGCTCGAACAGCGCGCCGCCGATGCCCTGCACCACGCCGCCCCTGATCTGCTCGTCGACCAGTTGCGGATTGATCACGGTGCCGCAGTCTTCCACGCACCAGTGCTTGAGCAGCGTAACGAAGCCGGAATCGACGTCGACTTCGAGATAGCTGGCCTGGATGCCGTTGGTGAACGCGAATGGCCAGGCGCGCGGCACATAATGGCGCGTCGCCATCAGCTCGGCCTGGAAGCCCGGCGGCAGCGTGTCGGGACGGAAATAGGCGATGCGCGCGAGCTCATGCGAGCGGGAGCCGCTCGGTGCCGCTGCCGCGATCGACCACGACGCCGTTGCGGATGTCGAGCGTCTCGGGCTTGGCCTGCAGGATCGATGCGGCGACAGGCCAGCACATTGGCGCGCAGCGCCTTGCCGGCCTGCCAGGCGGCCTCGCCGCCGATGCCGGCCGCGCGCGAGGCCCAGGTGCCGCCGCCATAAGGCGTGTTGTCGGTGTCGCCGGTGATGACGCGCACGCGCTCGATCGGCACGCCGAAGGCCGACGCCGCGACCTGCGCGATCACGGCCTCGGCGCCCTGGCCCTGCTCGGTGACGCCGGTCTGGCAGATGATCGCGCCTTGCGCGTCGAGCTTCATGGTGACGCCGTCCTGCGCCGAGATTTTCGCGCCGCCGACGCCGTAGAAGGCGGCCGACGGGTTGGTCACCTCGATGAAGCTGGCAAAGCCGATGCCGCGATAGATGCCCTGCTCGCGCAGCCGCTTCTGCTCGGCGCGCAGGCCGGCGTAATTCATCATCGCGTCGAGGTGCGCGAGCGATTCGTGGTGCGACAGCGCCTCGAACTTGATCCCGGACGGGCCGCTGGACGGATGCGCGTCGTCGGCAATGAGATTGCGGCGCCGGATCTCCAGCGGGTCCATGCCGATCTTGGCGGCGGCAAGCTCGACCAGCCCCTCGGTCACCGCCGTCGCGATCGGATGGCCGACCGCGCGGTACTGGCACATGACGTTCTTGTTCTGGAATACGACGCGGGCGCGGGCGCGGTAGTTCGGGCAGGTGTAGGGCCCGCCGGTGAGGTTGACGATCTGGTTGGCCTCGATGCCGGACGTGCGCGGATAGACCGAATAGGGCCCGATGCCGGTGAGGTCGTCGATCTCCCAGGCGGTGATGGTGCCGTCGTTCTTCACGCCGATCTTCGCCTTCACGCGGTGGTCGCGGGCATGGATGTCGGTGACGAAGCTCTCGATGCGGTCGGCGACGAACTTGATCGGGCGCTTGAGCAGCTTCGACAGCGCCACCGTCGCCATCTCGTCGGCATAGGTGTGCACCTTGATGCCGAACGAGCCGCCGACGTCCTTGGTCACGACGCGCACCTGGTGCTCCTCGATGCCGAGGTGCTTGGCGAACAGGTTCTGCATCATGTGCGGCGCCTGCGTGCCGTGATAGACGGTGAGGCGCTCGATCGCCCGGATTCCAGTCGGCGACGATCGCGCGCGGCTCGTTGCAGACGCCGGTGTGGCGGCCGAACACGAAGGTCGTCTCCACCACCGCGTCGGCGTCGTTGAAGCCGCGGTCGGGATCGCCGGCGACGTGCACGCGCTCGAAAGTGAGGTTGTCGCCGAGCTCGGGATGGATCACCAGCGTGCCGGGATCGAGCGCGGTCTCGGCATCGGTCACCGCCGGCAGCTCCTCGTAGTCGACCTCGACGAGCTCGCAGGCGTCTTCCGCCTCCGCGCGCGTGCGCGCGACCACGGCGCAGACCGCCTCGCCCTGCCAGCGCGCGCGCTCGATCGCGATCGCGTGCTGGGGCGCCGACTTGATGCCCTTGAGATGCGTGAGCACGCCGACCCAGGGCGTGATCACCTGCGCGAGCTCGGCGCCGGTGACGACGGCGACGACGCCCGGGCGCCTTCTTCGCCGCCGCCGTCTCGATCGCCTCGATGCGCGCATGCGCGTGCGGCGAGCGCACGAAGGCGACATGCGCCATGCGCGGCAAGGTCACGTCGCTGACGAACTGGGCGCGGCCTTGCGTGAGGCGCGCCAGGTTCGGACGCGGCACCGAGCGGCCGATATAGGAGTTCGGCCGGTCGAGCGCGGAGAGGACCGGCGGCAAGTCTTCGACGATTTTCATGGCCTCTTCCTCGAGATCGCGGACTTCGACGTGCTGCTTGCGGTGAACGTCGGCGATCACAGGAATCGCGTCGGCCACATCAGCGTGCGCCACATATGCGCCGACGGGCTGCTGTCGAAGCCGAGGCCTTCCTTCGGCTGCTTGAAGTTGCGGCCGATGATGTCGACGAAGTCGTCCAGGCTCACCTTCGCATCCGGGTCGAACGAGTAGATGTCGTTGATGCAGATCTGGCGTGCCGTCATGTACCACTTGTGATTGCGGGCGCGCTCGTATTCCGCGACGATGTACGGTTCCGGCTGGTAGTCGGCGCCGAAATACTTGACGTACATGTCGGGATACTTGTAGCCGACCGACTCGTCGGGGAAGAAACGCAGCGCCTGGTGTACGCGGATCGCCCAGCTCACCTCCTCGTCCACGTAGGGCTCGATCAGTTGCGCGCCCCAATAGCCGTGATCGCAGCGGATGAAGCTCACGACGCCGATGTCGTGGAGAAGGCAAGCCAGGACGGTCTTTTCGTCCAATCCGGCCTTCATCGCGTGCGTTGCGCTCTGCAGCAGGTGGGCGGTGGAGGCGAACCGCGCCTTGAAGAAATCGATCAGGGTCGGCTTGTCCGGCATTTTCGGCAGACGCGGATCGGCACCCATCAGGAAGTACTTGCCGGGGTGCTTGGCGATGAGCGCGGCGCCGCCTTCGATCTCCACCTTGCCGTCGCCCATGTTGAAGAGCACCGATTTGGTGGCAATGCGCTCGCTGAGATCGTTCATCATCTGCTCTTCGAGCTCGTCTGCACGTTCCGACAGGGTCATGGCCGTGGCTTGATGCTGCTGCATGGTTGCTCTCGATGGCGTGGGTGGCGTTGGGCGCTCGTTCGATGCGCACTGGCTGCTCGAGCCAAGTGTCTACACCTAAGCCGGGCTCCGTGGAACCGGCGTTGCGATGATCTGTCGGAAGTCCCGCACGCGTCCGGGCAACGGATTCGACGGCATCGACGATGGCCTGATAACCCGTGCAGCGGCAGTAGTTGCCGGAGAGATGCACGCGGATCGCCTCGCGGCTCGGAACCTCGCCGCTTGCCAGCAGTTCCTGTGCCGTCAACAGCATGCCCGGGCGTGCAAAAGCCGCATTGCAGCGCGTTGCGCTCGATGAATGCCCGCTGCAGATCGGCGATCTCGCCGCTGTCGGCCACGCCCTCGATGGTCTCGACCTGCGCGCCGTCGCATTGGATGGCCAGCATCAGGCAGCCGCGCACCACCACGCCGTCGACGCGCACCGTGCACGCGCCGCACACACCGTGCTCGCAGCCGACATGGCTGCCGGTCAGCGCAACGTCCTCGCGCAGGAAGTCGACCAGGGTCTTGCGTGCGTCGACGCGCTCGCGCACTTCCTCGCCGTTTATGCGGACCGCCATGTCGTGAAAGCGCGCGCTCATCGCCGGTTTTCCATGAGTTGCCCGGCGACGCGCCGCAGCAGGACGCCGGCGAGATGACGCCTGACCGCGCCGGATGCCAGCAGGTCATCGGCGGGATCGAGGTCGCTCGCGAGCGCCGCGACCGCCGCATCGATGCTGCCGCCCGCCAGCGCCTCTTCTGCCTTGCGCGCACGCACGGGGGTGGCGCCGACCCCGAAATAGGCGAGCCGGACATTCACGAGGTGCGTTGCGTCGGCATGCGCGCAGGCCGCCAGCCCCACCATGGCGTAATCGCCGTGCCGGCGAACGAACTCGCCGAATCCGACGCGCGTGCTGGCGCTTGCGGCAGGGATGCGGATGGCGGTGAGCACGTCCTGCGCCGGTCAGCGCGGTCTCGAACAGCCCTCGGAAGAAGTCATCGGCCTTGATGGTGCGGATGCCTTGCGGTCCGGCGATGTCGAATTCGCCACCGAGCGCAAGCAGGCATGCGGGCAGCTCGGCTGCCGGATCGGCGAACGCGATCGAGCCGCCGATCGTGCCCCGATTGCGGATCGCAGGGTGACCGATATGCGGCATCGCCAGAGCGAGCAGCGGCGCGTGGCGCCGTATCTCGGCTGCACGTTCGGCTTGTGCGTGACGCACGAGCGCACCGATCTCGAGCGTGCCCGTTCTCGAGCGCGATCTTATCGAGGCCGCCGATGCCGTTGATGTCCACCAGCACCGCGGGGTGGCTCAGCCGCATGTTGAGCGTGGCGATCAGGCTCTGTCCGCCCGCGAGAATCCGGGCCTCGTCGCTCGCCAGCAATTCGATCGCGTGCGCGAGCGAGCGAGCCTTGGCATAGCCAAATGGTGCCGGCTTCAACTCTTCCTCCCAGCGGCGTCATCGCATTGTCGCCGCTGCGAGCGAGCCGTCAATCCTTTCCGCCGACCGCTCGGTTGGTGAACCGGGCGTTGCCGAGCCCGGTGCCGATCGTGAGCACGCCCCAATGCTTCACGTCGGTCATGAACGGCGTCTCGCTCAGACCCTGCACGACGGCATCGTTGTGCAGGAGGATCACCGTCTCGTGCTCGCCGATGTTGGGTATCGCCTTGTGCAGGCTCTGCGGCAGGTTGAAGCGGCTGCTTTCCCAGTTGCCCGGCAGGTTTTGCGCGCCGCGATCGATGGTGCCGTCGGCCTCGATGATGCCGGGGCAGCCGATGCCGATGAACGGCGCGAGCCGCAGATCTCTCCTTGCCGGCGCGCGTGATCAGGCTCTCGAGCATTCCGACCAGTTGCTCGACCGCGTCCTCGCGCTTGAGCTTCTTCTCGTCGCCGTGCCGCCAGAGCTCGAACTTCCACACGGACGCCTTGGACAGGTCGGACGCCTTCTTCAGATTGAGCGCCACGACGCCGGCGCGGATGTTGGTGCCGCCGATATCGACTGCGAGGATCGCGTCATGGGCCTCGAACATCCAGCGCGGCGCCAGATGCGCGGCGCCGATCAGCCCGGCCTCGTCGGGATCGTTGCGGATCGGCACGAGATCGATCGGTACCTTGTCGGCCTTGAGGATCACCGCCGCGCGGCCGATGGCGAGCTCGCCGACGCGGCTCCCGCGGAAGCCGCCGCCCACGACGATGCGTTCGGTGTCGCGCCAGGCCTTGAGCTTGAGGAAGCGGCGGATGACGAGCGCGAGCTCCTGCGCGAAATCCTCGATCGCGCCTTGCAGGATCCCGGCCGCCTCCGGATCGCCCTCGGTCAGCAAGGCAGTCGAGCTTCTTCTTGCTGATCTCGTCGCTCGCCTCGTCGCCGAACGGGTCCTGGCCGGCCTTGCGCAGGGGCTTGCGCCAGTTCTCGATGATGGCGCGAAAGGCGCCCTTGCTGGCGCGGTCGCCGATGAACCCTCGTCGTCCTTCAACTCGACATTGTAGCTGTCGACATCGACCGACGGCAGGCGGGCGGCGCCGTGCGCCGCGACGGTCGGCAAGGTCGTGCTCTGCTCGGCCATGAACCCATTCCCGTGAAAGGCCCATGACAACCGGGAACCGGCGGGAAAGTTTCATCGCCCGGGCGGCCCCAGCGGCGTGGCCGATGATCCCGCGCACGATGTCGATCGCCCGCCGCATCAGCGTCATCGAGGCTTCCAGGGTGCGGAAGCCGCATGCGAGGTGAGCGTCACGTTCTCCATCCGCGCCAGCGGATGGTCCGGCGTTGAGCGGCTCGGCATGGAAAACGTCGAGCCCGGCATGGCGGATATGGCCGCTCTGCGAGCGCGTCGAGCAGCGCCGGTCTCGTCGACCAGCGCGCCGCGCGCGGTATTGACGAGGATCACGCCGGGCTTGATGCGCGCGAGGCGGTCGGCGTCGATGAAGCCGCGCGTCTCGTCGTTGAGGGCGAGATGGAGCGAGATCACGTCGGCCCGCGCCAGCAGCGTGTCGAGCTCGACCAGCGGCACGCCGGCGTCCGGGCGCGGCGAGCGGTTCCAGGCGATGACCTCCATGCCGATCCCGCGCGCGATGCGCGCCACCTCCCGGCCGATGCCGCCCAGCCCGATGAGGCCGAGCGTCTTGCCGCGCGAGCTGCATGCTTTCCAGCGGCTCCCAGATGCCGGCGCGCACCGCGCGATCCATGCGCGCGAGGTCGCGGCAGCAGGCGAATATCAGCGCGACGGTGTGCTCGGCGACCGCGATGTCGCCGTAGCCCTTGATGGTGTGAACCTCGATGCCGAGCCGGTTGCAGCGCCGCAACGTCCATATAGCTCGAGGCGCCGGTGCCGAGGAACACGATGTGCTTGAGCCCGCGGCATCGGGCCACGAGATCGGTCGGCAGGTAGGAATGGTCGTCGAGGCAGATGTCATAGCCGGCGAGCAGGCGCGGCAGGTCGCCGGCTTCGAACGGATCGCTGTTGACGGTGATCGGCGGATCGTCCGGGCCGCTGCACGCGGGCGAATACCGGCGCGAGCTGGCTGTTGCAGTCGACGAAGATCGATTTCATGGCGGCACTGTTCCCTCGTCACTCGCCGGCATAGTAGTACTGTAAATGATCGCCAGCATGGAGGTGGGGTATGGCGGGAGAGTTCAAGGACAAGGTCGTCGTCATCTCCGGGGGCAGCCGCGGCATCGGCCGCGGCATCGCGCTCGCATTCGCACGCGAAGGCGCGCAAACCGTGCTGGCGTCCTCGTCGGAGCAGAATCTCGCCGCCGCCGCCGAGATGATCGCGCGCGAGGCGCCGGAGCCGTTCACCGTCGCCGGCGACCTGCGGCAGCGCGAAGCCTGCGAGCAATTGTTCAGGCGCGTCAACGAACGCTTCCAGCGCTGCGACGTGCTCGTCAACAATGCGGGCGCGGCCCGTGCCGGCAATTTCGTCGAGTTGCCGGACGAGGCTTGGCTCGACGGCTTTGCGCTCAAATTCTTCGGGGCGGTGCGGTTGACGCGGCTGTTCTGGCCGCTGCTGAAGGCGTCGCGAGGGCCACGTCATCAACATCATCGGCGGCGCGGCACGCACCGTCGAGCCGGAGTTCCTGATCGGCGGCTCGGTCAACGCCGCGGCCGCCAACTTCACCAAGGGGCTGTCGCGGCTCGGAATGCGCGATGGCGTCCATGTCAATGCCATCCATCCCGGCCAGACCGCGACCGAGCGTACCGAGCAATTGCTCGCGCAGCGCGCGGCCGCGCAAGGCATGCCCGTCGAGCAGCAGCGCGCCGCCACGCTGGCCAAGAGCGGGATTCGCCGCATGGCCACGCCGGAGGATATCGCCGCGCTCGCGCTGTTCCTGTGCTCGGAGCGCGCGCGCCAGATCCAGGGCACCGCGATCGCCGTCGACGGCGGCGCAACTCCCGGTGTTTACTGATGGCGGGACTGCGGACAGACTTGCCGTGACCCGGCGCGTGCTGGGCCTGGTGAAGCATGGAGCATGACCGGAATAAAATGTCGGCACGAGGGTTATCATTCGATTGCCGGCCCGTTTGCCGGCGCAATTGGGAGGATCAGGATGGACAGGATCAGACGTATGCGTGCTCGGAGCCGCTGCGTTGGCGGATCGTTGTGGCCACGTTCCCGAGCAATGCCCAGCAACCGCAAACAGTTCGCATCCGAGGCCAGGTCGAGAAAGTCGACGGCGACATGGTCGACATCAAGTCGCGCGGCGGCGAAGCGGTGAAGGTGAAGCTGGTCGAGCCGCGACGGGTGATGGCGCTGGTCAAGGCGTCACTCGCGGATATCAAGCCGAATTCCTACATCGGTGTCACCGCCATGCCGCAGGCCGACGGCAGCCAGAAGGCGATTGCGATCCACATCTTCCCGGAGGCCATGCGAGGTACCGGCGAAGGGCATCGGCCTTGGGATCTGCGGCCGGGCAGCACCATGACCAACGCCGCGGTCGAGACCAGCGTCGTCGGCGTCGACGGTCAGAACCTCATGGTCAAGTACAAGGACGGGGAGAAGAAGGTCATCGTCCCGGCCGACACGCCGATCGTCGCTTACATGCCGGGCAACAAGGACGAGCTCAAGCCCGGCGCTCCGATCATCATCTTCGGCGCAACCAGGCAGGCGGACGGATCGCTTGACGACGCCGGCCATCAATGTCGGTCGCGACGGGGTCGTGCCGCCGATGTGACGGCGTTCGCGCCTCTGGTTGTCGCGCGAGCATCCGAGCCCCGCGATCGAGCGCAGGTGCACACGATTTGCGAAGGGAAGGAATATGAGCAAGCGATCATGGCTTCTGGCCGGCCCTGCTCTGGTCGCGGCTCTCGCCGCGTCATCGGCCTCCGCGCAGCAGACGATGCGGATCCGCGGTCCGATCCAAACGGTCGACGGTTCGACACTTACCGTCAAGGCAGGCGAGGCTGGCGATGTGAAGGTGAAGCTCACCGAGAACGCCGCGGTCTACGGCGTCGTCAAGGCGGGCTTGGCCGATATCCAGCCCGGCGCCTTCGTCGGGGTCGGCGCAATGCCGCAGGCCGACGGCAGCCAGCGCGCCATTCAGATCATGATCTTCTCCGAGGCGCAGCGCGGCACCGGTGAAGGTCATCGCCCCTGGGATCGGCCTAATTCCACGATGACCAATGCCACGGTGGACACCACGGTAGCCGGCGTCGAAGGACAGGTTGTCCTGGTCAAATACCGGGGGGGCGAGAAGAAGATCGTCGTCGGTCCGGACGCGGTGATCCGCGCCTATGTCGTCGGCAGCAGGGACGAGCTCGAGCCGGGCGCCAACATCAATATCGTAAGCGCAATCAAGAAGCCGGATGGCACGTTCGAGGCCGCGCGCGTCAATGTCGGCCGCGACGGGGTCGTGCCGTAGCACTTGGTGTCATCTTGGTTCCTCCGCGGCGCGAGGGCGCGTGTGCGGAGCCGCGGGCCGGCACATCGAGATCGCTGGCCAACAGATCGGGAAGCCCGGAGGGCGCGGCGATCCGAGGCGGGTTGCGGTGGCCGCGGGCGCGGCTGTCGATTTCCTCGTGGTGCGGGTGCTCGACTGCATCGGCGCGGGCGAGCGATTGGATCGGTGGCGCACCTTCGGTCAAGCGAGCAAGTAGAGAGGTGAGATCGTCGAGCTTTGCCGCCACGACATGGATGACGCCGGATTCCTGCTGCAATTGCCCGCTCACGGCAACATACCGAGCACCCAGGATGATCGGACGAAAGCGCTCGAACGTCTTCGCCCAGACGATGATGTTGGCGGCCGCCGTCTCGTCCTCGATGGTCATGAAGATGACGCCATTGGCCGAGCCCGGACGCTGGCGAATGGTCACGAGCCCCGAGACGATGACGCGCGCGCCGGAAGGCTTCGAGCGCAGGTCCTCGTTGCAAATGATGCCGCGCCGGATAAGGTCGGCACGCAGGAAAGCTGCCGGGTGCGCGCGGAGCGACAATTCGAGAAAGCGGTAGTCGTTGACGACTTCTTCACCGAGCTCCATCGGCGGCAATGGCACGTCGGGCTCGCGCGCGACGGGAGAGCGGAACACGGAATCGCCGTCTGGCGTCGGCGCCGGCGTCGTATTCGCCCGAAACAACGGCAGATCATCCTGCTTGTCGCCGACGCGGCCGAGCGCCTTGGCCGCCCACAAGGCCTGACGGCGGGTGAGGCCGAGCGAGCCGAAGGCATCGGCGTCGGCAAGCCGCTCGATCGTGCGCGGCGAAAGACCGGTGCGCAGCCAGAGGTCGCGCACGCACGCGTAAGGCTTTGCCGCGTCATTACCGATACGTGCCGCGACGATCCGCTTCGCATCTTCCTCGCGCAGTCCCTTGATCTTGCGAAACCCCAGTCGCAGCGCGTGAGACGTGTGGATGTCGCCGGTCATGTCACGGTGGAGGGCAGGCAGGCGCCGGGCGGCATGCGGCCCTGGTTCCAGGGTCACGTCCCAATCCGAATGATTGATATCGACCGGATGCACCTCGACGCCGTGCTCGCGAACGTCACGCACGATCTGGGCCGGCGCGTAAAATCCCATGGGCTGCGAGTTGATCAATGCGGCCGCGAACACGTCCGGATAGCGACACTTGAGCCAGGCCGAGGCATAGACCAGCAGCGCGAAGCTCGTAGCATGGCTTTCCGGAAAGCCATATTCGCCGAAACCCTCGATCTGGCTGAAGCAGCGTTCGGCGAAGTCGCGAGGATAATTCTTGGCGAGCATTCCTTCGATCATCTTGGTTCTGAAAGTGCCGATAGTGCCGGTGCGCTTGAAGGTCGCCATCGCGCGGCGCAGCTTGTCGGCTTCGCCCGGCGTAAAGCCGCCCGCCACAATGGCGATTCTCATCGCCTGCTCCTGGAACAGGGGCACGCCGAGGGTCTTGTCGAGAACTGCCTCGAGCTCCTTCGAGGGATAAGAGACCGGCTCCAATCCCTGCCGGCGGCGCAGATAGGGATGGACCATGTCGCCCTGGATCGGGCCCGGTCGCACGATCGCGACCTCGATCACGAGATCGTAGAATTCCTTCGGCTTGAGGCGCGGCAGCATCGACATCTGCGCACGGCTCTCGACCTGAAACACGCCGAGCGAGTTCGGCTCGCTGCAGCATGCGATAAACCGCAGGGTCTTCCTTCGGAATCGCCGAAAGCGCGAAAAAATCCGATCTTGCGCCGGGTTGGGCCGAACGAAACGAAAGGCCATAGTGCTTCTCGGCGAGCTCGAATGCTTTGCGCAGGCACGTGAGCATTCCGAGGCCGAGCACATCGACCTTGAGAATGCCGAGCGCGTCGAGATCGTCTTTGTCCCATTCGACGAAAGTGCGATCGTCCATCGCGCCGTTGCCGATCGGCACTACCTCGTCGAGCGGGCTGCGGGTGATCACGAAGCCGCCGACATGCTGGGACAGATGGCGGGGAAAGGATTGGATCTCGATGGCGAGCGCACGCATTTTTTGCATGCGCATGCTTTCGAGATCAATTCCTGCGCGTTTGAGCTCGGCGTCACGCACCGAGCCGCCGCCCATTCCCCAGATCGAGGAGGAGAGTGCACCTATCGTGTCTTCCGACAGGCCGAAAACCTTGCCGACCTCGCGGATGGCGGAACGACCGCGATAGGAGATGACGGTTCCGGCGATGCCGGTATGGTTGCGCCCGTAGTGCTGGTAAATGTGCTGGATCACCTCCTCGCGTCGCTCATGCTCGAAATCGACGTCGATATCGGGCGGTTCGCCGCGATCCGAGGAGATGAAGCGTTCGAACAGGAGGCGGCCTTCGCGCGGATCGACATCGGTGATGCACAGGCAATAACAGACCGCCGAGTTCGCCGCCGAGCCACGGCCCTGACAGAGAATGTTCTGGCTGCGGGCGTAACGAACGATGTAATGGACGGTGAGAAAGTAGGGAGCGTAATTGAGCTCCGCGATCAGCGCCAATTCATGGTCGAGCGATTGGCGGACATTGTCCGGAACCCCCTCGGGATAGCGGACGGCGGCGCCTTCGCCATGCCAGGTGGACGAGCGCGTCCTGCGGCGTTGCAAAACCGGCACGCATCTCATCGGGATACTCGTACCGCAGCTGATCGAGCGAGAAGGTCAGCGCCGCACCGAGCGCCGATGTTTCCTCGATCGCCTCCGGCGCATCGCGAAAAAGACGCGCCATCTCGGCAGGCGGCTTGAGATAGCGTTCGGCATTGACCGCCAGCCGCCGGCCGGCCTTGTCGATGGTCAGGTGCTCGCGGATGCAGGTGAGCACGTCCTGGAGCTGCCGCCGGTCGGGGTGATGATAGAGCACATCGTTGACCGCAATGAGCGGCACGCCCGCTGCATGCGCCGAGCCGGCGCGCTGCGCGAGCCGCGCGCGGTCATTGCCGCGATAGAGCATGCTGGCCGCAATCCGCACGCGCCCGGGTGCGGCTTCGCGCAGCAGCGAGAGGATATTGCTTGTTTTCGCAAATGGTTTTTTCTCGGCATTGGCGGCCAGGCGGAGTCCTGCCGTTGAATTCGGCATCCGCTGCGTACCCTGCTTGTTGGCTTGTCCGGCTTGCGCATGCGTCGGTGCAAGTCCGGCCGCCCCGGCTTGCGTCGGGGCACGGAGCGACGATGCAGGTCCTGATGAGGTCGACCTTCGCAACAGGGGAAGTGACGAAAGCTCCCAGCTCGAGGCTTCCATCACCACCAGCTCGAGGCCCTCGACGTGGTCGAGCAGATCATCGAGATAAAGGATGCAGTCGCCCTTCTGTGCCCGCAGGTTGCCGCGCGTGAGCAGGCGGCAGAGCCGGCCCCAGGCAGGGCGGTCGCGTGGATAGGCCAGAATGTCCGGCGTGCCGTCGGCGAAGACGAGGCGCGCGCCGGGATGATAGGCGAGCGTCAATTCCTTCTCGCGCTTGACGAGGTGGGCGCGCACGACGCCGGCAACCGAATTGCGGTCGCAGAGCCCGAGACCTTCGAGTCCGACATGAGCCGCCTGCAGCATCAGCTCCTCGGGATGCGAGGCTCCGCGCAGGAAGGAGAAATTCGAGGCGACGGCGAATTCGAGATACGCAACCATGACTTCACGCATACATTCCGTGCAGAAACCAACGCGGCGTTGAAAGGCCGCGCGCCATGTCGCGGTAGAGCCCTGCGCGGAACAGCCAGAAACGCAGGCCGGTTCTGTCCTCGACGCGGAAATAGTCGCGCGCGGGGCCGCCTTCCTCGCTCCACCAAATGCCTTCGATGCGCTCGGGACCTTCGGCGGCGATCACTTCATGCAAGGCGCGCCGCCATCGGAAGCGCAGCGGCGGGCCGTCGGGCACGAGCGCGAAGACGTCATCGATGGGTTCGGGCTTGCGAGCAAACGCAGCGGCCGCTCGCTCGATCCGTCATCGGCGCGAAAACGGTGAAAAGCATCCCAGCCGGATTCGGCTGCTCGCCGTCGATTGCGCCGGCACAGCCGCCGCGGCGAGCTCGGGGATATGGCTGTCATGGGCGAGAAGGCGTGAAACGCGCCGCCGTCCGAGCCGCGCACTCAGGCGGTCGACCAGGCGGTCGAGCTCGGCCTGATCCTCGCGTTCGTCGAGACCGATCTGCTCGTCCGGACACGGTTCGGCATTGAGCACCGAGAGCCGCGCAAGATCGAAACCGAAGCCCGGATCGATCTCATCGCCGAGCGCCGCGAGCCGTTCGACGAAAAGCGCGCGGATCGCCTGCGGATCGCGCACCGGCCGCGAGGTGCCGGCCGCGATGCGTTTGACCGCGCCGTCGGTGCGGAACAAGGCAAGCTCGAGCCGCCGCGCCCCTTCGCCGCGCGCTGCGAGCGCAGTCTCGAGCCGTGCCGCAAGCCGCTCGACGGTCGCGAGCACGTCTTCCTCGCGTGCGATCGGCTCGTGAAAATTGCGCTCGGCGATATAGGGGGCAACCGGCAGGAACGGGGTGAGCGGCTCGTCTTCGCGGCCGAGCGCGCGGTCGAGCTTGCGCAAGAGATCGCTGCCGAAGCGGGCGGCGAGCGGGCGCGCGCGGCAGATCGAGGATGTCGCCGATGCGTTTCAAGCCGACGCGTGCCAGCGCGGCGACCGTCTCGCCCGGGCAGCCGCAGTGCTGAAAGCGACAACGGCGCCAGAACGTCGCGCTCGGCCCCTTTCGCCGCGATCTCTCCGTCGCCGAAGCGCGCCGATGCCCAGGCCGTGCCGATGGTCGCGGCAATGGCGGCGCGGACCGAAAAGCCGAACCCGGTCATGCGTGCGAGCAGCTCGTCGCGTAGCTTTTCCTCGCCGCCGAAGAGATGCGCGCAGCCGCCGATATCGAGCAAGATGCCGTCGCGGGGATCAACGGCGACGAGCGGCGTGTAGCGCTGGCACCAGTCGGCGATGAGGCCGAGCAGGCGTGCATCGGCCGGCGGATCCTCGGGCACCGCGACAAGCGCCGGATGCATGGCTCGCGCCTGCGCCAGTGCGAGACCGGTGCGCAAGCCGGCCGCTTCGGCCGACGGCATCGACTGCAACCAACATGTCGAGATTGCCACGCTTGCCGAAGACGCGAGGGGAGAAGCGATCTCACGCGACTGCCGCGCGATGCGGTCGGTCGAAAGCCGCTCCAGCCACAAGCTGAGAATGCGTTGGGAGCTCGAAACGCTGCTCCACACTGTTCCACTCCACGATCCATGCCCCGAGATGACCACGGCGGTTTCGCACCAGACGCGCGGACAGGCGCGGGGGACCGATGGCCCTTCTTCGCCCGCCCTGTTCGGAGGATGGCGCCGCGCCGATGATCCAGCGGGTGGCTGCAGCGGAAGGTCCTTCATCAGGCGTGGTGCGCAACAGCAGTCCGAGCGTGCCTCCGGCTGCGGCCGCATGCGAGAGACGTCGCGTCGCCACCTGATCGATGTCGGGCGCGCGAATCTCGCCGATCGCCACGCCGATGGCGCGGCATCGCAGCGCCTCCTCCATCGTCCACAGCACATCGCGACATCGCGCGGCCGCGATCGTGATCAGCCGTTCGGGAGAAATGCCGGTCTCGTCGAGCCCGGGTCCATAGGGCACGCCATTCTCGGCAAGCGAGAGATCCTCGGCGATCCAGAGCACGCCTGTTCCCCGCTGCCGGGATGGAGCTTGACTGGTGGGGTGCTTTTCTTTTCTCACTGAGCGAACTGCCAACGCCAACGCGAAGCCGGTGGCGGCAGAGAGATGCGTTTCCCCCATGGCCGCGATTTCGTGCAGGGCGCCGCAAGCAAGTCCGCCGCCGAGAGCGTCATCGATCGTCGCAATGCCGAACGCAACCAGGGGATCGCATTGACCAGCAAGGGCTGGGGCTGCCTCCATCCCGCAGAGCTTCTGCCGCAGCCGCTGGAGGGGAGTTGCCGATTCTTCGAAACAGAAGTCTGGAGCGGCTGAAGCCATGGTTGCTCATGATAGTTCATGGTTTGTTCTTATTGATTCCCGAGGCCGCGGCCGCCGTCAAGATGAAGCCGGAGATGAAGCCGATCACCTCGCACTCGCCGGTTGGATCGGTGTTGTAGCCGCCGAGCACGTGCGCGAGGTCGTGCTTCGCCAGCTCCTCGGGAAGCCCTTGTGCTCTCCAGGGAAGGAGAAGCCTCGCTCCGTCATGTGGGCCCAGTACTCGCGACCGAACGAGCCTTCCGGCAACAGCCCCAGGCGCTTGTAGCGCCAGGCGAGATCCGGATCGACCTCGAGCCCGTACAGGCTGCCGACCATCGACCAGAGCCCCTTGAGCCCCTTCTTCTCGAACGCGGCGCGAGCGGCCGTCTGCACCATGCCCGAGCGCCGGAGCAGATCGTATTTCACCACCGTGGTGTGCCCGCACGCGACGCGCGCCAGATCCTTGACTGCCGGTTCGTCCACGTCGAGCGCGTCTGCGTAGCGCCGCACGACGGCCAGCTCGGACGCCTGCACCTCCCCGTCCATCATGGCGACCAGCAACATCGCCTGCACCAGCCGCTCGCGCGACGGACGGTCCGGCAGCGCCTCGGCGACGATGCGCGGCTCGGGCACGGACACATCGTCGATCGGCCCCGGATGCCCCAGCGCCTTGCACGCGGCCGCCAGCAGCTCGCGTTCGTGCTCCTCGAACCGGCCATCCGCGGTGGCAACGGCCTTGGCCGCGCCGAGCGCGACGACGATCTGATCACGCGTGAGCCCGATGTTCATCATGATGTCATCGTCGCGCGGAGCGCCGCAATTGTCAGCTGGGTACCTGCCGCTCGCTGCCGAGCCGGGCCTCGATCGCCGGGGCATACGGATCGATCCCGCGGCGCTGCAACGGGCGAACGACGTGCTCGGCCATCGCCCGGCGGCCGAGCGCGAGGTAGGGCGTGGGCTCCATCCAGCAGTCGCCGCCGATGTCGGTGTCGGGCAGCCGCGCGATCTCCGGTGGTCGGCGGTGAACTCCTCGATCGCGAGGCGCGCGATCAGCGCGAGGCGATCGCGGTAGGGGGCGAGCGCGTCGCCGGCCCAGTCGAGGAACGTCCAGCCGAACGCGCCGTGCGCGGCTTCGTCGCGGACGATGATGCCGAGCACGCCCTTGAGCAGCGGGTGCCGCGCCGCGTGCCACGTGCCGCGCAGCACCGGCACCGAGAACGCCTCGCCGACGCAGAAGGCCGCGACGATCATCTCCGCGGCCTGCAGCAGCGGCGGCTCGTCGCGATCCGGCACCGGCGCGAGCCGGCGCGGGTCGTAGCTGGATCGGCATGCCGCCGCCGAGCTCCTCGGCGACGCGCGCGCACATCTCGACGTGCACAATCTCGTCGAGCGGGAACCGGCTCGCGACGGCGACGAGATCGAGCGGCGCGCGGCAGGCGAGCAGCGCGCGCACGGTCTCCGCGCACGCGGCGCCGGTGCGCTGCTCCTGGAACGCGGCGAGCGGTCCAGTGCGCGCGCGCGTCGAGCGGCGTCGGACTCGCGTGATGCGCGCGGCATCGAGCGTGCCCCACGGCAGCGCCTCGACCTCCGGGCGCGCTCGCGGTAGCGCCGCTCGGCGCGCCGCCGAGCATCTCGAGCTCGAACAGCTCGAGCGTGGCCTGGGGGAGGGCGCGCGCGACGACGTCGCGAGCCCGCTCACTTCGCGCTCGTGCTCGCGCTCACGCTCACGCTCGTGCTCGGGGCCACCACCGCCTCGGAGGCCGATGACGCGCCAGACGTGGTCGCGCTGGCGGATGCGCTGGCCGACGTGGAGCCGGTCGTCCTGTGCGCGCTGTGTCCTCCCGGCTCCACCGGGTTCCCGCACGCGAGCCCCTCCAGCGCCGTGAACGCCACCACCCCCACGCCCGCGGTCAACACGCGCCTCTTGTTACGCTTGGTCTGCTTCATCGGCGCAGCCTATCGCTCGCATCGAGGCCGTTGCAAGGCGACCGGGATTCACTCATAAGTCAGTCATGGCCGACCGCGACGAGCTGATGCGGATTGCGGTCGCCTACGAAGCGCCGCGGCACGACCGGCGACAACCCCTGGGTCGGCTGCGTCATCGTGGAGCGCGACCGGGCGAGATCCTGGCGCGCGGGCCACACCAGGGCCCCGGCGAGGATCACGCGGGCAATATTGTCGCGCTCCGATCGTGCGTCGCGGCGGGCGTATCGCTGGCGTCGGCGACGCTGTATTCGACGCTCGAGCCGTCTGTCTCCATGGCCGCACCCCCGCGTGCGCCATTGCGATCATCGATCACGGGGTGCGTCGCGTGATGATCGGCATCCGCGATCCGAACCCACGCGTGGACGGCGCAGGCAACCAGATGCTCCGCGACGCCGGTATCGAGGTGATCGAGGGCGTGTGCGCCGACGAGGTGACGCGATCGCTGCACGACTGGCTCGCGCTGTACTACCCCGGCGTCATCGTCCGCTGAGCGCACGCGCGAGCGTGCCGGTCGGAGCCTCGCCCGCCATGCATAGCTCGGCGGGAGCCGCGATCTCGCCGAACGTGCACCACAGGTCGCGCGGAAGGGCCCGAACAGCTCGTAGCGACCTCTCCCGCGAAGGAACGCCACCACGCCCTGGTCGCTGTCGACCAGCGTGGTCACGAACTTCTGCCCTGCCAGGTCGTAGATGGACACGGCTCCGGTGGTGTCCGTCGTCGCCAGGAGCGTGCCCGGCGAGAGCCTCATCCACGCATCAGGCTCGGACGTGAAGGAAGGCTCGGAATCCATGCCCGTCTCCTTGTGCTGCCATTGGTGACGCGCAGGCGCGCGGCGCCGAGCATCTCGACGCGCAGACCTCGGCCGCCCTGCACCTGCAGAGCGACGCCGGCGGCGTCCAGCATCTGCTGCACCCT